>NZ_BAAAKE010000017.1:0-193242 GCF_039527585.1 Saccharothrix xinjiangensis | reverse complement strand
TCGTTGGCCGAAGCGCACGTCCACGGCGTCGAAGTCGACTGGACGCCCCTGCTCGACGGCGGCCGGCTCGTCGACCTGCCCACCTACCCCTTCCAGCGGCAGCGCTACTGGCTCGACGCCGACGACACCGGCGCGACCCTGGACGGCCACCCCTTCATCAGCACCGCGACCACGCTGGCGGACTCGGGCACGACGGTGTTCACCGGTCGGCTCTCCCCGGACCGGGAGCCCTGGCTGGCGGACCACGCGGTCGGTGACGCGGTGCTGCTGCCCGGCACGGCGTTCCTCGACCTCGTGCTGTGGGCGGGTGACCACGTCGGCTGCCCGGGGGTGGCGGAGCTGACGCTGGAGGCCCCGCTGACCGTGCGGGACGCCACCACCGTGCAGGTCGCGGTCGACGCGCCCGACCGGTCCGGCCTCCGCGCGGTCCGCGTCCACTCCCGGGCGGCGGGCGGAGAGCCGTGGACCCGGCACGCGTCCGGCGTCCTCACCGCCGAGCGGGTGCCCGAGGACGAGCCCGCGCCGTGGCCGCCGGAGGGCGCCGAACCGCTCGACGTGCCCGGCCTGTACCGGGAGCTGGACGCGCTCGGCTACCGCTACGGGCCCGCGTTCCGAGGCGTGACGGCGGCGTTCCGGGTCGGTGGTGACCTGTGCGCCGAGGTGTCGCTGCCCGAACGGCTCCGCCCGGGTGCGCGCCGGTTCCGGCTGCACCCGGCCCTGCTGGACGCGGCCCTGCACGTCGCGGCCACCGGCCGGGCCGAGCCCGCGCTGCCGTTCTCGTGGGGCGGGGTGGCGCTGTTCCGGCCGGGGCCGACCGCGCTGCGCGTCCGGATCTCGGGTCACGGCGACGTCCTCTCGGTACGGCTGACCGATCAGGACGACCGGCCGGTCGCGCGGGTCGACGGGCTGGCGCTGCGCGCGTCCGCGGCGCACGACTCCCTGTTCCGCGTCGACTGGGTCGAGGTCCCGCCACGGGACCCCGAGGGCGCGCACGCGGTGGTCACCGACCTGGCCGAACTCCACGACGGGGCGCCCGGGACGGTCTTCCTGGCGGTCGGGCACGCCGGGGCGACCGCGCGGGACGCCGTGACCGGCGCCCTGGCGGTGCTGCGGCGGTGGCTGGACGACAGCCGGTTCGCCCGCTCGCGGCTGGTGGTCGTGGCCGGTGGCCCGGACCCCGCCCGGGCCGCGGTGTGCGGCCTGGTGCGGTCGGCCCGCTCGGAGAACCCGGACCGGTTCGCCCTGGTCGACCTGCACGACGCGGACCTGCCGGTGGACGCGGTCCTGGGTGTGCTGGCGGCGGGCGAGGCGGAGTGCGAGGTCCGCGGTGGAACCGTCCGCGTGCCCCGCCTGGCCCGGGTGACCGGACCGCGCGAGGCCCCGGTCTGGGACCCCTCGGGCACGGTCCTGGTCACCGGCGGCACGGGGGTGCTCGGCGGCGCGGTGGCCCGGCACCTCGTGGCCGAGCACGGCGTCCGCAGCCTGCTCCTGGTCAGCCGCCGGGGCCACGACCCCGAGCTGGTGGCGGACCTGGAGGCCGCCGGCGCGCTGGTCACCGCGGCCGCGTGCGACGTGTCCGACCGGGACGCGCTCGCCCGCGCCCTCGACCTCGTGCCCGCCGGCTTCCCGCTGCGCGGCGTGGTGCACGCGGCGGGGGCCGTGGCGGACGGGATCGTCGAGTCCCTGACCCCGGAGCAGGTCGACGCCGTGCTGGCGCCGAAGGTGGACGCGGCGTGGCACCTGCACGAGCTGACCGGGGACCTGTCGCGGTTCGTGCTGTTCTCGTCCGCGGCCGGGGTGTTCGGCACCCCCGGGCAGGGCAACTACGCGGCGGCGAACGCCGCCCTGGACGCGCTGGCCCGGCACCGCAGGGCGGCCGGGCTGCCCGCGGTGTCGCTCGCGTGGGGCCTGTGGGAGCAGCGCAGCGGGCTGACCGGCGGGCTCGGCGACACCGACGTGGCGCGGATGGCCAGGTGGGGCGTGCGACCGCTGTCCCGGGCGCAGGGGCTCGCGCTGTTCGACGCCGCGTGCGCCGCCGACGAGCCGGTGCTGGTGCCGGTCCGGCTGGACGTGACCGGGGTCGAGGAGGTGCCCGCGCTGCTGCGGGGACTGGTGGTCGCCAGGGCGCCGGTCCGGGTGGAGGCGGGGCTCGGCGTCCGGCTGGCCGCGCTGCCCGAGGCCGACCAGCGCCGCGTGGTGCTCGGCCTGGTGCGGGAGCACGCCGCCGCGGTGCTCGGTCACCCCGGGCCGGACACGGTCGAGACCACCCGCGGGTTCCTGGACGCGGGCTTCGACTCGCTCACCGCGGTCGAGCTGCGCAACAGGCTGGCGACCGCGACCGGTGTCCGGCTGCCCTCCACGCTGCTGTTCGACCACCCGACCCCGGTGGCGCTGGCCGAACGCCTGCGCGGCGAGCTGCTGGGCGGGACGGGGTCGCCGACCGACGAGCTGGACCGGGTGGAGGCCAGGGTGCGGGAACTGGCCGGGAACGCGCGGCTCGCGGTGGCGGACCGCCTGCGGTCGCTCCTGGTGGAGCTCGGCGGCGACCCGCACCCCGCGCCGCCCGCCGCCGTGCGGCTCGACGCGGCGCGGCTCGACGCGGCGACCGACGACGAGCTGTTCCAGCTGGTGGACAACGACCTGGGCATTCTCTGAGGAGCCGGCCGTGGACAACGAGCAGAAGCTGCGCGACTACCTCAAGCGGGTCGTCGCCGACCTCCAGCAGACCCGTGAGCGGCTGCGCGAGGCCCAGTCGGCGGGGAGCGAGCCGATCGCGATCGTGGGCATGGGCTGCCGGTTGCCCGGCGGGGTGACCGGCCCGGCCGACCTGTGGCGGCTGGTCTCCGGTGGCGTGGACGCCATCTCGGAGTTCCCCGCCGACCGGGGCTGGGACGTGGACGCCCTGCACGACCCCGGCTCCGACCGCCCCGGCACGAGCCACACGCGCCACGGCGGGTTCCTGCACGACGCCGCCCTGTTCGACCCGGGCCTGTTCGGCGTGTCGCCGCGGGAGGCGCTGGCGATGGACCCGCAGCAGCGGCTGGTGCTGGAGACCACCTGGGAGGCGTTCGAGCACGCCGGCATCGACCCGCTCTCGCTGCGCGGCAGCCGGACCGGCGTGTTCAACGGCGTGATGTACCAGGACTACGCGACCAGGCTGCACCGCGTGCCCGCCGGGTTCGAGGGCCAGCTCAGCCTCGGCAGCGCGCCCAGCGTCGTGTCCGGCAGGGTGTCGTACACCTTCGGACTGGAGGGCCCGGCGGTCACGGTGGACACCGCGTGCTCGTCGTCGCTGGTGGCGCTGCACCTGGCGTGCCAGTCGCTCCGGCGCGGCGAGTCCTCGCTCGCCCTGGCCGGCGGGGTGACGGTGATGTCCACGCCGGTCACCTACCTCGACTTCAGCAGGCAGGGCGGGCTGGCCCCGGACGGCAGGTGCAAGGCGTTCGCCGCCGCCGCGGACGGCACCGGCTTCTCCGAGGGCGTCGGCGTGCTGGTGCTCGAACGGCTGGCGGACGCCCGGCGCAACGGCCACCGGGTGCTCGGCCTGGTGCGGGGCACCGCGGTGAACCAGGACGGCGCGAGCAGCCGCCTGACCGCGCCCAGCGGCCCCGCGCAGCAACGCGTGATCCGGCAGGCCCTGGCCGACGCGCGGCTCGCGCCCGCCGACGTCGACCTGGTCGAGGCGCACGGGACCGGCACCACCCTGGGCGACCCCGTCGAGGCGCACGCCCTGCTCGCGACCTACGGGCAGGACCGCGCCGAACCGCTGTGGCTGGGCACGGTCAAGTCCAACATCGGGCACACCCAGGCCGCCGCCGGGGTGGCCGGCGTGGTCAAGGCGGTGCTGGCGATGAGCCACGGCGTGATGCCCGCGAGCCTGCACGTCGACCGGCCGTCGCCGCAGGTCGACTGGTCGCTGGGCGCGGTCGAGCTGCTGACCGCGCAGCGCCCGTGGCGCAGCCCGGTCCGGCGGGCCGCGGTGTCGTCCTTCGGCGCCAGCGGCACCAACGCGCACGCGGTGCTGGAACAGGCCCCACCCGTGGAGGAACCCGACCGGGCGCCCGCCGCCGGGCCGGTGCCCTGCCTGTTGTCGGCGCACAGCGCCGAGGCGCTGCGGGCCCAGGCGGAACGGCTCGCGGCCCACCTGACCGCGACGGACCCGGCCGCCGCCACGGACACGGCCGGCGCCACCTCCGCCGCGACGGACCCGGCCGCCGCCACGGACCCTGCCTCCGCCGCCACGGCCTCCGTTTTCACCACCGCCTTCACCGCCCCCGACACCGACCTGCTGGACGTGGGCCGCACCCTCGCGAGCCGCGCGGCGCTCGGCGAGCGGGCCTTCGTGGTCGCGGACGACCTGTCCGGGTTGGTCGACGCCCTCGGCCGGGTCGAGGGCGCCACGGCAGCGGAACCCGGTCCCGTCGCGTTCCTGTTCTCCGGGCAGGGTTCGCAGCGGGAGGGGATGGGCCGGGAGCTGCACGCGACCTACCCCGTGTTCGCCCGCGCGTGGGACGAGATCGACGCCCGCCTCGCGCTCCGGACCGACGCCGCGTCGCTGGCGCGGACCGGGCACGCCCAGCCCGCCCTGTTCGCGCTCCAGGTCTCCCTGTTCCGGCTGGTCGAGTCCTGGGGGCTGCGCCCGGACGCGGTGCTGGGGCACTCGATCGGCGACGTCGCCGCGGCGCACGTCGCGGGCGCGCTGTCGCTGGCCGACGCCTGCGCGCTGGTGTCCGCGCGGGGCCGCCTCATGCAGGAGTTGCCGGAGGGCGGGGCGATGGTGGCGGTCCGGGCCACGGAGGAGGAGGTCCGGCCGCTGCTGGGTCCGGGCGTCGACCTCGCCGCGGTCAACGGCCCGTCCTCGGTCGTGCTGTCCGGCGACGAGGACGCCGTGCCGGCGCTGGCCGGGCGCTTCGGTGGCGGGAAGCGGCTGCGGGTGAGCCACGCGTTCCACTCGGCGCGCATGGAGCCGATGCTCGGGGAGTTCCGCCGCGTCGTCGAGCGCCTGACCTTCCGGGAGCCGGAACTCCGCGTGCTGTCCGGCGACGTCGCCGACCCGGGGTTCTGGGTGCGCCAGGTCCGCGAGCCGGTGCGGTTCGCCGACGGCGTGCGGGCCCTGCTCGACCTGGGCGCCCGGTCCTTCCTGGAACTCGGCCCCGACGGGGTGCTGTCGGCCATGGGCGAGGACTGCGCGGGAGACCCCGGCGCCACCCCGGCCACCGCCTTCGTCCCGGCCCTGCGCCGGGACCACCCCGAACCGCGCTCGCTCGTCACCGCCGTGGCCCGGCTGCACGTGCGCGGCGTCCCGGTCGACTGGGACGGGTTCTTCGCGGGCGCCGGGGCGCGCGTGGTGGACCTGCCCACCTACGCGTTCCAGCGGAAGCGGTACTGGCTCGACGCGCCGCCCGACACCGAGGACGTGGTCGCGGTCGACCTCGCCGGGGGCGACGGCCTGCTGCTGACCAGGAAGCTGTCGCTGCGGACGCACCCGTGGCTGGCCGACCACGACGTGCTCGGGTCGGTGCTCGTGCCGGGCACGGCGCTGCTGGAGCTGGCGGCTCGGGCCTGCGACCGGGCCGGCCGCGGCCGGGTGGCCGAACTCGTTATGCACGCGCCCGTGGTGCTGCCCGCCACCGGCGAGGTCGAGGTGCAGTTGCGGCTGGACGGGCGGGGAACGCTGAACATCCACTCCCGCGAGGCAGGCGAGTGGGTCCACAACGCCACCGGGGCGCTGTCCGACGAAGCGCCCGCCCCCTCCCCGGAGGTCGAGTGGCCCCCGGCCGGCGCGGTCGCCCTCGACGTGGACGAGCACTACGAGCGGCTCGCGCTCGCCGGGCTCCGCTACGGGCCCGCGTTCCGCGGTCTGCGGGCGGCCTGGCGGCGCGACGACGAGGTGTTCGCCGAGGTCTCGCTGCCGCCCCGGGACGCCCACCTCCCGGCGCTGCTCGACGCGGCGCTGCACGCCACCGGGTTGGGCCCGCTGGGTGACACCGGTCTCGCGCGGCTCCCGTTCGCCTGGCAGGACGTGACCCTGCGCGCCACCGGCGCGTCGGCGCTCCGGGTCCGGATCACCCCGGCGGGACCCGACGCCGTGTCGCTCCGGATCACCGACGCCACCGGGCTGCCGGTGGCGTCGATCGGGTCGCTGGCGCTGCGGCCCGCCTCGGTGGACCCCCGGCGGGACAGCCTGTTCCGGGTCGAGTGGGTCACCGTGCCGCCGGGACCGCCGGCGACCGACGTCGTGCTGATGACCCGCGACGCCGGCCCCGCGCTGCCCGAGGGCGGCAGGCAGGCGGCCCGGTGGGCGCTGGACCAGGTGCGGCGGTGGCTAGCCGAGGAGCGGCCGGAGCGGTTGGCGCTCGTCACCGGGGGCGCCCTGGCCGTCGGGGACGAGGACGTGCCGGACCTGGCGGGCGCGCCGGTGTGGGGCCTGCTGAGGTCCGCGCAGAACGAGCACCCGGGCCGGTTCCTGCTGGTGGACGTGGACGACGACCCGGAGTCCACGCGGGTCCTGCCGGAGCTGCTCGGCTCCGGCGAGCCCCAGTTGGCGGTCCGCGCCGGGATCGGGCACGCGCCCAGGCTCACCCGGTTCGCGGCGGGCGCGTGGCGGCTGGACGTGGCCGCGAAGGGGACCCTGGAGAGCCTGACCCGCGTCCCCGCCCCGGAGGCCGAGCGGCCGCTCGGCCCCGGCGAGGTGCGGGTCGGGGTGCTGGCCGCGGGCCTGAACTTCCGCGACGTGCTGATGGCGCTCGACGTGTACCCGGGGGAGGTCGCGCTGGGCGGCGAGGGCGCCGGGGTGGTGCGCGAGGTCGGTCCGGGCGTGACCCGCTTCCGGCCGGGCGACCGGGTGTTCGGCCTGTTCCGCCACGCGTTCGGGCCGCTCGCCGTGATCGACCAGCGGCTGCTGGCGCCGATCCCGGCCGGGTGGACCGCGGCGCAGGCCGCCGCGGTGCCGGTGGTGTTCCTGACCGCCTACTACGGGTTGCGCGACCTCGCCGACGTGCGGCCGGGGGAGCGGGTCCTCGTGCACGCGGCGGCGGGCGGCGTCGGCACGGCCGCGGTGCAGCTGGTCCGGCACCTCGGCGGCGAGGTGTTCGGCACCGCGAGCGCGGGCAAGCAGGAGGCGTCCGGCCTGGACGACGACCACTTCGCCTCGTCGCGGGACCTGGAATTCGCGGAGAAGTTCCCCCGCGTCGACGTCGTGCTGAACTCGCTGGCCCGCGAGTTCGTCGACGCGTCGCTGCGGCTGGTGGGACCCGGCGGCCGGTTCCTGGAGATGGGCAAGACGGACGTCCGCGACCCCGACGACCACCCCGGGCTGCTCTACCGCGCGTTCGACCTGTTCGAGGCGGGCGCCGACCGGCTCGGCGAGATGCTCCACGAGGTCGTCGACCTGTTCGGGCGGGGCGCGCTCAGCCTGCCGCCGGTGACCACGTGGCCCGTGGACCAGGCCGAGCAGGCGTTCCGGTTCCTCGCGCAGGCCCGCCACGTCGGCAAGGTCGTGCTGACCTTCCCCGAGCCGCTCGACCCGGACGGCGCGGTGCTGGTCACCGGCGGCACGGGCGCGCTGGGCGGCCTGCTCGCCCGGCACCTGGTGACCCGGCACGGCGTGCGGCACCTGGTCCTGGCGAGCCGCCGGGGCGGTGCGCCCGAGCTGTGCGCGGAGCTGGAGGCCCTCGGCGCGGAGGTCACCGCGGTGGCCTGCGACCTCGCCGACCGCGCGGCCGTCGCGGACCTGCTGGCCGCGCTGCCCCGCCCGCTGACCGCGGTGGTGCACGCGGCCGGTGTGCTCGCCGACGCGACCGTGGCCGCGTTGACGCCCGACCGGCTCGACGAGGTGCTGCGGCCCAAGCTGGACGCCGCCTGGCACCTGCACGAGCTGACCGGCGACCTCTCGGCGTTCGTGCTGTTCTCGTCGGCGGCGGGCGTGCTCGGCGGGCCGGGCCAGGCCAACTACGCGGCGGCCAACGCGTTCCTCGACGCCCTCGCCCAGCACCGCCGGGCACGCGGCCTGCCCGCCGTCTCGCTGGCGTGGGGGTACTGGGGCAGCTCCGGCGGCATGGCGGGCAGGCTGGACGAGCGGGACCGGGCGCGCGTGGTCGGGTCCGGCATCGCGGCCCTGTCCGACGAGGAGGGGCTGGCGCTGTTCGACGCCGCGCTCGGCGCGGGCGAGGCGGTGCTGGCGCCGGTCCGGTTCGACCTGGCCGCGTTGCGCTCGGACGCGCCGCTGCTGCGCCGCCTGGCGCGCGGCCGGACCCGGCGCGCGGTCGAGGACGCCGCCGCGACGCCGGCGGACCTGTCGGAACCCGCGCTGCTCGACCTGGTGCGCGGCCACGTGGCGACGGTGCTGGGCTTCGGCTCGACGGCCGAGGTCGACCGCGGCCGGGCGTTCCGGGACCTGGGGTTCGACTCGCTCACCTCGGTCGAGCTGCGCAACCGGCTGGGGGCCGCCACCGGCCTCCGGCTGCCGTCCACGCTGGTGTTCGACCACCCGACGCCCGAGGCGCTGGCCGCCCTGCTGCACCGGGAACTGCTCGGCGCGGCGTCCGGGGGCGCGCCGGAGGAGGTGGCGCCGGTCCCGCGGGCGGCGCACGCCGACGAGCCGATCGCCGTGGTGGCGATGAGCTGCCGGCTGCCCGGCGGGGTCGACTCGCCCGAGGACCTGTGGGACCTGGTCGCGGCGGGCGGCGACGCCATCGCGGGCTTCCCGACCGACCGCGGCTGGGACACCGGGGACCTGGGCCCGAGCGGCGGAGGGTTCCGGTACGACGCCGCCGACTTCGACGCGGGCTTCTTCGGCATCTCGCCGAGGGAGGCCCTGGCCATGGACCCGCAGCAGCGGCTGCTGCTGGAGGGGACGTGGGAGGTGTTCGAGCGGGCCGGGATCGTGCCCGCGTCGCTGCGCGGCGAACCGGTCGGCGTCTACGTCGGCGCCATCCACAACGGCTACGCCCAGACCCTGGGCGACGCCCGCGACGCGGTGGAGGGCCACCTGGTCACCGGCACCATGAACAGCGTCGCCTCGGGCAGGCCCGCCTACACCTTCGGGCTGGAGGGCCCGGCGATGACCGTCGACACGGCCTGCTCGTCGTCGCTCGTGGCGATCCACCTGGCGTGCCAGGCGCTGCGCCAGGGCGAGTGCTCGCTGGCCGTCGCGGGCGGCGTCACCGTCTCGGCCACCCCGGACGTCTTCACCGAGTTCGGCAAGCAGGGCGCGCTCTCGGCGGACGGGCGCTGCAAGGCGTTCTCGGCGGGCGCCGACGGCTTCGGCGTGGCCGACGGGCTCGGCCTGGTGCTGCTCGAACGCCTCTCCGACGCCCGCCGCAACGGCCACCGCGTGCTGGCGGTGGTGCGCGGCTCGGCGGTCAACCAGGACGGGGCGTCCAACGGGCTGACCGCGCCGAGCGGCCCGGCGCAGCAGCGGGTGATCCGGCAGGCGCTGGCGAACGCGGGCGTCGAACCGTCCGAAGTGGACGTGGTGGAGGCGCACGGCACCGGCACCCGGCTCGGCGACCAGATCGAGGCGCGGGCGCTGTCGGCGGTCTACGGGCCGGTCCGCGTCGGCACGGTCAAGTCCAACATCGGGCACGCCCAGGCGGCGGCGGGCGTCGCCGGCGTCATCAAGGTCGTCCAGGCGCTCCGCAACGGCGTGCTGCCCAGGACCCTGCACGTCGACACCCCGCTGCCGGAGGTGGCCGACCTGCGGCTGCTCGTCGAGGCCGAGGAGTGGCGGGTCGACGGCAGGCCCAGGCGGGCCGCGGTGTCCTCGTTCGGGATCAGCGGCACCAACGCCCACCTCGTGCTGGAGCAGGCGCCCGCCGAGGAGGCCGACGAGCGGGATCCGGAGGGGGCCCTGGTGCCGTGGGTGGTCTCCGCCCACAGCGCGCCGGCGCTCGAAGCCCAGGTGGAGCGGCTGCGGGCGCACGTGCTGGCCAGGCCCGACCTCTCGCCCGCCGACATCGGGTTCAGCCTGGCGGCCGGCCGGTCGGCGATGGCGCACCGGGCGGTGGCGGTCGGCGCGAGCCGGGACGAGCTGCTGGCGCACCTGGGCGCGGTGACGGGCGTGGCCGCGCCGGAGCCGGGGGTGGTCTTCGTGTTCCCCGGGCAGGGGGCGCAGTGGATGTCGATGGCGACCGGGCTGCTGGAGTCCTCGCCGGTGTTCGCCGAGCGGCTGGCGGAGTGCTCGGCCGCCATCCGGGCCGTGTCCGACGTGGACGTGCTCGCCGTGCTGCGCGAGGGCCGGCCGCTGGACCGGGTCGACGTGGTGCAGCCCGCCCTGTTCGCGGTCATGGTGTCCCTGGCGCGCCTCTGGCAGGCCCACGGCGTGCGGCCCGCCGCGGTGATCGGCCACTCGCAGGGCGAGGTCGCGGCGGCCTGCGTCGCGGGCGCGCTGTCCCTGGCCGACGCGGCGAAGGTCGTGGTGACGCGCAGCAGGCTGTTCGCGGAGACCCTGGCGGGGGAGGGGGCCGTGCTCGCGGTGGCCCTGTCGGCCGACCGGGTCGCGCCCCTGCTGGACCGGTGGGACGGCCGGCTGTCGGTGGCCGGGCGCAACGGGCCCGGGTCCTCGACCGTGGCGGGCGACCTGGCCGCGCTGTCGGAGTTCGCTGAGGAGTGCGCCGCCGCTGACGTGCGGACCCGGGTCGTGCCGGACACGATCGCGTCCCACTCGCCGCAGGTGGAGCGCCTCCGGGACCGCCTGCCGGCCGACCTGGCGGACGTGTCCCCGCGGGCCGGGTCGACACCCCTGTACTCGACGGTCACCGGGACGCTCCTCGACACCGCGACCATGGACGCGGGGTACTGGTTCCGCAACGCCCGTGAGCCGGTCGACTTCGAGGGCGCCGTCCGGTCCGCGCTCGACGCCGGCCACGCGGTGTTCGTCGAGTGCGGCCCGCACCCGGTGCTCACCGCGAACGTCGAGGACCTCGGTGGGGTCGCGATCGGGTCGCTGCGCCGCGACGAGGGCGACCTGAGGCGGTTCCTGACCTCGCTGGCCGAGGCGCACGTGCACGGGGTCGACGTGGAGTGGTCCTTCCCCGCCGGGGCGCGGTCGGTCGACCTGCCCACCTACGCCTTCCAGCGCGAGCGGTACTGGCCGGACGGCGCCCGGTCGGCCGACGTGCGGTCGGCGGGCCTGAGCGGCGCGGACCACCCCCTGCTCGGCGCGGCCGTGCCGCTGGCGGACTCGGACGGCCTGGTGTGCGCCGGCCTGCTGTCGCCGGGCACCCAGCCCTGGCTGGCCGACCACGTGGTGTCCGGCGAGGTCCTGTTCCCCGGCACGGGTTTCGTCGAGCTGGCCCGGCACGTGGGCGACCAGCTGGGCTGCGGCGCGCTCGACGGGCTGACCCTGACCGCGCCCCTGGTCCTGCCCGCCCAGGACGGGGTGCTGGTGCAGGTCGCCGCGGGCGCGCCGGACGAGTCCGGGGCGCGGCCGGTGACCGTGCACGCCCGGCGGTCCGACGCGGACCCCTGGACGCGGCACGCCACCGGCGTGGTGCGGCCGGACCGGCCGCCGGCCTTCGACCTGGCCCACTGGCCGCCGGCCGGCGCGGTCGCGCTGGACCCGGACGAGGTCTACGCGCGGCTGGCCGGGGCCGGCCTGGCCTACGGCGCCGCGTTCCGCGGCGTGACCGCGGCCTGGCGGCGCGGCGACGAGCTGTTCGCCGAGGTGCGCCTGCCCGCGGTGGTCCGGGACGCCGACCGGTACGGCCTGCACCCGGCGGCCCTGGACGCCGCCCTGCACGTGCTGGGCCACGCCGCCGGCGGCACGTCCCTGCCGTTCGAGTGGTCCGGGGTGTCCCTGCACGCCTCCGGCGCGTCGGCGCTGCGGGTGCGGCTGACACCCGCGGGCCCCGACGCCTTCGCGGTGGAGCTGGCCGACACCACCGGCGCGCCGGTCGCCTCGGTGGAGTCCCTGTCGTTCCGAGCCCCCGCGGTCGTGCGGCCGGACGTGCTGCACCGGCTCGACTGGGTCCCCGCGCGGGCCGGGGGCCCCGCGGCCGAGGTGGTGTTCACCGAGGACTTCGCCGACACCGCCGACGCGCTCGGGCTGCTGCGGGACTGGTTGGCCCGGGACACCGGCGCGCGGCTGGTGCTCGTCACCAGGGGCGCGGTGTCGACCCGGCCCGGCGAGGACGTGACCGACCTGGCCCGGGCCCCGGTCTGGGGCCTGGTCCGGTCCGCGCAGGCGGAGCACCCGGACCGGTTCGGGTTGGTGGACCTGGACGGCGACCTGCCCGCGCACGCGGTCGCCGCGGCCCTCGGCGGCGGTGAGGCGCAGCTCGCGGTCCGCGGCGGCGACCTGCTGGCGCCCCGGTTGACCCGGCACGTCGACGACCCGCCGCCCACCGGCTCCTGGCGGCTGCACCGCGGCGCGGGCGCCCTGGAGGACCTGGCGTTCGCCGCCGCGCCCGAGGCCGACCGGCCGTTGGCCGCGCACGAGGTCCGGGTCGCGGTCCGGGCGGCCGGGGTGAACTTCCGGGACGTCCTGGTCGCGCTGGGCGTGGTGCCCGAGGGCGAGCGGGCGATCGGCGCGGAGGCCGCGGGCCTGGTCGTCGAGGTCGGGGCGGGGGTGACCCGCTTCGCGCCGGGCGACCCGGTGACGGGCCTGTTCGCCGGCGCGTTCGGCCCGGTCGCGGTCACCGGGGAGCAGTTGCTGGCGCGGATCCCGCCCGGGTGGACGCACGTCCAGGCCGCCGCCACCCCGGTCGCCTTCCTCACCGCCTACTACGCGCTGACCGAGCTGGCCCCCGTCGGACCTGGGCAGTCGGTGCTGGTGCACGCCGCGGCCGGCGGCGTGGGCATGGCCGCGGTGCTGGTGGCCCAGCACCTGGGCGCGGAGGTGCACGCCACGGCGAGCGAGGGCAAGTGGGACGCCCTGCGCGCGCTGGGACTGCCGGACGAGCGCATCGCCTCGTCCCGGGACCTGGGCTTCGCCACCCGGTTCGGCCCCGTCGACGTCGTGCTGAACTCGCTGGCGAAGGAGTTCACCGACGCCTCGCTGTGGCTGCTGCGCCCCGGCGGCCGGTTCCTGGAGATGGGCAAGACCGACCTGCGCGACCCGACCGACTTCCCGGACATCACCTACCGGGCGTTCGACCTGGACGAAGCCGGGCCGGAGCTGATCGAGCGGATGCTGGCGGAGGTGCTGGAGCTGTTCGCCGGCGGCCGGCTGCGGCAGCTGCCCACCAGTCGGTGGGACCTGCGCCGGGCCGGGGAGGCGTTCCGGTTCATGGCGCAGGCCCGGCACGTGGGCAAGATCGTGCTGACCACGACGCCGCCGCTCGACCCGGACGGCACCGTGCTGGTCACCGGCGGCACCGGCACCCTCGGCCGCCTGGTCGCGCGGCACCTGGCGACCGCGCACGGCGTGCGGCACCTGCTGCTGACCGCGCGCCGCGCCGACCACCCGCCGCTCGACCCGATCGACGGCGCGGACGTGGAGGTGGTCGTCTGCGACGTCGGCGACCGGGACGAGCTGGCGCGGCTGCTCGACCGCATCCCCGCCGACCGCCCGCTGACCGCGGTCGTGCACGCGGCCGGGGTGCTCGACGACGGCGTGGTCGAATCGCTGACCCCGGAGCGGCTGGACGCGGTGTGGCGGCCGAAGGCCGGCGCGGCGTGGCACCTGCACGAGCTCACCCGCCACCTGGACCTGGCCGCGTTCGTGCTGTTCTCCTCCTCCGCGGGCGTCCTCGGCTCCGCGGGCCAGGGCGGCTACGCGGCGGCCAACGCCTACCTCGACGCCCTCGCGGCGCACCGGCAGGCTCAGGGGCTCACCGCGGTGTCGATGGCCTGGGGCCTGTGGGCGGATCGCAGCGGCATGACCGCCACCGCGGACACCGCGCGGCTGGCCCGGGACGGGGTCACCGGCCTGTCCGCGGCGGAAGGGCTGGCGCTGTTCGACGCCGCGCTGGCCACCGGGCTGCCGGCGGTGGTCCCGGCCCGGCCGGCGGCGCGGGCGCGGGTCCGCCGCAAGGCGAGCCGGGCGGCGCGGTCCGACGTGGACGGGCTGCGGCGGCGGTTGGCCGCGATGGCGGCCCCCGACCGGGAGGAGGCGCTGGTCGAGCTGGTGCGCGGTCAGGCCGCCGCGGCGCTCGGCCACGCCGACCCCGCGGCGGTGGACCCGGAGCGCCCCTTCCTCCAGGTCGGCTTCGACTCGCTGACCGCGGTGGAGCTGCGCAACGGCCTCAACGCGGCCACCGGCCTGCGGCTGCCGGTCAGCGCGGTGTTCGACCGGCGCACCCCGGCCGGGCTCGCCCGCCTCCTGCTCGACGAGCTCGACCTGCGCGGGCCCGAGGCGGCGGACGCGCTGAGCGAGCTGTTCCGCCGGGCCGTGGCCGACGGGCGGGTGCCCGAGGGGATGGAGCTGCTCAAGGCGGCCGGCGGCCTGCGACCCGTGTTCGCCTCGGCCGCGGAGCTGCCCCGGCCGCCGGAGGCGGTGCGGCTGGCCGCCGGACCGGGGCGGCTCGGCCTGCTGTGCTTCCCGTCCCCGATGGTGATGGGCGGTGTCCAGCAGTACGCCCGCCTGGCCCGGCACTGGCACGGGGTCCGCGACGCGCACGCCGTGCCACCGCCCGGTTTCGCCGAGCACGAGCCGCTCCCGGCGTCGCCGGAGGTCCTGGGCGACGTGCTCACCGAGGTGGCCCTGCGCCAGGGCGACCCGGGCGGCCAGGTGCTGGTGGGCTACTCGTGGGGCGGGCTGCTCGCCCTGGCGACCGCGGCGGCGCTGGAGCGGCGGGCGGCACCGGCCGCCGGGGTCGTGCTGCTCGACACGCACCTCACCGGCGCCGAAGGGCTCCTCGACGGGCTGCTGCACGAGCTGCTGGCGCGGGAACCGCTGTTCGGCCCGTTCACCGGGGCCCGGTTGTCGGCGATGGGCAAGTACCTGCGGCTGCTCGACGGGCACCGGCCGCCGGCGATCACCGCGCCGGTGCTGTTCGTGCGACCCGAGGGCTCGGCGGGGCTGCGACCGGGCTGGCCGGTGGTGCGCGACGTGCCCGGTGATCACTTCACGATGGTGCGGGAGCAGGCGGGTGACACCGCGTCCGCGATCGAGGGATGGTTGGGAGAGTTCGATGAAGGTGCTGTTCACGACCTTGGCGGCCAACGCGCACCTGTACAACCTGGTGCCGGTGGCATGGGCGCTGCGCGCGGCGGGGCATGACGTCCGGGTCGCGGCCCAGCCGGACCTCACCGACGCGATCGTCCAGGCCGGCCTGCCCGCCGTCCCGGTCGGGAACGCGCTGGACCTGGCGGAGCTGAGCCGCCGGGCGCGGCAGCGGCCCGAGGAGCAGAACCTGTTCGACTCCCGGTTCGACATCACCGAGACGAGGGAGGAGGTGCTGGACCTGGACTACACCCGGGGCGTGCTCGCCACCTGGTGCTCGATGGGCCTGGAGCCGTTGGCCCACGACACCGCGCTCGACGACGTGGTCGGGTTCGCCCGGAGCTGGCAGCCGGACCTGGTCGTCTGGGACGCGTTGACCTACCTGGGCCCGATCGCCGCCCGCGCGAGCGGCGCGGCGCAGGTCCGCGTGCTGTTCGGGCTCGACCACGTCGCGCGGGTGCGCGCCCGCTTCGCCGAGCTGGGCGGCGGGACCGACCCGGTGGCGGAGTGGCTGTCCGCCAAGCTGGCGCGGTTCGGCCTCGCCTTCGACGAGGAGCTGGTCCTCGGGCAGCGCACCGTCGACCCGCTGCCGCCGTGGACGCGGTTCCCGACCGGCGTGGACTACCTGCCGGTGCGCCACGTGCCCTACAACGGCCGGTCGGTGGTGCCGGCGTGGCTGGCCGAGCCGCCGACCCGGCGCCGGGTCTGCGTCACCCTCGGCCTGTCCCGGCGCGACCTGTGGGGCGTGGAGCGGTTCTCCGCCGAGCACCTGTTCGAGGCGGTCGCGGACCTGGACGTCGAGGTGGTGGCGACGTTGACCGCCCGGCAGCTCCACTCCCCGACGGCGAGGCCCGACAACGTCCGGCTGCACGACTTCGTGCCCCTGGACGCGCTGCTGCCCACCTGCGCCGCGGTCGTCCACCACGGCGGCGCGGGCACGATGGGCAACGCCGTGGCCCACGGCGTGCCGCAACTGGTGCTCCCGGGCAACCTGTGGGACAAGTCGGGGCTGGCCGACCTGCTGGCCGAGCAGGGCGCGTGCCTCGTGCTGGACCCCGACCGGCTCACCGCGGCGGAGCTGCGCGCGCAGTTGCTGCGGCTGCTGGAGGAGCCGTCGTTCGCCGCGGGTGCGGAGAAGGCGCGGGAGCAGGCGCAGTCGGCGCCCACGCCGCACGAGGTCGTGCCGGAGCTGGAACGGGTGGCGGCCGGGCGGCGGTGAGGGTGGCGTCCCTTCCGGGAAGCGCATGGCGCCGATAGGGGAAAGGAATGCCGGCGGCGGTCGTGCGCCCGTCACACCGACGGGTCAACCGAAAGGCGAATGAACGTCATTAACCTCGGCTGGTCCACATGATCCCCCCGACCTGGAGCGGCACCATGGTGAAAGCGCGTTCGTTGAAGACCCTGCTCGCGGCGGTCGCCCTGGCGGGAGCGGCGCTCACCGGCTTCGCGCCGGCGGCTTCGGCGGACAACCCGCTGTGCCCGGCGAACAGCATCTGCGTCTACAAGCACGCCAACTACACCGGGGGCCGCCACGTCTACCCCGCCTACACGATCGGCCACGACCGCTTCGCGCTGCGCTCTTACGACACCGGGGGCACGATCGACAACTCGATCAGCTCGCTGATCAACAACACGGACTACCAGGTCTCCCTCTACGAGCGCTGGTACATCCCCTGCTCGGGTCCGTCCCTGGTGGTCCTGCCGCACTTCGAGATCAGCGACTTGAGCACGAGGACGACCTTCCCGCCCGAGAGGATCGTCAACGCCAACGACATCTTCAGCTGCGCTTCGATCTACCTGCTCTGACCCGGTCCGGTGGGGTCGGCGCAACCGACCCCACCCCGGTCGCCCACCCGGCCCGGCGGCGACGGCCGCAGCCGCCCGGCCTGCTGAGGGCTGATCTGCCCACAGCAGCGCGGGCTGCGCCCGGCGCGGGGTCGTCGGCATGGTCGGGGCATGACGAACAACGAGAGGCAGTCCCTGTTCGACCACCGGCTGCGAGAACGGTTCCTCGGCCAGCGGGTGCTGGTCCTCGACGGCGGGCTCGACGACGACAACGGGACGGTGCTCGCCACCCAGATGCTGTCCCTCGCGGGCGAGGACCCCCACCGGGACATCGCGCTGTGGATCCACTCGCCGGGCGGCTCGGTGCCCGCGATGCTGGCCATCCGCGACGTGATGCGGCTCGTGCCGTGCGACGTGTCGACGCTGGCGCTGGGGTTGGCGTGCAGCGCGGGGCAGTTCCTGCTGTCGGCGGGCACGCCGGGCAAGCGCTTCGCCCTGCCCCACGCCCGAATCCTGATGCACCAGGGCTCGGCGGGCATCGGCGGGTCGGCGGTCGAGGTGCAGGTGCAGGCGGACGACCTGCGGCACACCCGGGACACCGTGCTCAAGCTCATCGCGGAGGACACCGGCCAACCGGTCGACCGGATCTTCGCCGACTCCCTGCACGACCGCTGGTTCACCGCCGAGCAGGCGCTCGACTACGGCTTCATCGACCACGTCGTCACCGGCCTCGGCCAGGTCGTGCCCGTGCGCACGCACGAACTGGGCCTCGGCCCGAAGGCGAGGGCTCGCGCATGAGCACGTACACCATCCCCAACGTGATCACCCGCAGCACCAACGGCGAGCGGATCATGGACGTCTACTCGCACCTGCTGTCGGAGAGGATCGTCTACCTCGGCACCGCGATCGACTCCGGCGTGGCCAACGCGCTGATCGCCCAGCTGCTGCACCTGGAGGCGGACAGCCCGGACCGGGAGATCAGCCTCTACATCAACAGCGAGGGCGGCGACCCGTCCGCGATGCTCGCGCTGTACGACACCATGCGCTACATCAAGGCGCCGGTGACGACGACGTGCGTCGGCCAGGCGGTGGCGGCCGGCGCGGTGCTGCTGGCCGCGGGCGAGGCCGGGCGGCGCTTCGTGCTGCCCCACACCAGGGTGGTGCTGCACCAGCCCGCGGCGCAGGGCCGCGGCACCATCCCCGACCTCATCCTCCAGGCCGACGAGGTCGTGCGGGTGCGCACCCAGCTGGAGGAGATCCTCTCGGCGCACACCGGCCGCGACGTCGCGCAGCTGCGGCACGACACCGACCGGGACCGCGTGTTCGACGCGGCGGGCGCGGTGGCCTACGGACTGGCGGACCACGTCCTCGACCGCCGGGCTTGAGGGCGGGCCCGGGGCCCGGGGCCCGGGGCCCGGGCCCCGGGGGCGCGAGTCCGGCGGCGTGGGGCTGGGGGCGCGAGTCCGGCGGCGTGGGGCTGGGGGCGCGAGTCCGGCGGCGTGGGGCTGGGGGCGCGAGTTTGGCGGCGTGGGGCTGGGGGCGTGGGTTCGGCGGCGCGGGGCCTGGGGGCGCGGGAGCGCGGGGCCCGGGGGACCGGGGCGGGTGCCTGGCGGTCGTGGGGCGCGGTGCGCGGAGGCGTGGGCCGTGGGGCGCAGGGCCCGCGCCCCGCCCGGGTCCGTGCGCCCGGGTGTCCTCAGGCGGCCATGAGCACGGGGCCCGAGGGCCTGCGGCCGACCGCGGGACCCGCGCCGCGGCCCTGTCGGACGCGGCTCGCGATGCCGATGAGCAGGTCGGCCAGGTCGACGCCGAGCGCGCCGGTGACGGCGGCGATCATCTCGCTGGAGGGCTCCTTGCGGCCGCGCTCGATCTCCGACAGGTACTGCGGCGAGATGCCGGCCCGCTCCGCGACGTCGACGAGGCGGCTGCCCCGCTCCTCCCTGGCCGTCCGCAGGCTCCGGCCCAGCGCCTCGCGCCACAGCGGGTCCGGCTCGCGCTCCGGCGCGGCGACGTGCTTCCGGTGGAAGGGGAGGATGTCCGCCATACCCGTCATCCTGGCCCCTGGCCGGGCTGCCGGGGCCGCTGTTCCGCTCCGGGCGAAACCCCGATCGGGTGATCCCCGCCCGGCTCACCCCGGACCAGCTCCCGCAGCGCCGCCGCGCTCGCCGCCACCAGCGCCGACCGGTTCGCCGCCACCAGCCACACCGGCGCGACCAGGCACGCCAGGGCGGGCAGGAACCGGGGTGCGGGCCGGTCCCGGGTCACCGGCGTGCCGCCCGCGCCAGCCGCAGCGGCGCCCAGACCAGCAGCGCGAGCACGGCCACCAGCAGGTACTCGATGGCCGGGATGCGCACGACCTCGTCGATCCGGTCGTACCCGCGCCACGCGTAGACGCCCAGGGCCGCCACGCCGATCGCACCGGCGACCCACCACCGCGTCGCCGCACCCAGGCCCACGCCGTGCATCTGGGTGATCACGAAGATGCCGACGAAACCGAACAGGAACATGGGCCAGATCCCGTCCGGACCCGAGTTCATCACCGCGACCAGCGTGCCGTGCAGGGCCACCATCAGCTCCAGCCCGAGCGTCCACCACCGGTTCGCGTGCGCGGTGGTGAACATCAGGCTGCTCTGGAACAGGATCATGAACATGTAGAAGAACCCGATGAGGTGGCCGCTGGTGGATTCCATCGGGTGGTACCAGAACGTGTAGACGGCGGCCCAGCTGAACAGGTAGCCGTGGTACCGCCGCACGAACCCCACGACGTCGGCCGCGATCGGCGCCGGCCTCCCGAAGAACAGCCCGCGCCGCTTGTTCTCCATCAGCAGCACGGCCACCAGCAGCAGCACGACGGAACCCTGCGAGCTGAAGATCGACACGTCCTGGGCGATGCCGTCGTAGAACACCTGGGTCTGGAGGGCGTGCAGGGCGATGAACCCGCCGTTGGCGGCGAGCGCGACGACGTTCACCCGGTGCAGGCCGGTGGTGTAGCGGCGGACCCGCGTCTGCGCGTAGTGGATGAGGCCCCAGGACACGACCTGGTGCGCCACGTACCCGGCCCACGCCGACGCGCGCGTCCAGAACGTGGGCTCGGGCAGCTTCCAGTAGTACCAGGACGCGCCCTGGTCGGGCAGCAGGGCGACCCCGTGCAGCCGCTGCCCGAGCAGCCACACCAGGCCGGTGAGGGCGAAGCTGCCGACCAGCCCCCACACCAGTGGTCGACCGCGGCCCCGCACAACGTTCAGCATGCTGAACATCATGGCAAACGCTCAGCAAGCTGAACGATCCGCCTCCGGAACACCCGCCCGGGGCGGCTCTGCGAAGATGGCCGGATGGGCCGAGGGGACGAGCGGGAGGTGTCGCACCAGCCGGACCAGGTGCGCGCCGACGTGGGCTCCTGGCCGACCGGGCGACTGCTGTCGGTGGCCGCGCGGGTCGTGGAGAGCCGGTTCGACGAGGTGCTGAACGAGCTGGGCCTCACGCACGCGGGCCTGATCGTGCTGCACCACCTGGCCGACGGCCCGCTCGCCCAGCGCGAGCTGGCGGCGCTGTGCCGGGTGACCGACCAGACGATGAGCCGCACCATCGACCGCCTGGACCGCTCCGGGCACGTCACCCGCTGCCCCGACACCCGCGACCGCCGCCGCACGCTGGTCGAGATCACCCCGGCGGGCCGGGACGTGCTGGCCGTCGCCCGCCGCGAGGAGCAGGAGTCCGAGTCGCTGCTCGGCGCGGTGGAGGACTACGACCACTTCCGCCGCCAGCTGATCACCCTGATCGCGGCGGCGACCCGGACCCGCTGAGGCCGGGCCGGCGGGACCTCCCCGGGCTGGAGCAGCAGCGGCTACAGCAGCAGCGGCGTGCTCGGCTCGACGCCGCACAGCGCGCGGCCGTAGTGCTCGATGCCGGTGGTGGGGATCAGGACCGCGTGCGTCGCCAGCGCCTGGACGTCCCTGGCGATCCGGTGGATGGGCAGCGTCGTGGTGATGCCCGACGCCCCCGAACCCAGCCGCAGCGTTTCGACCGCCTCGACGCAGAGCCTCGTCGCGTAGGCCACCTGACCCCACACCCTGGCCCGGTCGTCGCGGTCGCACCCCGTGCCCGTGGCGACGCGCTCGTCGAGCAGGTCGGCGGCCTGCTCGGCCAGCAGGCGGGCGGAGTCGATCTTCATCCGGGATTCGGCCACCTGGTGGTGGGTGATCGCGGCGTCGCGGTGGAGCACGTTGCCCGAGTAGGCGATCGGCCCGCGGCGGGGCAGGCGCTCCAGGTAGAACTCGTACGCCGCCTCCGCCATGCCGATGAAGGCCGCGGCGGCGCTGGTGACCAGGTAGGCGAACGGCGGGTGGCGGAAGAAGGGCGAGGCCGCGTTGCGCTCGCTGCGGTGCTCCTGGTCGAGCAGTCGCGCCGCCCCGACCACGTGCCGGTGCGGCACGAAGACGTCCCGGGCGGACGTCGTGTTGCTGCCGGTGCCCTCCATGCCGCTGACGTGCCAGTCGTCCTCGATGGTCACCTCGCGCGCGGGGATGATGAAGTGCGCGAGCTCGCCACCCTCGACGACGGCCGGGTGGAGCAGGTAGGAGGCGTCCAGGCAACCGCTGTTGAACGGCCAGCGACCGGACACGAGGTACCCGCCGTCCACCGCCACCGCCCGCCCCGGCACGGCCAGGGTGGCGCAGTGGAAGGCCTCGGGGTCGGCGAAGACCTCATCCTGCACCTCGTCGGGGAACTTGGAGAGCAGGAAGGCGGAGTCCAGGTAGATGGTCGAGACCCAGGCGGTGGAGCCGCAGCCCCGGCTGACCTCGGCGAGCACCGAGAACTTCGTGCGCACGTCGCACTCCAGGCCGCCCCGGTGACGCGGCAGGGACATGCGGAACAGGCCCGCCTCGCGCAGCGCGTCCAGGTTCTCGCGGGGGACGCGGCGGTTCGCGGTGCAGCGCTCGGCGTTGGACCGGAGCAGGGGGACGAGGGCGCGTACTCGTTCGATGAGATCCGGCATGGTGTCCCCCCGTGCTCGTGACCTGGGCCTCGATCAAGGCCACTGTGCCACAGGAGATCATCGGTTCCGGGCGCGAGAAGGACATGCACTCGAACGGGATCGGCCCACTCACCGCCAGTGCCGCGCCGGGCCGCGTCGTTGGGCTGATCGGGCTGATGGATGCCCTGAGAGAGGGAACGGGGAACGTGCGTCGCCGCGCCGGCTCGCCGCCGCACGGCCTGCCGGCTCGCCGCCGCACGGCCTGCCGGCTCACCGCCGCACGGCCTGCCGGCTCACCGCCGCACGGGCCACCGCCGTCCACCGCCCGCACCCACCCCGGCAGGCCGTTCCGCGCGACGACCCGCCGGGAGCAGTTCCCGATCATCCCACCGGCAACGCCGTGCAAGGCGCTCCACCGCACACGTCGACCACCACCCCACCGGTCAGGAAAGCGGCCTTCTGCCGGCGCGCGTCGACCGACGAGCGCGGGTCGGAGTGCGGGTCGCGCCCGTGTTCCGGTTCGGTCGGCGGGGTGTTCGTGGTCGGCGGGGCGGGCGTTCCGCTGTCCCACACCACCATCGCCGAGCCGGCGTGCGGCAGCCGCGCCGGCTCGATCCCCCAGTGCGGCACGCGGTCCGGGCCGCGGCCTGGCGCCAGGGCGGGCGAGGCGAGGCGGGCGCCGATCGTGCGCGCCTGCACGTCCGCCGCGACGTTCGCGACCTGGTGGTCGCCGAACGCGATGTGCATCAGCACGCGGCGGTCGCGGAGCCCGTTGGCGTAGCCGTTGGTCTCGCCCCGGTCCCACAGCAGCTGCAACAGCTGGATGACCACCTGCTGGCGCAACCGGTCCGGGTAGGACAGGTCCAGCACCTGGTGGAACGGCGCGAAGTCGCTGCTGCGGTTGAGCAGCAGGCCGTAGTTCATGCCGGTGACGCCGAGGACCGCGGCGCCGATGTCCGGTGAGGCCGCGACCAGCGCGCCGCCCAGGATGCCGCCCTGGCTGTTGCCGTCGAAGACCAGCGGGCGGGTGGTGTCGACGAGCGGGCGGTCGTCGTCGGTGCGGAACGCCCGGTGCGCGACGAGGCCCTGCGGGTGCGCGAGCGCCCGGCCCAGGAACAGGGCGTTGACCATGCCCTGCTGCGAGCGCTCCGGGATCGCGGCGAACAGGGTGACGTCGGCGAGCGCGGCCAGCACGACCGGGATGTCGTCCTGCGCCATGCCGATCCAGTCGGTGGCGCAGAAGGTGAACCCGTGCTCGGCGGCCATCGCCTTCACGTTGCCCGCGCCCACCTCGGAGCGCGAACCCAGCAGCCCGTGGCCGTACAGGGCGGGCCACGACGGTTCGGTGAACGCCGATCGCGGCACCTCGCAGCGGAACTGCGCCTCGACCGGGCCGAACAGCGAGCGGCGCGGTGTGCCGTCCGCGCGGCGCCGGAGGACCGAGCCGGGCAGGCCGCCGGGCAGGGTCAGGTAGCTCGGCACGGTGACCCGGCCGGTGACCTCGCGGGCGATGCGGGCGTCCTGCTCGGGGGTGAAGTCGGTGACCCCGGTGACGGTCGACGCCGGCGCCCGCGAACCCAGGGAGCGCAGGGCGTCGTCGCGCATGGTGAACAGGTCGCGGGTGAGGCTGTGCGTGCTCGCGACCGTGAAGTCCCACGCCAGGTGCAGGGAGAGCGGGTCAACGCCGTGCGCGGCGAGCGTTCCCAAGGAAGGGCGGAGCTGCCGCTGCCGCGCGCTCAGCGGGTCGTGGTCGGGCAGGGGCGCTCCGGCGACCTTCGCGTACGCGGCGTTCGGCGGGACCGGGTCGCCGGCGGCGTCCCGCAGGTCGCGCAGCGCCACGACGTACCGGTGCCCGTCGCGGAAGTTGCGGGCGGGGTGGACCAGCAGCGCCCGGCGCTGCGGGTCGTTGGAGTCGATCTCCGCCCAGTGCGGCCACCGCTCGCCGGTCGCCGCGTCCAGCAGCACGACGGGCGAGCCCGCGTCGAGCGAGCGGCCGATGTCGGTGACCGGGGCCATGCCGCTCGCCACCGGGTCGAGGCCCGGCACGTGGGCGATCAGCGCGGAGCCGGGGGAGAAGCCGTCCGCCCGGTTCCACGCGGTCGGGTCCACCGCGCTGCCCAGGGCGTTGCGCGGCAGCACGTCCCGGGTGAACGCGAGCCGCCGCCCGGTGGGCGTGGTCGGGTCGGGCCGGGTGTGCCAGTCGCTGGGGAAGGGCAGCAGGCACTCGGAACCGCCGCCGAGCGGGTCGCAGCCACCGGCTCGGTCCGCGGCGGTCGCGGTCGGCGCGGGCGCGACGAGGGTGAGGGCGATCAGGGTGACGACCAGGGGCAGCCTCACGTCACGCCCCCAGGTGGCCGGCGATGATCCGGGCGTAGTTCGCCTCACCGCGCCGGTTGGGGTGCAGCGGCGCGGCGAGGTCGGTCGGCACGTACCCCTCGACCCACTTGTCGGTGGGGAGTTGGCACGCGTCGTGCCCGGCGCTCGGCGTCCTCAGGTCGACGTACTCCGCGCCGTGGGCCGCGCTCTGCTCGGCGATGACCAGGTTGAGCCGGTCGACGCCGCCCTGGAGGAAGTCCGCGTCCGACGGCAGGACCGGCTGGAGCGGCCAGCAGCCGCCTGCCTTGATGTAGAGGCCGTAACCGGTGGTCACCACGCGCGCCCGCGGCGACCGCGCGCGGATGCCGTCGAGGGCGGCGGCCAGCCTGGGCGCGAACTCGGCCAGGCGCTGGGCGAGGCGCGCCTCGTGCTCGCCCCGGCACGGCGTGGCCGCGGGGTCGAGCCGCACGCAGTCCTCCGCGATGCCGACCAACCCGACGTCGTTGCCGCCCATGGTCAACGTGACCAGGTCGGTGTCCGGGCGCAGCGCGTCGAACTGCGGCGGCGCGACGCCGGCGGGCAGGTCGAGCAGCGACAGCTCCTGCGGTTCGGTCAGGTGCCTGCTCGACGCGCCGCTGCACGTCACGTCGGTCAGCGACGCGCCGAGCCCGGCCGCCAGCTCGTGCGCGTAGTTGTGCGTGGACCGGCCGCAGGCCAGGGGACCGGTCGGGAGCGGGATCAGCGGCCCGGACGCCGCGGAGTCGCCGAGCGCGACGTACGACAGGGGTTCCGCCGCCGCGGCGGGCGAGCCCGGCGCCGCCACCGGCAAGACCAGGGCGACCACCCCCGTGGCGGTGGACAGGGTGCGGCGAAGGCGGGTGTTCATCGGGGACCTCCGGGTGCCGGGTGCGATCGGGGTCACTGCGCACCTCGCAGCGTGCCGGACGACAGGCGGTCCTGACCACCGCCCCGGGAAATCCCACCCCGGGCGCCGCACGCGAAAGGCGGGAAGACCACTGTCTTCCCGCCATGTTCAACATATAGCGCACAGGGGGTCTTGCGGCAAGACCCCGGTTGTGTCGCAGAATGTGCGGCCGAAGCCAGGACCTGCGAAAACGAGAAATTCGCGACGTACGCGCACCCGGCCGGAACGCGCGGAGCGACCGGCCGGAAAAAATCCAGTGAATGGGCGGTTCATGTTTGACGTGATCATCGCCGGCGGCGGGCCGACCGGCCTGATGCTGGCCGGCGAGCTGCGGCTGCACGACGTGCGGGTGCTCGTGCTGGAACGGGAGGCGGAGCCGACCCCGGTGGTCCGCTCGCTCGGCCTGCACGCGCGCAGCATCGAGGTGATGGACCAGCGCGGCCTGCTGGACCGGTTCCTCGCGCACGGCACGCAGCACCCGATCGGCGGTTTCGCCGCCATCCCCAAGCCACCGCCGGAGCGGCTGGACACCACGCACCCCTACGTCCTGGGCATCCCGCAGCCGACCACCGACCGCCTGCTGGCCGAACGCGCCACCGAGGTCGGCGCCGAGATCCGGCGCGGCCACGAGCTGGTCGGGCTGAGCCAGGACGACGACGGGGTGACCGCCGACCTGGCCGACGGCACGCGGTTGCGCGCGCGCTACCTCGTCGGCTGCGACGGCGGCCGCAGCACGGTGCGCAAGCTGGTCGGCGTCGACTTCCCCGGCGAGCCGACCACGGTCGAGACCCTGCTGGGCGAGATGGAGGTGACCACGCCGCCGGAGGAGCTGGTGGCGGTGATGACCGAGGTCCGCAAGACCGAGAAGCGGTTCGGCATCGGGCCCGTCGGCAACGGCGCGTGCCGCGTCGTCGTGCCCGCCGAGGGCGTGTCCGAGGACCGCGCCGCCCCGCCGACCCTGGAGGACTTCCGGCGCCGGCTGCGGGCGGTCGCCGGCACCGACTTCGGCGTGCACTCGCCGCGCTGGCTGTCCCGCTTCGGCAACGGCACCCGCCTGGCCGAGCGCTACCGGACCGGCCGGGTGCTGCTGGCGGGCGACGCGGCGCACATCCACCCGCCGACCGGCGGCCAGGGCCTCAACCTCGGCCTCCAGGACGCGTTCAACCTGGGCTGGAAGCTGGCCGCCGAGGTCCGCGGCTGGGCGTCGGACGGGCTGCTGGACACCTACGGCGCGGAACGGCGCCCGGTGGCCGCCGCCGTGCTCGACAACACCCGCGCGCAGATGGAGCTGATGTCCACCGAACCGGGGCCGCAGGCGGTGCGCCG
The DNA here is from genome assembly GCF_039527585.1 of Saccharothrix xinjiangensis. Lineage (NCBI taxonomy): Bacteria > Bacillati > Actinomycetota > Actinomycetes > Pseudonocardiales > Pseudonocardiaceae > Saccharothrix > Saccharothrix xinjiangensis. The sequence goes on along the minus strand of NZ_BAAAKE010000017.1, from coordinate 166,812 downwards.
GCTGCTGTCGGAGCTGATGGACTTCGAGGAGGTGCACCGGCACCTGGTCGAGAAGGTCGTCGCGATCAACGTCCGCTACGACTTCGGCGAGGGGCACGACCTGCTCGGCAGGCGGATGCGGGACGTGGGGCTGAAGCGGGGGCGCCTCTACGAGCTGACGCGCGGCGGGCGCGGCCTGCTGCTCGACCAGACCGGCGGGCTCTCGGTCGAGGGCTGGGCGGACCGGGTCGACCACGTCGTCGACGTCAGCGAGGAGCTGGACGCGCCCGCCGTGCTGCTGCGGCCGGACGGCCACGTGGCGTGGGTCGGCGACGACCAGCGCGACCTGCTCGACCACCTGCCCCGCTGGTTCGGGGCCGCCGGCTGAGCCAGGGGGTGGCGGGGCCCGCGCGGGGCTCGCACAGGGCTGTGCGGTGCCCGTGCGGTCCCCGCCACCCGGCTCAACGGCGCAGGACGGTCTCCCGCTCCATGTGCGACAGCTTCTCGGGGTTGCGCACCGCGTAGAGCCCGGTGATCAGGCCGTCGTCGACGCGCACCGCCAGGACGGTGTCGACCTCGCCGTCCAGCCGGAGGACCAGCGCCGGGTGGCCGTTGACCTGCTCCGGCCGCAGCGACCCGAGCGCGGCGAGCCTGCCCACCCCGGCGGCCAGCAGCCGGGCCACCCGGTCGGCGCCGACGACGGGCCGCGGGACGGCCTGCTTGATCCCGCCGCCGTCGCCCAGGAAGACGACGTCCGGCGCGAGGAGGTCGAGCAGGCCCCGCAGGTCACCCGTCTCGGTCGCCCGCCGGAACGCGTCGAGCGCGTCCCTGGCCTGCTCCGCGGGCACGGCGCCGCGCGGCCTGCGCGCCGCGACGTGCGCCCGCGCCCGGTGGGCGATCTGCCGGACCGCGGCCGGGCTCTTGTCGACGGCCTCGGCGATCTCGCCGTAGGCCAGGTCGAACACCTCGCGCAGCACGAACACCGCCCGCTCGGTCGGCGCGAGCGTCTCCAGCACCAGCATCATCGCCATCGAGACGCTGTCGGCCAGCTCGACGTCCTCGGCCACGTCGGGCGAGGTCAGCAGCGGCTCGGGCAGCCAGGGTCCGACGTAGGACTCCTTGCGGCGGCCGAGCGCGCGCAGCCTGCCGAGCGCCTGGCGGGTGGTCACCCGGACCAGGTACGCGCGCCGGTCCCGCACCTCGCCGAGGTCGACGCCCACCCACCGCAACCATGTCTCCTGGAGGACGTCCTCCGCGTCCGCCGCCGAACCGAGCACCTCGTAGGCGACGGTGAACAGCAGGTTGCGGTGGGCGAGGAACGCCTCGGTGGCGGGGTCGGGTCCCCGGTCGTGGTCGCCGGGCGCGGTCCGCGGCATGGGTGGCTCCTCTTCGCTCTCGGCCGTGTCGCACACCAGACACCGGCCACGGCCGCCGTGTGACACCGGGGCCCTGTGCCGCACGTCACCCGGCCGTCCTGTCACGGGAACCGCGCCGCCGGCACCTGGTGTTCGCCCGATGCGGCACGACGAGTGAGGAGCAGACCGTGAAAACCCGTTTCGCCCTGTTCGACAACGAGATCGCGGCCAGGTTCGCCAAGCGGTTCGCCAACGCGGGCACGGTGATCCACCGGTCGCCGCTGCCGAGGTCCACGCAGGAGCTGGTGTCGTTGCGCGCCAGCCAGATCAACGGCTGCGGCTGGTGCGTCGACATGCACACCAAGGAGGCGACGGCGGCCGGCGAGACCGCGCTCCGGCTCAACCTGGTCGCCGCCTGGCGCGAGTCGACGGTGTTCACCGAGGCCGAACAGGCCGCGCTGGCGCTCGCCGAGGAGGGCACCCGGCTCGCCGACGCCCACCAGGGCGTGTCCGACGAGACGTGGGCGCTGGTGCGCGAGCACTACGACGACGACCAGGTCGCCGCGCTGGTCGCGCTGGTCGCCCTGATCAACGCGGCCAACCGGCTCGCGGTGATCGTGCACCAGCGGGGCGGCTCCTACGAGACCGGCGCGTTCGCCGCCGCGCTCGACTGATCCAGGGACTGAGCGGGGAAGGAGGGGGAGGGGGCGAGCCGTCCGGTCCGGGACCACGTGGTCCCGGACCGGGCGGCTCGGTGTCGAGCGCCGGTGGCCGCCCCCGACCGCCATCGACCGCAGTCGGGCGCTGTTTCCCGCCACCCCCGCCACCCCGCTGCGCCTGCCGCGCTCCCCGCCACCCCGCTGCGCCTGCCGCGCTCCCCGCCACCCCGCCGCGCCTGCCGCGCTCCCCGCCATCGCCCGCGCACCGGCTGGGGCCGGGACGGCAGCAGTCCGGTGCCCAGAACCGGTCCCCGAATCCCTTGACTCCACCCGCCAGGTGAAGTTCTCTTCTGGGAGAGCGCTCTCCCACCGTGTCCTCGCCCCACCGCGGCCAGCGCCGCGGTGCGCACGCCCCTGCCTGGAGTCGCCATGCCCGTTGCGCTCACCCGGCAACGCCGCCGGGTCCTGCCCCTGCTCGCCGTGGTCGCCGCGCTCGTCGCCGGTCAGTTCGCCGCCACCCGCGCCGACGCCCAGAGCGCCCTGCTCTCGCAGGGCAAGCCGACCACGGCCTCGTCCGCCGAGAACGCGGGGACGCCCGCGTCCGCCGCCACCGACGGCAGCACCACCACCCGCTGGTCCAGCGCGTTCAGCGATCCCCAGTGGCTCCAGGTCGACCTGGGGGCCACCGCCGCGATCGACCGGGTCTCCCTGGTGTGGGAATCCGCCCACGCCACCGCCTTCCAGGTCCAGACCTCCGCCGACGGCGCCACGTGGAGCACGGTCCACACCGCCACCAACGGCACCGGCGGCACGCAGCACCTCGCCGTCTCCGGCTCCGGCCGGTACGTGCGGCTGCTCGGCACGGCCCGCGCCACCGGCTACGGCTACTCGCTGTGGGAGTTCCAGGTCTACGGCACCGTGGGCGGGCCGCCGCCACCGGCGACGCCGATCTCCCAGTACAAGCAGGTCGCCGCCTCCAGCTGGGAGGGCGGCAACGCGCCCGCCGCGGCCCTCGACGGCCGCACGAACTCCCGCTGGTCCAGCCAGTTCGCCGACGACCAGTGGATCCGGGTCGACTTCGGCGGCGTCGCCGCGGTCAACCAGGTCGTGCTCAACTGGGAGGGCGCGTACGCCCGCGGCTACCGGATCGAGCTGTCGAACGACGCGACCACGTGGACGCAGGTGCACGCGACCACGACCGGCGCGGGCGGCGTGGAGCGCCTGACCGTTTCCGGCTCCGGCCGGTACCTGCGGCTGTTCGCCACCGCCCGCGCCACCGGCTACGGCGTGTCGCTGTGGGAGCTCCAGGTCTTCGGCACCGTGGACTCGTCGGCCACGACCCCGCCGCTGCTGTCGCCGCCCACCAGGGCGCCGGCGAACACCGGCCGCTTCGCCCTCAGCGCACCGGCCGACAACGCGATGGTCACCAACACCCGCCGACCGGCGTTCTCGTGGGCGGCGTCGCCCGGCGCGGTCCGCTACCAGGTGTGGCTCAACCTCAGCCGCGGCGACTACGACTTCACCGCGTCCGGCAACCTGCTCGACCTCTACACGAAGGTCGCCGAGACCACCGCCACCACCTACACGCCCACGTGGGACATCGCCGACCGGTGGACCTACCGGTGGTTCGTCGTGGCGGTGGACGGCGCGGGCGCGACCAGCGCGTCGACCATCCGCACGTTCAGCCTGTACCGGCCGACCCTGTCCACCGTGGACGACGGGGTGCGGGTGGTGAACGGCAGCCGCGACCTCAACAAGAACGGCGCGATCGAGCCGTACGAGGACTGGCGGCAGCCCGTGGAGGCGCGGGTGGACGACCTCGTGGGCCGCATGACCGTCGAGGAGAAGGCGTACCAGCTGTTCTACAACGCGCAGGCGTTCCCCCGGTCGGGGTGGCACTTCGGGCCCGCCGAGGCGCAGGACCTGCACAACGCCCTGCTCGCCTCGTCCGGCACCCGCCTGGGCATCCCGTTCGTGTCGGCGGGCGACACCATCGCCGGGTACAAGACCACCTACCCGTTGCAGAGCGCGCTGGCCGCGGCGAAGAACTACCCGTTGGCGCACAGGCTGGGCGACGTGCAGCGGCGCGAGCAGCTGGAGGTCGGCACGCGCGGCGTCCTCGGGCCGCTCGCCGAGGTCGGCACGAAGGTGCTGTACCCGCGCATCCAGGAGGGCAACGGCGAGAGCGCCGACGTCGCCTCGGCGCAGGTCCGGGCGCTGGTGACGGGGTTGCAGGGCGGGCCGGAGCTGAACCCCGCGTCCGTGCTGGCCACGGTGAAGCACTGGCCGGGCGAGGGCGCGGGCGGCGAGGCGGTCATCGTGTTCGACGAGGTGACGGTCAAGTACCACACCGCGCCGTTCCGGGCCGCGATGGAGGCCGGCGCGGTGAACATCATGCCGGGCTACGCGGGCAGCACCCTGCTCGACCCGGGCGGTCCCGGCGCGGGCGACAGCGCCAAGATCCTCGCCTACCTGCGGCAGAACCTCGGGTACACGGGCCTGATCACCACCGACTGGCTGCCGTCGGGCAGCTGGATCGGCGCGGCCAAAGCGGGGTCGGACGTGATGGGCGGCGCCGACCCGGGCGCGACGGGCTTCAGCATGGCGCAGTTCACCGCGGCCGTCCCGGCGGCGCGCATCGACGACGCGGTGCGGCGCGTGCTGCGCATCAAGTTCAAGCTCGGCGTCTTCGAGAACCCCTACGGCGACCCGGTCAACGGGCCGTACCGGTTCCACAAGCCGGAGTACGCGGCGCTGGCCAACCAGGCGTCGCGGGAGGCCATGACGCTGCTGCGCAACAACGGCGTGCTGCCGCTGCGGCTCAACCGGGGCGACAACATCGTCGTGGCGGGCCCGCGCGCGGACGACACGGCCGCGTGCTGCATCTGGACCAGCTTCTTCCACCAGGAGTACGGCTCGCGGACGATGTACCAGGCGATCCGCGACCGCGCCGCCGAAGCCGGCGTGAACGTCCACAAGGACACCGGCCCGTCGCCGAAGCTGGCGGTGGTGGCGGTCGGGGAGGCGTCCTACACGCACGCGACGAACTGGGTGAAGGAGCAGCCGTACCTGCCCCCGGACCAGCTGGCGCTGATCCGGGACTTCAAGAGCCGCGGCATCCCCGTGGTGGTCGCCCTGGTGCTGCCCCGGCCGTACGTCATCACCGAGTGGCACGAGCAGGTCGACGCGATCGTCGTCACCTACCGGGGCGGCGAGGAGATGGGCCCGGCGCTGGCGTCGCTGCTGTTCGGCGACTACGCGCCGAGCGGGAAGCTGCCGTGGCAGCTGCCGCGGGCGCTGTCGGACGTGCTGCGACCGGGCGGCACGGACGTGCCCGCGGACGCCGTGGAGGCGTGGGACGTGCCGTACGACCTGGGCGCCACGGCGGCCCAGCGGCAGGAGATCAAGGCGCGGATCAACGCGGGCCTGCCCGTGCCGACCACCTACGGCAACCCGCTGTACCCGTACGGGGCCGGGCGCACCGGCTGGTGAACGCGGTGGCGGCCCCGTCCCGGCGGGGCCGCCCCGTCCGCGCACCGCGGGCCGTCAAGGGCGGAGGTCGCCGGCTCCGCGCCAGTGGGCCAGGTTGGCGCGGGTGACGCTCGTGTTCGGGTGCTCCGGGCCCAGCACGCGGAGGTGGTCGGCCAGCAGCGCCTCCAGCTCGGCGACCGCGCCGCCGACGTCGCCCGTCCGGCCCAGCCAGTGGGCGAGGTTGCCGCGGGCGATGAAGGTGTCGGGGTGGTCCGGGCCCACCACCCGGACGAAGTCGGACACCAGCTCCCGGTAGCTGCGGACCGCGCCGGCCGCGTCGCCCGCTTCGCCCCGCCGACGCGCGAGGTTGCCGCGCGTGACGAGGGTTTCGGGGTGGTCGGGCCCCATCACGCGCCGCTGGTCGGCCAGCAGCGCCTCCAGCTCCGCGACCGCGCCGGCGGTGTCACCCGCCTCGCCCCGCCAGTGGGCGAGGTTGTTGCGGGTGACGAGGGTGTGCGGGTGGTCCGGGCCCAGCACGCGCAGGCGGTCGACCAGCAGGACCTCGAACCCGGTGACCGCGCCGGCCACGTCACCGGCCTGCCCGCGCAGGTCGGCGAGGTTGTTGCGGGTCCCGAAGGTGTCGGGGTGGTCGTCGCCCAGCACGCGGAGGTGGTCGGCGAGCAGCGCCTCCAGCTCGGGGACCGCGCTGCGGGCGTCACCGGCCATGCCCCGCCAGTGGGCGAGGTTGTTGCGGGTGACCAGGGTGTCGGGGTGGTCGTCGCCCAGCACGCGCAGGCAGTCGGTCAGCAGCGCCCGGTAGTCGTCGAAGGCCCCGGCCACGTCACCGGCCTGACCCCGCCAGGACGCGAGGTTGTGGCGGACGACGAGCGTGTCGGGGTGGTCGGGGCCGAGGTGGGCGAGGGCCTGGCGGTGGAGGTCCCGGAAGTAGGCGATCACCGCGGCGACCTGACCGCTCTCGCCGAGCGACCGCCCGGCGAGGAGCAGCAGCTCGTGGGCCTGCCCGTGCCAGAGCGCCGGGGTGGTGCGGGCGTGCAGGACCTCCGCGGCCGAGCGCAGCGCCTGGGCCGTGCCCGGGGTGGTGGTGTCGATGTCGGGCCAGGTCGAGAGCAGGGCGTCGGCGGCGGTGTGCGCGAGCCGGTGGAGGTGGTCGGGGGCGAGGGTGTCGCGGACGGCGCGCTGGACCAGGGCGTGCGCGGTGACGGTCCGGGAGGGCCGGGTGCGGTCGAGGTCGATCAGGTGCAGGCGGTGCAGGCACCCGAGGGCGTCCTCCACCGTGCCGCCGTCCACCTCGCGGCCGGTGGTCGCGGCCAGGTGCGAGAGCACGGGCGGGCTGGTGAACAGCGCGCGCGGCGTGCCGTGGGGGTCGAGCAGGCTCACCAGCTCCAGCAGCGGCCGGGCCAGGCCCGCGGGCGGCAGCCGGTCGGCGCGCTCGATGGACAGCGACCACGTCGCGGCCACGGTCGCCTGGTGCTCGTCGGGCAGCTCCTCGGCCGTGGGCATGACCTCGGCCAGCGTGCGCCGCCGGTCGGCCAGCCTGCGGCGGTAGCCCCGGACGGTCAGCAGGGGCCGGTCGGAAATGAACGCGGCGGCCTGCGCCAACGCCAGCGGCAGGAAACCCAGGTCCGCCCCCAGCGCCCGCACCTGCTCCTCGCCCGCTTCGGCGACGACCTCGCCGGGCAGGGCCCGCGCCAGGTAGCGCGTCGCCTCCCGCTCCGTGTAGACCCCCAGCTCGACCACGCCGCGCCCGCGCGCGAAGAGCACGTCACGGCGGCGGGTGGTCACGACCGTCCGGCCCAGGGGGTGGCGCGGCGGCCACAGGTCGCGGAGGTCGTCCGGGTCCTGGACGTCGTCGAGCACCACCAGCCAGCGGCGTCCCGTGGTGGCCAGCCAGGACCGCAGCGACCGCGCCGCCTGCTCCGGCGTCCGCGAGGAGATGCGCGGGTCGTCCTCGCACAGCACCTTGCGCGCCGCTTCGGCGTACGCGGTCAGCACGCCGTCGCGGGTCAGCGCCGACGCCCACACGGCCAACCCCACCGAGGCGTCCGGCCACACCGACCACGCGTGGCGCGCGGCGACCTGCGACTTGCCCACACCGCCCAGGCCCAGCAGCGTCACCCCGCCGGCCCCCGACCCGTCCTCGAACACCGACTGGGCGTCCCGGGGCTGGTGGGGCTCGGCGGGCTGCGGCGGCACCCCGACCCGCACCGGCCACACCACGCGGTCGGGTCCGCCGCGCCCGCCGGTCACCAGGTCGCCGCCGATCACCGTCACGTCCCGCCCGGCCTGGAACAGGACCGCCGACCCGGAGGCCGCGCCGACCTGGTGACCACCTCCGCGCTCGCCCACCGCCACCGCCCATCCGCCCGACACCGGCACGTGACGACCGGGCCGGGTCGACCCGGCCCACCACCGGAACCAGAACCCACATCCGCCCGGGTTGCAACGCACTATTGCGGTGTGCGCGCTTGTTCGGTGTGCTGACGACTCCCGCTAGAACGCGCCGAGGTCGTCGCTCCTGCTGTCGTCCCGCACGAAGTGCGGCTCGTAGACGCCGGAACGGGCCGCGCGCCGCCACCGCCGTGCCCGGTCGTCGGGGTCGGCGTCGAGGTCGACGACCGCTATCGCGGGATTCCCGCCGGCGGGGCAGCGGGCGGCCCACTGACCCGCCGGGGAGACCACGCCGGACGGCACGCCCCGCGCGGGTCCCGCGTAGGCGACCCAGTAGCCGTTGGTGGCCGCGTGCGCCCGCGCTTCGGCGGCGAACACCCCGTCGTCGGTCGGCGTGCCCGGCCCCGCCGTGGAGAACAGGACGCAGTCGACGTCGAGCCCCTCCTGCTCCAGGAACAGCTCCGGGAAGTGGACCTCCATCCCCAGCAGGAGCCCGAACCTCAGACCGCCGAGGTCGAACGTCGCCGGGCCCGACCCGGGCGCGTACATGTGGGTGACCTTCGTGCTCGACAGCATCCGCTCGTCGTACCGCGTGACGAGCCGTCCCCGGTCGGAGATCACGTACAGGCTGTTGTGCGGTCGGTTCGGCGGTGTCAGGCGGTGCACCGAGCCGAGGACGGTCCAGAGCCCGAGTTCCCGGGACAGGTCCGCGATCGCCGTCAGCTCCTGCCGCAGCACGTCCCACTCGAACCGCTCCCAGTCCGCCGGCCCGACCACGTCGGGGCCGGCGACGGACATGACGTGCTTGTCGGGGGAGCAGGTCGCGCCCTCGGGGAAGTGCACGAGCGTGGCACCCGCCGCGTGCGCCTCGCGCATCAGCCCGCGCACGTCGTCCCCGCTGTCCCGCAACCCGTCCCCGCTCGGGTTCCCGCGGAGCGCGGTCTGCGCCACGGCCGGCCGTACGCGCCCGGTTCCCGGCACGGGGTCCACGGCCGGAGCCGGCCGGAAGTGCCGGAGCGAGGTCGTGTAGGACTGACCTGTCTTGGCCGCGCGGGCGCGAACCCTGCGCTTGAAGTTCCCGTTCGTCGTCATGAGGCCCTCCCGCTGCTCGGGCGGAGTCCCCCGGCGACCACCACGCCCGAGACGGGCGGACAACGACAGCGACCCGAGACGGGAAGTCCCTTTGCCCCCGCGAGGACCGAGCCGGGGGCGGTCGGTGGGGGTTGGGCGTGGGCCACGCCGGAACCGACGTTAGACGCCGCGGTGCGGCCGGGTCAACACTCCGCCTTCGGCGCGGGAGGCGCGCTCACCGGCACGGCCCCGCTGCTCGACCGGTCGCCCTCCGGCCGCACCGAGCCCGCTTCCCGCGCCCCACCGGGAACGGCATGATCACCACATGACCGACGCGATGTTCAGCCCCGCCTACCTCCGCGACCCCCACCCCGCGTTGAGGGCGTTGCGGGAGGACGGGCCCGTGCACCGGGTCGTGCTGCCGAACAAGCTCCCGGCGTGGGTGGTCGTGGACCACGAGGCGGCCAAGGCGGTGCTGGCCGACGAGCGCGTCGCCAAGGACTACCACCGCCTCGGCGAGATCATGTCCGCGAAGCTGGAGGCCGCCGGCGGCGACCCGCGGCTGTCGGCGCTGTACCGGGGCAACATGCTGGTGATGGACCCGCCCGACCACACCCGGCTGCGGAAGCTGCTCGCCAAGGACTTCACCTCGCGCCGGGTCGAGCAGCTGCGCCCCCGGGTCGAGCGGCTCACCGCCGACCTGCTCGACGCGATGCCCGCCCACGACGAGGTCGACCTGGTCGAGCACTTCGCTTTCCCGCTGCCCATGACGGTGATCTGCGAGCTGCTGGGCGTCCCCGAGGGCGGCCACGCGCGGATGCGGACGTGGTCGCAGCACCTGATGGGCGAGGCGAAGCCCGGCGACGCGCTCACCGCCTCCGAGGAGATCACCGCCTACCTGACCGCGCTGATCGCCGAGAAGCGCGCGAACCCCGGCGACGACCTGCTGTCGGCCCTGACCCGCGCGAGCGACGACGGGGACCGGCTCACCGAGGCCGAACTGGTCGGCACCTGCCTGCTGCTGGTGGTGGCGGGCCACGAGACCACGGTCGGCCTGATCGGCTCCGCCGCCGAGTGGCTGGTCCGCGACGAGCGCACCCGCGCGCGCCTCGTCGGTGACCCGGCCCTGATCCCCCGCGCGGTCGACGAGCTCCTCCGCCTCACCAGCCCCGTGTCCCTGACCACGCCGAGGTTCACGGAAGCGCCGGTGCGGGTGGGCGGCACCACCATCCCCGAGGGCGAGGTCGTCCTGGTCAGCCTCCCGGCGGCCAACCGCGACCCGGCCCGCTTCGACGCGCCCGACACCTTCGACGCGGACCGCGCGAACAGCCACCTCGCCTTCGGCCACGGCGTCCACTTCTGCATCGGCGCGCCCCTGGCCCGCCTGGAGGGCGAGATCGCCCTGCGCCACCTGCTGGCCCGCTTCCCCCGCTACGCCAGGGCCGTGCCCGCCGACGACCTCCGGCCGCGGCGCTCGCTGACGGTCACCGGCTGGCGCTCCCTCCCGGTGGTGCTCGACCCCGCGCGCCCGAAGGCCTGACGCGGCACCGGTGTCAGGCCCGGGTCGCGCGGGTGCTCGCTCCCGCGCGACCCGGGCCTGACGACCGGCGGGCCCCGGTCCCGGAGCCCGCCGGCCGGGACCCGGCCGGCGCCCTGCACACCGCCGGGCCCCTCGCCGGTCAGTTCACGGCGATGACCCGCTGCGCGATCACGTCCACGCTCTCGGCCTGGAGCACCCCGCCGGTCGGCAGGTTCTGGTCGTGCAGGCAGTAGATGTCGACGTAGTCGGGCGCGGTCAGGGTGACCGTGGCGCTGATCGTCAGCGTCCGGTGCCAGCCGCCCGCGCCACCCCAGTCCTGGAGCTGCCCGCCGAGGACGGCCTGGTTGCTCCACTGCTGCGCGTAGCACCGGAACGAGGTGGGCGGGTCCAGGCTGTTCGCGATCAGGACGTCGGCCGTGACGACCCACGCCCCGGCGGCCAGCACCTTGGCGTACGGCTGCGAGGCGACGAGGCGGCTGACGCCGCCGGCGCGCGGCAGCTGCGAGATCGCGCCCGTGCTCCACCGGGTGGCGGTGATCACCGTGCCGTTCCACTCGACCCGGGTTTCCGTTGCGGCACAGGCGTTGCCGGCCTGCGCGTCCACCACGCGCAGCGCGCCGGCACTGGTGTAGCAACCGGTTATGGCGCCGGTGGACGAATGGGGGATGGCGGCCACCGCCGTCGACGCCGTGGACGCCAGGACCACCGTCGCCAGCACCGCGAGCAGGGCGCCGAGGCGTTGTCGCCAGGTCAGGTCTTCCATGGGGTTCCCTTCACCGGGATCGGCCGGGGCGGCTCCGGAATGGCAGGGGGCAGCTCCGGGGAGGGGGAGTGCAGGTGCGTCCCAGTGTCGGGCGCGCCCGATCCCGCTGTCCAAGACGCAGTGACAATGACCCGATAGGCCGTGACCATCCCCGGCCCCCTCCCACTACCGTTCGGTACCGGGCCGCACCCGCAGGGGGGATGACCATGGTCGAGCTCCGTCACCTGCGCTACTTCCTGGCGGTCGTGGAGGAGAAGAGCTTCACCCGGGCCGCCGTCCGGCTGCACGTCAGCCAACCCACGCTCAGCCAGCAGATCCGCGCCCTGGAGCGCCTCGTCGGGCACCCGTTGTTCGACCGGCTGCCGGGCGGGCCCCGGCTGACCCCGGCCGGGCACGTGCTGGTCGAGCCGGCCGGTCGGGCGATCACGATCGTCACCGACGGCGTCCGCGCCGCGAGGGAGTCCGCCCGGGGCGCGACCGGGGACCTGCGCGTGGGCATGATCTACGCGGCGGCGGGCGCGATGACCCAGTCCGTGCTGAGCGCCTTCGCCGAGGCGTTCCCGGACGTGCGCCTGCACTTCCGCGCGGAACTGCCGGTCGCCCGCGCCTACACCGCGCTGTCGCGGGACGAGGTGGACGTGGCGTTCACCCGGCTGCCGCTGGACCCCGCGCGGCACGCGTGGCACGCGCTGTACCGGGAACGCCGGGTGGTGGTCGTGCACGAGGCGCACCCGCTGGCCGACGCCCGAACGGCCTCGCTGGCGGACGTCCTGCCCCTGCCGATCCTGTCCGCCCGCCCCGCGCGGACCCCGCCGGAGGTGGGGGACCACTGGCTGCTCAACGACTTCCGCAACGGCGCGCCGCCCGCGCAGTACGTCACCGAGGCGTGGACGGTGCCGGAGATAGCGCAGACCCTCGTGCACAACCCCGGCGTGGTCGCGATGTGCTCGGAGATCGCGCGGAGCCGCCCCCCGGTGCCGGACGCGCCCCTGCGGTTCCTGGACCTGCCGGAGTCGGGCCTGAGCGAAGCCGTCATCGCCCGCCGCGAGAGCGACCACCGGCCGCACGTGAAGGCGTTCTGCGAGGTGGCCGCCGCGGTCGCGCTGAGCCTGCCGGTGGCCTCACCGCGCTGATTCACGTCCAGGTGGTGGCCAACCACGCGGTGACCGCGGCGGTCACCAGCAGGACGGCGTTGAGCCAGATCTGCCCGACCTCGCCGCGGGACAGGTGGACGACGACGCCGCCGACCTGGACCAGCGCGAGCCCGACCGCCGCGGCGATGGCGAGCACGGGCGCGATCCCGGTCAGCGGCGGCAGGAGCAGGCCGACGGCGCCGAGCACCTCCAGCACCCCGATGGTCCGCACCAGCGGCATGGGCACCCGGTCGACCCAGCCCATCATCGGGCGGAGTTCTTCCTTGCCCTGGACGACCTTCTTGCCGCCGGCGTAGAGGTAGAAGAGCGCCAGCAACGCGGCGACGATCCAGTAGGCGATGTCCACGAGGTCCCCTTCGGCACCGGTGGCCGGGATGGCCACCGGAATTGAGGAGGCTCATGATGCGTCACTGTTGAAGGGCTTACAAAAGGCACACGCGTGTGCCTTACGCACAGGGAGTTGTCATGCCGCAGCAGGAGCACACCTGCATGATCCGGGGCGATGGCGGTCGCACGCTCCGGGCGATCCTCGACCGGATCTGCAACAAGTGGACGCTGCTGGTCGTGGCGACCCTCGACCAGGGCACGCTCCGCTTCGGCGACCTGCACGAGCAGGTCCCGGGCATCTCCCAGCGGATGCTGACGCTGACCCTGCGCAACCTGGAGCGCGACGGCCTGGTGGCCCGGACCGTGCACGCCGAGGTGCCGCCGAGGGTCGAGTACGCGTTGACCCCCGAGGGCAAGAGCCTCATCCCGCCCGCGCTCGCCCTGGCCGGGTGGGCCATCGAGCACGTGCCGCAGATCGAGGCCAGCCGGGCGGCGTACGAGGACCGCGCCGGCTGACGGGGCCACCGCGCCGGTGCGGGCCGAGGCCGAACAGCACCGGCGCGGGCCGACGCCGAACACCGCCGGCGCGGCGAGCCCACCCCCGTGCGCGGCTCAGGATTCCCGGCGCGCGCAGAGGAACGCCTGCGGCGCTTCCCCGCCCGGGTCGAGCAGCAGTTGGGCCTCGACCTCGAACCCGGCGTCGCGCAGCCATCCGGCCACCCGGTCGGGCGGCCGGCGGTGGACGTGGACCTTCATCGGGTGGCCGCCGTAACCGCTGGTCTTCAACCGCGTCCCGTCCCCGACGTGGAACAGCAGTTGCAGCGGGCCGCCGGGGCGCAGGACCCGGTGGAAGTGCCCGAGCACGCCCGCCACCCGCTCGTCGGGGACGTGGATCAGCGACTGCCAGGCGAGCACACCCGCCACCGAGGCGTCGGGCAGGTCCAGGTCGGTCATGGAACCCACCTCGAACCGCAGTCCGGGGTGGTCGCGCCGGGCCCGGTCGACCATGCCGGGGGACAGGTCGACGCCGAAGGCGTCGAGGCCGAGCGCGCGCAGGTGGGCGGTGATGTGCCCGGGTCCGCAGCCGATGTCGACCACCGGTCCGCCGCCCGCGTCCCGGACGCCGTCGGCGAACAGCGCCAGGGCCGCGCGGAGGTACCGGTGCCCGGCCACGGAGCCGCGCACCAGGTCGGCGTAGCCGGCCACGACGGCGTCGTAGGAGGTGCGGGTGTCGGCCAACCAGTCGTCCACGACCGGCACGGTAGTCCGCGGCCGTCGCCGCCACGTCACCTGCCCGTGGCCACGGCTCTCAGCTCGTCGAAGGACTCCCGGACGAGCCGCGGCAGGTCGTCCCGGTCGACCTCGGTGAGCCAGCGCTCGAACGCGACCTTGAACACGGCGATCCCCGCCTCCGCGGCCAGGGTGGCGGTCGGCCGCGGGACTCCGCGTGCGCGCAGCGCGCAGGCGATCGTCGAGGCGAGGGACGCGAGCTTGATCAGCTCGCGCTCCCGCAGCTCGGGGTTCGCGTCGATGACGGCCTGGCGCCGCCGCGAGCGCTCGCGGCGATCCCCCAGGGTGGCGCCGGCGGCCTCCAGTGCGGCGGACACCGCCTCGATCGGCGTCACGTCGCCCGGCGCGGCGGCGACGGTGCGTTCGAGGAGGGCGTGCAGCTCGCCCGAGCCGGCGAACAGGACCTCGCGCTTGTCGGCGAAGTGCCGGAAGAACGTCCGCTCGGTGAGCCCGGCCCGCTTGGCGATCTCCGCCACGGTGGTCTGCTCGAAGCCGCGCTCGCAGTACAGCTCCAGCGCGGCCCGTTCGAGCCGGCCGTGCGCGTTCGGCTCCCATCGACCCATGTCGGGAGCATAGTTGATGACAGTGACTGACATCGCTGCTACGTTGATGTCAGTCACTGACATAACCCGTTCCCCGATCGCCGGGGACGGGGTCACCAGGAGGTTCTCGTGCGCGTTTTCGTCACCGGCGCGTCCGGCTGGATCGGCTCCGCCGTCGTCCCCGAGCTCATCGGCGCGGGTCACCGGGTCACCGGGCTGGCGCGCTCCGACGCCTCGGCCGCCGCCCTCGTCGAGGCCGGGGCGGAGGTGCGCCGCGGCACCCTCGACGACTTCGACGACCTGGCCGCCGCGGCCGCCGAGTCGGACGGCGTGCTCCACCTGGCGTTCAAGCACGACATCGCGTTCGCCGGCGACTACCGGGGCGCGGTCGCCGCGGATCGCCGCGTCATCGAGGTGCTGGGCGAGGCGCTGGCGGGCTCCGACCGGCCGCTCGTCATCGCCTCCGGGCTGCTCGGCGTCACCACGGGGCGGGTGGCGACCGAGGAGGACGGGCTCGACCCCGCCGAGTACCCGGACGGCACGCTCCAGGGGCGGTTGGCCACCGCGCGGGCGACGCTCGACCTCGCGTCGCGCGGCGTCCGCGCGTCCGTCGTGCGCCTGGCCCCGACCGTGCACGGCGACGGCGACAACGGCTTCATCGCCGCCCTCGTCGGCATCGCCCGCGCCAAGGGCGTTTCCGGCCACCTCGGCGACGGCGCCCACCGCTGGCCCGCCGTGCACCGGCTCGACGCCGCGCACCTGTTCCGCCTGGCGCTGGAGCGGGCCGAGGCGGGATCGGTGCTGCACGCGGCCGCCGACGAGGGCGTGCCGCTCCGCGCCGTCGCCGAGGTGATCGGCCGCCACCTCGACCTGCCCGTGGCCGCCGTCCCCGCCGAGGGCGCGGGGGAGCACTTCGGCTGGCTGGCGGACTTCCTCCGGGTCGACGGCCCGGCGTCGAGCGCGCTCACCCGAGAGCGGCTGGGGTGGCGGCCGACCGGCCCCGGCCTGGTCGACGACCTCGACGAGGGCCACTACTTCCGCGCGCCGTCGGCCTGAACCCGGCGCGGTGCGGCCGGCCCCGGGACCGGCCGCACCGGTGGCCCTTGCGCCGGCGGCCCTCAAATCGTTGGACACCCGGCGATCCCGTGGGGATCGTTGAGCCCATGCGCCAAGAGGACATCTGGGACGTCGACACCGCACGCGGCTACGACACGCCGGGCACCGGGATGTTCGCGCCCGAGGTCCTGACCCCGACCGTCGACCGCCTCGCCGAGCTGGCGGGTGGCGGTCGGGCGCTGGAGTTCGCCATCGGGACCGGTCGCGTGGCCGTCCCGCTCGCCGGGCGCGGGGTGCCCGTCACCGGCATCGAGCTGTCGACCCCGATGCTCGACCGGCTGCGGGAGAAGGCGGACGAGTCGGAGATCCCGGTGGTCGTCGGCGACATGGCGAGCGCCGTCGCACCGGGCTCCTACTCGCTGGTCTACCTGGTCTACAACACGATCTCCAACCTGCTCACCCAGGCCGAGCAGGTCGCGTGCTTCCGCAACGCCGCCCGCCACCTCGAACCGGGCGGCCGGTTCTCGGTCGAGCTGTGGGTGCCGGAGCTGCGCAAGCTCCCGCCGGGTCAGCGGGCGTCGGTGTGGCACGTCGAGCCCGGCTACATCGGCCTGGACGTCTACGACGTCCTGCGCCAGCACGCCGTCTCGCACCACTTCCGGTTCGACGAGAGCGGGCGGACCCGGCTGTTCCGCAGCCCGCACCGCTACGCGTGGCCCGCCGAACTGGACCTGATGGCCCAGTTGGCGGGGTTCGGGCTGGAGAGCAGGCACGCGGACTGGAGCGGCGCCGAGTTCACCGCCGAGTCGCGCTCCCACGTGTCCGTCTACCGCCTGCCGGATCACCGCTGACCGGATCACCGCTGACCGGGCGGTCGCCGACCGGTTCCCCACCGGCCGACCCATCCCCGCCGACCGGCCCCCGTTGACCGGTCAGCGCTCGAACTGCCAGACCAGCAGCGCGGGCACCCCGTCCCCGGCGGCCCGCGCCGCGTCCGGCACCAGCCCCGCCAGGCTCCACGGCCACAACTCCCACGGCCCCGGCTCCTCGGCGGCGGCCGCCCCCTCGCCCCGCACCGGCAGCAGCGGCTCCTCGCAGCGCCGCACCTGCAACCCCGCGGGCAGGGCGGCGCGCAGGTAGTCGCCGACCAGGTGCTGGTAGGAGGCCACCCGCCGCGCCCGCCCGTCCGGGCCCCGGTGCGACGGGATCGAGCCGCGCCCCACCGACTCGGGGTGCACGTCGGCGACCACCAGCCGGCCACCGGGCCGCAGGACCCGGGCGAACTCGGCGAACACCGGTCCCAGCGCCGGCACGTGCGTCAGCGCCAGGCCGCAGGTGACCAGGTCCACCGCCGCGTCGCCCACCGGCAGCCGGCCCAGGTCGCCGAGCATGAACCGGCCCTCCGGCACGCGCGTGCGGGCCCGCGCGAGCATGTCCGGCGAGCTGTCCACGCCGACGACCCGGTGACCCCGGTCCGCGAGCATCCGCGCGTACCGGCCGGTGCCGCACGCGGCGTCCAGCGCGTCGCCCGCCGGCAGCGCGTCGAGGAGTTCGCCGACCACGGGCTCGTCGAGCGCGAACGCGCCGTTGCCCGGCTGGTCGTAGGTCCGCGACCACACCCGGTACCCCTCGACCGGGCCCACCGGGTCGACGTCCACCCCGGCGTGCGCCAGGGACTCGTCGTCGAGCAGTCGGCGCACCTCGGCCAGCCGAGCCGCGGTGAAGTCGCGGTCGTGCCGCCCGGTGAACGCCCGGAGCAGGGCGATGCCCTCGATGCCGATCAGGTAGGCCAGTGGGTGCTCGTGGTGCACGGCGCGACCGTAGCGGGGGAGCGATCCGCCCGGCCAACGGTTTCGGCTCTCGCGGAACCGGGTAAGTGTCTGTTACCGTTGGTATCAGTAACTCCGGGTAACAGCTATATGTCATCAGGGAGCCCCCATGACCAGCGTCGACACCCATGACCACGCGGGCGCGTCCGACCGCCAGGCCGTCGCGCGCCGGTTGCTGGACTCGTCCGAAGCGCTGTCCTACGACCCCGTCCAGGAGGTCGACTGGGAGACCCCGCTCGACACGGGCTACCACGGCGCCAGCCCGGAGTGGAGCACCCTCTACGGGACGGCGTACTGGGACGAGATGACCCCCGAGCAGCAGCGCGAGCTGACCCGCCAGGAGGCGGCGTCGGTGGCGAGCACCGGGATCTGGTTCGAGATGATCCTCCAGCAGATGGTGTTGCGGGACTTCTACGCCAAGGACCCGACCGACCCCGCGTTCCAGTGGGCGCTGACCGAGATCGCCGACGAGTGCCGGCACTCGATCATGTTCGCCCGCGGCGCGGCGAAGCTGCGCGCACCCGCGTACCGGCCGCGCCGCGTGGTGGTCGAGCTGGGCCGCGCGTTCAAGACCCTCGCGGTCGGCGAGGCGGCCTACGCGGCGATCCTGGTCGCCGAGGAGGTCCTCGACGTCATGCAGCGCGACTGGATGCGCGACGAGCGGGTGGTGCCCTTCGTGCGCACCATCAACAACATCCACGTGGTCGAGGAGTCCCGGCACATGAAGTTCGCCCGGGAGGAGACCCGGGAGCGGCTCAAGGGCGCGGGGTGGCTGCGCCGGCAGTTCAACGCGATCGTCGTCGCCGGCGCGTCCTACGCCATCGTCAGCAGCATGGTCAGCGACCAGGTCTACGCCAACGCCGGCCTCGACCCCGAGCGCGCCATCCGCGAGGCCCGCGCCAACGAGCACCACAGGTCCATGCTGCGCTCCAGCTGCGCGGGCCTGATGGAGTTCCTCGACTCGTGCGGCCTGCTGACCAAGGCCGCGACCCGGCTGTACCAGCGCGCGAACCTGATCTGACGCCATGGCCTTCGCGATCACGCAGACCTGCTGCAACGACGCGTCCTGCATCGCGGTCTGCCCGGTCAACTGCATCCACCCGACGCCGGACGAGCCGGACTTCGGCACCACGGAGATGCTCTACGTGGACCCGCGCACGTGCATCGACTGCGGCGCGTGCGCGGACGCGTGCCCGGTCGACGCGATCTTCCCGGTGGACGCCCTGTCCGCGCCGCTCCAGGTCTACGCGAAGATCAACGCCGACCACTACGCGGACCGCGACCCGATCGCGGAGGCGGCGGACCCCGCGCCGAACTTCCACGCCTGGGGCCCGCCGGTGTTCAGCCGCACCATCCCGGCCGACTTCGCGCCGCTGGACGTCGCGGTCGTCGGCACCGGCCCCGCCGGCATGTACGCCGTCGAGGACCTGCTGCTGCACACCAACGCCAGGGTCACCCTGATCGACCGGCTGACCGTCGCCGGTGGCCTGATCCGCTACGGCGTCGCGCCCGACCACCCGTCCACCAAGAAGATCGGCGAGTCGTTCGCCCGCTTCCACACCCACCCCCGGCTGCGCCTGCGGCTGGGCGTCGAGGTCGGTCGCGACGTCACCGCCGCGGAGCTGGCCGCGCGGCACGACGCGGTGGTCTACGCAGTCGGCATGTCCGACGCGCGCCGGCTGGGCGTCCCCGGCGAGGACCTGCCCGGCAGCCTCGCCGCGACCACCGTCGTGGCCTGGTACAACGGGCACCCGGACGTGCCCGCGGACGCCGTCGACCTGTCCGCCGAACGCGTCGTCGTGGTCGGCACCGGCAACGTGGCGCTGGACGTCGCGCGCGTCCTCACCACCGACCCGGCTGCCCTGGTGGGCACGTCCATCGCGTCGCACGCCCTGGCCCGGCTCCGGTCGGGCAAGGTCCGCGAGGTGGTGCTCCTCGCGCGCCGGGGCCCGGACGACGCCGCGTACACCCGGTCCGAGCTGCTGGCCCTGCTGGGGCGCGACGACCTGGACGTGGTGGTCGACGCGCGGGACGAGCGCACCACCCGGGCTATCGAGGACGCCGCGCCCGGCGCCAAGGCGGGCCTGCTCCGGGGCGTCGCGCGGGAGGCCGTGGACTGGTCCGCGCCGCCACCGGCCGACCGGCGGCGCATCGTGCTCCGCTTCCACTCCGCGCCCGTCGAGGTCGTCGGCGACACCGAGGTGCGCGGCCTGCGCGTCACCGGCCCCGGCGGCGACGCGGAGATCACCGCGGGCCGGGTCGTGCGGGCCGTCGGCTACCGCGGCACGCCGCTGCCCGGCCTCCCGTTCGACGAGGTCGCCGGCACCATCCCGCACACCGGTGGCCGGGTCGAGGGCCTGACCGGCGCTTACGTCGTCGGCTGGGCCAAGCGCGGCCCCAGCGGCGGCATCGGCGCGAACAGGGCGTGCTCCCGGGAGACCGTGGGCACGCTCATCGAGGACGCCGTCGCCGGGCGGCTGCCCGTGCGCCGCCGCCGCCTCCCGCGCCTGCTCCGGAGGTGGTGAGGCCGGCGCGTTTGGTGGGGCCGCGCCGAGGTACCTGCTGGTGGTGACGCGGGCGAACCGGGAGGGAACGGGCGGGTGACGGCCCCGCCCGCGTGGTCCCCGCTGCGCCGCGCCACCTACCGCGCGGTGTGGCTGGCCCAGTTCGCGTCCAACATCGGCACGTGGGCGCAGACCGTCGGCGCGCAGTGGTTCATGGGCGACCTCGGCGGCAGCGAGTTCCAGGTCGCCCTCGTGCAGGCGGCCACCACCCTGCCGGTGTTCCTGCTGGTCGTGCCCGCGGGCGCGATCGGCGACATCCTCGACCGGCGCCGGGTGCTGATCGCGGGCCAGGGCCTGATGCTGGTCGGCGCGGCGGCGCTGGTGGTGCTGACCGGCAGCGGCACGGCCACACCGGTGACCCTGCTGGCGCTGATCGCCCTCATGGGCGTGGGGCAGGCGCTGACCATGCCGTCGTTCCAGGCGATCCAGCCCGAGCTGGTGCCGCGCGAGGAGATCCCGCAGGCGGCGCTGCTCAACGGGGTGAACATGAACGTCGGCCGCGCGGTCGGGCCCGCGCTGGGCGGCGTGCTCATCGCGGCGGTCGGGCCCGAGGCGACGTTCGCGTTCAACGCCGTGTCATTCCTGGGCGTGCTGCTGGTGCTGTGGCGGTGGCGGCGGCCGTCCGACCACCGCCCGCTGGGCGCCGAGCACGTGGGCACCGCCGTCCGGACCGGCGCCCGGTACGTCCGCAGCTCGCCCCTGTTCGCCCGGGTGCTGGCGCGGTGCGTGCTGTTCGTCGTGTTCGGCAGCGGGCTGTGGGCGCTGCTGCCCGCGCTCGCCCGGGGCCCGCTGGGGCTCGACGCCGGCGGCTACGGCACGCTGCTCGGCTGCGTCGGGGCCGGTGCGATCGGCGGGGCGTTCGTGGTGCCCGGGCTGTTGCGGCGAATCGGGAAGAACCTGCTGGTCACCCTCGCGACGTGCGCGTACGCGGCGGCCACCGCCGCGGCCGGGCTCACCGCGTCCACCGCGGTGGCGGTCCCCGCCATGCTCCTCACCGGCGCGGCGTGGATCGCCGTGCTGTCCACCCTCAACGCCACGGCCCAGGTGCTGCTCCCGGCGTGGACCAGGGCCCGCGCCCTGGCCTACTACCAGCTGGTGTTCATGGGCGGCCAGGCGTTCGGCGCGGTGGTCTGGGGCGGGGTCGCCTCGGCCCTGGGCGTGCGGACCGCGCTGCTCGTCCCGGCCGTCGCGATGGTGCTCGTCGCCCTCGTCGCGGCCCGGCTGCTGCCGCTGACCGACCGCGAGCTGGACACCTCGCCCGCGAGCCTGTGGGACGCGCCGCCCGAGGTGGCCGACACCGACGCGGGCCCGGTGCTGGTGACCGTCCGGTGGCGCGTGCCCGAGGAGCGGGCGGCCGGGTTCGCCGAGGCCATGCGCAAGGTCGAGCGGTCCCGCAGGCGCACCGGCGCGACCCTGTGGGGCCTGTTCCGCGACTCCGAGGACCCCGAGCTGTTCCTGGAGACCTTCACCGTCGCCACCTGGCACGAGCACCTGCGCCAGCACCTGGAGCGCGGCACCGCCGTGGAGGTGGAGGTGGAGCGGGCCGCCCGCGCCCTGGCCGCCGGGGAACCGGTGGTCAGCCACCTGCTGTGGGCCCGGCCGGGCTGACCCGGTCAGGTCAGGGGCGGCTGCCCGCTCGCCTGCCGGAGCAGGTGGTCGGCCTGGTCCTTGGCCAGTCGGTTGGTGAAGCCGCAGAAGGTGCACTGCGTCGTGTACCTGGTCCTGACCGGGAACAGGGGCACGAAGAACAGCGAGAACTTCGTGACCGCCCGGTGCAGCGGGTGCGCCGCCGGGTTGCCGCACCGGGGGCACACCAGCGTCAGCACCGCCAGGACGAAGACCTTGGTCCGCAAGCCGAAGATCACCACGTTCGCCGCACTCCCCGTAAAATCGTCCGACTTCCAGGGTCGCACAGGGCCGGGTGGACCGCGGGCCGGCGCATGAGAGGCGCCGGTGTGGGGAAGACCACCCGGGCGAGGACCGTTCGGCGACCCCGGCGCGGTCCGTGAGGGAGGCGAAGCGGTGACCGACAGGGAACCCCGCGACCAGCAGCTGCGGGTGGAGCGCGAGCACAGGGACGACGCGGTGGTCGTGCGCGCGCACGGCGAGGTGGACGGCACGAACGTGTCGCTGCTCCGAGAGGGGGTGGTCGCGGCCTTCGCCGAGGCGAGCGCCGTCCCCGTGGTGGTCGACCTGACCGACGTGGGCTTCTTCGCCTCGATCGGCATGGCGCTGCTGGTGGAGCACCACCGACTGGGTGAGGACCGGGCCACCCCGCTGCGCGTGGTCGCCCCGGCGCGCAGCCCCCTGCGCGCCCTGCGCGCCGCCCGGCTGGACCAGGTGCTCGACCTCTACCCGGACCTGCCGGCGGCCCTGGCCGGCAGGTCCTGAGCCCCGGCGCCCTCCCCGGACCTCGGAGACGGGCCGGGGAGGGGGCTGGGAGGATCGGCGTGATCGCGGACAGGACTCGTGACGGATCCGCGGGCCGAGGGGAGACCACGGTACGTTGGCGCACGTCTTCATCAGCTACAGCCGCAGGCAGCAGCCCTACGCGCGGCGACTGGCCGGGCACCTGCGGGTGGAGCACGGCATCGACACCTGGATCGACGACGAGCTGATCACCGGCGACCGCTGGGAACGCGTCATCCACACCAGGATCGATGAGTGCGCGGCGCTGGTGGTCCTGATGAGCCCGGAGTCGGAGGCCTCCGACTGGGTCGACCTGGAGATCACCAGGGCGCAGGACCGCGGCAAACCGGTGCTGCCCCTGCCCCTGCTCCTGGCCGGGACTGTCTTCTTCCGCCTGGGCAACCTCCAGTACGAGGACGTCCGCGACGGCTCGATGCCCGGCGCCCGCTTCGTCACGGCCCTGCGCAGGATCACCGGCACTTCCCCCGCCGTCGACACCACGGTCCCTCCCGCCGCCGCGGACACCCCTCCCATCGTTGCCGGTACTCCTCCCGTCGCTGCGGCCACGCCCGGCACGGACCTCCCGACCACACCCGCGCGCCCCGGCCGCAGGGTCCTCGCGTGGAGCGCGGCCGGCGGCGTCGCGTTGCTCGCGCTGGTCGTCACGCTCCTCAACCTGCCGACCGGATCGCCGGACGCCGGCAAGGGGGTGTCGTCCACGCCGGTCGGTTCCACGACCGGCGGGACGACCCCGCCGGACCACTGCGCGATCGAGGACGTCCAGGTCGGCGACGACACCACCGCGGAGCCGACGATCACCCTGCCCACCGGCTGCGCGCCGCCGGCCGAACTCGTGGTCCGGGACCTGGCGGTCGGCGCCGGTCCGGAGATCCGGGCCGGCGCCACCACCACCGTCCACTACGCGCTCATGACGTGGTCCGACCGAACCCTGGTCGAGAGTTCATTGGGCGAACAACTGCCCTTCGAACTGGCGAACGTCGGCAACGCCCCGGTCATCGCCGGGTGGAACGAGGGCCTGATCGGCGCCCGGGAGGGAGGCCGGCGCCTGCTCGTCGTCCCGCCGGACAAGGGCTACCCGAACGGCCACGCGGGCATCCGGCCGAACGAGACGCTGGTCTTCGTGATCGACGTCCTCACCGTCACCTGACCCCGTCACCCGGCGGTTGCCCGCGGGACGTCGGTCAGCCGGTCATCAGCGGTACGGCGGCCTGCCCGACCTTCTGGAGGGTGCCCGCGGCGTCGGCGGTCTGCGGTCCGTAGAAGAAGATGCTGGAGAGGAGGTCGTCCTTGCTCACGACCAGCTGGCAGATCCGCATCAGCTCGTAGGTGTAGCAAGCGGCGAACTGGGCGTCGGCCCCCAACGGCGGGAGGGTGAGCTCCTTCTCCGGGGTGTAGGGACCCTCCTCATCGAACATGAACGGTTCGCAGTCGAGGACCTTGCGGGCGTGCTGCACGGTCTCGGCCGCGGCGGCGAACGTGTGGTAGGAGAAGCGGAACTGGTAGATCTGGGAGAACGCGGCCCTGTTGACCCAGCTGCTGTAGAGCTTGGTCGCGGACCTGGCGGCATCGGTCGGCAGCCGTTCCGGGCACATCACGACCGAGCCGGTCATCTGCTCGGAGGCCTTCCTGGGGGTGTAACCCAGGGACGCGAACAAGTCGTCCGGGATGTGCGCCTTGAGGAGGCGGGGCTCGATGAGCGCCGGGTCGGGCGTCTTCGGGGCGCTGCTGGTGGTGGTCGTGGTGGTGGTCGGCGCGGTGCTCGATGGCGGCGCGGCTTGTGATGCCGCCGTCGAGCAGCCGGTCGTGATCGTGAGCAGGGCAGCGCAAAGCGCGGCGACGGTTCTCATGGTTCCCCCCTGAAGAGCGTGGCGGGCGAACTATTAGGGGGCTGCCGACCTCGGTCGGCACGTCGGGTCGGACCGCCGCGGTCGTCGCGGGGCCCCCTCGCCGACCGGAGCGGCCCGGCGTTCATGAGGATGATTCACCCAATTGGTCGCTGCGCCGGGCGGCTCGAAGCCGCAAGATCCTTCTTCGGGTCGGGGGACTCGGGGGCTAGCCGCGCGGTGGGGCGCGGCACGGGGGGATCAGCTGATGTTGTCGCGCGTTCCTGCGCGGGGTTCGACCCTGCGCGCTTTCGTCGCGGTGCTCGTCGCGGTGGTCGTGGCAGGGGTGGCGCCGCCGGTGGTGGCGGTCGCGCAGGACGTGCCTGCCGTGGTGCCGGCTTCGGCTCCGGACGTGGCGACGGCGGCCCGGTACGCCGAGGTTGGTGGCGAGCCGGTGGTGGTGGAGTCGGCGACCACGGAGACCGATGAGGTGCGGGCCAACCCGGACGGCACGATGACGCTCATCCAGCACGTGCAGCCGGTGCGGGTGCGGCGCGGTGACGGGTGGGTGCCGGTCGACCTGACGTTGGAGCGCAGGCCGGACGGCACGTACGGGCCCAAGGCGTCGGCCGTGGACGTGGTGTTCTCGGGCGGCGGTCCCGGGTCGGCGGGGCAGCCGTTGGCGAGGATCGTGCGAGGCGGTCGGGAGCTCGGCCTCAAGTGGGACGTGGACCTGCCGGTGCCGGTGGCGGCCGGGCCCGTGCTGACCTACCCGGAGGCGTTGCCGGGGGTGGACCTGCGGCTGGAGGCGCACCTGAAGGGGTTCAGCGAGCTGCTGGTGGTCAAGACCCCGGAGGCGGCGGACAACCCGGCGCTGGAGCGGATCGCGTTCGGCACGCACGCCGAGGGCGTCGCGCTGGAGGTCGGGCCCCGGCCGGACGGCGACCTGGTCGCGGAGGACTCGGCCGGTGAGCCGGTGTTCGTCGGCGCCGCGTCGCGGATGTGGGACTCCTCGGCGAGGGCGGGTGGGGTCGCCACGGTGGAGCCGGGTGACCGGCAGGCCGGGATGGGGGTGGAGGTCACGTCGGAGGCGGTGGTGATCACGCCGGACCGCGCGTTCCTGGACGACCCGGCCACGACGTACCCGGTGGTGCTGGACCCGGAGTACCGCTGCCCGGACTGCGGCAAGGTGCACCACGTGGTGGTGCAGTCGCCGTGGCCGGCCGCGAAGAACTTCGACGCCACCGGCGGCGACCTGGCCGACCTGAAGGCCGGGTACGCGACGGCGTCGATGTTGAACGCCCCGTCGAACGGTGTCTCGCGCACCTACCTGCGGATGCACACGGCTTCGTTGGCGGGCAGGTTCATCCACCGCGCGGCGCTGCACACGCGGGTGATCAACTCCTACTCGTGCTCGCCGACCGCGCCGGCGACGGAGCTGTACCTGGCCAACTGGGTGGACGCGGGCACCACGTGGGGCAACCAGCCCGGCTGGGCGCCGGGCCTGCTGTCGAGCAACAACCGGTCCAACAACGCGCAGAACTGCCCCGGTGACGGCGGAGCGGACTTCGACGCCGTCGTCGCGGTGCGCGCGGCGGCGGCCAACAGGTGGGGTGAGACCACGCTGGTGCTCAAGTCGGCGGTGGAGAACAGCCTCGACGGGTGGCGGCGCTTCGACATCAACCCGTACCTGGAGGTCGTTTACAACAGCTACCCGGACGCGCCGAGCCACCTGGGCATGGAGGGCTGGGGTCCGCACGGGGCGGACGCGCTGCCGTGCGTCGTCGGCGCGGACCGGCCCGCGCTGTTCACCCGGACGCCGAGGTTGCGCGCGATGCTCAAGGACCCCGACCACGCCAGCCTGGACGCGGGGTTCCGGGTCATGCGCGGCACGGTGGACAGCCACACGTGGAACGGGCAGGACATCCACGTCGGCAACATCCCCTCGGGGTCGTTCGCCCAGGTGACGGTGCCCCAGGGCTGGATCACGACGGACGGCGTGCACACCTGGCACCTGTGGAGCGGCGACTACCAGCTGAGCAGCTGGTCGCAGAACTGCGAGTTCGAGGTGGACACCAGGGCGCCCAATACCCCCGCCGTGTCCTCTGCGGACTACCCGGCCACGGGCGTGCACGGCAGCGTGGGTCGCACCGGCGCGTTCACGTTCCGGGTCAACGGCAACACCGGTCTGAACGGTGGCATGGACGTCCGCCGCTACGGCTGGTCGCTCAACAACGACACGGCCACCACGCACATGGTCGACGTGGGCTCGGCGGACGGCACGGTGACGGTGCCGATCACGCCGAGGCAGGTGGGCACGAACGTGTTGTACGTCAGCGCGTTCGACAAGGCGGGCAACCGCTCGGCCACCAACGCGGTCTACGCGTTCCGCGCCGCCGAGCCTGCCGGCCCCAAGGCCTCGTGGTCGCTGGACGAGACGTCGGGAACGGCCGCTGCCGACAGCGCGGGCAACCGCCCGCTGAGCCTGGCCGGAGCCGCGTCGTTCGCCCCGGGTTACGAGGGCAACGCCCTGGCGCTGAACGGGACCAGCGGCTACGCGGCCTCGGCGTCGGCGGTGCTGGACACGTCCCGGGCGTACTCGGTGTCGGTGTGGGCGCGCCTGGACCGCGACAACGGGTTCTTCACCGCGCTGAGCCAGGACGGCAACCGGGTCACCCCGTTCTTCCTCCAGTACGCCGACGACGTGGACCGCTGGTCGTTCGCGGTCACTGATTCCGACACCGACGGCTACACCTCCGCGCGGGTGTTCTCCTCCGCGCCGCCGCGGCTGGGGGTGTGGACCCACCTGCTCGGCACCTTCGAGCCGGACACCGGGCGGACGGCGCTCTACGTCGACGGCAAGCTCCAGGGCGCCACCACGGGCACGTCGTGGGAGTCCGCCGGTGGTCTGGTGGTCGGCGCGACCAAGTGGCGGGGCGATCGGCTCGACCACTTCGCCGGCGCGCTGGACCGGGTCCGCGCGTGGGACCGGGAGCTGAGCGCGGAGCAGGCGGCGGACGAGGCGAACACGGCGGTGCCGCGGGCCCGCTTCGCGTTGGACGAGCAGGCCGGGACCACGACGGTGAACGAGGTCTCGGGGCAGCCGGGGACCCTGTCCGGTGGCGTGTCCTGGGCCGGCGCCCCGGTGGACCCGGACGACCCGGACCGGGTGATGACCAGCGAGGACAAGTGGCTGAACTTCGACGCCTCGTGGACGGGTCAGGTGGCCGCGCCGAGCCCGGCGAACCTGCGGACGGACCGGTCGTACACGGTCTCGGCCTGGGTGCGCCACTCCGGCCTCGACGCGGCCTCGCGCGCCGCCGTGGGTTTCGGCGACGCGCAGCACTCGCCGTTCATGCTCGGGTACCGCAAGGAGAGCGGGAAGTGGGGCTTCCTGATGAGCAAGGGGACCGGCGGTGACGGCTGGTTCGCCCTGTCCGACCGGGCCGCGCAGGCGAACCGGTGGGTTCACCTGGTAGGGGTCTACGACGCGCCGAAGGGGCGGATGACCCTCTACGTCAACGGCCAGGAGCAGGGCACGTTCCTGGGCACCGCGGACGGCGCGGGCGTCACGGGGTGGCACGGCTCGGGACCGCTGTGGGTGGGGCGCGGCATCTGGACCGGGCAGCACTCGGACGCCTGGAAGGGCGACGTCGACGACGTCCGCGTCCACTCCGGCGTGCTCACCACCGAACAGGTCATCCAGCAGTACTTCACCACCCTGCACTGAGCCGACGACCCGATGGAAGGCACCGCTGTGATCGTTGCGCCGCGCAAGCTCGCGAGGAAGGTCGTCTCCTTCGCCGTCGTGCTCGTGCTGACCACGTCGATGGGACAGGCCGTCGCCCTGGCACAGGAGGCCGAGCGGCAGTTCGTCGAGCTCCAGAAGGAGAAGTCGGTCCCCACCAGGGACCTGTTGTACACGCCGATCCACAACCCGCGGGACCAGGACGCCTTCACCGCCGCGGAACCGGCGTCGTTCCCCGCCGCCGCACGCGGCGAGGTGGACTTCGCCGGTCCCGGCGGGACGCCCGCGCAGGCGGCGGCGCGTGCGGCGGGCACCCCGATCCGCGCGGCGGGCACGCCGGTGGCGGTGGGCTTGGACCGGTCCGGTCAGGCGACCGCCCGGCAGGCCGCGACCGGCAAGGTGGCCGTGGAGGTGCGCGAGCCGTCGTCGAGCGCGGTGGTGTTCAGCCTGACGGATGCCGGTGGTGCGCGGGACAAGCCGTTGGAGGTGGCGTTCGACTACTCGTCGTTCGCCTCCCTCGGCGGTGACTACGCCTCCCGGCTGCGGTTGGTGAGCCTGCCGGGGTGCGCGGTGAGCACGCCGGAGAAGGCGGAGTGCCAGGTCGTCACGCCGGTGGAGGGCGCGGAGAACGACGTCGCCACCAGGTCGTTGTCGGGCAAGGCGACGCTGAAGTCGGCCGAGCCCGTGGTGCTCGCGGCGGTGGCGGCGGCGTCCGGTCCGGCGGGCTCGTTCGCGGCGACGTCGTTGGCGCCCGCCGGGTCGTGGAGCGCGGGCGGAGCGTCGGGTGACTTCGCCTACGGCTACCCGATGCGGGTGCCGCCGGCGGTCGGTGGCGCGGCGCCGTCGGTGTCGCTGGGGTATTCGGCGCAGAGCCTGGACGGGCGCACGTCCTCGACGAACAACCAGGCGTCGTGGGCGGGTGACGGGTGGGACCTGTCGCCGGCGGGGTTCATCGAGCGGCAGTACAAGCCGTGCGGCCTGGACCTGGGTGGCAACAACGGGCAGACCAAGACCGGCGACCAGTGCTGGGACGCCGACAACGCCACGATCAGCCTGGTCGGCGTGTCGGGCAGGATGATCCGCAAGGGTGACACGAACGAGTGGCGCGCGGAGTCCGACGACGGCGCGCGGATCGAAAAGCTGCCCGGTGCGGTCAACGGTGACAACAACGGTGAGCACTGGAAGGTCACCACCACCGACGGCACGCAGTACTTCCTGGGGCTCAACCGGTTGCCGGGCTGGGTCGAGGGCAAGCCGGAGACGCAGTCGACGTGGACGTTGCCGGTGCACGGCAACCACGGTGGGGAGGACTGCCACGTCCCGGGGTCGTTCGACACTTCGTGGTGCCACCAGGCCTATCGCTGGAACCTGGACTACTCGGTCGACCCGCGCGGCAACGTCACCACCTACTACTACAACCGCGAGTTCAACCACTACGGCCGCAACGGCGACGCGGCCAAGGGCACGCAGTACGTGCGCGGCGGCTGGCTGGACCGCATCGAGTACGGGCTGCGCGACGACAACGTCTTCGGCCACCCCGGTGCGAAGGTGGGCTTCCAGACCGCCGAGCGGTGCCTGCCCGGCCCGGTCACCGACTGCCACCCGGACCACTACGACGCCTCGACCGCGTCGGCGTGGCCGGACGTGCCGTTCGACCAGGTCTGCAACGCCGGCGAGCAGTGCACGCACAAGCTGACCCCGTCGTTCTTCACCCGCAAGCGGTTGACCAAGGTCGTCACCAGCGTCGACAACGGTTCGGGCGGCTTCCAGGACGTGGACTCCTGGCGGCTGGACCACCTCTTCCTGGCCACCGGCGACGGCCTGGCCCCGGCGATGAACCTGGAGAAGGTCACCCGCACCGGTCTGGTCGGGGGCAGCGTCGAGCTGCCGCCGACGGTGTTCGGGCACAAGTCGATGGCCAACCGGGTCGACTCCAGCAGCGACAACCAGCCACCGCTGACCCGGCACAGGCTGACCTCGATCACCGGGGAGGCGGGCGGCCACACCGAGATCGAGTACAGCGAGGAGGACTGCCGGCCCCACACCCGGATGCCCAGCTCGCCGGAGTCCAACCCGCTGCGCTGCTACCCGTCCTGGTGGGCGCCGGAAGGGGCGCTGGAGCCCCAGCTGCACTGGTTCCACAAGTACGTCGTCGTCAGCGTCATGGACGACGCCCGGACCGGTGGCGCGCCACGCGTGCTGACCAAGTACGAGTACGACGGTGACGCGGCCTGGCACTTCGACGAGGCGCGGTTCGCCGAGCCCAAGCGCCGCACCTGGTCGCAGTGGCGCGGCTACCAGGTGGTGCGGACCACCAAGGGCGACCCGAGCGAACCGCAGACGATCACCGAGACCGTCTACGGGCGCGGCATGGGCGGCGACAAGAGCTGGAACCCGGGCGACGACCCTAACGGACTGCCGACCGGCACCCGCGACGCGGAGCCGATCACCACCAGCGAGGGCGAGGAGATCCCGGACGACGAGCGGTTGCGCGGCTTCGTCCGGGAGAAGCGCCAGTACATCGCGAACCAGCTCATGGGCGCCTCGGTGAACGACCCCTACCTGCCGGACACGCCGACCGCGACCGACGCGGCGGGGGAGGAGGCCTTCGTCACCGGCACCGCGTCCGTGCGCGGCCGCACGTGGCTGGAGGACGACACGTGGCGGCGGACGAAGGTCGACAAGCACCAGTTCACCGCCGAGGGCATCGCCGCCGTCACCGAGGACCACGGCGACCTGGCGGTCACCGGTGACGAGAGCTGCACCCGGACCAGGTTCGCCCGCAACGAGAACGCCTGGATCCTCACCGCGGCCTCGCAGGTCGAGACCATCACGGGCACCTGCGCGACCCTGACGTCGCCGAGCACGATCCAGTCGATCGCGCGCTCGTACTACGACGGCCAAGGGCTCAACGCCCCGCCCACGCAAGGCCTGATCACCAAGGCCGAGGTGCTCGACAAGTGGGACGCCTCCGGCACGACGTGGGTGACCGCGTCCCAGGCGACCTACGACTCCTACGGCCGCCCGGAGGACGTCCACGACGCCCGTGGCGAGAAGACCATGACCCGCTACACCCCGGCCACCGGTCCGGTCAGGCAGATCACCAGCACCAACCCGCTCGGCCACGTCACCACCGAGTACCTGAACCCGGCGTGGGGCGTGTCGGTGGCCTCGGTCGACGTGAACAACCGGCGTGCCGACCTGTCCTACGACCCGTTGGGCCGGCTGACCGCCGCCTGGCTGCCCGGCCACGACAAGGGCACCGCCAAGGCCGACGCGGTGTTCGAATACCACTACCACACTGAAAAACCCAGCGTGGTGGTGTCCAAGCAGCTCCAGGAGAACGACCAGTACCTGGCCGCCTACACCCTCTACGACGGGATGCTGCGGCAGCGGCAGACCCAGGCCCCGGCGCCCGGCCCCGACGGCGGGCGGCAGATCACCGACGTCTTCTACGACTCCCGAGGCCTGCCCTACCGGACCAACGGCGTCTACTGGAACAACACCGCCCCCGCGAGCGGAACCCTGGCCGGCGCCTACGACGTCGACATCCCCAACCAGACCGTCACCCGGTACGACGGCATGGAGCGGCCGGTCAGGGCGACCTACCGCAAGTTCGCCGTCGACCAGTGGAGCACCGTCACCTCCTACGGGGGCGACCGCGTGCACACCACCCCGCCGCCGGGCGGGACCGCCACCACGGTGATCAACGACGCCCAGGGCCGCACGACCGAGAAGCGGCAGTACACCAACGGCCTGGGCAGCACCTACGACACGACCAGGTACACCTACAACGCCGCCGGCCTGCTCACCGCGCTGGTCGACCCGGCCAACAACACGTGGGGCTACACCTACGACCTGCGCGGCCGCGTCGTGGCCACCGACGACCCCGACACCGGCCACAGCACCACCACCTACGACGCCGCCGGCCAGGTGCTGACCACCACCGACTCGCAGAACCGCACCATCGCCAACGCCTACGACAAACTCGGCCGCCTGACCGCCAAGCACCAGAACTCCCTCACCGGCCCCAAGCTCGCCTCGTGGGAGTACGACACCGTCACCGGCGGCATCGGCATGGTCAAGTCGTCCAAGCGCTACGACGGCAACCTCGTCTACCACAAGTACGTCACCGGCTACGACGAAGCCGGGCGACCCACCGGGCAGAAGTTCGTCATCCCCGTCTCACCCGGCGTGCAAGCGGCCACCTACGGCATCGGCCAGACCTACACCTACACCGGCAAGCCGGAGGCCGTCCGCTACGCCGCCGTCAGCTCGGGCGGCAGGGTCATCGTCCCCGCCGAGAACGTCGGTTCGACGTACAACACGACCAACGGCGCCCTGGAGCGGACCACCGGCCAGGACATCTACGTCTCGGAGACCAACTACTCCAGCTTCGGCGAGGTCCTGCGCCTCCAGTACGGCAGCAGCGCGACCGGCGTGCAGAACGTCGCGGTGACCAACTTCTACGAAATCGGCACCCGCCGCCCGGAACGCGCCGTGGCCGAACGCCAGACCACCACCGACGGCGAGCTGGCCGACCGCGCCTACACCTACGACCCGGCCGGCAACATCACCAAGATCGCCGACACCCCGGAGAACCGCGCCGCCGACATCCAGTGCTTCGCCTACGACCACCTCAGGCGCATGACCGACGCCTGGACCCCGTCCTCGGCCAACTGCGCCACCACCAAGTCGGCTGCCACCCTGGGCGGCGCGGCCCCGTACTGGCACTCCTGGACCTTCGACAAGACCGGCAACCGCCTCACCGAAACCCAACACGCCACCGCCGGTGACACCGTCCGCACCACCACCTACCCGACCGCAGGAACGGCGCAACCGCACGCCGCTTCCTCGGTCACCACAACCGGCCCCAACGGCACCTCGCTGGACACCTTCACCTACGACACCACCGGCCGCACCAAAACCCGCAAGATCGGCGGTGACGAACAGGTCCTGGAGTACGACGCCGAGGGCCGGGTGTCGAAGATCGTCAACCCGGACGGCAAGGAATCCAGCTACGTCTACGACGCCGACGGCGCCCGACTGATCAGCCGCGAACCCTCGGCCACCACCCTGCACGTGTTCGGCCAGGAGATCCGCCTGGAAACCGGCACCACCACCCCCACCTGGACCCGCTGGTACTCCCACGGCGGCGAAACGGTGGCGGTGCGCAACAGCGTGTCGGGCTTGAAGTGGTTGGTCCCGGATCACCAGGGCACCAACCAGATCACGGTAGGCACCGACGCGAACCTGACCGACACCCAACGTCGTCAGGCTCCCTACGGCGCCTTGCGCGGCACCGCCCCACCGTCGTGGCCGGACCACCTGGGCTTCGTCGGTGGCCGCAACGACGAGTCGGGTCTGACGCAGGTCGGGGCACGCCTGTACGACAACGCCTCGGGCCGGTTCCTCTCCGTGGACCCGGTGTTGGACAACAACGACCCGCAGCAGCTCAACGGCTACGCCTACGCCAACAACAGCCCGGTCACCTTCAGCGACCCCACCGGCCTGATCATCGACAACTGCGGCCCCGACGGCGTGCTGTGCCAGTCCAAGGAGACCAGCATCCATGGGCCGATGTGGGAGGAGGAGAAGAAGACTTACCAGGCGCTCCAGCGCAGTGCCCAGCAGCAGTCGAGCATCATCGACCAGGAGACGAAGAACGCCGCAGCGGCGGAGGGCATCCCCTGGGAGGCCTACCAGCAGGCGTTGGCCGATGCGCACAGGACGAAGTGGGACGTGGTCAAGGAGGTGGCCTGGGAGGTCATCCGGGACATCTCGGGCTGGAACGACATCGTCGACTGCTTCACCAAGGGCGATATCTGGGGCTGCGCGGGGTTGGTGACCAACCTGGTGCCGTTGGCCAAGGTCGGCAAGATCCTCGAAGCCGGCTACAAGGCTGTCAAGGCCGTGGCGAACCTGTCGTCGATCGTCGACAACGCGCGGGGCGTGCTGAACCGGGTCGCGGCCATCACCGCCCGGGTGCAGCGGTCGGTGGTCGACCGCTTCCGGAAGACGGCGCCTGCCGGTGGTTGTCACAGCTTCGTGGCCGGGACCTTGGTGTTGATGGCCGACGGCTCGGCCAAGCCGATCTCCGAGGTGGAGATCGGTGACGAGGTCAAGGCCACCGACCCGGAGACGGGCGAAACCACCGATCGCGAGGTCGTCGCCACCATCGTCCACGACGACGAAGGCGACATGACCCGCCTGACCGTGCGCGCCGACAACGGCGCCACCGGCACGGTCGACGCCACTTCCTGGCACCCCGTCTGGGTCGACACCGTAGACCGCTTCGTCAACATCGGCGACCTCGAACCCGGCCAACGCCTCACCGCGGTCAACGGCATCACGCCGCAGGTTGCCGAGGTCGAGCCTTACACGCGTCTCGAACCGGTCTACGACCTGACCGTCGAAGGTGTCCACACGTACTACGTAGCGGTCGCCGGCGCGGAAGTCCTGGTTCACAACTGCGGCACCGGCAACCTCAGTAGCGAGGAAGCCTTCAGCCTGGCGACCCAGACTTTGAACGACAAGCTTGATGACATGCACGCGACCATGAGCCGGTCTAAGATCCGCAATTACTCGATGGCGTCTGCTGCGGTGGACCGGCTTACCGGTAACGTGGCTGTTGGTTTGAAGAAGACCGGTGATGGTAGGGGATTCTGTGCCGAAGACATTTGTCGAGCAGCACTGATCAAAGATGGTGCCAGACCGGAGGACATCGTCTACAGTGAACCGGTCCGTCCGCTATCCCGGGGAAAGGAAGCCGTATGCGTAAGATGTGAGGGGAAGTTCGGCCGTGATGTTTTCGCTTCTGGGACTACTTTCGAAAGTGATGGCCTGTGAATTCTCCGCAAGAGTGGAACTGGCAGGCGTTGGACACGCTAAGCGTTCCAGGAGGGGAGCTTCCGGAGTATCTTGACTGGCTGGTAGGAAATGATGCGAAAAAGCGTGCCAGGGCTCGTAAGGTGCTGTATTGTGAGGTCGCCAACCAAGGGGACCTGTACAGTGCGGCAGCTGCCTGTGTCGACGTCATCGTTGAGCACGCGAAGTCCGGGACCGTGCTAAGTCCAGAAGCCGTTGGGGTGCTGGAATCAGTGCTCAACGCTAGGAGTCCGGGGCTGAAGGTGGGCGTCGGTGGAGCCCTGGTGGATGTCGCTGACTATTGCCGAGGGCGGATTCTTGAAATCCTTCCTCAGATTCTTTACAGGGCTACCGGGAAAGATGTCGACTACTTTCGGGAGGTGTGCCACCTGATTCCGCAGTTGGCGGACTCGTCGGAAGAAGTGGTGAATTTCCTGGTCGCCACATTGGCGGAACATGATGGGCAGTTGCGGCAGTTCGCCGCAGATGCTCTGGAGGAGGCTCGGGAAGTGATGGTAGACGGGCATATGCCGTGACATGTGCCGGAACTGGAAGCGACAGCAGGGTTCCGGCGATACCGTAACGCAAGCAAACAGAAGCTCGGCTGGAGTTTCCCAGCCGAGCGCCTTGCGTGGACATTCGGTCAGCGCTGCGGCGACGGTGGACAGGTGCTCGGGGCTATGGCTGGTGAGGCTGTTCCTCGTAGCCGAGGGCAGGTTCAGGTGGTGGAGGCATCTGCTTCGAGGAGTTCGGTGAATACCTCGCCGGGTTTTTTCCAGTTGTGGATCTTATGGGGTCGGTCGTTGATCTCGGCGGCGATGGCGGCGATGGCGGCGAGGTAGCGGGGGTCGGAGGGGATGTCGACGCCCTTGGGCAGGAACTCGCGCACGATGCGGTTGAGGTTCTCGTTGCTGCCGCGTTCCCAGGGTGAGTGCGGGTGGGCGAAGAACACCGGCAGCCCGGTGGCGGTCACCTGCTGGTGCAGGGCCATCTCGGAGCCGCAGTCCCAGGTCAGGGAGCGTTTGATCGAGTCAGGCAGGTCGCCGGCCGCGGCGATGATCGCGTCGGTGACGGTGAGCGAGTCGCGTCCGCGCAGCGGGACCAGGACCAGGAAGCGGCTGGTGCGCTCGACCAGTGTGGCCACCGCGCTTGTGTCGCCTTTTCCGATCAGCAAATCCCCTTCCCAGCGTTCCGGACCGGCTCGTCGCGTGCCAATCTGCCGGCGATCGACGCCGGTGACCAGCCCGCACGTAGCAGCCCGACCACCCGTGAGCGCAGAACCGGGTTCCGGTCCACCGCCAGTGGTTTCGGCCTCGACCGGGCCGTCCCCGCGGCCCCGTCTGCGGCCACCGCCCGGTATCCGTCCCTGCCACCGTGACGATTCACCTCACGGGACACGGCCGAGGCATCACGCCCAATCGGGGCAGCGATCTCCTTGTACTGCAACAACTCCGCTACTCCTCGGGAGATCTCTTCCCGATCGGCCAAGGTCAACATCCGACGCACGGTGGGCAATCCTTCCCCACCGAACACCACGATCAGATGCTACGACCGTCTGAACCTGCCCTCGGTGGGCGTGTTGGTGAGAGCTGTCAGCGACTGGAAGCGGTCTGTCAGCCGCCGTGCGCTGGTTCATGTCATGCGTCTGGCCAGCGCGACCCCCGCGTGGCAAGAGGCGATGAGCGTCATGTCTTCAACAGGGAACGCCATCGGTGTGCGGATTGCTGAAGACCTGGAAAGCCGCCGCTTCTTGCCGAGCGGCGAGGCCTGCTGATCCCGGAAATCGGTGATGCGGGGGGCGACCGGTGTTCGGCCTGCCCCCCTGAAAGCACAACCCGGCCGTCGGTGGTGCCGGACCAACCCGGCACCACCGACAAGGGCGAGGTCAGGGGAACCCCGGCGCCGGGAACGGATCGGCCGTCACGGTGTCGTGCTCACCTTGGGCGGCACGGGTTGGACGCCCACCGCCTCCTGGTCCATCCCCTCCGGCAGCGAAGCCCGGTAGATCGGCATCGCGGCGGCCGTTGTCACGATCGCGACCGCCACCAGGATCGCGAACAACTCCGGCGTCACCATCTCGTACGCCAAGCCGATGTTGATGAACACCAGGATCATCAACCCTCGCGCGTTCATCAGTCCCCCGACCGCCGAGGCGTAGCGCCACGAGAAGCCCTGTGCCCGCACCACCGCCGCGCACCCCAGGTACTTGCCCGCGAACGCCACCGCCATGATGACGACGAGCGGCAGCCACAGGGCGCCTCCCGCGCCGAAGCCCGACACCTCCGTGTTCAAGCCGCTGAACGCGAAGAACACCGGCAGGAGCAGGATCGAGTTCAGGTCCGTGAGCCTCGTCTCCAGCTCACGGCGCACCAGCGCGGACTGCGGCATCGCCAGACCGGTGATGAAACCGCCGAACACCGAGAACACGCCGATGTAATCGGTGAACCAGCCGGCCAGCAGGACGACGAACAGGATCAGGGCCATCACGTCGCGGCTCACCCGACCGTGGCGCTCCACCCGCTGACCCAGCCTGGCGAACAGGGTGCGCCCCACCGTGAGCATCAGCAGCGCGAACACGGCCGCGCCCGCCACCGTGTCCAGCGCGTCGAGCGGGCCGTTGGCCGCGCCCACGGCGATGATCACGGCGAGCAGCACCCACGCCGCCGCGTCGTCGATCGCGGCCGCGACGAGGGTCAGGCCGCCGATCGGGGTGTTGGCGATCCCGCGTTCCTGGAGGATCCTCGCCAGCATCGGGAACGCGGTGATCGACAGGGCGCCGCCGACGAAGAGCATGAACTCCCACCTGCTCGTGCCCTCGACGGCCAGCGAGCCGAAGAACAGCGCCGCCGCGCCCGCGCCCAGGGCGAAGCTCGGCACGATGCCGGACACGGCCAGCCCGGCGGCCCGGCGCATGTTGCGGCCGGCGGCCAGGCCGTGGTCCAGCGAGGCCCCCACCAGGAACATGTAGAACGTCAGGCCGATGGTGCTCAGCACGTACAGGACGCCCTTGACGTCCTCCGGGAACAGCTGGGCCTGCGCGCCGGGCGCGACCGCGCCGAACAGGGCGGGCCCGAGCAGGACGCCGGCGACCATCTCGCCGACCACCCTGGGCTGCCTGACCAGCATGGCGAGGCGCCCGCACAGGGTGGTCACGGCGAGCACCGCCGCCAGCGCGGCGAACACGCGCAACGCGAACTCGATCTGGTTCACTCGGTGGTCTCCTGGGTGTGAGGGGGTCGGGGGCAACCCGGGGTGTCGAAGTAGCGCCCGGCCAGGCGCAGCCTGCGGGCGTGCAGGACCATGACCGTGCCGAGCACCAGCTGGACCGCGCTGAGCCACACGTCCTCCCACCGGTCCCGCGCGCGCAGCAGCGCGCCGAGCACGGCGAGGCGACGCGCCGGCAGCGGCTCGCCGACCCGGACGAGCAGGCACGGGCCCCGGCTCGGCAGCGACCGGGTGTGCGCGACGGTGGAGTGGAGCGTGAAGCGCCGCAGCACCTCACCGGTCGCCGCCCGCAGCGCGAGCGGCGACACGCGCCACGCCGGGCACGGTCGGTTGGCGGCCACGCCGAACGGGATGTGGTGCGCCTCGCGGGCCGGGACGCGCTCCCACCGGCTCGGGTCGAACACCTCCGGGCGGTCGTGGCCGGTGGCGTGGTACTCGGGGTAGTTGAAGCACAGCACCGAGCCGGCGGGCAGCGTGGTGCGCTCGTCGAGCGCGATGTCGCCGGTGGTGATGCGGTGCGCGATGCCGAACAGCGGGTAGAGCCGCATGGTCTCGTCGAGCACGTTGGCGAAGTGGCGCTCGTCGCCGGGGTCGGCGGCCAGCCGGGCCGCCTCGTCCGGGTGCTGGGCCAGCGCGAGCAGCAGGTGCGCCATCGCCTCGGACATCTGGACCACGGCCGTGTTGAAGAACGTGCCCTGGAGGTAGTGCACGCGCTCGGCGGGCGTCAGGGTCGCGGGCAGCGGCCGCCGCGCGTCGCCCGCCGCGACGCGCCGGGCCAGGTAGCGGGTCAGCCGGGCCCGCCGCCCCGGGTGGCGCAGGCCGGTGCACTTGAGCGCGGTCACCACGTCGTCGGCGTGCCCCACGACCAGCTCGCGCGCCTCGCGGGTGCACGGTTCGCCGAACACCAGCTCGTGGAAGTACTCCGCCCACACCGGCAGCATCAGGTCGCGCAGCCGCACCGCGGTGACCCGGCCGGTGACCAGCTCGTCGAGCACCCGCCCGGCGCAGCGGGCCGCCGCCTCGGACAGCGCGTCACCCGGCCCGGACAGCAGGGCGCGCGTCGTGCGGGCCACGTCGTCGTAGCGCGGGCCGGCCTCCAGGTGCTCCTGGTGCACCTCCGGGCCGGGCGCGAGCCAGTACCAGAACAGGTCCGAGAGCCCGGCGCCGCGGCTGCGGCCGTTCGCCGCGGGGTGGGCGTAGACCTCCAGGAACCGGTCCGGCCCGACCCGCGCGTTCGGGAACGTGATCGCGTCGTCCCCGTTGACCTTCTCGAACACCTTGACGCGCAGGGCCACCACCCGCGCGGGCAGCCAGCGCGGCGCGGTCAGCACCACCGCGGCGGCGAGCAACCCGGTCACCCACACCGCGCGGACACCCCCGCCCCCCGCGGCACGACCAGGTCCCGGGTGAGGTCGGCGAGGTCGCGCCCGCCGCACAGCGCGAGGACGTGGTCGACCTCGTCGCGCAGGGCGTCGAGCACCCGCGCCACCCCGGTCTCGCCGGCCGCGGCCAGGCCCCACAGCACCGGCCGGCCCACGCCGACGGCCGCCGCGCCGAGCGCGAGCGCCACGGCCACGTCGCCGCCGCCCCGGACCCCGCCGTCGAGCAGCACCGGCACCCGGCCCGCGACCGCGTCGACCACGGCGGGCAGCGCCTCGACCGCCGCGGGCACCACGTCGCACTGGCGGCCGCCGTGGTTGGACACGACCACCCCCGCCACGCCGTGCTCGACCGCGAGCACCGCGTCCCGGGGGTGCAGCACCCCCTTGAGCCACAGCGGGAGCGCCGTCAGCTCCCGCAGCCGGTCCAGGTGCGCCCACGACACCGCGGGCGACATCGCGATGTCCCGCGTGCCACCGGGCGGCGCGCCGGGCACGTCGCGCATGTTCTCCGCCGCGAGCCCCGCGGGCAGGTCGTGGAAGCCGTGCTCGGCGTCGCGGCGGTGCCTGCCGAACACCGGCGAGTCGGCGGTCACCACCAGGGCCGCGCAGCCGGCGCGCTCCGCCCGCCGCACCAGGCACGCCGTCACGTCCTCGTCGGGGTGCGGGTAGAGCTGGAACCACACGGACGCGCCCGGGTCCACGGCCCGCGCCGCCGCCACCACCTCGGCGATCGCCACCGTGGAGGCCACGCCGGACACCAGCACCGTCCCCGCCGCCGCCGCGGCCCGCGCCGTGGCCCGCTCGCCGTCGGGGTGGGCCAGCCGGTGGAAGGCGGTCGGCGAGACCAGCACCGGCAGCGCCAGGCGACCGCCGGGCAGGTCGACGGCGAGGTCCCGGGTCTCCGCGCCGCGCAGCACCCTCGGCAGCAGGGCGAGCCGCCGGAAGGCCGCCTCGTTCTCGCCGAGCACGGCCTCGTCGCCGACCCCGCCCGCGTAGTAGTCGTAGTGCGCCGGGTCGAGCACCGCGCGGGCCTCGTCGTGCAGCTCGGAGAGGACGGTGCTCACGGCGCCACCGCGGCGGTCGGCGTGAGCCGGTCGCCCAGGAACGCCAGCAGCGGCGCGCGGTGCACCTCCTCGCTGTCCCACTCGTTCTCCAGGTTCTCGGTGAGGTGGTGCTCGCCGAGCAGCTCGCCGCCGCGGAAGTGCCGCACCACCGGGTGGAGGTAGCGGCCGTCGAGCCCGCCGGCCTCGTCCTGGGAGTTGCGGCCCGCGGTGACGTCGAACGGGTTGACCCGGTCGTGGTCCTCGCCGTACTCCAGCGTCACCGCCAGGTAGGAGCCCACCTCGCCGAAGTCGCCCCGCGCGACCGCCTCGTGCAGGTGGGCGAGCGGCACCTCCTCGGCGTAGCGGGTGGACCCGTCCGGCCCGACGAGCACGGCGTCCGCCATGAACGAGAACAGCTGCCACAGCGCGGAGGTGCGGTTCACCCGGTCGATGACGGCGTCGACGACGGCCCCGGAGGTGGGCGCC
This sequence comes from Saccharothrix xinjiangensis, assembly GCF_039527585.1. Taxonomy (NCBI): domain Bacteria; kingdom Bacillati; phylum Actinomycetota; class Actinomycetes; order Pseudonocardiales; family Pseudonocardiaceae; genus Saccharothrix; species Saccharothrix xinjiangensis. The sequence continues at coordinate 125,799 of NZ_BAAAKE010000017.1, read as the reverse complement.
AGGTCGCGGCTGGGCCAGGGCACGCCGTGGTAGCGGTGTTCGAGGACGTGGTGCAGCGCCCGCACCCCGTAGCGGAAGCCGTGGATGAACCCGCTGGTCGACTTCTTGAAGTCCCTGGCCTGGGTGATGGTGCCGGCGAAGAACAGGTCGGGCACGTTCACCGACTCCCAGGCGGCGGTCTGGGCCGGGAAGCGGTCGTTGATGGTCAGCTCCGGCCGGCACTCGGGCGCGAAGATCGACGCGTCGAACCGGAACCCGGTCGCGAGGATCACCCGGTCGTAGCGGATCTCCTTCACCCGCTCGGCGACCCGCTCGAAGCTGACCGGCACCAGGAACCCGTCGCCGTCGGGCTTGACGGCCAGCACCCGGCCGTCCAGCACCGCGTTCTGCGACTTGAGCTGGTAGGTGTCGAGGAAGTTGTTGTTGACCGCGCGCAGGTGGCCGACGAAGTGGGTCTGCCACGCCAGCTTCAGCGAGCCGGGGCCCGCGACGTGGATGACCGCCGCGGTCTCGACGAGGTTGTCGGCGGTCTCGAACGCGGAGTTGCCGCGCCCGATGATCAGCACCCGCTGCCCGGTGAAGTCGGCGGGGTCCACCGACACCTCGTCGTACCGCTCGGCGTGCTCCACCCCGTCGATCGGCGGCACGTACGACCGGGACACGCCGGTGGCGACGATGAGCCGCCGCGCCCGGTAGGTGTTGTCGTGCTGGTCGCGGACCACGAAGTCGTCCGGCCGGGTCACCGACACGACCCTCGTGCCGAAGCGGATCGGCAGCTCGTGCCGGGCGGCGAAGTCGCCCAGGTAGCGGAGCATGTCCTCGGCGGACGGGAAGTAGCGCGGCGTGTACTCGGTGAACAGCGGCGACGGCTCGTCGGTCAGCAGCGAGTTCCAGTCGGTGCGCAGGTTCAGCTCGGGGTCGTCCCAGCCGGTGTGGACCTTGTTGATGGAGATCAGGGTGCGGTGCCGGGGGAACCGGGTGAAGAACGCGCCGGGCGCGTCGCCGGCGTCGAGCACCAGGTGGTCCCGCCCGGCGCGGGAGAGCAGGTACGACGCCTGGAGCCCCGCCGGGCCGGCTCCGATGACCAGGCACTCCGTCGAAACCTCGCTGGGCACGGCTTTCTCCTCACGTCTCGGTGGACAGCAGGCGCTTGTCCGGCTTGCCGCTCGGGGCGAGCGGTGGTTCGGCGATCGCGGTCACGCGCGTCGGCGCGCACGCCGCGCCCAGGCGGTCGGCCACCAGCGCGCGCAGCGCCGCCGGGTCGGGCGACCGGCCGGCGGCCGGCACCACGAACGCGTGCACGGCCTCGCCGGTGTCCTCGTCCGGCGCCGCGACCACGTAGGCCTCGGCGACGTCCGGGTGCTCGGCGATGACCCGCTCGATCGGACCCGCGTAGTGCAGGTTCGCGTTGACGATGACCACGTCCCGGGTGCGGCCGGTCAGGTGCAGGCGGCCGTCCGGGTCGAGGTGGCCCAGGTCGCGGGTGCGCACCCAGCCGTCCGCGAACACGTCGGCCGACTGCTCCGGGTCCGCCCAGTACCCGGAGGACTGGGCGGGCGTGCGGACGAACAGCTCGCCGTCGACGCCGACCGGCGCCGGCGCGCCGCGCCCGTCGCGGACCTCGACGTCCACCGCGGCCGGCGGGACGCCCACCGAGCCGGGCGGGTCGCCCGGGGTGGCCATGGAGATCGTCCCGGTCTCGGTCTGCCCGTAGCCGTGGAACACGACGGGCCCGAGCACGTCCAGCGCCTCCCGGTGCCGGGCGGCGGTCAGGGGCGACCCGGACACCATCAGCGCGCGCAGCGACGACAGGTCGGCCGGGTCGCGGCGCTGCGCGGCGACCAGCTTCGCCAGGCGCGGCACGGTGACCACGCTCGACGTGGCCCGGTGGTGGACGATCGCGCCGGGCAGTTCGGGCCGCTCGGCGACGACGGCGGTGCCGCCCGCGGCGATGGCCATCACGGCGTACTCGAACATCACGAAGCTCGACAGCGTCCCGAACACCAGGTGGCGCTCCATCCGGGGCGCCAGCTCGCGGATCGCGGGCGGCCACCCCTCCGGGCGCGCGGCCCACCCCGCCGCCATCGCGGCGTAGGTCTGCGCGCACGCCTTGGGCACGCCCGTGCTGCCGCTGGTGTGGATCAGCCGGGCGACGTCACCGGGCCGGCCGGCCAACCGCAGGGCGCCGCTGTCGGCGCGGGCCGCGCACAGCGAGTCCACGGTGAGCGTGCGCGGCGCCGTCGCGGCAAGCGTGGGGTGCTCCACGCCGGAGTCGGTGACCACCGCGGCGATGTCGAGGCCGAGGAGGTGGCGCAGCTGCGCGTCGGGCAGCCCCGGCCGCACGCCCACCACCCTGGCGCCCACCGCGTGGGCGGCGAGGATGACGGCGAACGCCTCCGGTGTCACGCCGAGCAGGAGGGCGACGCCGTCACCCGGTCCCAGCCCCGCGCCCCGCAACCCGGCCGCGATCCGCGCGACGAGGTCGAGCACCTCCGCTCCGGCCACCGCGCGGGCGCCGTGTTCGAGCACCGGCCGGTCCGCGGCGGCGTCGAGGGCGTCGAGCACCGCGCGCGGGAACGGCTCGGCGTCACGCGCCGGCAAGGCACTCCTTCACGAACATCGCCAGCGGCCGCTGGTGCACCTCCGGCAGGTCCCACCGGTTCTCCAGGTTCTCGGCCAGGTGGTGGGTCGCGGTGAGCGCGCCGTCCCGGTAGTGGCGCACCACCGGGTGCAGGTAGCTCGCCTCGTGGGCGTTCTCCGCGTCGTTCTCGGCGACGCGCGGCACCGAGGCGTCGAACGGGTCGACGGCGTCGTGGTCCGGCCCGTACTCCAGCGTCGCGACGAACCGGTGCTCGGCCGATCCGAGGCCGCCGTCGGCGAGGTAGGCCACCGGCACCTCCTCCTGGTACCGCGCGGTCCCGCCGTCGACCGTCACCACGTCGCCCATCACCGCGAACTGCTGCCACAGCGCGGAGGACCGGTTCACCCTGGCCACGATCGCCTCGCCGATGGCCTCCGGCGACGGCGGCAGCCCGGTCGACGGCCACGGGGTGTCGTGGTGGCGGGCGGAGAGGATGCGGTGCAGGGCCCGGACCCCGTAGCGGAAGCCGTGGATGAAGCCGCTGGTGGACTTCTTGAAGTCGCGCTGCTGGGTGAGCGTGCCCGCGAAGTGCAGGCCGGGCACCGTGGTCGACTCGAACGCGGACGTCTGCTCCGGGAACCGGTCGTCGATCACCAGCGCGGGGCGGCAGCCCTCGTCGAACACCGAGGCGTCGAACCGGAACCCGGTGCACGCGATGACCCGGTCGTACTCCAGCTCCCGCAGCCCTTCCGCCGAGCGGGCGTAGCGGAGCACCACCCGGAACCCGCCGCCGGGGCGGGGCTCGATCAGCTCGACCGCGCCGTCGAGGACCGCGTTCTCCGACTTCAGCTGGTAGGTGTCGAGGAAGTTGTTGTTCACGGCGCGCAGGTGCCCGACGTAGTGCGTCCGCCAGGCCAGCTTCACCGAGTGCGGCCCGGCCACGTGGATGACCGCGGCGTGCTCCACGAGCGAGTCGGCGGTCTCGAACCCCGAGTTGCCCTTGCCGATGACCAGGACCCGCTGGTCGGTGAACGACTCCGGGTCGGTGTCGAACGCGTCGTAGCGCTCGACGTGCTCGATGCCCGGGATCGGCGGCACGTGGAGCCGGGAGACGCCGGTCGCCATGACGAGCCGCGAGGCCCGCCACGTCCGGCCGCCGTCGTCGACCACGGCGAAGCCGTCGTCGTCGCGGGAGATGCGGGTGACGTCGACGCCGTAGTGCGCCCGGACCCCGGTGGCCGCGGCGAAGTCGGCCAGGTAGCGGACCATGTCGTCGGCGTGGGGGAAGTACCGGGGGCTGTAGCGGGTGAACAGCAGCTCGGGGTCGTCGGACAGCAGCGAGTTCCAGTCCACGCGCAGCCGCCGCTCCGGGTCGGAGTGCCCGGTGTGCACCTTGTTGATCGAGATCAGCGTGCGGTGCCTCGGGTAGCGGGTGAAGAACTCGCCCGGCCCGGAGCCGCGTTCGAGGACGGCGCAGTCGCGGCCGTCGCGCTCCAGCAGGGCGGCGAGCTGGAGGCCCGCCGGCCCGGCCCCGATGATCAGGTAGTCGTGCGCCATGTCCCGGGAAGCTACGGAGTGGATCTCAGAACTCTCTGAGATCGCCCGCCTACCTTCCGTGGGGTGACCACGACCACCCCCGACGCCGCGACCGGCGCTCCCGTGGACCTCGGCGCGCCGCTGCGCGGTGACGACCTCCATCGTGCGGCACGGCCGATCCCGGTGCTCGTCGGCCCCGACGTCCAGGACCGGCTCGCCCGCGGCCGCGAGTTCCTGCGCACCGTGCTCGCCGACGACGACCGGCCCGTCTACGGCGCCAAGACCGGCTTCGGCGCGCTGATCGGCTACCCCGGCCGCGCGGACGAGGCCGACCAGTGCGACAACACCCTCGCGCACCTCGGCGCGGGCCAGGGACCCGACCTGCCCGCCGACATCGCCCGAGCCGCGCTGCTCGTGCGGACGTGGTCGCTGGCCCAGGGGTTCTCCGGGGTGTCGCCGCACGTCGTCGACGGCCTCGCCGCGATGTTCGCGACCACGTTCGCGCCGGCGGTGCCGCGGTACGGCTCGGTCGGCGCGAGCGGCGACCTCATCCCGCTGGCCTACGCGACCCAGGCGCTGCGCGGGCGCGGGCACGCCTACCTCGACGGCGAGCGGCTGCCCGCCGACGAGGCCCTGCGCCGCGCCGGGCTCACCCCGCTCACCCTCGACGGCCGCGACGCGCTGGCGCTGGTCAACGGCACGTCCGTGACGACCGCCGCCCTCGCCCTCGCGCTCGACAGCGTGCGCGCCTCCCACCGCGCCGCCCAGGACCTCACCTGCCTGCTCGTGGACGTCCTCGGCGCCGACCCGGGCTTCCTGGGCCCGCGCCTGATCGCGGCGTACGGGCACCCCGGCGCGGTCACCGTGGCCAACCGGATGCGCGGCGCGCTCGCCGGCACCGAGCCGAGCGGGACCCGGTCCCTCCAGGAGCCCTACAGCATCCGGTGCTCACCGCAGCTGCTGGGCGCGGCCGAGGACGCGCTGCGCTACGTCGACGGCGTGGTGGCCGCGGACCTGGGCGGCGTCAGCGACAACCCGCTGTTCTTCCCGGAGGAGGACCTCGTCGCGCACGGCGGCAACTTCTTCGGCCAACCGGCCGCCATCGCCGCCGACGTGCTGGCCGCGGTCACCGCGTCGCTGGGCAACCTCGTCGAGCGGCAGCTGGACCTGCTCGTCGACCCGGCCCGCAACACCGGCCTGCCGCCGATGCTGGCCGCGGGCCCGGGGCAGCAGCACGGGCTCCAGGGCGTGCAGCTCGCCACGACCGCGTTCGTCGCCGAGATCCGCCGCGCCGCCGTGCCCGCCGGCACCCAGAGCCTGCCCACCAACCTGCACAACCAGGACGTCGTGCCGTTCGGCACCCAGGCCGCGCTGCGCGCCCACGACCTCGCCGAGCTGCTGCGGCTGCTGTGCGGCTCGCTCGCGCTCGGGCTGCGGCAGGCCGTGCACGTGGGCGGCAGGCGTCCCACCGCGCCCCGCTGCGCCGCCCTGCTCGACGTCCTCGCCGACGCGATCCCGCCCGTGGACCCCGACCGACCGCTGGACGCCGACGTCCGCTTGGCCGCCGACCTGGTCACCGGGTCCCGGTGCTGACCTCCGGACCGGGGCCCGGCACGACGTCGCCCCCGACGGCGACTCCGGGCACGGGAGCGGGGATGGGCACGGGGGCGGGGCCGGGCACGGGGTCGGCGGCCGGCAGCCGCAGCGTGAACCGGGCGCCCTGGCCCGGGTGGCCGTTCGCCTCGACCGTGCCGCCGTGGCCGGCCACGACCTCCCGCAGCAGCGCGAGCCCCAGCCCGAAGCGCCGCTCCGACCCGCCCGACCGCCCGGGTCCGCTCGTCCCGCCCGGCGCCCCGGGTCCGCCCGGTCCGCGGTGGAACCGGTCGAAGAGCCGGTCCGCCTCGGCCTGGTCGAACCCCTCGCCGGTGTCCGCAACGGTCAGCTCGACGCACCCGTCCCGGCCCTGCCCGAGGCGCACGTCGACCCGGCCGCCCGCCGGGGTGTGGCGCACCGCGTTCGCCAGCAGCTCGTCGACCGCGCGCCGCAGCGCGGTCTCGACACCGGCCACCACCAGCGGGCCAGGGGGCCGCTGGACGGCCAGCGCGATCCGCAGTTCCGCCGCCCGCTCGGCCTCCGCCGCCACCGCGGCCTCCGCCACGGCGGCCAGGTCGACCGCCCGGCCGTCGAGCCGCGCCGACCGGTCGCTCAGCCGCGCCGACAGCAGCAGGTCGTCCACCACGTCGCCGAGCCCGCGGATCGAGCCGGCGAGCTTGTCGAGACCGGCGCAGTGGTCGTCGGGCAGGTGGGCCGCCGCGGCTCGGCGCGCGAGCAGCTGCACCCGCGTGTACGCCCGCGCGATCGGCGTCCGCAGCTCGTGGCTCGCGTCGGTGACGAACCGCCGCTGCCTGGCCAGCGCCTCCGCCAGCGGTGCGACCGCGCGCCTGCCGACCAGCAGCCCCGTCACCGCCGCCGCGACCAGGCCGCAGAACTCCGCGACCGCCAGCGCCAGCAGCAGGTGCCGCCGGTCGGCGAGCTGGTAGCGGGTGTCGAACACGGCCTGCACCGCGCTGTCGCCGTCGCCCGGCCGCGTGAGCACCAGGTACCGGGTGCCGTTGCGCGCGACGGCGCGCTCGATCTCCCGGCCCGTCGCCCGCGCCGCGTCGAGGTCGCCGCGCAGCGGGAACCCCCGGGGCACCCGCAGCACCCCGTCGTCGAGCACGTCGCCGACGAGGGTGAACAGCCAGGTGCACCCCGGTGGCGTCGACGGCGACCCGTACGCGGCGCTGTACCGCAGCTCGCGCGCCACCTGCGAGTCCTGGGCGTGCGTCATCACGGCGAAGGCGATGCCGCCGACGAACGCGACCAGCGCGGTGATCGCCAGGGCGACCAGCACGCTGACCCGCAGGCGGGTCCGCCGGACGACCGCGCGTTCCGCCTCGGCCCACGAACGGCTCACAACGCCCCCAAGCGGTAGCCGAGCCCCTGCACCGTGTGCACCACCGAGCGGTCGACCTTGGTCCGCAGGTAGTACACGTACGTGTCGACGATGGAGGGAGCGGACGCGTCGTGGAAGACCCTCCGCCGCAACGCTGCCCGAGTGTGCACCGTGTTCGGGTGGGTCGCGAGCACCCGCAGCAGCGCGAACTCCCGGGCCGTCAGCGGCACCCGCCCGCCGCCGGGCAGCACCACCTCCCGCTGCCGCACGTCCAGGTGCCCCGCGCCGATCCGCAGCACGTCGGTCACCTCCAGCGCGCGCCGGCACAGCGCCCGCAGCCGCGCGCTCAGCTCGTCCAGGTCGAACGGCTTCACCAGGTAGTCGTCCGCGCCCGCGTCCAGGCCGTCGATCCGGTCGTGCACGGTGCCCAGCGCGGTGAGCATCAGCGCCCGCGCCCGCACGGAACTCGCGCGCAGCCGCACCAGCAGGTCGAGCCCGTCGAGGGAGGGCAGCCCGCGGTCGATGACCACGACGTCGTAGGGGCGGGTGAGGCCGAGGTGCAGCCCGCGCTGCCCGTCCGTGGCGACGTCCACGGCGTAGCCCTCGTCACCCAGGGCACCCGAGAGCAACTCCACGAGCTCGTGGTCGTCCTCGACCAGGAGCAGTCGGAAGTGGTTGGCCTGCCAGGTTCCCGCGGCGCCTTGCACGCCATCAGAATCCCATTTCCACGTGGCCCGTCAACGTGACCGAAGCCTTGCTCTCAGTGGTCGAACGATCTTGGGCAACACGGGCACGAGGACTAGGCGAGTACGACTACCGGGCGCGTGGCCGACAGGGAACGGACAGCTTCCCGGCCGGTCGCGAGCGGAGCGACGGGTCCCGCGCGGACCGCCGGTGGTGGGATCACCCCGTCACCGGTTCGACCCTGGTGTCGGGGAACGAGCCGTCGCCGAAGAGGAGGCGCGCGGCGGCGGCCCGGCCGAGCGGTGTGCGCAGCAGCGCGAAGCCCGCCTCGACCGTGCTCGGCTTCCGCACGCCGGAGAGGCCCCGGCGCAGCAGGAGCCGCAGGCGGAACCGGGCGCGCAGCGCCGCGCCGTCGTAGTGCCGCAGCACCGAGGCGTCACCGGTGCGCAGGTAGTCCGCGGTGACGGTCGCGGCCGGCTCCGCCATGCGCAGGCACGGGTCCAGGCCGCCCGCCGTCAGGGGTGACACCGCCCCCGCCGCGTCGCCGACGAGCAACCCGTCCGGGCAGGCGATCCGGCGCAGCACACCGCCCACGGGGATCGGGCCGCCGCGGCGGCGCACCGGGCCCGCGGGCGCGGGCACGTCCGGGAACGCGGCGCGGAACGAGCGCAGCAGGCGGGGCAGCGGCGAGCCGGGGCGGCAGGCCGGCCAGGCCGAGGTGCGCGTGGTGGCCGTCGTCGACGAGCCAGGCCAGGTAGCCGGGCGCCAGGTCGGGGTCGAGCACGCAGTGGAACGCGGGGGTCGAGGCGGTGGCGACCGGGAAGACCTCCTCGACGCCGGTGGTCAGGCGCCGGTTGACGTCCAGGCCGAGTTCGCGCGCGACCGTCGAACGGGCGCCGTCCGCGCCGATGGTGAAGCGGGCCCTGACCCCCGGCGACGGGTGGGGCGCGCCCAGGCGCACCCGTGCGCCGGCGCGGGTGGCTCGGGCCAGGGCCTCCGCGTAGACGCCCGCCATGTCGGCGACGCGGAACTCGTCGCGGGGGCTGACCAGCTCGACCGGCGCGCGCAGCGACGGCGGGTAGAGCAGGACGCGGCGCACGGCCGGCCCCAGGTGGCGCCGCGGCGGCGCGAAGTCCTCCAGCGTGCGCCGCACGAAGATGCCGGTGGTGCGGATGCCGACGTCGAGGCTGCTGCGGCGCTCGCGCACGAGCACGTCGAGGCCCTGCCGCGCGAGCAGGCGCGCCGTTTCCAGGCCCGCGAGCCCCGCGCCGACGACGAGCACGTCCACGGTTTCCATGGCGGCCGAACGTAGCGCCGCCGGCGCGGGTGCGCCGTCGTCGCCACAACACCTCCACCGGACCTCCACGGCTCCTCCACGCCGGGGCGGAGGAGCCGCGCCCGGTCACGCGCCGACGTAGTCCGCGAGGTGCTGCCCGGTGAGGGTGGAGCGGGCCGCCACCAGGTCGGCGGGCGTGCCCTCGAAGACGACCCGGCCGCCGTCGTGGCCCGCGCCGGGGCCCAGGTCGACGATCCAGTCCGCGTGGGCCATGACCGCCTGGTGGTGCTCGACGACGATGACCGACTTGCCCGAGTCGACGAGCCGGTCCAGCAGGCCGAGCAGCTGCTCGACGTCGGCGAGGTGGAGGCCCGAGGTCGGCTCGTCGAGCACGTAGACGCCGCCCTTGTCGGCCATGTGGGTGGCCAGCTTGAGCCGCTGCCGCTCGCCGCCGGACAGGGTGGTGAGCGGCTGGCCGAGGCTGAGGTAGCCGAGGCCGACGTCGACGAGCCGGGTGAGGACGGCGTGCGCGGCGGGGGTGCGCGCCTCGCCCTCGCCGAAGAACCGCTCGGCCTCGGTCACCGACATCGCGAGGACCTCGCTGATGTCGCGGCCACCGAGGTGGTGCACCAGCACCGAGGCGTCGAACCGCCTGCCCTCGCACTCCTCGCACGTGGTGGTGACACCGGCCATCATCGCCAGGTCGGTGTAGACGACGCCCGCGCCGTTGCAGCCCGGGCAGGCGCCCTCGGAGTTGGCGCTGAACAGCGCCGGCTTCACCCCGTTGGCCTTGGCGAACGCCTTGCGGATCGGGTCGAGCAGCCCCGTGTACGTCGCCGGGTTGCTCCGCCGCGAGCCCTTGATGGGCGCCTGGTCGACCGACACGACGCCCGCCGAGGCGGGGATGGAGCCGTGGATCAGGGAGCTCTTGCCCGAGCCCGCGACGCCGGTGACCACGCAGAGCACCCCGAGCGGGACGTCCACGTCGACGTCGCGCAGGTTGTGGGTCGACGCGCCGCGGATCTCCAGCTCGCCCGTGGGCGTCCGAACCGACCCCTTGAGGGACGAGCGGTCGTCGAAGTGGCGGCCCGTGGTCGTGCCGCTGGTCCGCAGCCCCTCGACGTCGCCCTCGAAGCAGATCTCGCCGCCCGCCGAGCCCGCGCCGGGACCGAGGTCCACGACGTGGTCGGCGATCGCGATCACCTCCGGCTTGTGCTCCACGACGAGCACCGTGTTGCCCTTGTCCCGCAACCGCAGCAGCAGCTCGTTCATCCGCTGGATGTCGTGGGGGTGCAGGCCCGCGGTCGGCTCGTCGAAGACGTAGGTGGTGTCGGTCAGCGAGGAGCCCAGGTGGCGGATCATCTTCACGCGCTGCGCCTCGCCGCCCGACAGCGTGCCCGCGGGCCGGTCGAGCGAGAGGTAGCCCAGCCCGATCTCCACGAACGAGTCGAGGGTGCGCCCCAGGGTGGCGAGCAGCGGCGCGACCGACGGCTCGTCCAGGCCGCGGATCCACCGGGCCAGGTCGCTGATCTGCATCCGGCAGGCGTCGGCGATGGAGATCTCGCCGATCCGCGAGGAGCGGGCCTGCTCGTTGAGCCGGGTGCCGTCGCACTCCGGGCAGGTGGCGAAGGTGACCGCCCGGTCGACGAACGCCCGGACGTGCGGCTGCATCGACTCGCGGTCCTTGGACAGGAACGACTTCTGGATCTTGGGGATCAGCCCCTCGTAGGTGAGGTTGACGCCCTCCACCTTCACCTTGACCGGCTCGTGGTGGAGGAAGTCCCGCATCTCCTTCTTCGTGAACTCGCGGATCGGCTTGTTCGGGTCCAGTAGGCCCGACTCGGCGTAGGTCCGCACCGTCCACCAGCTGTCCGACTTCCAGCCCGGGATGGTGAACGCGCCCTCGGCGATCGACTTGGAGTCGTCGTAGAGCTGGGCGAGGTCGATGTCGGAGACGGCGCCCCGGCCCTCGCAGCGCGTGCACATGCCGCCGAGCCGGTTGAAGGTCGCCTTCACGGCCTTGGTGCCCGCGCCGCGCTCGACGGTGATCGCGCCGCTGGCCCGGACCGTGGCCACGTTGAAGGAGAACGCGTTGGGCGAGCCGATGTGCGGCTGCCCGAGCCGGCTGAACAGGATGCGCAGCATCGCGTTGGCGTCGGTGGCGGTGCCCACGGTGGAGCGGGGGTCGCCGCCCAGCCGCTGCTGGTCGATGACGATCGCGGTCGTCAGCCCTTCGAGCACGTCGACGTCGGGCCGCGCCGGCGTCGGCATGAAGCCCTGCACGAAGGCGCTGTAGGTCTCGTTGATCATCCGCTGCGACTCCGCGGCGATCGTGCCGAACACCAGGGAGCTCTTGCCCGAGCCCGAGACGCCGGTGAACACCGTCAGCCTGCGCTTGGGGATCTCGACGCTGATGTCCTTGAGGTTGTTCACGCGCGCGCCGTGCACGCGGATCAGTTCGTGGCTGTCGGCGACGTGCGGCGCGGGCGACTGCGCGTTCGTCCTGGTGGCCGTGCTCATCGGTGTCTCCATCTGTCGGGCGGGGTCGCCTGCGGGCATCGCCCGGGTCGGGGTCTCAGCGTTGCTCCTGGGTGCGCGAGAGGGGAAGCCCGCCCGCGCGCGTCACGCTAGGCGCGGGTCGGGGCCGGTGCTTCTCGATTCCTGACCGATCCGCGGCGGGGCGCCGAGGCGGCCGTCCGCCACGGCGCGTTCCAGGACCGGCAAGGCGGTGGTGGCGCCGGAGACCTCCAACGCCAGCGCGAGCAGGCGCTCGGGGTCCTCGTCCGGGCGAGCGCCGGCCACGCCGGCCACGACGACGTCGAAGGACTCACCGTCGACCAGGCCGAGGTGGGGGGTGCGGACCGGGTTGCCCCGGGCGTCCACCTGCGCCGACGAGGTGACCGAGACCAGCGAGTCGTAGCGGAAGTACCCGCGCTGCTCGGTGGTCACCTCGCCGCTGACCAGGTCCAGGCCGGCCCGGACCATCCGCATCCCGTACCTGGTCAGCCTCAGCACGAGGACGGAGTACGCCGAGTAGCGCGGCGGGCCGTGGGGCACGCGGGCGGCTCGGGCGCCCTCCGCGGGGTGGAGGAGCACGACGGTCCCGCTCGCCTGGCCGCCCGGCTCGTCGCGCGCGGCGCGGTGGAACCGGGACAGCAGCTCCCGGGTCTCCGCCTCGCTCGTGGTGGGCACCGTCCGCGTCGCCGCCGGGTCCACCGCGGCCGAGGCGAACTCCCAGATCAGGTCGATCAACCCGACCGAGGAGCCCAGCGCCGGGTCGGGGAGGAAGGGGTGGAACCAGCGGTGCAGGCCCGGCGCTTCGAGGTCCCAGTCCACGACCAGCACGCGCAGGCCGTTGGCGGCCGGCACCCAGGCGGTGTTGGCCAGGCTCATCGAACGGCCGGTGCCGCCCTGGTAGGAGTAGGAGGTGACGATCCGGCCGGGCACCGCGCTCACCCCTCCGGGCCGGTCAGGACGGGGCGGGTGGCGCGACCGCCGTTGACGCGGCGGTTGACCGCGGCCCGGTTGACCAGGCGGGCCCGGATGTCGACCAGCAGCTGGACCAGGACGTCCTCGAACTCCTCGACGGTGTGCAGGTGCTGCCGGAAACCGCGCGCGTCGCCCTCCACCCGGTTGCCCGGGCAGGCTTCGCGCAGCAGCACCGGGTCCGGGCACCCGGGGCGGAACGGGCTCCAGTCCTCCCAGGTCGGGCCGTAGGCGTCCAGCACGTCCCGCACGGCGCCTTCGAGCAGGGGCGGCGTCGGGTCGCCCGCGGCGACCACCTCCCGCGCGAACCTGAGGAGGAAGTCCTGGTAGCGGCTCTCGTTGTCCTTCAGCTCCATGAAGTAGCGGAGGCCGTGGCGCCGGTAGTCGTCGTCGAACTCGTCCCGGGTGTCGTGCAGGTGCGCGGTCGTCGGCGGCTGGTGGGGCGGGATGCACCAGACGGGCAGGATGCGGGCCGGCGACTTCCCGGTCCGGCGGCGGTGCAGCTCCAGCCTGCGCTGGAAGAGGCGCCACTCCTGCCCGGACACCTCGCTCTTGGAGCAGGAGGGCGAGTAGAGCGGCACGAACACCCCGGCAGGCGCCGATGGCGTCCGCGATCGCCGCGGCCCACGCCGTCCCGGTGGGCTGGTCGACGTCGAGGAACCCCGCCGTCCCCTCCTCCTCGTGCCGCAGGCCGGCGGCGACCACGACCTCGTCGCCCAGGTCGTCGAAGAACCGTCGGACCAGCCGGTCACCGCTGTCCAGCCGGGCGTGGCCCAGGAAGAAGAAGTGCCCCACGCTCACCTTCGCAAGGAGGTCGCCGGCCCCGATGGTACGAGACGCGGCGCGCATCGCGGGCGCGATCCGGTGATCGGCCGGCGGTCACTCCCACACGACGACGTTGCGCCGGGTCGGCAGGGACGCGGAGTTGGACGAGAACAGCTCCGGCGACCGGGCGCGGATGCGCTCCACGTCCTCGAACACCGCCCGCAGGTGGGCCCGCATGGCCTGGCGGGCGAGGGCGGTGTCGCCCTCGCGCACCGCCCGCAGGATCTCCACGTGCTGGCCGGCGAACTCGACGGGCGACGGCGCGTCGTACAGGCCGAGCCGCCGGGCCCGGTCCAGGTGGCCCTTGGCGGCCACGACGGTGGTCCACGCGTCGGCGTGGCCGCTCAGGCGCAGCAGGCCGTGGTGGAACGCCTCGTCGAGCGCGAAGAACTCCTCGCGGTCGATGTCGGGTCGCCGCTGCCGCGCCAGGTTGTCCTCCAGCTCGGCCACCAGGTCCGGGTCCAGCTCGGCGGGCAGGTCCTCCAGCGAGGCCAGCTCGACCGCCTCGCGCAGGAACTGGGCGTCGGCGACCTTCTGCGGGTCCACCCGGGACACGAACGACCCCACCTGGGGGAAGACCTGCACCAGGCCCTCCTCGGACAGCAGGATGAGGCTCTCCCGCACCGGGGTGCGGCTCACGCCGAGCGCGGCGGCCAGCTCGTTCTCCGACAGCGCGGAGCCGGGCGGCAGCTCCATGGTCAGGACCTTGCGCCGGAGCGTCTCGTAGACCGCGCGGCGGTTGGACTTCTTCCCGTCAGCTCTGACCACGAGGCCCATCATAGAGTCCTTGACAGGCTGACCGACGAGTACTTGTATACAAGTACCGGTCCGCCAGTGTTGAGGAGTCCGCCAGTGAGCACGATCGAGCGCGCCGAGGTCCTCGTCGCCTCACCCGGCCGCAACTTCGTCACCCTCCGGATCACCACGTCCGACGGGGTGACCGGCCTGGGCGACGCCACGCTCAACGGCCGCGAGCTGGCCGTCGCGTCCTACCTGCGCGACCACGTCGTGCCGCTGCTCATCGGCCGCGACCCGGCCCGCGTCGAGGACACCTGGCAGTACCTCTACCGGGGCGCCTACTGGCGGCGCGGCCCCGTCACCATGACCGCCATCGCCGCCGTCGACACCGCCCTGTGGGACATCAAGGGCAAGGTCGCGGGCCTGCCCGTCTACCAGCTGCTCGGCGGGCGCTCCCGCGACGGCGTCATGGTGTACGCGCACGCCAGCGGCAACGACACCGCCGAGCTGCTCGACGACGTCGCCCGCTTCCTCGACGAGGGCTACCTGGCCGTGCGCGCCCAGGCGGCCGTGCCCGAGGTCGGCGGCACCTACGGCGTGCGCAAGGGCAAGGTCTACGAGCCCGCCGCGTCCGCGCTGCCCGACGAGCAGCCGTGGAGCACCGAGGCCTACCTGGACTTCGCGCCGACCTACCTCGCCGCGGTCCGCGAGCGGTTCGGGTTCGGCTTCCACCTGCTGCACGACGTGCACCACCGGCTGAGCCCGATCGAGGCCGCCAGGTTCGGCAAGGCCGTCGAGGACCTGCGGCTGTTCTGGATGGAGGACCCGACGCCGGCGGAGAACCAGGAGGCGTTCCGCCTCATCCGGCAGCACACCACCACGCCCATCGCCGTGGGGGAGAACCTCAGCTCCATCTGGGACGTGCAGCACCTGATCACCGAGCAGCTGATCGACTACGTGCGGACCACCGTCGTGCACGCGGGCGGCATCACGCACCTGCGCCGGATCTTCGACCTCGCCGCGCTCTACCAGGTGCGCACCGGGTCCCACGGCGCGGGCGACCTGTCACCGGTCAGCATGGCCGCCGCGGTCCACGTCGACCTGGCGGTGCCGAACTTCGGCATCCAGGAGCACATGGGCCACGTCGACGGCGTGGACGAGGTGTTCCGCACCGGCGTCCGGTTCGCCGACGGGATGCTGCACCCCTCCGAGGAACCGGGGCTCGGCGTCGAGTACGACGACGAGGCCGCGGCCGGGTTCCCCTACGAGCCCCGCTACCTGCCCGTGGCCCGCCGCCTCGACGGCTCGGTCCACGACTGGTGACCGCCGTGGACCGGCTCACCGGCGCCACCGCCGCGCGCCTGCCCGCGGCCCTGCGGCCCGCCGTGGACCCGCGCGACCTCGAAGCGAGGGTCGTGCACCTCGGGTTGGGCGCGTTCCACCGGGCCCACCAGGCCGTCTACACCGAGAACGCGGCCGCCCGGACCGGCGAGCCGTGGGGCATCGCCGCCGTCGCCTCGAACTCCCGGCACGTCGTGACCGCCCTGCGCGAGCAGGACCGGCTGTACTCGGTGACCGACCGCGAACCCGGCGGCCCGCGCGTGCGCGTCGTCGGCTCCCTCGTACGCGCCCTGCACGGCGGTGACGACGCCGACGAGGTGACCGCGCTGCTCGCGGCGCCCACGACGACGGTCGTGACCCTGACGGTCACCGAGAAGGCCTACCACCGCCGACCTGGCACGACCGGGCTGGACACCGCCGCGCCCGCCATCGCCGCCGACCTCGCCGCCGACCGGCCCGCCACCGCCGTCGGCCGCCTGGCGCACGGCCTCGCCGCCCGCGCCCGCGCCGGCGGCGCGCCGATCTCCGTGGTGTCGTGCGACAACACCGCGGGCAACGGCGACGTGCTGCGCGGCGTGGTCCGCGGTTACGTCGAGGCCTCGCCGTGGCCGGACCGGGACCGCGTGCTGCGCTGGCTGGACGAGTCGGCCGCGTTCCCGTCCACCGTGGTGGACCGCATCGTCCCGGCCACCTCGGACGCCGACGAGCGCGTCGCCGCCGACGCGCTGGGCCTGCGCGACGCGGCGGCCGTGGCCGGCGAGCCCTACCGCCAGTGGGTGCTCCAGGACCGCTTCGCCGCCGCCCGGCCGGCGTGGGAGCGCGACGGCGCGCTGCTGGTCGCCGACGTCGCCCCCTACCAGCTGACCAAGCTGCGGCTGCTCAACGGCTGCCACTCCGCCCTGGCCTACCTCGGCGCGGCGGCGGGCTGCGCCACCGTCCGCGAGGTCCTGCACACCCGGTGGGGCGAGCGGTTCGTGCGGGCGTTCGGCGCCGAGGTCGCGGCCACGCTGCCGCCCGGCGGCCCGGAGCCGACCGCCTACGTCGACGAGCTGGTGCGCCGCTTCGGCAACCCGGCCATGCGCCACGAGCTGCGGCAGATCGGCTCGGACGGCTCGCTGAAGGTCCCCGAGCGCTGGTTCGACCCGCTGCGCGCCCTCGACCGCGCCCCGCTGCTGGAACTGGCCCTCGCCGGCTGGGTCGCCTCGACCCGGCCCGGCGACGACGGACCGGCGACCGGCGCCACCGACCCCCTCGCGGACCGGCTGGCCGGCCCGTGGCACGACCGGCTCGCACCGGCCGACCTCGTCGGGGCGCTGCTGCGCCTGGTCGGCGCGCCCGACCTGGCCGACCGCGCGGACCTCACCTCCTCGGTCGCCGCCCACCTGCCCGCGCTGCGCGCCGGCCGCATCGAGTTCTGACCGCACCCCACCGCCCACCCCAGCAACGGAGCACAGGATGACGGGCACCCCCACCACGGCGCCACGCCCGGCGAACCGCACCACCCGCGACCTCACCCGGGCCGCCGTGTCCGGCTGGCTGGGCACGGCCATGGAGTTCATGGACTTCCAGCTCTACTCGCTGGCCGCCGCGATCGTCTTCAACAAGATCTTCTTCCCGGACGTCAGCCCCGCGATCGGCCTGATCGCCGCCATGGCCACCTACGGCGTCGGCTACGTGGCCCGCCTGGTGGGCGCGGTCTACTTCGGCCGGATGGGCGACCGCATCGGCCGCAAGAAGGTCCTGTTCATCACCATCGCCCTCATGGGCGCGTCCACCACGCTCATCGGCGCGCTGCCCACCTACCAGACCGTCGGCATCCTCGCGCCGATCATGCTGGTGGTGCTGCGCCTGGTCCAGGGCTTCGGCGCGGGCGCGGAGATCGCGGGCGCCACCGTCATGCTCGCCGAGTACGCGCCGGTCCGCCGCCGCGGCCTCGTCGCCTCGCTGGTGTCGCTGGGCACCAACTCCGGCACGCTCGCCGCGTCCGGCCTGTGGGCGGTGCTCATCGCGGTGCTGTCCGAGGAGCAGCTGGTCTCCTGGGGCTGGCGGCTGCCGTTCCTGCTCAGCTTCGTGCTGATGGTCTTCGCGGTGTGGATGCGCCGCAACCTCAAGGAGAGCCCCGTCTTCGAGGAGCGCGCGGACGTCGTGGACGGCGTGGCGCTGTCCCGCGAGGAGGTCGCGAAGAGCAACACCCTCGAAGCGGGCCTCAAGCAGCGCAAGGGCAAGGCTTTCTTCCTCGCCCTCGGCCTGCGGTTCGGGCAGGCGGGCAACTCCGGCCTGGTGCAGACGTTCCTCGTCGGCTACACCGCCGGCACGCTGCTGATCGACCGCACCGTGCCCACCTCGGCCATCGTCTACGGCTCGATCCTCGGCTTCGCCACCGTGCCGCTGGTGGGCCTGCTCGGCGACCGCTTCGGCCGCCGGCCCGTCTACCTCGCGCTGACCGCCGCCTCGATCGCCTTCGCCTTCCCCATGATGCTGATGATCACCAGCGGCAGCACCGTCGCCGTCGTGGTCGCCATGGTCCTCGGCCTCAACCTCTCCGTGCTGGGCCTGTTCTCCCTGGAGAGCGTCGCCATGGCCGAGCTGTTCGGCGCGCGCAACCGCTTCACCCAGCTCGCCCTGGCCAAGGAGGTCGGCGGCATCCTCGCCACCGCCATCGGCCCCGTGCTGGCAGCCACGCTGACCGCCGTGACCGGCCACTGGTGGCCCATCGCCGCGATGCTCATGGCCTACTCGCTCATCACGCTCGTCGCCACCCTGCTCTCGCCCGAGACGCGGGGCCGCGACCTGGTCCGGTTGGAGGACGCCGCATGAGGGCGCTCGTCGTGCACGGCCCGGGAGACGTGCGGGTGGACGAACGCCCGGACCCGGTCGCGGGACCCGGCCAGGTGCTCGTCGCCGTCGAGTGGGGCGGCGTCTGCGGGTCGGACCTCGCCTACTGGAGGCACGGCGCGTCCGGCACCGCCGTGCTGCGCCGGCCGCTGGTCCTCGGCCACGAGGTCGCCGGTCGCGTCGCCGCCCTCGGCCCCGGCGTCACCGGGGTCGAACCCGGAACCCCCGTGACCGTCCACCCCGCCACGCCGGAGGGCGACCTGCCCGAGCGCCTGGCCGGGCGGGACAACCTCAACACCCGCGTCCGCTACCTCGGTTCCGCCGCGTTCGACCCGCACACCGACGGCGGTTTCGCCGACCTCGTCGCGGTGCGCGCCGACCAGGTCCGCGTGCTGCCCGCCGGCGTCGGCACCCGCCTGGGCGCGCTCGCCGAACCCCTGGCGGTCGCGCTGCACGCCGTGCGCCGCGCGGGCGAGGTGGCCGGCCGCACCGTGCTGGTCAACGGCGCGGGCCCGATCGGCTGCCTCGTCGTCGCGGCGGCCAGGTCGGCGGGCGCGGCGCGGGTCGTGGTGGCCGACATCGCGCCCGAACCCCTCGCGGTGGCCCGCGCGCTGGGCGCGGACGAGGCGCGCGACCTCGGCTCGGGCGACGCGCTGCCCGAGGACGTCGAGGTGGTGTTCGAGGCCTCCGGCGTCCCCGCCGCGCTCGGACCGGTCCTGCGCGCCACCGCCCGCGGCGGCACGCTGGTGCAGGTGGGCAACCTGCCCGGCGGCTCGGCGCGGGCCGTGCTGGGCGACCTGGTCACCCGCGAGATCACCTGGGTCGGCTCCTACCGGTTCGTCGACGAGGTCACCGACGCCGTCCGCGCGCTGGGCGCCGGCCTCGACCTGGCGCCGCTCGTCAGCGGCGAGTTCGACCTGGCCGACGGCGTGGCCGCCCTCGAACGCGCGGCCGGCCCCGGCGGCGGCAAGGTGCTGATCAGGCTGGGTGGCGCGGCGTGAGCGGCGTGATCACCCCGGGCGAGACCATGGCGCTGCTGACCGTGCCCGCCTCCGGCCGGGGCGCGGCGCGGGCCGTGCCGGGCATCGGGGGAGCGGAGTCCAACGTCGCCATCGCCCTGGCCCGCCACGCGGGTCGCACCCGGCACGCGCCGACCAGGCCCGCGCGGGTGGTGGACGCGGTCGGGGCGGGTGACGCCTTCGCCGGCGGCTACCTGTCCGAGCTGGTCGCCGGCGCGGACGTCGAGCGGTGCCTGCGGACCGGCAACGCGCTGGGCGGCTTCGTGGTCGGGGCGACCGGCGACTGGGAGGGGCTGCCCACCCGGGCCGACCTCGCCGCGCCCGAGGCGGAGGTGGTCCGGTGAAGCCGCTGGTCGTGGGTGGTCCGACGAGGCCGCAGCTGTCGGGCGGTCCGGTGAAGCCGTTGCTCCCGGTGGTGGTCCTCGACCGCGCCGACGACGCCGGGCCGTCACCGCTCGGGCCGCCACGTTCCTCAAAGAGGACACGAACTGACCGCTTTACCTGCGACCGTGGTCCCGTGCCGAACACCGTGACCACCACGTCCACCACGTCCACCACGTCCACCGCGATCCCGGACGCCGAGCGCGCCGACCTGCTCTCCGCGCTCGCGGCCGCGCGATCCGCCTTGATCAAGACCACCGAAGGGCTCAGCGACGAGCAGGCCGGCGAACGGCCCACGGTCAGCGCGCTGTGCCTCGGCGGGCTGGTCAAGCACGTCACATCCGTGGAGGAGTCGTGGCTGCGGTTCGCGGCAGAGGGGCCGCGGGGGATGAACTTCGACCTGCCCGACGGAGTCACCTGGGACGACATCATGGCCGGCACCGCGCGCGAGGTCCCGCAATGGATGGTCGACCACCAGGCGGAGTTCCGGCTCCGGCCCGGCGAGGCGCTGTCCGGGATCCTCGCCCGCTACGAGCAGGTCGCCGCCCGCAGCGAGGAAATCATCGCCTCCCTGCCCGACCTGTCGACGACGTACCTCCTGCCGGACGCGCCCTGGCAGGAGCCGGGGACGTCGCACAGCGTGCGCTGGGCGCTGGTGCACGTCATCACCGAGACCGCGCACCACGCCGGGCACGCGAAGGCCCTGCGCGAGGCCCTCGACGGGCGGAGGTCGGGCTGAGCGGCGCGGAGAGCGGGAGGGAACGCCTCACCGTGAGGGCGAACGAACCGGGGTGGCCCGGGAACACCGACCACGGGAACACCGACCACGGGGGTGCGAACCGGTGACGGTCCTGGACAGCCGGGCGCTCAACCGCGCGACCCTCGCCCGGCAGCTGCTGCTCGACCGCGCCGACCTGCCGGTCGTCGACGCCGTCGCGCACCTGTGCGGACTCCAGGCGCAGGAACCGCAGGAGCCGTTCACCGGGCTCTGGTCGCGGCTCCGCGCCTTCGACCCGGCCGCGCTCGACGACCTGCTGACCGGCAGGCGCGTGGTGCGGACCCACCTCATGCGCCGCACCGTCCACCTCGTCACCGCCGAGGACGTCCTGGCGTGGCGGGCGCGCCACGACACCATGCTGCGCCAACGGGTGCTCGGCACCTACCGCGACGAGCTGGCCGGGGTGGACCTCGACGAGCTGGCGGCGGCGGGCCGGGCGGTGATGGCGGACGGCGAACCCCGCTCCGCGGCCGAACTCGTGCGCGCGGTCGCCGCGCGCCGGCCCGCGTCGGGACCGCGGGCGCTGGGGGAGATGCTGGTCGCCGCCCTCATCCCGGTGGTGCAGCTGCCGCCGCGCGGGCTGTGGCGGGCGAAGGCGGGTGTCCGCACCGTGCCGCTCTCCTCGTGGCTGGGGCGCGAGGTCGACCCGCCGGCCCCCGACGGCTCGGACCCGGTCGGCCGCGCGCTGGTGCGGCGCTACCTGGCCGCGTTCGGCCCCGCCGCGACGGCCGACCTGCGCGCGTGGAGCGGGCTGACCGGCCTGCCGGCGGCGGTGGCCGCGGTGCGGGAGGAGCTGGTCTCCTTCCGCGACGAGCGCGGCCGGGAACTGCTGGACCTGCCCGACGCCCCGCGCCCCGACCCCGACACGCCCGCGCCGGTGCGGTTCCTGCCCGCGTTCGACAACGCGATCCTCGGCTACCACGACCGCGGCCGGATCATCGACGACGCCGACCGGGGCCTGTCGGTCGCCGGCGCGCGCGTCGTCCTGGTCGACGGACGGGTCGCCGCGACCTGGACCACCGAGGCGGGCGCGGTGGTCGTCACGCCGCTGCGCGGCCTGTCGGGCGATGACCGCGACGCCGTCGTCGAGGAGGGCCGGGCACTCGCGCTGTTCCTGTCCGACAACGACAGCGACGGCGTCCGGGTCGCGCCGTGAGCCGGCGCCGGTGCATCGGGTCCCGATCGACCGCCGTTCCGGCGCCCCCGCTCTGCCAGACTGGACGGACTTCGCGCTCACCAGGCGATTCATCGGATCGAGGAGGAAGCGCCATGACAAGGATCCTGCGAACGCTGCCGGTTCTCGCGCTCGCGCTCGGCGCGGTCGCGCTCGCCGCGCCCGCCACCGCGACGGCGGCTCCGGCCGGGGCCGCGTCGACGGACGGCTTCACGTGGAGCAACGGGTTCACGTGGAGCAACGGCCACGTCGGGACGAACGGCTACACCTGGAGCAACTGACCCGGTGATCGGCCCGGCGGCCACGCGGATCCGCGTGGCCGCCGGGCCGGGCGGGGCCGACCACGACCGACCGGTGGGCGCACCCGCGCCCACCGACCCCCGATCGACCGGGGATCGTGAGGCCCGACTGGGATCGCGAAGCTCGACTGGCCAGGACCGCGAAGCCCGGCCGGAGCGCTAGGCGATCCCGGCCGCGATGAGCTGCTTCCAGATCTCGCCCTGGTCCACGACCTCGACCCCGAGCTTCTCGGCCTTCGCGGTCTTGTTCGCGCCCACGTCGGCCCCGGTGATCAGGTAGTCGGTGTTCGCGGAGACCGAGGACGCGGTGGTCGCGCCCGCCTTCTGGCACAGCCGCTGGAAGGTGGGGCGGGGCACCTTCTCGCCGGAGCGCGGGTCGCTGATCGAGCCCGTGACCACCACGGTCTTGCCGGCCAGCGGCGCGTCCGAGGCGACGACGGGCGGCAGGTCCTCCTCCCGCACGTCCAGGGAGACGCCGGCCCGCCGCAGCCGGTCCAGCTCGGGGCGCAGCCGGGTGAGGTGCTCGATCAGGGAGGCGGCGACCTTCGGGCCGATGTCCTCGACGGCCACGAGGCGTTCCTCGCCCGCGTCGGCGACCTCCTCCAGCGAGCCGAACCCGGCGCGGCACAGCCGGGCCGCCGTGCCCTCCGACGCCATCGGGATCGCGAACCCGATCAGCGCCCGGCGCAGGCCGACGGCGCGGCCGGCGGCGATCGAGTCGATCATGCGCGTGGCCGAGGTCTCGCCGATCCGCTCGAACTCCAGGAGTTGTTCCCGGGTCAGGGAGTAGAAGTCCGACGGGTTCTCCAGCAGCCCGGCTTCGGCGAGGCGTTCGATCCACACCGGACCGACGGCCTCGATGTCCGCCGCCGCCCGCGACGCCCAGTGCACCAGCCGGCGCACGGTCTGCGCCGGGCAGGCCACGTTGGTGCAGAACAGCTCGCGGCTGTTGCCCTGCTCGGTCAGCCCGTGCCCGCACGACGGGCACGCCGCCGGCGGCACGATCTCCCGCTCCTCGCCGGTGCGCTTGGACTCGTCCAGCACGCCCGCCACGAACGGGATCACGTCGCCGGCCCGGCGGACCAGCACGGTGTCGCCGATCCTGATGCCGCGCGCCCGGATCACCTCCTGGTTGGCCAGCGTCGCGCGGGTCACCGTGGTGCCGCCGACGAACACCGGCTCCAGGTGCGCGACCGGGGCGATCTTGCCCGTCTTGCCGACGTCCCAGACCACATCGGACAGCACGGTGGTCTTCTCCTCGGCGGCGAACTTGTAGGCCAGCGCGCCGCGCGGCGAGTTCGACCGCGTCCCGGCGGCCGCGTAGGCGTCCCGGTTGGCCAGCCGCAGCACCGCGCCGTCGAGGTCGTAGTCCAGGTCGTTGCGCCGCGCCTCGATCCCGCCGATCACCTCCTGCGCCGCCGCCGGGGTGTCGCAGTGCCGCATGTCGGCGACGTCGAACCCGAGCGCGCGCAGGCCCTGCTCCAGGTCGGCCGCCGCGCCGCCCTCGGAGGTGTCCAGGTCGAAGGCGAAGAACTGGAGCCGCCGACCGGCGACCGTGGCCGGGTCCTTGGCCCGCAACGTGCCCGCGGCCGCGTTGCGCGGGTTGATCAGCGGCTTGTCCGGGTGCGCGGTGTTGTAGGCGGCGAAGGTGGACCGCAGCATCACCGCCTCGCCGCGCACCTCCACCCGGCCCGGCGCGTCGACCCGGTCGGGCACGCCGTCCGCCAGCGCCCGCACCAGCGGCGTCACGTCGTCGCCCGTGGAACCGTCCCCGCGGGTGACCGCCCGCGCCAGCCGCCCGCCCTCGTAGACCAGCGACAGCGACAGCCCGTCCAGCTTCGGCATCACCACCACCGGCTGGCCGGGGAAGCGGCCGAAGAACGCCTCCACCTGCTCGGGCCTGGTCGCCTTCTCCAGCGACAGCATCGGGCGCGAGTGCCGGACCGGCGCGTGCAGCACCGCGGGCGCGCCCACCTGCTCCAGCGGGTTGGGGTCGGGAGCCAGCCCCGGGTTCGCCTCGATCAGCCCACGCAGCTCGTCCTCGATCGCGTCGTACTCGGCGTCCGCCACCAGTGGCGAACCCCGGTAGTACGCGTCGCGCAGCACCACGACCTGGTCGGCAAGTTCCCGGATCCGTTCCTCAACGTCCACGGCGCGCACGCTACCGGCAACCACCGACAAGGACGTGAGGCCGCCGGCGGACCGCACCCGTCCGGGTGCGCCGCCCTCCCGGGCCGCGCCGCGCCGGGGGTGCGCGGCACGTGCGCCGCGCACCCCCGGGACCGTCAGTCGCCCAACGGGTTGAGCAGGTCCGCCTTGCCCTCGAAGGCGAAGAGCAGGAGGTCCGTCATGCGGAACGTCCGCCGGTCGGGACCGAGCACGGGCCGCCACGACGGCTCGCGCACGATCGACGTCCGGCTGCCCTCCATCGCCCGGTGGAACACCTCGGCGACGACCCGGCCGCCGACCGGCCCGAGCCGGCCGCCGTTGAACTCCGCCTCCCGCAGGGCGTAGAACCACAGCGGGGTCGCGGCGGCGACCGCGGCCCTCTGCTCGTCGGTGAGCTGGTCCAGGGACGCGCCCCCGTTCCCGACCAGGACCTGCTCCTCGGTCAACGGGTCGACGCACAGCAGCTCCGCCATCTGCTGCCCGCTCGCCAGCCGGACCATGCCCGCCCGCGTGAGGTTGCGGAAGGCCAGGTTGCGCTGGACGTCGTCGACCGGCGCGCCGCGACCGCCGAAGGTGCCCGCCGGCAGCTGGTCCAGCGGGTCCACCAGCAGGGAGTCGATCCGCATGGCCGCGTTGCCGCCGCCCGCGGGCGGCGCCAGGTCCGGCCGGTCGACCTCGGCGAAGTCGTACAGCCTGCGGAAGTCGGCGATCCAGTTGGTGGGCAGCGCGTCGACGCTCTCGTGGTGCGGGTCGTCCAGGTCCGCCAGCGACGACCCGCCGTCGAAGTTGCCGGAGGTGCCGCTGAACGCGAACAGGAGGAACAGCGTCCCCGGGATGCCGGTGCCCGTGTTGAACACCCGGTTCCACTCGTACTCCGACCGGATCATGCTGTGGCCCAACCGGTACGCGGCCACCGCGAACTCCAGCGGCATCGTCGGGTGCGGCCCCACCGGCCTGCCGCGGCGGGGCGCCTCGAAGAACCGCCTGCCGTTGGTGAACACGTCGTCCACGATCGCGGGGTCCACGACGCGGGGCAGGAAGTCGTGGCGCAGCAACCACTGGTAGTGCCGCACCACCTGGCCGCGCGCCGCCTCGAACAGCCGCCTGCCGGTCAGGCCGCGCAGCGCCAGCTCGTCGACGACCTGGTTGTGGAACCTGATGAACGCCAGGTGCGTCTGCGCCACGGCCAGGTTCTCGTCGTTGCGCGGGTCCGGGATCAGCGGGCGCCTGCGCTCCTCCTCGGTCAGGCCGGTCTGCCCGAACCGCGGCAGGTCGAAGCCCTCCATCGGCAGGGTGACCTGCTGGTCGCCGGGCGGGCCGCTCGCGGGCGACGTCGTGCCGACCTTCAGCTTGACCCGGTCGGCGGCGTAGTACACCCGGTCCGCGTGGTCGTCCGGACCGCGCCCGTAGAGCGAGTCGAGGTCCAGGGCCGGCGAGCGGCCCTGCACCAGCTCGTCCAGGGTCACGTCCTCGCCCAGCTGCGTTTCGGTCCGGTCCATGGTCAGGTCGTGGTCGACGAACTGGCCGAGGTAGGTGAAACCCGCCGGGACCGGCGGGTCCGCGGACTCCGGCTGCGCGCCCGCCGCGGTCATCGCGTCGGCCAGCGCCACCCTGGTCCCCTCGTCGAGCTGCGCGCCCTCCGGCCCCAACCGGGAGAACCGGAACCGGCGCAGTTCCTCGACCGCGGCCGGTCGGCGCGTGAGCGCGTTGCCGTCGCGGTCGAATTCGATCACCCCTTCGCCGACGACGAAGAAGCTGTTGCGGCCGTGCTGTTTCATAGACCCCCCCGAGTCCGTGAGAAGTGCTCCCGTTCAAGGCGGGAGCAGGGCGGTCACGCCCCCTGCGGACGCCCTTGTCCCAACATGTACCAGCAAATGGCGGTTGCGCGCAGGGAGACGGGAATTTCGGCGCGCTTTCCAGTCCACGTCACGGGGTGTTCCCCGGCTTTTTTGTCCCGTGTTCTGTCCCTGGTGCGATTCTCACGGACGTACGTACACGCCCGCGCGGGCGGCGACCGCGGCAGCTTCGGCGGCCTGGTCGGCCAGTGCTCCGTCCAGGCCTCCCGTGGTGAGGAGGTGGTAGTAGAGCGGCGCGGAGACGGCCCGGATCACCGCGTGGGCGTCCGTGCCCGGCGGCGCCTCGCCCCGCGCGACGGCCTGCTCCACGCACGGCGCCCACTCGGCCACGCGGGTGGCGTAGAAGCCGTGCAGGGCGGTGGCGGCCTGGCCGTCGCAGGTGGCGGCGGCGATGACCGACTGGAACAGCGAGCCCTGCCGGGGGTCGGTGAGCGTGCGGTGGACGAGCCGGGCGTTGGCCCTCAGGTCCTCCAGCAGGTCGCCGGTGTCGGTGCGCGGCGAGGACTGCTCGGCCATGTCGAGCAGCAGGTCGGCCACGAGCGCGGTCGGGGTGCCCCAGCGCCGGTACACCGTGGTCTTGCCGACGTCCGCGCGGCGGGCGACGTCGGCCAGGTCGAGGTGGGCGAACCCCTGCTCGGCCAGGACGTCCCCGGTGGCCCGGAGCACCTGCGCCCGCACCCGGGCGGACCGCCCGCCCGGTCGTGCCTGGGTCATAACGGGACTCCAGTTCCTTTAGTGTGCTACGTTAACGGCACCACAGTACCTTTAATGAGGAGGCGTCATGGAACACCGACGGCTGGGGGCCTCCGGGCTCCAGGTGCCCGTGCTCAGTCTCGGCGCGGGCACCTTCGGCGGGCGCGGCCCGCTGTTCGGCGCGTGGGGCGACACCGACGTGGCGGAGGCGCGCGAGCTGGTCGACCTCTGCCTCGACGCGGGGGTGACCCTGTTCGACACCGCCGACGTGTACTCCGATGGCGCGTCGGAGGAGGTGCTCGGCGCGGCGATCAGGGGACGCCGGGACCGGGTGCTCCTGTCCACGAAGGCGACCCTGCCCACCGGCGACGGGCCCAACGACGCGGGCTCGTCGCGGTCCCGGCTGATCAAGGCGTGCGAGGACGCGTTGCGCCGCCTCGGCACCGACCACGTCGACCTGTTCCAGCTGCACGCGTTCGACGCGGGCACGCCCGTCGAGGAGGTCCTGGACGCGCTCCACGGCCTGGTCCGGGCGGGCAAGGTCCGCTACCTCGGCGTGTCCAACTTCTCCGGCTGGCAGCTGATGAAGTCGTTGGCGGTCGCGGAGCGGCGCCACCACCCGCGCTACGTCGCCCACCAGGTCTACTACTCCCTCGTCGGCCGCGACTACGAGTGGGAGCTGATGCCGCTCGGGCACGACCAGGGCGTCGGCGCCCTCGTGTGGAGCCCGCTCGGCTGGGGGCGGCTCACCGGCGAGGTGCGCCGCGGGCGACCGCTGCCCGCGCGGAGCCGCCTGCACGCCACCGCCGACCACGGCCCGCCCGTGGACCAGGAGCTGCTGTACGACGTGGTCGACGCGCTCGTCGAGATCGCGGCGGAGACCGGCCGGACCGTGCCGCAGGTCGCCCTCAACTGGCTGCTCACCCGGCCGACCGTCGCCTCGGTCATCATCGGCGCGCGCAACGGCGCGCAGCTGCGCGACAACCTCGGCGCGGTCGGCTGGGAACTCGGCCCGGACCAGCTCGCCACCCTCGACGCGGTGAGCGCGCGAACCGCTCCCTATCCCTATTTCCCCTATCAGCGCCAGGAGGGGTTCGCCCGGGTCAACCCGAGCCTGGTCTGACCGCCGAAATAGGGTCGATGCGCTGTTCGGCACAGCAACGACGTCCGGTCGCGGTGCGGTGGACGAGGCGAACGGGCGGAGCTGTTCAAGGCGGGTAACGGGCGATGTCCCCCGCTCGACTCCCGTGGTGGCGAATTCCCGCCGAAGACGACGGCGCTCGAATCGTGAACCACCGGTGGCGTCAGAGGGGTGGCCTGTCTTGGCGACGATGAAGTTGTTGCGCCTGTTCGTCGTGCTGGTGTCGACGGCGGGGTTGGTGGTGGCGGTCAACGGCGTCGTGCCGCGGTTCGCCGCGGCCGCGCCGTGCGACGCGCCGGTGGTGAACCGGGTGGCGTGCGAGAACACCAGACCGGGGACCGACGACTGGCAGGTGGTCTACCGGGACCCGTCGATCGTGGGGTACTCGACCGACATCAGCGCGGCGCCCGGCGGCCGGGTCGACTTCAAGGTGCTCACCGGCGCCTCCTCCTACCGCCTGGACGTCCACCGCCTGGGCTACTACGCGGGCAAGGGCGCGCGGCTCGTCGGGTCGGTGTCGCGGAACTCCGCGCAGCAGCAGCCCGCCTGCCTGCGCCAGGCCGTGACGGCGTTGATCGACTGCGGCAACTGGGACGTGTCGTTGAGCTGGGACGTGCCCGCGGACGCCGTGTCCGGCGTGTACTACGCGCGGATGCGCCGCGACGACACCGGCGCGGAGAACGAGATCGCGTTCGTGGTGCGCGACGACAGCAGCACCTCGAAGGTCCTGTTCCAGACCTCGGACGCCACGTGGGTGGCCTACAACCGCTACGGCGGCAACAGCCTCTACTTCGGCGACGGCCCCGGTGCGGGTGGCCAGGCGTACGAGGTGAGCTACAACCGGCCCTACACCGGCGGCGACGGCGAGGAGAACTTCATCTTCAACGCCGAGTACCCGATGCTGCGGTTCCTGGAGCGCAACGGCTACGACGTCAGCTACACCACCGACGTGGACTCGGCCCGCCGCGGTCACCTGATCAGGAACCACCGGGTGTTCATGGCGGTGGGACACGACGAGTACTGGTCCGACGAGCAGCGGGCGAACGTGGAGGCCGCCCGTGACGCCGGTGTGCACCTGGCGTTCCTGACCGCCAACGAGGTCTTCTGGAAGACCCGGTGGGAACCCTCCATCGACGGCTCCGGCACGAACTGGCGCACGGTGGCCTGCTTCAAGGAGACCAAGAACGGTCAGGACGACGGGTCGGACGACTGGACCGGCACCTGGCGCGACCCGCGCCACAGCCCGCCGCAGGACGGCGGCCGCCCGGAGAACGCGTTGCTGGGCAACATCTTCACCGTCAACGGCCGCCGCGAGGACTCCCTCCGGGTGCCCGCCGCCTACGGCAGGATGCGCCTCTGGCGGCACACCTCGTTGCAGTCCATGGCCGCCGGCGCCACCTACACCTTCCGGCCCGGCACCCTCGGCTACGAGTGGAACACGGTCCCGGACAACGGGCGCCAGCCGCCGGGCGTGGCGCGGATGTCGCGGACCACGGTCCAGCTCAACGGCCCCTACGTGCTGAAGAACTGGGGTGACGCGTACGGCTCCGGCACCGAGACGCACGCGATCACCTACTACCGGCACCCCAGCGGCTCGCTGGTGTTCGGCGCGGGCACCGTCCAGTGGTCCTGGGGCCTGGACGACGAGCACGCCTACCGGACCACCACCCCCACCTCGGACTCGCGGATGCAGCAGGCCACGGTCAACTTCCTGGCCGACATGGGTGTGTCCGCGACCACGCTCCAGCCCGACCTGGTCCAGGCGACCGCCACCGCCGACGCGCAGCCGCCGGTGGTCGCCTTCACCACCGCGCCCGCCCGGGCCGAGGTCGGCGCGCAGTACGCGTTCTCGGGCACCGTGTCCGACGCGGCCGGCCAGGTGAGCGGCGTCGAGGTGTCCACCGACGGCGGCGCCCGCTGGCGCCCGGCGAACTGGCAGGCGGGCCAGGGCACGTGGAGCCACGCCTACACGCCGACGGCCTCCGGGCAGGCGCAGTTGCGGGTGCGCGCGGTGGACGACTCGTTGAACCTGTCCACCCCGGTGGCCACCTCGGTCGCGGTGGAGCCGCGGTCGTGCCCGTGCGGCCTGTGGACGACGGCCGACACGCCGGCCAACCCCGACAACGCGGACGGCACGCCGCTGGAGCTGGGCGTGAAGTGGCGCGCGCCGAGCGCGGGCGAGGTGCGCGGCGTCCGGTTCTACAAGGGGGCCGGCAACACCGGCACGCACACCGGCTCGCTGTGGTCGGCCTCCGGGCAGCGGCTCGCCACCGGCACGTTCACCGGCGAGACCGCGAGCGGCTGGCAGTCGCTGACCTTCGCCGCGCCCGTGGCGGTCGCCGCCGACACCACCTACGTGGTCTCCTACTACTCGCCCGGCGGCCGGTACGCGATGAACGCGGAGTACTTCAGCCGTGAGTCCCGGCACCTGGAACCGCTGACCGGCCTCCGGTCCGGGGTGGACGGGCCCAACGGCACGTACCGCCTGGGCGCGGGCTTCCCCGACCGGAGCCACGCCGACAGCAACTACTGGGTCGACGTGCGGTGGTCGCCCGCGCCGTGACCCGCTCGGGCGAACCGGACGAGTTGCCCATTCCATTCGTTAACACAACTAATTAGTATCGACGCGCATGGTCCCTGTCACACACCGTGAGGAGCCGTCCGTGCCCGTACGCCGACGATCCGCCGCGCTGATCGCGTTCAGCACCCTGACCCTGCTCGGCTCCACCCTGTCCGCCCTGCCGGCCCACGCCGCGCAGGACCAGGTCATGCTCGCCACCACGTGCAGCGAGGCGCCCCGCGACCTGCCCGTCAACCAGTTCACCGACCACCGCGAGCTCGGCGTCGAGCTGGACCGCATCGAGCGCGCCGCCGACGGCCGGGTCGAGGTGGAGCAGCTCGGCCACAGCAACCGGGGCCGGGCGATCTGGTCGGCCAGGGTCGGGACCGGTCGCAAGGCCGTGCTGCTGACCAGCGAGATCCACGGCAACGAGAAGACCGGGACGGACGCGCTGCTCCAGCTGCTCGACTGGGTCGGCACCAGCGAGAGCGCGAAGGCCCGGCGCTGGCGCGACGAGCTGACCATCGTCGCCATCCCCAAGATGAACCCGGACGGCGCCGAGCTGGACCGCCGCGGCAACGACATGACCTGGCAGGAGGTGACCGCGCGGTTCCCGCAGCTGCGCGGCAGCCAACCCGCGTGGAACTACTACACCCGATCGCTCCAGGGTGACGACTACGCGGCGCGGCCCGGGTTCGACATCAACCGCGACTACCACCCGGACCTGGACTACGTGCCGCGCGCGCAGGACTTCCCGGGCACCTCCGCGCAGACCGGCTGGTACCTCTCGCCGGAGACGCGGGCCGTCCGGGACGTCTACCGCGGGCTCACCGCCGAGTTCGGCGAGGTGGACACCTACGTCGACCTGCACCACCAGGGCGCCTGCTACGTGATGCCCGACGAGCCGGACGAGTTCGTCACGCTGTCCATCTCGGGCAGGTTCGTCGACGACCCGGCGACCACGCCGGGCTTCGAGGAGTACGCCGACCGGTACGACCTGGACTACTCGAAGCGGCTCAACGTCGCGGTGAACAACGCCCTCCAGGCCGCGGCGGCCAACCGGCCGGCCTTCGGCAATGTCACGCTCTACCCGCAGGACACCAACCTGCCGGGCACCGGGCTCGGCTCGTTCGCGCTCAACGGCAGCGGCGCGGTGCTGTTCGAGGTCCGCGGCCAGACCCAGACGCTGGGCCAGCAGCACCGGGCCATGCTCACCCGCAGCGTCTACATCGGACTGGACGGGATGCTGTCGAGCATCGCCAGCGGCCAGGTGGACCGGCTCGACCCGGCCGACTACGACCGGATCCCGCCGCGGGGCCCGAACATCGGCACCTCCGCCGAGGACGCCGAGCGCGGTGCGGACCCGCGCCGCGACGTGCTGGAGAACTGACCGGCGTGAGCCGAACGGGCCCCGGGGGAGCACCCCCGGGGCCCGTTCGCCTGTCAGGGCGGGAGCGCCTACCGGGACCGGTGGCGCCTACCGGGACTGGAGCGCGTCCACCGCGACGGCCTGCGCGATCACCACGCGCCGGTCGACCTGCGGGTCCTCGATCCGGATCAGGTAGTGGTCGCGGACCCAGGTCTTCTTGTCCACGCTGAACACCGGTCGGCCGTCGCGGGCGAAGTCGAAGTGGTAGCGGAACGGGAACGGGATGCCGTTGACCAGCGGGAGCACGCCCCACAGGCGGCGCAGGATCGCCAGGCCCGCGTTGCGCTCGCTGCCCGTGGCCACCGGCGCGCCCGCCTGGTCCAGGTGCCAGGTGGAGTTGGTCAGGGACTTGCCGAAGTCCTTGCGGAACGCGCCGATGGGCCGGCCGTCGCCGTCGAGCACGTCGTAGCCGCTGCCGAGGTCGATCACCTTGCGCGCGCGGAAGCCCGCGAGCACCCGGCTCCGGCCCGAATCGGTGTAGATGGTCACCTGCTCCTTGAAGGCCAGCCGCTTCTGCTCGACGAACGCCACGAGCTGTCCGGGCTCGCCGTTGTCGTCGGCGAAGACCTCGTAGCGGTTCACCATCAGGGTGACCTTCTGGTGCATGTGCAGCACGTTCATCGCCTGCGTGAGCATCGATTCCCCCTAGACCTCGGTGGACAGCAGTCTCTCACTCGAACGGGTTAGGGTCTGACATCCGGTCACAGGTGCTGCGAGCCGATAGCTATCGATTGACATTCGATAGGTAGTACTCGATACTCGATGCATGTTCGCAGAGCATCGGGCTGTCGGCCCGTTGAGAATCTTCCTCGTCGTGCTGTTCGGGCTCCTGGTCGTGCTCCAGGTGATGTCGCTGCCCGGCCAGTTCGCGCACATGGCCGAGGAGTCGCCCGAGTTCGCCTACCTCAGGTGGCCGGCCACCGCCGTGTCGGTGTTCTGGGTGCTGTGCGTCCAGGTGGTGGTCGTGGCCACCTGGAAGCTGCTCACCCTGGTCAAGCACGACCGCATCTTCAGCGAGGGCGCCCTGAAGTGGGTGGACGCCATCGTGTGGGCCATCGCCGCCGGGTGGGCGACCCTCGTGGGCGTGCTGCTCTACGTCGGCTTCAACGCCACCGACCCCGGGCTGCCGCTGCTGCTGTTCCTGCTGTCGGTGGGCGTCGCCGTGCTGGGGCTGCTCATGGTCGTGATGCGGGCGCTGCTGCGGCAGGCCACCACGCTGCGCACCGACATGGAGTCGGTGATCTGATGCCGATCATCGTGCGCATCGACGTCGAGTTGGCCAAGCGCAAGATGAGCGTGGGCGAGTTCGCCGAGCGCGTGGGGCTCACGCCGGCGAACGTGGCGGTGCTGAAGAACGGCCGCGCCAAGGCCGTCCGCTTCAGCACCCTGGAGGCCATGTGCCGGGTGCTCGACTGCCAGCCGGGCGACCTGCTGGAGTGGGTCGACGACGAGGACGACCCCGGCGCCGATCCCGGCGCCGACGCCGCCGCCGAGGTGCGCCGGTGATCGCCGTTCGCGGGCTGACCAAGCGCTACGGCGACGTCCTGGCCGTCGACGACCTGAGCTTCGACGTCCAGCCGGGCAAGGTCACCGGTTTCCTCGGGCCGAACGGCGCGGGCAAGTCCACGACGATGCGGGTGGCGCTCGGCCTCGACCGGTCCACCTCGGGCGAGGTGCTGGTCAACGGGCGCCGCTGCGCGTCGTTCGCCGAACCGCTCCGGGAGGTCGGCGCGCTGCTCGACCCCGGCGCGGCGCACCCCGGCCGCACCGGGCGCGCCCACCTGCGCGTGGCCGCCCGGACCAACGGCCTCCCGGCGCGCCGGGTGGACGAGGTGGTCGAGCAGGTCGGGCTCGGCCGCGCGGCCGGCCGTCGGATCAAGGGCTACTCGCTCGGCATGCGCCAGCGCCTCGGGATCGCGGCGGCGCTGATCGGCGACCCCGGCGTGCTGCTGTTCGACGAGCCGGTCAACGGGCTGGACCTCGACGGCGTCCGGTGGATCCGCGGCCTGCTGCGGCAGCTCGCCGACGAGGGCCGCACCGTGCTGGTCTCCAGCCACCTGCTCAGCGAGATGGAGCAGATCGCCGACCGCCTCGTCGTCATCGGCCGAGGCCGGCTGATCGCCGACGCGACCACCGAGCACATCCTGAGCGGGCTGGGGCGCGTCCAGGTGCGGGTCCGCGGCGCGG
The DNA here is from genome assembly GCF_039527585.1 of Saccharothrix xinjiangensis. Lineage (NCBI taxonomy): Bacteria > Bacillati > Actinomycetota > Actinomycetes > Pseudonocardiales > Pseudonocardiaceae > Saccharothrix > Saccharothrix xinjiangensis. The sequence goes on along the minus strand of NZ_BAAAKE010000017.1, from coordinate 91,876 downwards.
AACCGGACCTGCTCCTCGCCGGGCTCCGGGAGCACGGCCTCGCGGTCGAGCGCGTCGACGCCCACGAGCTGCGGGTCGAGAACACCACCGCCGAGGAGGTCGGCAGGCTCGCCCACGCCGCGAACGTCCCGCTGCGGCACCTGTCCGAGGTCCGCCAATCCCTTGAGGACGCTTACGTGGAGTTGACCGGCGACAGCGTCGAGTACCACGGCGGCGGCGCCGGGCGCGTGGCGGAGGGCGCGCGGTGACGGCCCCGACGGCCCCGGTCCGCGTGGGGCGGGTGTTCGCCCGCGCCTGCGCCGCCGAGTGGACGCGGCTGTGGACGGTCAAGGCCACGTGGTGGTTCCTGGCCGGCTCCGCCGCGGTGATGCTGGGGATCGCGGCCATCGCCGGCGCCGAGACGGCGGCGAGCCCCGACCCGTCGCCGGGCGGTTCGGCGTGGACGGCGGCGAGCGTGCCCGTCCTGCCGGGTCAGTTCGGCCTCCTCGCGCTCGCCCTGGCCGCGGTGACGTCCGACTACGCCACCGGCGGGATCGTGCCGACCCTCCAGTGGACGCCGCGGCGCGGTGTCCTGTTCCTCGCCCGCACGGCCGTGCCGGTCGCGGTGGCCACCGTCCTCGGCGTGCTGCTGGCGCTGGCCGCCGCGGGCACGGCCTTCGCGACGGCCCGACCGGTGCTCGACCTGACCCTGGAGCGGGGCGCGGAGGTGCTGCCCGCGGTCGCGTTCGTCTTCGCGGCCGGTTCCGCCGTCGCGGTCGGGCTCGGCTTCCTGTTGCGCAACACCGCGGGCACGCTGGTGGCGGTGTTCCTGCTGATGCTCGTGCTCCCGCTGGTGCTCCAGAACTTCGGCCAGGAGTGGGCGTCCGCGATCGCCCGGGTCCTGCCCGGCTCCGGCGCGGCGTTCCTGCTGATCGGGGAGATGCCCGGGATGACCCGGACGTCCTCGGTGGTCACCCTGCTCGCCTGGGCGGGCGGCGCGCTGCTGCTCGGGTGGCTGCGCCTGGCGCGCGACGACGCCAACCGCTGAACCGCGCTCGGGAACCCGCGCTCGGGAACCCGCACCGGGACCGGCTCCCGGTGCGGGTTCCCGCTGTACATCGGGCCCGGATGACCCAATAGTGGCGGGGTGATCGATGATCAGGTCGACCAGGGGGGCTCGGCGGGTCCGGGCGGCGGAGGACCGGGACCGGCCGAAGGGCTGGAGCACGGGCTCTACGCCCTCGCCGTCCGCCTGGGCGCCGTCACCTCCCCGGAGGACGCGGCGGCGGAGCTGGGCGCGTCCCTCACCGAGGTGTGCCTCGCGGTCGCCAGGCTCGTCGAACTCCACCTGCTCCGCGCCGACGCCGACGGTCGCCTCCTGCCGATCGCGCCGCGGCTGGCGGTGAGCGCGCTGGTCGCACCGGTCGAGCGGTCGATCTACCAGTGGCAGGAGCTGGCCGACCGGTACCGGGAGCGGGTCGAGGCGATCACCCGGTCGCCGCGGCGGGCCGAGGAGCGGGTCGGCGTCGTCGACGGGGTCAGCGGCGCGGCGGAGATCCGGGGCCTGTTCGCGCTGGCGAGCCGGGCCTGCCGCGACGAGCTGGTGGTGCTGCGGCCGAGCCACCACGACGAGGACTTCCTCGACGAGCTGCTGGAGACCTGCTACGACGTGCTGGACCGCGGCGTCGCGATCCGCGTCGTCTGCCCGCACCACAGCCGGGCGAGGTTCACCGCCCGCGCCAAGGCCAGGCGGCTGCTCGAAGGCGGCGCGCAGATCCGCACCCGCAGCAGCCTCGCGCGGGCCGCCGTGGTGTTCGACGAGTCCCTGGCCGTCCTGCTCGACCTGCCGGCGTCCGACGGGCAGCAGCCGACCGCGCGGCGGGTCGACGACCGCGGCGTGGTGCGGTTCGTCATCGAGATGTTCAACCAGCACTGGGAGGACGCCACGCCGTTCAGCGCCGCCGAGCCCGGTTACGCCGGCGCGGTGGGCGACCTGCACCGGGCCATCGCCAGGCTCATGGCCAAGGGCCTCACCGACGACGGCGTGGCGCGGCACCTCGGCATGTCCGTGCGCACCTGCCGCCGCCACATCGCGGCGCTGCTCCAGAACCTGAACTCGGTCAGCCGGTTCCAGGCGGGCGTGCACGCGGCGGCGCTCCTCGAACCGCCCGCGCGCCCGCCGGTCAACCGGCAGCCGGGGTGACGGCGGGGGCCGCCCGCCGGCGCACCCGCGTGACCGCCCGCCCAACCCGCGTGACCGCCCGCCCCCGAACCCTCTCCGGTCCGGGGGCGGTTGGCGGATCGCGATTCCGGTTACTCCCCTCGCAGCGCGGAGAGGAGCAACTCATGGTCGCCGGTCGATTCGGGCGCGAGCTGGGCAGGAAGATCCGTTCCCCGGAGGCCGCCAGGCTGGACGCCGAGCGGTCGGCCAGGGCGGACAGGTGGGCCGCCGCGCACCCGGTGCCGGCCCTCCTCCTCGGAGCGGCGGTGTTCGCCCTGGTGGGGTGGGCCGTGGCGGGGCGGCTCGAGATCACGACGACCACGGGGGTGATCGTCTGCCAGGTGATCTGCGTCCCCGTGGGGTTGATCGCCACGTGGGTCCAGATCGTGCGCGCCCGACGCCGCGGCAGCCGGGATCGGCACGAGCCCTAGGCCGTGCCCACCGGCTCGGCCACCCGCGCCACCGCCTCCAGCACCTCGGGCACCGCCCACTCCTTGGCGTACAGCGACCTGCCGACGACCAGCACGTCCAGCCGCGAGCCGTCGAAGGTGCGGAACGCCTCGCTCGCGGACCGGGCGGTCGGCTGGCCCTTCACGTTCAGCGACGTGTTGATCAGCGCGCCGACGCCGGTGAGCCGCTCGAACTCGTCCAGGACCCGCCACAGGCGCGGCTGCTCGGAGGCGTGCACCACCTGCACCCGCGCGGTGCCGTCGTCGTGCACCACGGCGGCGATCTCGTGGGCGCGTTCCGCGCGCACCGGCACCGCGATGGTCATGTGCCGCATGTTCGTGCCCGCCGGCACGTGGAAGAACCGCGTGGCGCACTCGGACTTCACGATCGGCGCGAGCGGCCGGAAGCCCTCCCGGAACTTCACCGCGGCGTTCACCTGGTCCCGCGTCTCCCGCCGGCGCGGGTCGGCCAGGATGCTGCGGTTGCCCAGCGCCCGCGGCCCGAACTCCAGGCGCCCCTGCGCCCACCCGACCACCAGGCCCTTGGCCAGCAGGCGCGCGACCACCGCCTCCGGGTCCGCCGGCTCGACGCTGAAGTACGGGTGGTCGGCGGGCACGCGGTCGGAGTCCACGTCCGGCCCGAGGAAGGTGCTCACCGGGTAGCGCTCGGCCGCGTGGCGCAGGTCCGCGCCGAGCAGCGCCGCGCCGACCGCCGTGCCCTCGTCGCCGGCGGCGGGCTGCACGTAGACGCCGTCCACGAGGCCCGACGCGGCGAGCTTGCCGACGGCCACGCAGTTGAGCGCCACCCCGCCCGCGAACGCCACGCGCCGCAGCCCGGTCCGGTCGACCCAGTGCGACACCAGGTGCGTCAACGCCTCCTCCAGCCGGCGCTGACCCGCGGCGGCGAGGTCGAAGTGCACCTGGGAGCACTCGCCGCCCGCCGGCGGGCAGCCCCGCTCGGCCAGCCACCGCCTGCTCGCCGCGAACGTCTCCTTGCTCAGCTGGTCGCGGTTGTGCTGGAGCAGCGGGATGTCGAAGCGGCCGTCCGGGCCCAGCACGACCGCCTCGCCCATGGCCGCGGCGAACCGCCCGGCGTCGCCGGACGCGGCCATGGCCATCACCTTGTACTCGTCGCTGTTGGGCCAGAAGCCGAGGTGCATGGTCATCACCGTGTAGAACAGCCCCAGGCTGCTGCGGAAGTCCAGCGCGGCCAGCCGGGTCAGCACGCCGCCCGCCCACCGGTACACGCTCACCGCGTGCACCTCGCCCATGCCGTCGAGCACGACGACGAGCGCCTCGTCGAAACCGCTCGGCACGGCGGCGGTCAGCGCGTGGGCGTAGTGGTGGCGCACCGGGCGGACCGACAGGCCGGACAGCTCCGGCAGGTGCCGGTGCAGCAGCGAGGTCTGCCGCTCCGGGCGGTACACCTCGTCGTACCGGCGGCGGCTCAGCTCGTCGCCCAGCGAGAGCACCCTGGTCATGCCGTAGTCGAAACCGTGCCGCACCTCGTCGACGTCGGCGGCCGGCACGCCCGCGATCCCCAGGCACGCGCGGATCGCCTCGGCGGGGAAGGAGTGGTCGAACTTCACGCCCGAGTACCGCTCCTGCTGCACGGCGGCCACCAGTTCGCCGTCCACGACGAGCGCGGCGGCGGCGTCCAGCCCTTGGAACAGCCGGGCCTCGCTGTCGGGCAGGTCCGGGAAGTGCGCCCGCTTGAACTCGGCGGAGCCGTCGAACCCGCTGTAGCCCAGGACGACCGAGGGCCGCCCACCGGCTTCGCTCATGTTGGTCTCTCCCTGCTCGTTCGGACGGCGTCGGTCGCCGCGACCACGCTCGCGCGGGAGGCGGCGACCGCCTCCAACGCCGTTTCGGGGTTGGCATCGTGGTACGCCTGCAACAGCAGGGCGGAGGCGTCCAGGGCGCACCGGGCCGCCCAGAGCGTGGCGTCGTCGAGCGGGGTCAGGGCGTCCAGCCGCCGCCCCGCCCGGCGCACGTCGTCGAGCAGCCGGTCCAGCTCCTCGGTCGCCGCCGCGGGCCGGGCGCGGTGCGACGCGGTCACCGCGCCGCACCGATCGCCACGGCGACGACGTCCGCGCCCTTGTGCGCGATGGACACCGTCAGCGAGGTCACGCCGACGCGTTCGGCGGCGTCCCGCGCACCGCCGGACAGCCGGACGCCGGGCTCGCCCGAGTCCTGCCGGACCACCTCGATGTCCCTCGGCGAGACGCCCTCGAACAGCCCGCGACCCAGGACCTTGAGCACCGCCTCCTTCGCCGCGAACCTCCCGGTGAGGAACTCCGCCGCCCGCGGCGCGGCCAGGTCGCCCGCCTGCCGCAGCTCGTCCGCGGTGAAGAAGTACCGGCGGAACCACGGCCGGGGCAGCAACCCGTCCAGCTCGCCCACCCGGGCGAGGTCGACACCGATCCTCATGCCGGCACGCCCTTCCTCTTGCGCAGCAGTGAACGGGCGCTGAGCAGGACGCAGGCGCACCCGGCGACGTTGGCCAGCGCGAGGAGCACGACCAGCGACCGCGCGTGCAGCGGGTCCGGCAGGGCGGCGCCCAGCGCCAGGACCGCGGCGAAGAACGTCACGTTCAGCACCAGCGCGGCCACGGCGCGACCGGCCTGCTCCAGGTAGGTGAGCAGGGCCAGGGTGGTGCCCAGCGCGAGCAGGGACGGTCCGATCACGCCGAGGTAGTCGACCGCGACCTCGCGCACCGCCGGGTCGGTGGTCAGCAGGTCGACGAGCGGCCCGCGCAGCAGGAACACCGCCGCGGCGATGCCGGCGTAGGCGGGCACGGCGAGGCGCAACAGCATCCGCGAGGCGTCCGCGCGGGCCGCCTCGCCGTGCAGCGTCACGGTGATCGCGACCGCCGAGCCGATGGCGATCGCGGGCACGATCAGGAACATCTGGACCGTCTGCCCGAGCCCGAACCCGGTCACCCCGGCCACGCCGCCGTCGCGGATCAGCCACAGGTAGCCCAGCGAGGCGGCGGACAGCACCAGGAACGACCCGGCGACCGGCAGCGCCACCTCCCGGAGCAGGCGCAGCGCCGGGGCGGTGTCGTCCGCGGGCCACCCGAGCACCACACCGCCCCGGCGGACCGCCACCCAGGACAGGACCCCGAGCGGGACGGAGCCCACCGCGAACCCGACCGGGACGCTCATCGCGCCCAGGCCCCACAGCTGCTGCGCCGCGAGCACCGCGCCGGTGGTCAGCGCGGTCGAGACCACCGCGAGCCGAGCGGCCGCCGCGGCCCGGCCCACGCCGCGCAACACCGCGCCCGCGAGCATCGGCACCATGGTCAGCCCGTTGGCCGCGAGCAACGCCACCAGGAAGGCCCGGACGGCGTCGCGGCTGCCCTCCGGCACCGCCAACAGCGCCTCCAGCGGACCGGAGGCGGCCAGCACGAGCAGCGCGAGCGCGCCGAACCCGCCGACGCCGAGCACCGCCATCAGCACCAGCACGCCGCCGATCCGCGCGGTGTCGCCCCGCCGGTGCAGGGTCGACGCCGACACCTGCACGGCGACCGCGACCCCCTCGCTGATCGCCAGGCTGACGAACCCGAACGGCACGTACACCGACCGCAGGTACAGCGCGTCGCCGCCGAGGTGGCCGAGGAACGCCGTCACGACGAGCTGGAGCACGGTGCCCGCCGTGGTCATCGCGGTGAGGCTGACCGCCATGCGCCTCGCCACGCCGGTCAGCGACCGCTCCGGCGCCGCGACGCCCACCCCCGTCACGCGCCACCGCCGGGGTCGCGCAGGGCGCCCTGGAACACCAGCAGCCGGTGGACGTCGCCCGAGCCCTCCATGAACTCGAAGGCCCGCACGTCCCGGTAGGTCTTGTCCAGCCACGGGTGCTCCAGCAGCGCCGCCGGCCCGAGCAGGTCGACCGCGAGCAGGGTGGCCTCCTCGGCCAGCCGGGTCGCGGTCAGCTTGGCGGCCGAGGTCTTGTGCGCGTCCGGGCGGCCCGCGTCCAGCGCGGCGGCCACCTCGCGGACCCGCCGCCTGGCCACCCGGACCCGGCCCGCCAGGTCCGCCACCCGCAGCTCGTCCGCCGCGGGCAGGGCGGTCCGCTCGGCGCGCACGTAGTCCAGCACGGCGTCGCCGACGCCGACGGCCATCGCGGCCAACGACGGCCGGTAGGTCGTCAGGGTCTGCCGCGCGCCGAGGAAGCCGCGGCGGCTGGGCTTGCGGTCGCCGCCCAGGACGTCGGCCGGGTCGACCCGCTGCCCGTCGAAGACCAGCTCGCTGATCCGGACGCCGCGCAGCCCGACGATCGGCAGCAGCTCACCCCGGAAGCCGGGCGCGGGCGTGTCGACGAGGACGGCCTCGATGCCGAGCGGTCCGGGCGCGCGGCGGCAGAACACCACGCCGGTCTGCGCCCGCGCGCCGTTGCCGATGTACTTCTTGGCCCCGTGCAGGGACAGGCCCTCGTCCGAGGTGACCAGGCGCGTCTCCAGCTCGGCCGCCGCGGAGCCCTTGCCGTGCTCGGTGAGCGCGAAGAACGTCCAGGTCGGCCGGGCGGAGAACCGCTCGAAGAAGCGGCGCTGCTGCTCCTCGTCGCCCAGCGCCTGCACCGCCGCCCCGGCCAGGCTGGGGCCGGGCGAGGCGAGGAGCACGCCCGGGTCGCCGTGGGCGAGCCGGTCCATCACCACCACCCGGGCCAGGCACGACCCGCCGGGGAACGAGTGCCCGCCGACCCGGTAGGTCTCGGCGGCGAACCGCGGCGGGATCAGCATCGCCTCCTGCAACCGCACGGCGGGCAGGTCGAGGTACTTGGTGATCGCGTCGGGGTCCTCGTCCAGCACCAGGCCCGGTTCGCGCAGCTCGCGCGCGATCTCGACGCAGTGGTCCTCCAGCACGCGGAGGTGGTCGGGCAGCTCGGGGTCAGTCATGGCGCACCGCCAGGTAGAGGGTGCCGACCTGCTCCGCGGTGAGGACCGCGCCGCCGGGGCCGTCGGTGAGGAAGCTCGCCGCGCCGAGCAGCCGCAGCAGCGCGCGTCCGCCGCGCACCAGCCGGGCGAACGCGGCCGGGTGCGCGTCGTGGTCGACGCCCGCGTCGAGCAGGCCGCCGGTCTCCTCGACCAGCAGCACCGCGTCGGCGATGCCCGCCTGCACGAGCTGCCTGCCCAGCAGCGGGCTGCCCGCAGCGGTGCGCCCGCCGAGGTCGGCCACGGTCAGGTCGACGACGTGCGCGAGCAGCCGGGTGTGCGCCCGGAGCAGGTGGTGGCGCAGCCGCTCGGTCCGCGCGCCGACCACCCGGCCGGGTTCGGGGTCGGCGAGCCGGGCGCAGGCCACGCCGAACTCCGCGGCCACCCGGTTCGCGACCGGGAGCACGGCCGCGGGGCGCAGCGCGTGCCCGGTCGTGCCGGACAGCCACAGCGGGTCGGCCGCCAGCCGTTCCGGTGTGGCGAAGGCGTACCCGCCCGGCCCGACCACCACGGCGTTCGGCGCGGCGGCCTCGTGGGCGGCGTCGAGGTGGGCGGCGTAGTCGGTGGTCGTCGTGCCTCGGGGTGGTGCTGCTGCGGTCATGGTCGTGCCTCGCTCGCGGTCCGGGCGGGATCCAGCCGCACCGCGTGCGCCCGGCCCGTGCGCGGGTCGACGTCGCAGAGCAGGATCCCGGATCTGTTGTCCCGCCAGAGGTCCTGCTTCTCGGCGAGGGTGAGCCACACGCTCGTGCAGTAGGTGCCGCGGTCGCAGCGGACCACGCGGGACGTCCGCCCCGTCGCCACCCACGGCCCGGCGACCACCACGGTCCCCGGGTCGGCCGCGTCGAGCAGCGCGGTCAGCTCGTCCGGTGTGCCGGTCCAGGTCGGACCGGCCACCGGTCCGGGCCCGGACCGGAACACCAGGGCCGCGGCCGTCTCCGCCAGCGGCGTGCCGTGCACGAGCGGGTCGTGGTAGGGCAACGAGGTCTGCTCCAGCACCAGCAGGAGCGCGCTGTCGCAGCGCCCGGAGCGGTGGAACGCGCCCGCCACCTCCAGCGCGGTGTAGGGCGACCGCAGGCCCTGCTCGGACAGCGCCATGCTGTGCGCGCCGCCGCCCAGCTTGTCGTTGACGTAGGCGGAGACCACCCGCAGCGGGTGCAGGTCCGGCACGGCGTAGGTGAGCAGGACCAGGTCGGGCGCGCCGACCTCGAACCCCGGCGCGGCGAGCAGGGCGTCGGCCAGCTCGGTGTAGCTGACGTTCGGGCCGTCCCGCAGCCGGCCCTCCTCGTAGGGCACGTCGAACTGGGCCAGCAGGTCCCGGTAGTACTCCAGCATCTGCTCGTCGAACGGGCACGGGTTGGTGTCCGACTTCCGCACCCCGGCCGCACTCGCCAGCGCCAGCGCCACGGCTCGCTCCTCTCGACCGGTCGGCTAGCCGCGGATCGGCTCGCCGGCCTGGTCGAGCGCGTAGTCCGCCAGCGAGCCGATGGTCTTGAAGTGCTCCGGCTGGAGGGCCTCCGGGTCCACCTCGATGCCGACCGAGTCCTCCAGCGCCATCAGCAGCTCCAGCACGGAGGTGGAGTCCAGGTGCAGGTCCTCGAACAGCCGGGTGTTCTCGTCGGTGGCGGGCAGCTCGCGCTGGAGCACGTCCGCCAGGGCGGCCTGCACGGCCTCGATGGTCTCGTCGCGGTTCACGGTTTCTCCTTTTCGGTTGCGGCTCGGCGCCGGGAGCAGGATCTGCTTGCCGAGGAGGTCGTCGGCGGTGTCGCGGCGGCGCACCAGGTGCGCCGCGCCCTCGCGGACCACGACCTCCGCCGGGTAGCCGTGGCTGAGGAACTGCACGGGCGACGCGGTGGGCCCGTACGCGCCGGAGCGCTCGACGCCGAGCAGGTCGCCGACCGCCACCGGCGCCAGCGGCACCTTCTTGCCCACCACGTCGTTCGGCGTGCACAGCGGGCCGGTGACGGTGCACGGTTCGGTGGGGGGCTCGTCGAACCGGCTCAGCGAGCGGATCGGGAAGTTGCGCTTGACGAAGCTGCCGATGCCGACCGCGGCCATGTGGTGGTTGGTGCCGCCGTCCGCGATGACGAAGGTCTCGCCGCGCGACTGCTTGACGTCCAGGACCCGCACCACGTACCGGCCGGCGAACGCGACCAGGTAGCGGCCCAGCTCCATGATCAGCCGCGTGCCCGGGTGCCCGGCCCGGAACTCGTCGACGGCCTCGTTCACCCCCGCCGCGAGCGCGTCGAGGTCGAGGTCCGCCTCGTTGTCGAAGTAGGCGACGCCGAGGCCGCCGCCGATGTCGACCGTGCCCAGCTCCACGCCGCAGCCGGCGTGCAGCTCGGCGGCCATCCGCAGGATGCCGCGGGTGTTGTGCGCGACGTCGGCCGCGTCGAGGAAGCGGGTGCCCATGTAGGCGTGCAGCCCGGTGACCCGCAGCCCCGGGAGGGTCTCCGCCAGCGCCACCGCCGCGGGCACGTCCTCCTGGTCGATGCCGAACTGCCGGGGCTTGCCGCCCATCGACAGGCCGGAACCCTTGGTGGAGAAGGACGGGTTGACCCGCAGCAGCACGTCGACGGGCCCCGCGCCGAGCCCGGCCACGACCGCGTCCAGCCGGCGCAGCTCGTTGACCGACTCGACGACGATCGCCCGCAGGCCGGCGCGGACGCACGCCCGCAGCTCCTCGTCGCTCTTGCCGGGGCCGAGGAAGATGGTGTGCTCCGGTCGCGCGCCGGCCAGCGCCGCGGTGCTCAGCTCGATGCCGGACGACACCTCGGCGCCCGCGCCCAGTCGCACCAGCTCGGCGCAGACGCTGACGTTGGGGTTGGCCTTGAGCGAGAAGTAGACGTCCAGCGCGGGGTGCAGCCGCTCCCGCAGGTTCGCGTAGGTGGAGGCCAGCACCTCGGCGTCGTAGAGGTAGAGCGGGGTCCCGAACTCCTCGGCGATCGCCGACACGGGTAGGCCCTGCACGTGCAGCTCGGTCATCGCGCACCTCCGATGTGGGTGTCGAGCGCGGTCCTGGTGGCGTCGGCCAGCCCGGTCACCGCCGCGCGGTCGGGACCGAGGGCGATGAAGTAGAGGCGGCCCTCGAACGGCTCGCCGGGCCGCTCGTCCGCCATCGCGTTGACCGTGCCGAAGCAGGTGACGACGACGCCGCCCGCGACGGGGTCGACGGTGGCCAGCGGTCCCAGCGCGGCGAGCACGTCGGCGAAGGCGACCGGGGCGGTCAGCCGCACCGGGTGGTGCCCGGCGAGGGAGGCGGGCAGGTCGCCGGCCAGCGACTCCAGCACGCCGCCCTGGTAGGTGGACATGTTGAACCGGGCGTTGATCTCCAGCACCGGGTAGACCGTGCCGTCCGCGCCGACCACCGCGTCCACGCCGACCACGCCGGTGAAGCCGTCGGCGTGCAGCGCCTTGCCGATGACGGCGGCGGCGTGCCGGATCTCGGCGTGCTGCCGGTCGTCCAGCTCGGCGGGGCTGATGTGCCCGAGGTGGACGCCGCCGCGGGTCAGCGCCTCCTTGACGAAGTCGAGCCGCACGTCGCCGCCCGCGTCCACGGTGAGCTGGTAGTTCAGGTCCGCCCGCTTGGGCAGCCAGGTCTCGACGACCACGTGCAGCCGCTGGTCGTCGCGACGCCTGGCCCGCGCGGTGGCCGCCCGGACCACCCGGCGCGCCTTGGCCGGGTCGTCCAGCACCACCAGCCCCTTGCCGGAGACGCCGTAGGCGTCCTTGACGACCAGCGCCGAGGCCGGGGAGCAGCCGGGACCGACCTCGGCCATCAGCTCGGCGAACTCGTCCACCGTCTCGCAGCACCAGCCGGGGATCGCCCGCAGGCCGGTGTCCTCGACCAGGCGGCGGCTGTAGATCTTGCTGTTGACCGCGACGACGGTGTCCAGGTCCGGCGCCGCCACCGGCAGCCCGCTCAGCTCGGCCAGGGCCACCTCGTCCGCGGACAGGCCCATGGGCACGAGTTGCGCGCCCCGCCCGGCGAGGTCGCGCAGCGCGGCCAGGAGGTCCGGTGAACCGGCCGCCCGCGCGGCCGTCGAGTCGCGGGCGGGGCCGTCGGCCACGAGGACCGTCGGCAGCTCCAGCCCGAGCGACCGGGCGTAGTCGACGTAGCCGGGGTCCAGCGGGTGCTGGGTGACCAGGTGGTCGTCGGGGCCCGCCAGCAGCGCGCCCAGCTCCTCCATCCGCGTGACGAGCGGGCCGGTGAGGGAGAACGCGGGCGCGGGCAGGCCGGGGAAGCCGGTCGCCCACCGCTGCTCCACCTCGAAGTTGCAGAGGAGGACCAGCGGTGTCGCCGGGTCGCCGGTGACCGCCCGCTTCAGGGCGCGCAGGTATCCGGTAGGCATCGAGGAGTCACCCTTCGTGGCGGAGGACCATGGCGGCGTACGTCGCGCCGAGCCCCACGGCGGTGAACAGGTAGTGGCCGCCGGTCCTCAACCTGCCGAGGTCGCGGAGCCGGCAGTAGTTCAGGAACGGGTCGGAGCAGTAGCAGTGGCCGTACTCGGCCACGTTGTCGAGGAACACGGCGGCCGGGTCGACCCCGAGCAGCTCGATGACCTTCTTCCACGACGAGGTGTTCACGTTGTGGGGCACGACCAGCTCGACGTCGGCGAGGGTGATCCCGGCCGCGGCCAGCGCCGACCGGGCGGTGTCCGCCAGCCGGCCCGCGTACCCGGCGCCGAACTCCTGGACGCCCCGGGCGTCCAGCCGGATGCCGTCCGCGTACCGGCCGTCGGTGCGCGAGGAGTAGGACAGGACCCGGTCGCCCGCGCCGGAGAGGCCGACCAGGCAGGCCGCCGACGCCTCGCCCATGATCGTGGTGTTCTCGATCAGCTGCGCCATCGGCGAGAACGCCTTCTCCCCGGTGACCACGAGCGCGAGCGCGCCCGGGTCGCCGGTCGCGGCGAGCAGCTCGCCGCAGGTGTCCAGGGCGGCCAGGCCGCCGGCGCAGTTCTGCTGGGTGAGCGCGAACGCGTTGGCCCGGCGCAGGCCCAGCCTGGCGGCCAGCGCGCTCGCGACGTCGAACCCGGCGGGCGCGACGTCCTGGATGGTGTGCGCGTAGACCAGGTAGCGCACCCGGTCCGGGTCGGCGAGCCCCGCGACCAGGCGGGCCGCCGGCGTCGCGACGAGGTCCAGCACGGGCAGGTCCGGGTCGAGGCGCAGGCGGTCGAGCCCGTGCACGCGCCGGAACAGCTTGACCTTGGGGCGGCTCAGCCCCAGCCGGGGCGCGACCTCGTCGATCGAGGACACGGGTTCCGGCGTGAACGCCGTCATGGCCCCGATCGTGAGTCCTGCGGCCACCATGCCCGCACCCCTTCCGGCCGGCCGAAAAACGCGAATCACGACGTGAACGGTGAACCGACTCGTGCGGACAGCGTTTCCGCAAGTCGGTTGGTAGTGGGAATCGGTCCATTCGGGGTCTCGTTCTGGGAGCGCTCCCGAAACATTTCGGACCTGTTCGCCGGGGGTTTCCCGGAGGCGGCGACCGCCCTGCGAAGAGAATCACCGGGCAGTGGCGCTGACAACGGCCCGACGTTGGCATAAAATTACCAGCTCCAACTGGACACCTCCTCTGAGCTGCGGCGATGATCCCTGTTCCGGTATCGGCTTCGTACGGGGCGGTGAATGGGTCAACGCGGTTGGCCCGATCGGTGCCTGTGTGCGAACGCCGACGTGCCTATACCTTCTGCCGGAAATAACTGGTCCCAGGAACCGTCGGGCACGAGGAGGATCAGTGGCCGTCCCGAAGTTGGCGGAAACCGCGTCGGTTCGTTTTGGCGGGTTACGCGCGGTAGAGGGTCCGATGACCCTCGGTCAGCTCAACATCCACAAGTGGCTCAGCCGCTCGGGCGCCGTCGCCTACGGCATGCAGTTCCGGCGCGTGCGGCCCGGCCCCGGCGTCGGCGTGGCCGACTTCGCCGAGGCGCTGTCCGTGCTGCTGACCCGGCACGAGGGGCTGCGGACCCACTACCTCCCCGACCGCCGGCAGCGGGTCGTCGACTCGGGCGAGCTGCCCCTGCGCGTGCTGGAGGTCGACGACACCGACCCGGCGGACCTGGACCGGGTCCTGGACGACGCGGTGAACGCGCTGCCGTACGACCCGGCGACGGACCTCCCGGTGAGCGCCGCGGTCGCGGTCGCGGACGGCCGGGTGCTCGCGGGCGTCCTGAGGTGCTCGCACCTGGCGGCGGACCACAAGGCGATGGTGGTCCTCGGCGCCGAGGTCGAGGAGATGCTCGCCGACCCCGCGGCCCGCGTCGTCGGCCCGCCGCGGCACCAGCCGGTCGACCAGGCGGAGGCCGAGCAGCGCCCGTCGATGCGCAGGCGCGCCGAAGCTTCCCTGCGCTACTGGGGTGACCGGCTCCGCCGGATGCCGCCCAACCCGCTGGCGTGCCCGTCGAGTCGCGGCCCGGGCGAGTCGGGCTTGGGGGAGCCGGGCGCAGGGGGACCCGGCGCGGCGGCGCCCGGCCCGGGGGAGTCGTGCGCGGCGGAGATGGTGTCGCACGCCGGCGCGGCGGCCCTGGCGCGGATCGAGGCGCGCACGTCGCTCGACCGGTCCACCATCGTCCTGGCGGCGGTCCTGGCGGTGCTGTCGGAGCGGACCGGCTACTCGACCCACACCTTCTGCGCCCTGTCCAACAACCGGTTCTTCGACCGCAGGCTGACCGATTACGTCGGCACGCTCGCCATCTCCAACCTCGTCGAGGTCGACTGCCTGCGGGCGACGTTCGACGAGCTGGGCGAGCGGGTGCGGGCGGGCATGGTGCGGGCCTCGATGAACGCGCTCTACAACGCCTACGACCTCCACGCGATCGCGGAACGCGTGGAGCACGAGCGCGGGGTCGCGTTCAACTACTTCCCCCCGATCTTCAACAACGCCGCCAACTACTTCCGCTCCCGCCCGGCGGGCGACGGCGGTCCCGCCGCCACTCCGCCGACCGAGTTCACCTGGCGGCCGATGGAGTCCACGCCCGCCCCGCTGCGCTTCGACCTCTGGCGGATCGACGAGGTGCTCGTGCTGGACGGCTGGACCGGGGACGCCGACCGCATCGGGCGGGCCGAGGTCGAGGCGGTGCTGCTCGCGGTGGAACGCCTCCTGGTGGCCGCCGCCGACCACGACCTGGACGGGCCCCTGATGAGCGCCGCCATCGACCTGCCCCCGGTGCCGCGCGGCGAGGGCTGGCTGTTCGTCGACTCCTGCTGGGTTCGGCTCGCGGAAGCCCAGCAGCTGCTCGACGACGTCTTCGGCCCGGGGCGCGCCCGGCTCTTCGGCGAGGTCGGTGGCAGGCCGCTGGTCGCCTACGTCGAGGCCACCGAGGCGGTCGGCACGCCGGAGGAGGCGCACGCCCGGTGCCTGTCCCGCCTGTCCGCCCACCCGACCGCGATGGCGCCGCGCCACTACGTGCTGTGCGAGGGCGCCGCGACCGACCCCGACGAGCCGTCCTCGTGGCAGCGGCGACGCGTGGTCGGCCGGGGTTCCGGTCGCCTCGCCGGGGGATGACCACTCAAAAGTCCACAATGGATACCGGTCGAACAGGCGGGAATCGCTTTCCTGGCCCCTTATTCGCCTGGTCGGGGCATCGTAGGATCCGGAGCTGTGCGCGTCGCCCGCGACTCGCGCCACCAGCGTCGCCGACGTCGTGTCGGCTCCTCACGGATCGAGGTGGGCCCGATGGCGCAGGACACCACGGAGAACAAGTTCAGCATCCTCTTCGACTGGTTCGACCACACCGACGACGACCTGCTCACCCGCGAGGACTTCGAGCGGATGGCGGAGCTGTTCACCGCGTTGCCGCGCCCGGACGACGAGGAGAACAAGGCCGCCATGCGCGACGCGTTCACCGGGTGGTGGGAACTCCTGCTCGACGCGGGGGTCGCGGACGACGGCCGGGTGGGGCGGCAGGAGTTCATCGAGGTCATGCGGTCCAGCGTGACCTCGCCGGAGAACTTCGAGCGGGTGGTGCTGTCCATCATCGACGCGCTCATGCGGGCGCTGGACACCGACGGCAGCGGCGCCATCGAACTCGACGAGTACGTGCGGATGTACGACTCCCTGGGCATCAACCCGTCCACCTCCTCCGCCGCCTTCCGGCGGCTCGACCGCAACGGCAGCGGCAGCATCAGCCACGCCGAGTTCCGCACGGCCATCGAGGAGTTCTACCTGAGCACGGACGCGGACGCGCCCGGCAACTGGTTGCTCGGCTCGCCGCTGCGGGCCGACTGACCGGTCCGGGCGGCTGACCGGTCCGGGCTGCCGAACCGGGCCGGGCCGTTGAACCGCGCAAGGCCGTTGAACCGGGCTGCCGAACCGCGCCGGGCCGCCGGGCCACGCCGCGCCGCGCCGCCGAACCGCGCCGTCAACGCGAAAATTTCTCACCCGTTCGCCGGAGACGATCGGGCGTTGCGCTGAGTAACTTCCACAGCACGGTCCCTGCCTCTGATCGACCCACGAAAGGTGGAAGATCATGAACCGTGCCGGAAAACGACTGTCAACCCTGCTGAGCGCGCTGGCGCTGTCCCTGGTCGCCGTGCCCGCGGTGCAAGCCGCGACGCCCGG
Organism: Saccharothrix xinjiangensis; assembly: GCF_039527585.1. Taxonomy (NCBI): domain Bacteria; kingdom Bacillati; phylum Actinomycetota; class Actinomycetes; order Pseudonocardiales; family Pseudonocardiaceae; genus Saccharothrix; species Saccharothrix xinjiangensis. Next base: position 75,731 of record NZ_BAAAKE010000017.1, on the reverse strand, counting down.
GACCTACTGGACCCCGGAGCGGATGCGCGCCGCCGTCCCGCTCGACGTGCGCACCGCGGACGCCTCGGCGCTGCGCGTCACCGTCCCGGCGGGCGAGCCGGCCTCCGTCGCGCCCACGGCCCTGCCCAACGGGGGCAGCGCGTGGACCGGCGGCGGCTCGGTCGTGTCGACCACGGGCCGCGTGTTCTTCACCTACCAGGGTCGCAACGCCTCGTGCAGCGGCGGCGCCGTCACCAGCGGCAACAAGAGCACGGTCATCACGGCCGGCCACTGCGTCAAGCTCGACGGCGCGTACCACACCAACGTCGCCTTCGTCCCGGCCTACGACAACGGGAACGCCCCGTACGGCACGTGGAACGCCCGGCGCACCCTGGCCACCCCGCAGTGGGACGCGACCGAGGACATCAACTACGACATCGGCGCGATCGTCGTCGGGCAGCTGAACGGCCAGTCCCTCACCGACGTGGTCGGTGCGCAGGGCATCGCGTTCAACCAGTCGCGCGCGGCCGACATGTACGCCTTCGGCTACCCCGCCGCCGCGCCCTACGACGGCACCAGGCTCGTCTACTGCAGCGGGCGGACGTTCAACGCCTTCCTCAGCAACGGCATCGGCATGACGTGCAACATGACCGGCGGCGCCAGCGGCGGTCCCTGGTTCCGGTCGTTCTCCGAGGCCACCGGCGCCGGCACGGTCAACTCCGTGAACAGCTACAAGATCAACATCATTCCGACCTGGATGTTCGGCCCGTACTTCGGCGCCGACGCCCAGAACCTCTACGACCAGGCTCAAGCGGCCTGATCGCCACAGCCGGCCCACTCGGGCGGGGCGCGCGGTGACGCGCCCCGCCCGGATCGGGGCCGGCGGCAGGTATCGGCAGCAGGTGACGACCCCGGGTCCTCCTCCGGTCGTACGCGACATCCGACCGCAGTGCGATCCGGGATGACGCGCGAGCGACCAAGATCGCACCGTCACCAGTTCACCGTGCGCACCACCTCCGGTTCACGCGCACCGCGTCGCCCGGAGGACGGATGTCGCTCTCGACGGCGGGCCGACCCGCGCCCGTCGCAGGTCCCCGGCCCCCCGACCGCCCGAGCGGGTCGCCCGGCGCCCGGTCGCACGACCGGCTCCGCTGGACCGGCTTCGGCGGCGTCCTCCTGCTCACCGGGGCCGCCTGGGCAGGGGTGTCGTCGTCGCCGTCGTCCGCCGCGGCCACGCTGTCGCTCGCGGCCGGGGTCACCGGGGTCGGGCTGCTGGTGCTGTCGTGGGCGCTGCTCGGTCGCGTCCTCGCCACCGGCCCCGCCCGGCCGTCCGCGCGCGGGCTGACGCGGACGCTGGCGCTCTGGTGCGCCCCGCTGCTGGTCGCGCCGCCCCTGTTCAGCGGCGACGTCTTCAGCTACCTCGCGCAGGGCGAGGTCGCGGCACGCGGGCTCGACCCCAACGCCGTCGGTCCGGCGCAGGGGCTGGGCGCGGCGTCGGAGGTCGTCGGGCGCGTGGGGGAGCACTGGCGGGACACGCCGTCGCCCTACGGCCCGGTGTTCGGCGCGGTCGAGCGGCTGGTCGCGCAGGTGTCGGCGGGCGACCCGGTGACGGGCGTCCTCCTGCACCGCCTGACCGGGGTCCTGGGGCTGGTCCTGGTCGTGTGGGCGGTTCCCCGGCTGGCCGCCGCCGCGGGCGCGTCGCGGCGCGGCGCGCTCTGGCTCGGCGTGCTCAACCCGCTGGTGCCCTGGCACCTGGTGGCCGGCGCGCACAACGACTCCCTGATGCTGGGGCTGATGCTCGCCGGCACGGCCATCGCGCTGGACGCGCTGGGGACGCCGGGAACGCGAGGCGCACGGGTCGAGTGGTGGCCCTTGGCGCTCGGCGTGGTGCTCATCGCCCTGGGCGCCCAGGTGAAGCTGCCCGCCCTGGTCGCCTTGGCGGTGGTCGGCACCGCGCTCGCGCGCCGGCGTGGCGGCCGGCCCGGGGACTTCCTCCTGGCGGGTCTCGGCATGGTCGCCGCCTTCGCGGTGGTGTCCGTCGCGGTCTCGTCCGCGACCGGCCTGGGGTTCGGCTGGGTGGGCGCGCTGGGCACGTCGGGGCGGGTGAGCAGCTGGCTGGCCCCGACGAACTGGTTCGGCTTCCTGGTCGGGGGAGCGGGTTCGGCGTTCGGCGCGCCCCTCGCGCCGGCGGCGATGGTGATCGGCAAGGTCGTCGGCGCCGCGCTGGTGGTGTGCGGGATCGGGGTGGTGCTGCGCCGGCAGCTCGGCGGGCGGGTCGACGGGGTCACGGCGCTGGGCCTGGCGCTGGGCCTGGTCGTCGCCTTCGGCCCGGTGGTGCAGCCCTGGTACCTGCTGTGGGCGGTGGCGCCCCTCGCCGCGACCCGGCTGCCGGCGCGGGCGCGGACCGGGCTGGGCGCGCTCGTCGCGGTCTTCGCCGTGCTCGTGCCCCCGTTGGCGGGCGACTTCACCGGTCGCGTCGGCCAGCTCGTCCTCGGCTACGCGGTCGCGGCGCTGCTGGTCGGGATGGCGTTCCCGCTGCTGCGCGAGGACCGCGCGCCGGCGTACGTCCGCCGGGCCGGCGCCGCGCGTGCCTGACCTCCGGCGCCACGCCGCCGCCGCGTCGGCCGGGGCGCTGCTCCACGTGGCGTTCCCGCCCCGCGAGTCCTGGTGGGCGGCGGTCGTCGCGTTCGCCGTGCTGTGGTTCGCGCTGGACGGCGCCCGCGCCCGCCGCGCGGCGCTGCTGGGCCTCCTGTTCGGCCTGGGGTTCTTCCTGCCCCACCTGGTGTGGGTCGACGACTTCCTGGGGCGCGACTTCGGGCCCGCGCCGTGGCTCGCGCTGTCCGCGCTGATGGCCCTGTTCACGGCCGCCGCGTGCGCGCTGGTGCCGCTCGTGGTGCGGCTGCCCGCCGCACCGGTGTGGGCGGCGCTGCTGTTCGTGCTCCAGGAGTCGGCGCGCAGCAGGGTGCCCTTCAACGGTTTCCCGTGGGGCCGCGTGGCGTTCGGGCAGGTCGAGGGGCCTTACCTGCCGCTCGCGGCGATCGGCGGCGCGCCGCTGGTGACGTTCGCGGTCGTGGCGACGGGGTTCGGCGCGGCGGCCTGGGCGGTCCGGCCGCGCGACCCCCGGCGGGCCTGGCCGGTGCTCCCGCTGGCGGCGGCGCTGGCCGTCGCGCCGCTCGTCGGCGTCGACGCGCGGGCCGGGTCGCTCACCGTCGCCGTGGTGCAGGGCAACGCGCCGGACGCGGGCCTGGGGCTGCTCGGCCGGCGCGAGGTGTTGCGCCGCAACCACCTGCGCGTCACGGCCGAGCTGGCGGACGCGGTCCGCGCGGGCGAGGTGCCCGCGCCCGACCTCGTGGTGTGGCCGGAGAGCGCGACCTCCACCGGCGACCGCGACCCGGTGCTGGACCGGGCCGTGGCGGACCTGGGCGTGCCCACCCTGGTGGGCGCGCTGCGCCGGGTCGGCGGCGAGGAGGAGAACGCGGTCGTCGCGTGGGACCCGCGCACCGGCGCGGGCGAGTCGTACGCGAAGCAGGAGCTGGTGCCGTTCGCCGAGCACATCCCGCTGCGTCCGCTGGCCCGCCTGGTCACCCCGTTCGCCGACGCGCCCGACCTGCGCGCCGGCGCCGAACCGGGCGTCCTGGACGTCGCGGGCGCGAGGGTGGGCGTGGGCATCTGCTACGAGGTGGCCTACGACGCGGTGCTGCGCGACAGCGCCGCCCGCGGCGCGGAGCTGCTCGTGGTGCCGACGAACAACGCCTGGTACGGACGCGGTGAGATGACCCACCAGCAGCTCGCCATGGTCAGGTTGCGCGCGGTCGAGCACGGCCGCGCCGCGGTCGTGGCGGCCCTCAGCGGCGTGAGCGCGGTGGTGCGGCCCGACGGCGGCGTGGCGCGCTCCTCGGAGCTGTTCACCGAGGACGTGCTCGTGGAGACCGTGCCGCTGCGGACGGGCGTCACCGTCGCGACCAGGTGGGGCGGCGCCCTGGAAGCCCTGTTCGCGCTCGCCGCGCTCACCGCGTGCGCGGTCGGCTTGGCGCGCCGGAAGTCCGAGCCCTCGTTCGCCCCCATCCGTTGACGCCGTCGAGGCGGGCGCACTACCGTCGCGACGGTATAGCGCTAAACCTGGCGTGGTCGGCGGTGGAGGGCGGGCACGGTGGCGGACGGGCAGTGGTGGCGGGACGCGGTGATCTACCAGGTCCACCCGCGCAGCTTCGCCGACTCGAACGGCGACGGGGTTGGCGACCTGAACGGCGTGCGGTCCCGCCTGCCCCACCTGCGCGACCTCGGGGTGGACGCGGTGTGGCTGTCCCCGTTCTACGTCAGCCCGCAGGCCGACGGGGGCTACGACGTGGCCGACTACCGCGCCGTCGACCCGCTCTTCGGCACGCCGGCCGACGCCGAGGCGCTGATCGCCGACGCGCACGCGCTGGGCCTGCGGGTCCTGGTGGACCTGGTGCCCAACCACTCCTCCGACCGGCACGACTGGTTCCGGCGGGCCCCGGCGGGAGGTCCGGGCTCGCCCGCCCGCGACCGCTACCACTTCCGCCCGGGTCGCGGCGCGCGCGGCGAGCTGCCGCCCAACGACTGGCACTCGCTGTTCGGCGGCCCCGCCTGGACGCGCGCGGCCGACCCGGACGGCTCGCCCGGCGACTGGTACCTGCACCTGTTCGCACCGGAGCAACCGGACTTCAACTGGGCGAACCCCGAGGTCGCGGAGGAGTTCCGCGCGATCCTGCGCTTCTGGCCGGTCCGCGGGGTGGACGGGTTCCGGGTCGACGTCGCCCACGGCCTGGTCAAGGCCGAGGGCCTGCCCGACCACGGCCGGTCGGCCCGGCTGCTGGACCTGACCAGCACCCCGTTCTGGGACCAGGACGGCGTGCACGAGGTCTACCGCGACTGGCGGCGGCTCCTCGACTCCTACCCCGGCGAGCGGATCGGCGTGGCCGAGGCGTGGGGCCGGACCCCGGTCCGCACCGCCAACTACGTCCGCCCCGACGAACTGCACCAGGCGTTCAACTTCCACCACCTCACCTGCTCCTGGGAACCGGCCGCCCTCCGCGCCGTGGTCGACGACTCGCTCGCGGCGATGCGCGCGGTCGGCGCGCCCGCCACGTGGTTGCTGTCCAACCACGACGTGGTCAGGCACGCCACCAGGCTCGCACCGGGGGCCGACCGCGCCAGGGCCGCGACCCTGCTGATGCTCGCCCTGCCCGGTTCGGCCTACCTCTACCAGGGGGAGGAGCTGGGCCTGCCCGAGGTGGTTGACCTGCCCGACGCGAGCAGGCGGGACCCGGCGTTCCGGCGCACCGGCGGCCGGGACGGCCACCGCGACGGCTGCCGGGTGCCCCTGCCGTGGCACGGCGACCGCCCGCCCTACGGCTTCGGCCCGGCGGGCGGCCCGAGCCGGCTGCCGCAACCGGACGACTGGGCCGAGCTGTCCGCCGCCGCCCAGGACGGCGTGCCCGGCTCGACCCTGGAGCTGTACCGGGCGGCCCTGGCGCCGCGCCGCGCCCACCCCGCCCTCGGCGGAGGTGACGACCTGGTCTGGCTGCCCGGGGACGACGCCGTGCTCGCCTTCGAGCGCGGGGCGGGTGACGAGGTGCTCCGGTGCGCGGCGAACGCGGGCGGCCACCCGGTGGAGGTGGAGGTGGGGCCGGCCGGGGAGCTGCTGCTGTCCAGCGCGCCCGTGGACCACGACGGCGCGCACGTGGTGCTGCCGCCGGACACCGCGATCTGGTGGATCCCGGCCCGTGCCCCGAGGGCAGCCCCGGCCTCTGCCCCGGCCCCGGCCTCTACCCCGATGGCCGCCCAGACCCCGACCCGGTCCTCGACCTCGGCCCTCGGTCCGCCCCCGCCCTGACCGGCCTCCCTCAACCCACCCCACCCGGCGGGGCCGTCGAATCGCGCTCCACCAGGTGCACGTCGAGCACGAGGGGCGAGCCGGGGCGCCGCCCGCCGCCCGCGACGTCCAGCAGCCGGTCGACGGCGCTGGTCGCCTTGCCCACGATGTCCTGCGCGACCGTGGTGAGCTTGGGCGTGACGTAGGCGCTGAGGTCGATGTCGTCGAAGCCCACCACGGACACCCCGGCCGGCACGGGCACGCCCGCCCCGGCCAGGCCCTCGATGATGCCGATCGCCAGTATGTCGGCCGTGGCGAACACCGCGGTCGCGCCCGGGTGGTCGGCGAGCAGGCGCCGGCCGAGGGCGACGCCCTCCTCGTGCGTGGTGTTGACCGCCTCGACCGCACCGTCCTCACAGGACATGTCGAAATCCTCGAACGCCCGGCGGAAACCCAGGAACCGCTCGTGGACGACGCCGACGTCGGTGAAACCGGGTCCGGCGAACACGATCCGCCGGTGCCCCAGCCCGAGGAGGTGGGCCGTCGCCAGGCGCGCGCCGGTGAAGTCGTCGGAACGCACGCCCGTGGTGAGGGGGTTGGTCGAGTAGCTGTCTATGGTCACCAGTGGGATCGAGCCGGCCACGGCGGGGCCCAGGCGGTCGACCTCCTCGTCGAGGAAGCCGAGCAGCACGGCGCCGTCGAGGCTCCAGGACCGCAGCGCCTCGGTGACCTCCGCGGTGTCGGAGATGCCGCGCAGCAGCAGGTGGTAGCCGCGCCTGCGCAGCCGGCGCTCGATCTGCCCGAAGATCGCGGTGTTGTGCGGGCTGATGGCGAGGCTGTCCTCGTCCGCGGCGGGCACCAGCAGGCCGATCAGGCGGGAGGTCCGCGCGGCGAGGCTGCGGGCCGACGCGCTGGGCACGTAGCCGCGCGCGGCGACGATGCGGCGCACCCGTTCGACGGTGTCGGCGGAGACCCGGGCGTGCCTGCCGTTGATCACGTTGGAGACGGTCATGATGCTGACGCCGGCTTCCTCGGCGATGTCCTTCAGGGTTACCCGCACCGGATCGTTCCCCTCTCTGGTCGTGCGCCAGCGTAGGAGGATTGGTCGTCCCCCTCGTTGACACGCCTGCGGCGACCGGGCTAGTGTCCCACACCACAGATATAGCGCTAAACCGCATCTGATCAGCGTAGATCGGTCTCTTCGTCGTGCGTTGATGCCGAAGTGAGGGGTGGGATCGTGAGTACGGGGCAGCCGGCGGCGGATGGGCAGTGGTGGCGGGGCGCGGTGATCTACCAGGTCTACCCGCGCAGCTTCGCCGACTCGAACGGCGACGGGACCGGCGACCTCAACGGCGTGCGCGACCGCCTGCCCCACCTGCGGGACCTCGGCGTGGACGCCATCTGGTTCACCCCCTGGTACGCCTCGCCGCTGGCGGACGGCGGCTACGACGTCGCCGACTACCGGGCCATCGACCCGGCGTTCGGCACGCTGGCCGACGCCGAGGCGCTGATCGCCGAGGCCGCCGCGCTGGGCATCCGCACCATCGTGGACGTGGTGCCCAACCACGTCTCCGACCAGCACTCCTGGTTCAAGGCCGCGCTCGCGGCCGGGCCCGGCTCGCCGGAGCGGGAGCGGTTCTGGTTCCGCGAGGGCCGCGGCGAGCACGGCGAATTGCCGCCGACGGACTGGGTGTCGAGCTTCGCGGGCGGCACGTGGACCCGCGTCCCGGACGGCCAGTGGTACCTGCACCTGTTCGCGCCCGAGCAGCCCGACCTGAACTGGAACCACCCCGACGTGCGGCGCGAGCACGAGGACGTGCTGCGGTTCTGGTTCGACCGCGGCGTGGCGGGCATCCGGGTCGACTCGGCGTCCATGCCGGTCAAGGACCCGGCGCTGCCCGAGGTCCCGGAGACCTACGAGGCGGGCGGGCACCCGTTCATCGACCGCGACGAGCTGCACGACATCTACCGCGCCTGGCGCGCGGTCGCCGACTCCTACGCCGAGCCCCGGGTGCTGGTCGGCGAGATCTGGCTGGACGACCGGCAGCGCTTCGCCCGCTACCTGCGCCCGGACGAGATGCACTCGGCGTTCAACTTCGACTTCATGGGCCGCCCGTGGGACGCCAAGGAGCTGCGCGAGTCCATCCAGTCCACGCTGGACGCCCACGCCCCGGTCGGCGCGCCGCCCACCTGGGTGCTGTCCAACCACGACGTGACCCGCCCGGTCACCCGGTACGGCCGCCAGGACAGCGCGTTCAGCTTCGCGGCCAAGCGGTTCGGCACGCCGACCGACCTGGCGCTGGGTGAGCGGCGGGCCCGCGCCGCGGCGCTGCTGACGGCCGCGCTGCCCGGCGCGCTGTACGTCTACCAGGGCGACGAGCTGGGCCTGCCCGAGGTGGAGGACCTGCCGCCGGAGGCGTTGCGGGACCCCATGCACTTCCGCTCCGGCGGCGTCGACCCGGGTCGCGACGGCTGCCGCGTGCCGCTGCCGTGGACCCGCTCCGGACCCACGTTCGGGTTCGGCCCGGACGAGGCGGGCGCCCCCGCCTGGCTGCCGCAGCCGGCCGCCGGGTGGGGCGAGCGCTCGGTCGAGGCGCAGGAGCGGGACCCGGGTTCCGTGCTCGCGCTCTACCGCGCCGCCCTGGCCCTGCGCCGGTCCGAACCCGGGCTGCGCGGCGAGTCCTTCGCCTGGCTCGACCGCACCGAGGACGTCATCGCGTTCACCCGCGGCGACGTGGTGTGCGCGGTCAACCTGGGCTCCGCGCCCGTGCCCCTGCCCGACCACCGCGAGGTGCTGCTCGCCAGCGCCGACCTCGACGGCGCCCACCTGCCCGCCGACGCCGCCGCCTGGCTGCGCCGCTGATCCACCACTGGAGCAGAACGATGAAGTTCACCGCCGCCACGCCGGCTCCCGCCGGGGGAGTCCGCCGCAGGGTCGCCGCCGCCGCGCTGGTCCTGCCGCTCGCGCTGTCCGCCTGCGGCTCCGATGGGCGGGACGAAGTGGGCGCCGACGGCAAGGTCCTCCTCCGGGTCGCCGTGGACGCCGGGCTGGAGAAGGGCGCGGTCGAGGCGTTCGACGCCCGCGTCGCGCAGTTCGAGGCCGCCAACCCGGACGTCGACGTGGAGAGCCAGGAGTACACCTGGACCGCCGCCTCGTTCACCGCCCAGCTCGCCGGCGGCACGATCCCCGACGTGTTCACCGTGCCGTTCACCGACGGCCGCGGCCTGATCGAGCGCCGGCAGGTCGCGGACATCGGCGACCAGATCTCGGAGCTGCCCTACGCCGGCGCGCTCAACCCGAACGTCGCCAAGGCGGGCCAGGCCGCGGACGGCAGGCAGTGGGCCGTGCCGATCGCCGCCTACGGGCAGGCGCTGCACTACAACCGCACCCTGTTCGCCCAGGCCGGGCTCGACCCCGACCGGCCGCCGACGACGTGGGCCGAGGTGCGGTCCGCGGCCAAGCGGATCGCCGAGCGCACCGGCCAGGCCGGCTACGCCCAGATGACCTCCGGCAACACCGGCGGCTGGGTCCTCACCACGCTCGACTACGCCTTCGGCGGCCGCATCGAGAAGATCGACGGCGACCGGGCCGAGGCCACCGTCGACACCCCGGAGCTGGCCGAGGTGCTGACCACCCTGCGCGCCATGCGCTGGGAGGACGACAGCATGGGCGCGAACTTCCTGTACGACTGGGCGGGCATCAACCAGGACTTCGCCGCGGGCCGCATCGGCATGTACGTCTCCGGCGGCGGCAACTACGGCAACCTGGTCACCCAGAACGGCCTCAAGCCCGAGGACTACGGCGTGGCCGCGCTGCCGCTGGCCGACACGCCCGAGGCCGGCGTGCTGGGCGGCGGCACCCTGGCCGTGGTCAGCCCGAAGGTCGGCGACCGCGGCAAGGACGCCGCGGTGGAGTGGATCGACTTCTACTACATGGGCAAGCTGACCGACCAGGGGGCCGCGGTCGCCGACGCCAAGACCCTGGCCGAGACCGGGCAACCGGTCGGCGCGCCCGCCCTGCCGGTGCTCGACCGCGCCACCTACGACCGGGCCCGGGAGTGGACCCGGGAGTACGTGAACGTGCCGCTGGCGCAGATGACCCCCTACACGTCGAAGATGTTCGACCAGCCGCTGCTCACCGAGCCCACCCGGTCGACGCAGGACGTCTACAAGATCCTCGACCGGACCGTGCAGGCCCTGCTGACCGACCCCGCCGTCGACGTGCCCGGTCTGCTGGCCGAGGCCGACGCCGAGGTCCAGGCCCGGATCGACCGGGGCTGAGCCGTGGCCGTGCAGTCCCCGACCCGCGCGGCGGCGGCCGGCCCGCCGCCCGCGCCGCGCCGCCGCCGCAACCCCGCCACGTGGGTCCGGCGTGGCGGCCTGAGCACCCTGGTGTTCCTGCTGCCGCTGCTGCTGGTGTTCGGCGCGTTCTCCTGGGCGCCGATCGCGCAGGCGGTGGTGATGAGCTTCCAGCGCACCAACCTCGTCGGCCCCGCCGAGTTCGTCGGCCTGGACAACTTCGCCCACGTGCTGTCGGACCCGCTGCTGTGGACGGCGTTGGAGAACACCCTGTGGTTCGCGTTGCCGGCACTGCTGTTCGGCTACCCGCTGCCGCTGGTCGCGGCCGTGCTGATCAGCGAGGTCCGCGAGCGCCGCGGCCTGTTCAGCGCGCTGGCCTACCTGCCGGTGGTGGTGCCGCCCGTGGTGGCGGTGCTGCTGTGGAAGTTCTTCTACGACGCGAGCCCGACCGGCGTGTTCAACACCGTCCTCGGCTGGGTCGGCCTCGGGCCGTGGCAGTGGTTGCAGGACCCCGGCTCGGCCATGCCCGCGCTGGTGCTGGAGGCCACCTGGGCGGCGGCGGGCGGCACGGTCATCATCTACCTGGCCGCCCTGGCCGGTGTGCCCGCCGACCTGTACGAGGCCGCCGAGATCGACGGCTCCGGCATCTGGCGCAAGGTGTGGCACGTGACGCTGCCCAGGCTGCGCGGCGTGCTGATCACCACCTTCATCCTCCAGGTCATCGGCACCGCCCAGGTCTTCCTGGAACCGTTCCTGTTCACCGGCGGCGGACCGGCGAACTCCACCACCACGCTGCTGCTGCTCATCTACGACTACGCCTTCGCCAACAGCCTCGGCGGCGACTACGGCGCGGCCACCGCGTTGAGCACCATGCTCGCCGCCGCGCTCGCCCTGTTCTCCGTCGCCTACTTCCGGCTGACCAAGTCCTGGAGCACCTCGTGAGCCGCGGCCTGATCTCGCCCTCGGAGTGGGCCACCCCCACCACCCGCCGGGTGCTGCGCGGCGCGCAGGCGCTGCTGCTGGGCGGCCTGCTGCTGGCCGGTCTCGGACCGGTGCTGTGGCTGGCCAAGGCCGCGGTCACGCCCACCCAGGACACGTTGCGCACGCCGCTGTCGGTGTTCCCGAACGGCCTCGACCTGGCGAACCTCGCCACCGCGTGGACCAGGGTCGAGATCGACGAGCACTTCTCCAACACCGTGGCCCTGGCCGCCGGCTCGTGGCTGGTGCAGCTCGTCGTGGCGACCACGGCCGGGTACGCGCTGGCGGTGCTGCGGCCCCGCTACGGCGGCCTGGTCACCGGCGTGGTGCTGGGGACGCTGTTCGTGCCCTCGATCGTGCTGCTCGTGCCGCTGTACCTGACCGTGGTCGACACCGGCATGATCAACACCTTCTGGGCGGTGTGGCTGCCGTCCGGGGCCGGCGCGTTCAACGTCGTGCTCGTGCAGCGGTTCTTCGCGGGCCTGCCGCGCGAGGTGTTCGAGGCGGCCCGGGTCGACGGCGCGGGCCCGTTCCGGATCTTCTGGTCGGTGGTGCTGCCGCTGTCGCGGCCGATCATCGGCGTGGTGTCGGTGTTCGCCGTGGTGGCCGGCTGGAAGGACTTCCTCTGGCCCCTGCTGGTGCTGCCCGACCCGGCGGTGCAGCCGCTGTCCGTGCGCCTGCCCGCGCTCCAGCGCTACGTGGAACTGGACGTGTTCCTCGCCGCGCTGGCCATCTCGACGGTCATCCCCGTCGCCCTGTTCCTGGTGTTCCAACGCCTGTTCCTGCGAGGCGGCGCGCTGGAGGGCGCGGTCAAGGGGTGAACCCCGGCCCGACGGCGGGCCTTCCCTGCGAGGAGAGACAACAACGATGTTGAGCCGAAGCACGCCCAAAACCGGCCTGGCGGTGCTCGCCACGGTCCTGATGACCGCGGGGTTGATCACCCTGTGGAGTTCCGCAGCACCGGCGGCGCCGGTCACCCTGGAAGCGGAGTCGGCCGCGTTGGCCGGTGGCGCGCGGGTGGAGACCGAGCACGCGGGCCACACCGGCTCCGGCTACGTCGGTGGCTTCACCGACGCCAACCGGGGCACGGCCGGGGTCACCTTCACCACCAGCGGCACGACCGCCGGCCAGAACGACCTCACCCTGCGCTACGCCAACGGGACGGGTTCCGCGCGGACCCTCACGTTGTCGGTGAACGGCAGTGCGCGTCAGCTGTCCTTGCCTGTCACGGCGGGGTGGGGGTCGTGGGGTGTGACGACCGCGTCGGTGGCGCTCAACGCGGGTGTGAACACGATCGCGGTGTCCTACGGCTCGGGTGACAACGGCAACGTCAACCTCGACCACCTCAAGCTCACCACGACAGCGACGACGACCACCACCGCCACCACCACCAACCCGCCGAACCCGTCGGGGACCTACGAGCTGGAGACCGGCTTCGTCGCGGGCGCCACCACCGGCTCCGGCGCGGTGGACCTGCCGACCACCGGGGCCCGCGTCATCCGCGCGGTCAACCAGACCGCCGCCGGCACCGCCACGGTGACGTTGCGCTACACCAACACCGCGCCCACGGCGCGCACCGTCACCGCGTACGCCAACGGCGTCAAGCGGCAGCGGCTGTCCCTCGCCGCGGGCAGCGGGCGGACGACGACCCACACCCTCGACCTCCGCACCGGCCTGAACCTGGTCGGCTACCAGGTCGACGCGGGCGACAGCGGCGGCGTGCGGCTGGACGCCATCGCCGTGACCGGCACCGCCGGGCTGGCCGCGCGCGGCGCCACCGTCCCCTACACCACCTACGAGGCGGAGAGCGGCGCCACCAACGGCACCAGGCTCGCGCCGAGCCGCAGGTACACGACCGAGGCGGCCGAGGCGTCCGGGCGCAGCGCCGTCCGGCTCACCGGCGCCGGCCAACACGTGGAGGTCACCCTCACCAGGCCGGCCAACGCGATCACCGTCCGCGCGAGCCTGCCCGACAGCCCGGACGGCGTCGGGACCTCGGCGACGCTGGCCGTCCACGCCAACGGGACCAAGGTCCGCGACCTGGCGCTGACCTCGAAGTACGCCTGGGTGTACGGCGACTACCCGTTCGCCGCCGGACCGGGTGGGAAGCGCCCGCACCGGTTCTTCGACGACGCCCGGGTCCTGTTGGACCGGACCTACCCGGCGGGCACCGCGCTGCGGCTGGCCAAGGACACCGACGCCACCGCCCACATCACCGTCGACCTCGTCGAGGCCGAGGTGGCCGACGCCCCGCTCGCGAAGCCCGCGGGGTACGTCGACATCACCGCGCACGGGGCCGGGCCGGGTGACGGACGGGACGACACCGCGGCCGTCCGGGCGGCGATCTCCGCCGCGAAGGCCGGTGCGGTCAAGGGCGTGTGGCTCCCGGCCGGCACGTTCGCGGTGACCTCGCTCATCACCTTCAACGGCGTGGACGTGCGCGGCGCGGGCATCTGGCACACGGTGCTCCAGGGCGCGAACCGGCGAGGCGGGTTCTACGTCGACGGCGGCGGCGCCACGTTGGCGGACTTCACCTTCGACGGTGACGTGACCACGCGCGACCCCGACGGCGCGCCCAACTCCGACGCCTTCCTGGAGGGCGAGTTCGGCAGCGGGTCGACGATCTTCAACGTCGCCGTCAACCACACCAAGGTGGGCCTGTGGATCAAGGGCGCCAACGGCCTCTACGCCTCGGGCCTGCGCATCCGCAACACCACGGCGGACGGCGTGAACGTCAACGGCGAGACCACCAACGTCCGGGTCGACCAGAGCGCCCTGCGCAACACGGGCGACGACGCGCTGGCGATCTGGTCGTGGGAGAACGCCGGCACCGTCCGCGGGAGCGTGTTCGCGTTCAACACCGTGGCGCTGCCGGTCCTGGCCAACGGCGCGGCGATCTACGGCGGCGACGACAACCGCGTCGAGGACAGCTTGATCAGCGACACCGTGTTCAACGGCAGCGGCGTCATGGTGTCCACGTGGCACGCGTCGAAGCCGTTCGGCGGCACCACGGTCGTCCAGCGCAACACCCTCACCCGCACCGGCTCCCACAACTGGGACTGGAACACCCACACCGGGGCGGTCTGGCTGTTCGCCGAGCGCGCCGACATCACCGGCGCGGTCGTGCTGCGCGACCTCCGGCTCGACGACAGCTCCTACCACGGGCTGCTGCTGAGCCGGCAGAAGGCGATCAGCGACCTGACCGTGGGCGACGTGCGGATCACCGGCACGGGCGGTGCGGCCGACGCCTTCACCGACGACAACGGCAACCAGGTCTCCAACGCCGGCTCGAACGGCATGCACTTCGACCGGGTGACCGGCTCCGGGCGGTTCGACGGCGTGGCCGTCTCCGGGGTGAAGGGCTCGGGCAGCCAGGCGGTGGTCGACGTCGGCAACGCGTTCACCGTCCACCGGGGCACGGGGAACTCGGGCTGGTGAGCACCGGTGCGCGGCCCCGAGCACCCGCGGGGCCGCGCACCGGGCCGGTCAGCTCGCCGTGCAGGTGAGCGCCGACACCCCCGGCGACCCGGAGGCCGTCCCGAGGAACCCGAAGGTGGTGCTGCCGCCCGCCGCGACCGAGCCGTTGTGGGAGGCGTTGCGCGCGGTGACCGCCGTGCCCTGGCTCGTGACGGCGGCGTTCCACGCCTGGCTGATCGTGCCGCCGTTGGTGAACGTCCAGGACACGGTCCAGTTGGTGATCGCCGAGGTGCCCGCGGTGACCCGGACCTCGCCCTGGTAGCCGCCCGGCCACTGGTTGGTGACCGCGTACGCGGCGGTGCACCCGGACGGCAACGGCGGCGACGAGGTGGTCGTGGTGGTCGTGGTCGTCGTTGTGGTGGTCGACGTGGGCGTCGTGGAGGTGGTCGTGCCGCCCCACGCGGCCGTCGTGTCCAGCCAGGCCGCGCGGCGCACCGCCCAGTCCCGGACGGCCTGCACCTGGCCCTGCCACGTGGGCGCGGTCGGCGTGATGAAGGGACCGACCATCCGCGTCGAGAGGTTCGGCCAGCGCTGGAAGTTGCGCTGCGCGGCGTTGGTCAGCGGCCTGGACAGGGCGTCGACCCGGCCCTGGATCGAGGCGTCGGAGAGGACGCCGCGGCGCAGCGACTGCCAGCGGGCCTTGACCTCGTTGACGAAGGCCGGGTCGCGCAGCAGCTGGGTGAACCAGTCGTTGGCCTGCGGCTGCCTGGTCTGCTGGTGCTGCCAGCCCGCGGCCTGGTCGTTCTGGAAGTACCCGCCCACGCCGAACGTGAGGTCGAAGTCCCACAGCGGACCGGCGAAGATCTTGCCGTCCCGGTCCTTGTGGAAGTGGGCGCTGCGGAGGTAGGCGTCCATGTTCCGGCTCAGCTCGTTGACGATCAGGTGGTTGATGAAGGACCCGACGTCGATGTACTTGCGGTACCCGGTGTCGGGGTCGGCGAAGTTCGGCGCCCGCAGCACGTCGTGGAACTCCTGGAGGTGCCCGCGCAACCACTCGCGCTGCGAGGGCTGCAACGGGTCGGGGTCCACCACTTCGAGGTAGTTCCAGCAGGTGGCCGCGGGACCGGTGCACGGCAGCGTCGGCTCCTCGGCGGCCATCCACTCGAACTTCCAGATGTACCCGCCCGAGATCTTGGGCAGGGTGGTGTCGTTCTCGTCCAGCTGCTTGAGGTCGAGCCGGTTGGTGGAGTTCTTGATCGTCTCGACGATCATGTAGACGCCCATGTAGTCGTTCGCGCCCACGCCGGTGGAGTCGGTGTTCAGGTAGAACTCCGCGAACGAGTACCGCGGCGCGTGGAGGCCCATCTGCCTGCCGAGGTCGTAGACGAGGGCCTCGCGGATCAGCGACTTGTCGGGGAACGGCCCGCGCAGCACCCAGTCGGAGTCGGCGGGCATGCCGAGCACCGGGTAGTCGGCGTCGTCGTCCTCGTTGTCCCAGAACTCCAGGCGGTACGGCGTCTTCTCGAACGAGGACGACGACTGGCCCCGCAGCCGGAACCCGGCGCGGGTGGCCACCGTCGGCGCCGCGGCCAGCGACGTCGTCCCGCCGCTGCCCGGCTGGAAGATCATGGTGGCGGCGTGGAAGTCCTCCCGGGCCGGCTTGCCCGCGCCATAGGAGTCGATCAGGACCACCGGCAGGTCGTGCGCCGTGGTCGCGGTGGCCTCGCGGGCGACGTACACGGCCGTCCCGGGCGCACCGGACGCCGCTTGGCCGACGAAGGCCTGCGCCCGCAACTGGGTGGTGCGGGTGAACTGGAGCGGCGAGCCCTGGTAGGGCGCCGACTGCGCGGTCGGCAGCTGCCCGTTGGTGGTGTAGCGGATCTGGGCGCCGCTGATCGCGGTGCCCAGCGACACCGACACCTGTCCCTGGAAGGTGCCGCTGGGCACGGAGAAGGTGATGTCCCCGACCAGGTCCTCCGCCGCGGCGGAGGCCGCGACGGCATCGGCGGCCGAGGTGTCGGCCGGTGCGCTCGCGGCGGGGTCGGCCGCGCCGCTGCCGCGGTCCGGTTCGGCGCCGGCCGCCAGCGGCAACGGCAGGAGGAGTCCGGCGAGGAGCACGGCGGCGACCGCGATGCCCTTGTTCCTGGGTGTCGACGCGGCGCCGCTGCCGCGTGGGGTCAAGCGCACGATGCCTCCTGCTCGGATCGGTGGGAGAGGGTCGTCGCCGGGACGAGGGGCGACCCGGCGCCGCGGAGCGACGGCGCGGCGGCGCGGAAGTGCCTGCGCAGCGTCCGCCGCCACGGCGCGTCGGGCAGGTCCAGGCGGAGCGCGGCCAACCCGGTGGCGTACTTGGAGATGCGGGCGGGCCTGATCCCCGCCTGCCACAGCATCCGGTCGACGGGCGTGGCGGCCGAGGTGCTCTTGGTCTCGACCACGGCGACGCCGGGCAGCCGCAGCACGGAGCCGGGGTCGCGCCAGATGAGCCCGGTGTCGACGGTGACCCGGCTGTCGGTGTCCGGCAGCAGCAGCGTGGTGCGGTGGTAGTCGGTGACCAGCACGGGGTCGAGGTCGCTGCCCGCGGCGGGGCCCAGCGACTCGCGGCCGAGCGCCTCCTCGACGAAGTCGCGCCCCGGCCGCACCGTGCCGCAGTCCCGCGGGTGGTACGGCAGGCGGTGCTTGGTGATGTTGCCGCGCGCGCCGCTGATCTTGACCTCCAGCCAGCACTGCGCGGAGTCCACGTAGGTGCGGGTGCGCACCTTGAACCGCCTGCGCCTGCGGTAGGCCGCGCAGTGGTAGCTGACCAGCTCCGGCGTGTCGAAGTACACCGACTCGTAGCGGAAGGTGCGCTCGCCGTCGATGTCCAGCACCCGTGCGAGCGGGCGGAGCTGCTCCAGCAGGCGCGGCAGCGACTCGGTCGGGACGAGGTACTTGCGGTCCACCCTGGTCTGGAGCGCGGCGCGCTCGACCAGCTCGCCGAGGCCGACGGCGGCCATCCGGTCCAGGACCGGCGTGATGGGGATCGTGGTCATCGGTGTGCTCCGGAACGTGCGGGCGTGCCGGTCGCGGTGGCCAGTCCGCGCGCGGTCAACGCGTAGCGGACGTCGACGACGGTGGTCTCGTTGACCATGTCGACCCGCTGGACGGTGGCGGCGTGCACCCGGCCGTTGAGCAGCTGCTCCAGGTGGGCGATCAGCACGACGTGGTCGGTGATGGCCGAGTCGAGCACCAGGATCTGGTGCCGGTAGCTCCGGAACAGCCGCCGGTGGTCGCCGAGGAACATGGTGAGGAGGATGAGCGCCATCAGCCCGCCGTTGAGCCACGGCGAGGAGGTGCTCAGCGCGCCGAGGAGCCCCAGGGCGAGGGCGGAGAAGTAGTACGCGACCTCGTGCTGGTCGAGCTCCGTCGAGCGCAGGCGGATGATGGACAGCACGCCGAACAGCGCCATGCCCAGGCCGAGCCCGGCCCCGACGTTGCTGGTGCTCAGCGCGCTCGCCACCGCCAGGACGCCGATGTTGACGCCGAGGTAGGCGACGACCAGGTCGCGCCGGCGGTGCCGCGGGAAGTAGAGCCCGAAGACGAGCAGCACGACCGCGCAGATGTCGATCGCGAACAGGACGAGTTGTGGCATCTCGTGCGTCCTCCTGAGCCGGTGCGGGGTCGGCCGGGCACCGCCCGCTTCTTGGCGGGGGTCTGCAGGACGGTCGCCGAAACTTTCGAAGCTGTAGGTAAACTTTCGGGAACTCCCAGCAAACGATAGGTGCATCCGAGGTGTCGCGTCAATGACCTCCCGGTGCGTCTCAGTGCGTGCCAGTGCACCAAAAGGAGCAAACTTTCCTTGTTCGGTCTTGTTTCGGGCTGTGCGCTACCGCTGTCTGGCGGGTGCAAGAGTCCTGTGCGGAGCGTGGCCGTCCGCCGGTGTTCAACTCGAAAGTTTCGGCCTGAGCTGCTGAAAAGCGATACCGCGCGGTGGCGGTCACCGGGCTCCGCCCGCCCGCCGGCTATCCTTCGCTGCTGTCGACCACGGTCGTGGCGCGCGACGTCGCGGCCGGTCCGGAGAGGTGGTGCGGTGTCCTCCCCAGTCGCCGGCGCGCGTGGTCGGCCACGCGGCCTGACGGTGCAGACGTGGTTCTTCCTGCTGCTCGCGGTCATGTGCCTGCTGGTGCTGGTCGGCGCGGTGGTGGGCGCGCGGGTGCTCCAGCACACCGCGCGGGTGTCGGACCAGCAGCTGGAGGGCGTCCAGCCGGCGCGCGCCGAGGCGTACCGGTTGCAGAACGCGCTGGTGGACCAGGAGAACGGGGCCCGCGGCTACGCCGTCACCGCCGAACCGCAGTTCCTGGCCCCCTACACCGAGGGCGTGGAGGTCGAGCGGCAGGCCGTCGGGCGGTTGCGGGAGCTGCTGGCCGGCCGCGAGCGGCTGCTGGCGGACGTGGCGGCGATCGAGGAGGCGGCGCGGGCCTGGCGCCGCGACTACGCGGACCCGCTGGTCGACGGCGTGTCGCCGGGGGACCCGAGGCAGGTCGACACCGAGACCGCCGAACGGGGCAAGGTCGCCTTCGACCGCCTGCGCGGGCTGTTCGAGACCCAGAACGACGACCTGCTGCTGGCCCAGGCGCAGGCGCGGGAGGAACTGCTGCGCGCCCGCTCGGCGCGCAACTGGATCTTCGGCACGGTGGTCGCCGGCCTGCTGCTGACCGCGGGCGCGATCGCCCTCGTGGTGCGGCTGATGGTGGTCGGGCCGCTGAACAAGCTGCGCGCCGCCTCGCGCCGCGTCGCGCGGGGCGAGTTCGACCTGGGGATCGTGCCCCACGGGCCGGCCGACCTGCGCTCGGTCGCCGAGGACGTGGAGGACATGCGCGGGCGCATCGTCGAGGCGTTGGAAGCCGCGCGCGCCAAGCAGGAGCGCCTGGTCGAGCAGGCCGCCGCGCTGGACGCGCGGGCGGAGGAGCTGCGCCGGTCCAACGCCGAGCTGGAGCAGTTCGCCTACGTGGCCTCCCACGACCTCCAGGAGCCGCTGCGCAAGGTGGCGTCGTTCTGCCGGCTGCTGGAGAAGCGCTACCGCCACGTGCTCGACGACCGCGGCGTCCAGTACGTCGACTTCGCGGTCGACGGCGCCAAGCGGATGCAGGTGCTGATCAACGACCTGCTGTCCTTCTCCCGCGTCGGCAGGCTCAACACCGACCGCGCCAAGGTCTCCCTGGACCGCGGCCTCGACCGGGCGCTGGAGAACCTGTCCGTCGCGATCGAGGAGAGCGGCGCCATGGTCGAGCGGCCCGAGCGCCTGCCGGAGGTCGTCGCCGACCCCACCCTGGTGACCGTGCTGTGGCAGAACCTGGTCGGCAACGCGATCAAGTTCCGCCACCCCGACCGCCCACCGGTGGTCCGGATCGACTGCGCGGCGGGGACCTCGGCCGACGGCGCGCCGGTCTGGGACCTGGCCGTGGCCGACAACGGCATCGGCATCCCGGCCGAGTTCGCGGAGAAGGTGTTCGTCATCTTCCAGCGCCTGCACGCCCGCGACGCCTACTCCGGCACCGGCATCGGCCTGGCCATCTGCAAGAAGATCGTCGAGCACCACGGCGGCGCGATCGACCTGGACGCCGGGTACGCGCCGGGCGCGAGGCTGCGGTTCACCCTGCCGGCCCCGGTGGACGCCCCGGTGGACGCCCCGGTCGAGGGCCGGGAGGCGGCGCCCGCCTGACGGCGGCTCTCGGGAGCCCGCCCGGCAAGCCCGCCCCGGGAGTCCGGCGCGCGGTCGGGCCGGCCGGTGTCAGGGCTTCCGGCCGGCGTGCGCGGGCCAGCGGGTGTGGAGGTCGTCGATCCGGTAGGCGTGGGTGTGGCGGAGCCGCCCGTCGACCGGGGTGGCGCCCTCCAGGTGCGCGCGGTCGTGGTCCGGGTCGTGGTCGTGCTCCAGCGCCTCGGGGTCGTCGGCGGGCCACGAGCGGTGCGCCGCGGCGGTGGCGGCGAGGGCGACCGCGCCGAGGCAGACGAGGGTGACCGGCATGGTGGTGGCCGCGCCCAGCGCGCCCGCGAGCGGGTAGCAGAGCAGCCAGCACGCGTGGGAGAGCGAGAAGTCCGCGGCGAACACGGCGGGCAGGTGGTCGGGGTGGGCGGAGCGGCGCAGCAGGCGGCCCCCCGGGGTGAGGACGAGGGAGCAACCCGCGCCCAGCAGGGCCCACAGCGACAGCAGGACGGGCCACCGGGCGGGGTCGGGCAGGGCGGTGGCCGGCACGGCGAGGGCGAGCACGGCGGTGAGGCCGGCGCAGGCGCGGAGCACGACGGAGCGGTCGCGGTGGCGGTCGAGGACGCGGGGCAGCGCCAGGGCCGCGACGAGCGAGCCGAGGCCGTAGGCGGCCAAGGCGACGGCGACGGCCGTGTCACCCAGGCCGAGCGCGCCGCGCACGTGCGGCACGGTGTTCACCAGGACCACCGATCCCGCGGCGGCGGCGGCCAGGTGGACGGCGAGCAGGCCGCGCAGCCTGGGGGTGGCCAGGTAGGTGCGGAGGCCGCGGGTGGTGGCGGCGAGGGTGCGGTCGGCGACGCGCGCGGCGCGGGTGGCGGGCAGGGCGGCGGCGAGGACCAGCAGCGCCGAGGCGGTGAAGCCGAGCGTGGTGCCGGCGAACAGCGCGTCGTGGGTGACGACGGCCAGCGCGGCGGCGGCGAGCACGGGGCTGAGCAGGCTCTCCAGGTCGTAGGCCAGGCGTGACAGGCTCAGGGCGCGGGTGTAGTCGCGCTCGTCGACCAGGACCTCCGGGATCGTGGCCTGGAAGGTCGGGGTGAAGGCGGCGGAGGCCGCCTGGAGCAGGAACACCAGCGCGTGCACCTGCCAGACCTGGTCCACCCAGGGCAGGCAGGCGGCGATGCCGGCGCGGACCGCGTCGAGGCCGATCAGCAGGGGCTTGCGCGGCAGCCGGGCGGCCAGCGCTCCGGCGAGGGGCGCGACGCCGACGTAGGCCACCATCTTGATCGCCAGCGCGGTGCCGAGGACCGCGCCCGCGTCGGGACCGGCGAGGTCGTAGGCGAGCAGGCCCAGCGCCACGGTGGACAGGCCGGTGCCCACCAGGGCGATCACCTGCGCGGTGAACAGCCTGCGGTAGGTGGGGTTGGCGAGCACGGTGAGCACGCTGACCTCCCGTCGGTCGCGGACGCGTGGCACTATACGTGCTCATGTACGCACGCGACGATGTTGCAACAACGCCTGATTGGCAACAGCTACCTCCTGGCGGGCACGTCGAGGCGGCCGTCGACGGGTTCCGGATGCTGGCCGACCCGACCCGGTTGCGGATGATGTGGCTGCTGAGCGGCGCGGAGCACGACGTGACGACGCTGGCGGCGGCGGTGGGCGCCGCCCGCCCGGCCGTCTCCCAGCACCTGGCGAAGCTGAGGCTGGCGGGCCTGGTGTCGGTCCGCCGCGACGGGCGGCGCGCGGTGTACCGGGTGCGCGGCGGCCACGTGCGGCGGCTGCTGGCCGAGGCGGTCGAGGCCGCCGACCACCACCTGACCGGCAGGCCCGACCACGACTGGCCGACCGGGCCGGGCGACGGGCGAGCCTGGTCGGGCGACGGGCGGGTCCGGTCAGGCGACGGGCAGGCCGAGCAGCGCGGCGACCGCGCCGAGGCCGGCGCAGGTCGCCAGCACCCGCAGCACCGACTGGCGCAGCGCGAAGACCAGCACGAGGGCGACGGCGGTGATCGCGGCGGCGACCGGGCGGAAGCTGACGAGCTCGGGCAGGTCCAGTCGCAGCGGTCCGAGCCGGTGCACCCGGCTGTCGGCGAAGAGGGTGTGCACGGTGAAGTAGAGCGCGAGGTTGGCGATCACCCCGACCACGGCGGCGGTGATGCCGGTCAGCGCGGCGGAGATCGCGCGGTTGTGCCGCAGGCGTTCCACGTGAGGCGCGCCGAGCAGGATGAACAGGAAGCAGGGCACGAAGGTCACCCAGGTCGTCAGCAGCGCACCGAGCACCCCGGCGACCCACGGGTCCAGGTCACCGGGGTGGTGGTAGGCGCCCAGGAACGCCACGAACTGCACCACCATGATCAGCGGGCCCGGCGTGGACTCGGCCAGCGCGAGGCCGCGGACCATGTCCCGGGCCGACAGCCAGCCGTAGACCTCGACCGCGCGCTGGGCGACGAAGGCCAGCACGGCGTAGGCGCCGCCGAAGGTGATCACGGCGGTGCCGGAGAAGAACAGGCCCTGGTCGGTGAGCGTGCTGCCGGCGCCGGTGAGCAGCGCCACCGCCGCGACCGGCGCGGCCCACAGGAGCAGGCCGACGCCGAGCACGACCAGGCCGCGCCGCGCCGAAGGGGCTTCCCGGTGCAGCGCGTCGTCGGGGATCAGCGGCGCCGGGCCGTCGTCCGCGCCGTGGCCGCTCCGCGTCGCGGCGGTGGCCGGCGCGAAGCGGCCCAGCGCCCACCCGGCCGCCGCCGCGGCGGCGATGACGAGGGGGAACGGGACCGCGAACAGCGCCAGGGCGGCGAACGCGGCGGCGGCGAGGGCGACGAGCGCGGGGTGGTGCAGGGCGCGCGCGCCGACGCGGACGACGGCCTGGGCGACGATGGCGACCACGGCGGGCGCGAGCCCGGCCAGGACGGCGAGCACGGCGGTGGTGTCGCCGAAGGCGACGTAGATCGCGGAGAGGGCGAGCAGGGCGACCACGCCGGGCAGGACGAACAGGGTGCCCGCGATCAGGCCGCCGCGTCGGCCGTTGAGCAGCCAGCCGACGTAGATGGCGAGCTGCTGGGCCTCGGGGCCGGGCAGCAACATGCAGTAGTTGAGCGCGTGGAGGAACCGCTGCTGGCCGATCCAGCGCTTCTCCTCGACCAGGGTCCGCTGCATGACCGCGATCTGCCCCGCCGGGCCGCCGAAGGTCTGCAACGAGATCAGGAACCACGCCCGGGTGGCGGTGCGCAGCGGGACCACGTCGCGGTCCGGGATCGCGGTCATCGAAGGGCTCTCCTCCTGCGGACACCTTGCCTGGCAGGAGCACGGTAACCCGTTGGCACGGGCCGTCCACATGCTGGACCCACCGGGTGAACACCGGTCGTCCTCGACCGCTGCGCGTCGGGGAGGGAACGAACCGGCGAAACCTTCCTGATCGATCTAGTCCGAACCGGTTGTCCTGGCGTGCGCCGCTGGGCCGGCGGAGGCCGTTTGGCTGCTGTCCCCACCGCCGGGAGGGTCGCTGGGGAGCGCCTGGGTGGGGCGGGCTGCCCCGGCCGTTCTGGGTGGTGTGGGCGGGCACGCCGGCCAACCGGCTCGGCACGATGGTGCTGCCGTTCCTGTCGCTGTACCCGACCTCCGACCGCGGCCTGTCGGTCACCGAGGCGGGCGCGGTGCCGGCCCTCGTCGGCATCGGGCAGGTGTTCTCCCCGCTCATCGGCGGCGTCCTGGCCGGCCGGGTCGGCCGCCGCGCCACCCTCGCCGGCGGCCTGCCGGCGACCGGGGCCGCCATGGTCGCGGTCGGCTACGCGACCGACGTGGTGGCGCTGCTGGGGCTGGCGCTGCTGCTCGGCCTGGTGCTCGACCTGTTCCGGCCCGCGGTGCAGGCCGTCGTGGCCGACCTGCCGACGCCCTCCCGCCCGCCGACGCCGCCCTGCCTGCCGACACCGCCCTGCCCGCCGTCCGAGGGGATTCCCGTTGAGGCTCAACGAAGCCGCCGCCCGCCTGCCCGGGTCGGGCATCCGCGAGATCATGGAGCTGGCCCTGCGCCGCCCGGACGCGATCCGCCTGGAGATCGGCGACCCGGACTTCGACACGCCGCCGCACGTCGCCGAGGCCGCCGCCCGCGCCGCCGCCGACGGCGCCACCCACTACGCCTCCACGGTGGGCATCCCGCCGCTGCGGGTCGCCCTGGCCGAGAAGGTGTTGGCGCGCAACGGGTTCGCGGTCGCGCCCGAGCAGGTCGTCGTCACCCAGGGCGCGACCCAGGGCATCTTCACCGCCCTGGCGGCCCTGGCCAACCGGGGCGACGAGGTGCTGGTGCCCGACCCGGCGTGGCCCAACTACCTGATGATGACCGGGCTCCTGGGCCTGGACGCGGTCCGCTACCCCCTCACCGCGGACACCGGGTTCCTGCCCGACGTCGACCGGCTGGCCGAGCTGGTCACACCCCGCACCAGGGTGCTGCTGGTCAACTCGCCGTCCAACCCCGTCGGCACCGTGGCCGACCGGGACCGCATCGCGGCCCTGGCCGAGTTCGCCCCCGAGCGCGTGGTGTCCGCGTACAGCTTCTCCAAGACCTACGCCATGACCGGCTGGCGCATCGGCTACCTGGCCGTGCCCGCCGGGATCGCCGGCGTCGTGGCCAAGTGCCAGGAAACGGTGGTGGCCTGCGTCAGCACCCCCACCCGGCACGCCGCCCTGGCCGCCCTCACCGGTCCCCAGGACCGCGTGGCGGAGATGCGCGCGGCGTACCGGTCGCGCCGCGACCTGGTGGTGGCGCTGGCGGAGGAGGGCGGGCTGGAGCTGCCCACGCCGACGGGCGCGTTCTACGGCTGGGTCGACATCGGCCGCTCCCACCCGGGCGCGGCCCACGAGTTCGCCGTCGACCTGCTGGCCCGGCACGGCGTCGCGGTGGCGCCGGGCACGGCGTTCGGCCCGGCGGGGGAGGGGTACGTCCGGCTCTCCCCGGCCGCGGCCGGGGAGGACCTCGCCGAGGGCGTGCGCCGGCTGGCCCTGGCGGTCACCGGGGCGTAGCGGGCGTCAGGACAGCAGCCAGTCGCCGGGGAACGCCTCCAGGACGGCCCCCAGGGCCCCCGGCGTCCGGCCGCGCACCATCAGCAACCCGCCGTCGACGACGCGGACCACCGCGTCGTCGTTCGCGTACCAGCGCGAGCCGCCGACACCGGGCGCGGGCAGCGGTGCGAACGCGCGCTCGACCCGCGTCAACTCACCGTCGTCCTCCAGCTCGCGCCAGTCGGTGAGCCCGTCCTCCAGGAACAGCGACTCGGACAGCACCATCTCCACGCACGCCAGCGAGAACCGGTCGAGGAAGGGTTCCCACCGCTCCTCGCGCTTGTCGGCGAGGTCGGGCCGCACCAGGACCGGCGGGTCGTCACCGGACAGCGCCACGCCCCAGTGCGCGCACCCCTGGTTCTCCACCCGGTGCACCAGGACGTCGTCCCACAGCCCCAACCGGTCGGGCGGCAGCAGCTCGTCCTGGTTGGAGGTCAGGTCGGTCCGCCGGCCGAACAGCGCGTACGCCTCCCGCACCGCGGCGGGCAGCCGCACGCCGAGGCGTTCCTCCGCCTCGTCGACCGCGCACCCGTCGCCGTCGCCGAGCGGCGTCGCGAAGTGCTCGGCGTACTCCCGCACGAACCGCCAGGCGCCGTCCCGGTCGACCGCCCGCTCCACCGCCGCCACGACGTCGAAACCCATGGGGAGGAACCTTATCCGGTTGGCGAGGTCCCGGGGGCCTCACCACGTTGCCGGGGTGGACCTCTTCTCGCGCTCCTGGGCGGCGGGCGCCGACCGGCGCGGAGAGGGCCGAGCTGGGCGACCTGGTCGCGAGGCTCCCGTTCGTCCTGGGGTGATCGCCGCCCCGCGGCGGCTCAGCGCCGCCGCGCCTCGATGAGCCAGGCCGCCGAGCCGTACCGCACGCCGCCGTCGGTCAGGTGCTCGGCCATGCTCGCCCGCAGGTCGTCCGCGGCACGCGCCCGGCCGTCGTCGTCCAGGCCGTCCATCAGCCACCCGAACTGGCCGACCACGAACCGGAAGGCGTCGTCGACGTCCCGGCCGAAGCACATCGGTTCGGTGAGGCCGTGCAGCCGCACGTCGGCGAACCCGGCCGCGGTCAGCAGCTCCCGAACCTGGTCGGGGTCCCTGAGCGAACCCGGCGACGGCGGCGGGGCGGGCAGCTCGCGACCGGCGGACAGGATCGCGCGGAAGGTGCTGACCCACTCGTTGCGCTGCCACGGCTGCCACGACAGCAGCGCGAGGCGGCCGCCGGCGCGCACCGCCCGCGCGACGTTGGCGAACGCGGCGGGCGGGTCGCCGAAGAACATCGCGCCGTGCCTGCTGACGGCGACGTCGAAAGCCCCGTCCGGGAAGGGGTGGACCTGGGCGTCGGCCTGGAGGAAGCGCGCGTTGCCCAGCCCTTCCCGCGCCGCCAGCTCCCGCGCCAGGTCGACCATGCGCGAGGACAGGTCCACGCCGAGCGCCGTGCCGGGACCGGCGAGCCTCGCGGCGTCGCGGGTGGTCCGGCCGGCGCCGCAGCCGATGTCCAGGACGGCCGAGCCCGGTTCGATCGCCGCCGCGGCCAGGAACCGGTCCTGGTAGCGCGCGACGCCCTCGTCGAAGCGCTCGGCCCGGGTCGCCCAGTACGCGCCCTGGTCGCCGTCCCACGCGCGCAGCTGCTCGGCGTTGGACGGGTCGACCACCGGTGCGGTCCGCTCGCTCATCCTCGATCCCCTCGTTCCACGGTCGGGCCAACCTACGGGTCGCGCCCGGCCGCGGCGATCGGGTTACCGGGCGTCAGGGCATCCGCGCCCAGAGGTCGAGGTGGTGTTCGGCCGCGTAGTCGACGCCGCCGATCCGCTCGGGCGCCAGGGACTGGACGTGCTCGAAGCGCGGCCAGGCGGGCAGGTCGTCGCCGGTGGGTTCGCCGCGGGTGGCGAAGGCCGCCCAGCACCGGTTCACCCGCGCGGCCAGCTCGCGCTGCGCGGGCCCCGGCGGCGGACCGCCGGGCACGTCGAACTGGTAGGCCAGCTCGGCGGCGTGCTGCGCGCCGCCGGGGAAACCGGGCACGGGCGGCGGGGCGCCCTGGTCGGCGAACTCGTAGCACCAGGTGGCGGTGTGCTCGGCGAGGGCCCGGCCCAGCTCCCACGTCGGTCGCGCCCAGGCCCGGTCGGTGGAGACCCGCGCCCAGGCGAGGTTCGGGGTGGGGAAGAGGTCGAGCGGGTAGCGCGCGGCGACCTCGTCCGCCGCGTCGCCGAAGGCCTCGGCGAGCAGCCGCGGGTAGCTCTCGGCCGTGACCGGGTCGCCGGCGAGCGCGACGAAGAACCTGGCCTCGTCGCGCGTGGCGCCCAGCAGCAGCGGCACCCGGTGGAAGCGGCCCGCGGGCAGGGCGTCCCCGGGCGACTCGGGCAGGGTCGGGCCGCCGAAGGCCGGTCTGGTGAAGGCGTCCGAGGCCTGGAGCAGGTCCGCCACCGGCACCCGCCGCAGCCGCGCGAGGGCCGATCCCGGGTCGGCGCCCGGCGCGACCCACCCGTGCTCGACGGCGGTGGCGACGCCGAGCCGTTCCAGCTCCGCCAACGGGGTCCACCTCGGCGGCAGCGCGGGCACACCGGGCATGAGCACGTGCGCCGGCGTCGCGCCGAGCACGGAGAACGGGCTCTGGAGGACCGCGCGGTGGAACAGCCCGGCCGACCCGGGCGACACCAGGTGCGCCGCGACCATGAGCGCCCCGTACGACGAGCCGGCCAGGGTCACGTTCGCCGGGTCGCCGCCGAACCGGGTGATCTCCCGGCGCACCCAGCGCAGCGCGGCCCGCTGGTCCAGCAGGCCGAAGGCGCCGCTGTCGGGCAGACCCGGGTAGCCGAAGCAGCCCAGCACGCCGAGCCGGGAGTTCGGCGCGACCACCACGACGTCGTTGTCCACGACGAGCCGGCGCGGGTCGTGGTCGGAGCCGCTGCCGTTCGTCCCGCCGCCGCCGTGCAGCCACACCACCACCGGCCGCCCGGTCGCCGGGGTGTCCGGGGCGGTGACGTCCAGCGTGAGGCAGTCCTCGTCGAGGGAGGTCGTGCCGGTGAACGACCGGGCCGCCTGCGGCGCGGGGCTGCCGGGCTCGGTCGCGTCCCGGACCCGGTCCCACGGCTCGACCGGCGCGGGGGAGAGCCACCTCCGCTCCCCGACCGGGGCCGCGGCGTAGGGGACGCCCCGGAACGAGAGGCGTCCGTCGAGCCGGCGTCCGCGCACGGCGCCGGTGCCGAGCCGCACGGTGACGTGCCGGGTCACCGGGCACGCCCCGGAGGGGGTGGCAATATGGTCATATTGCTACGATAGCCGCACGGGCCCCCGCTGTCGCGGAGGTTCCCCACCGAGGTGTTGCCGCGGAGGTCTTTCCGCGAAGGGGGGTGATCAGCGATCGGCGGAACCGGTGAACACCGAGGCGATGGCCCGGCGCAGCGCCTCCCGGGCCGGGAACGAGCCCGCGCCCGACAGCGACACCTGGTCGGCCAGCCCCTGCGTGGCCGCCAGGACCACGCGGGCGGCGAGCGCCGCGTCGACCCCGGGCTCCACCTCGCCGCGCGCCACGCCGTCCTCGACCGCCGCCGTCACGTGGGCGAGGATCTCGCCGCCCGCCCGCCGGGCGACCTCGGCGAGGCCGGCGTGGTGCAGCGCCTGGGCCTGGAGCCCCTGCCGGACGCGGTACTCGACGTCCCGCTCCGCGTCGAGCGGCAGCAGTTCGACCAGGGTGTCGAGCAGCACCTCCGCGACCGGGAGGTCGGCCGTCCCGCCGTCGTGGACGTTCACCCGCACCCGCTCGGACATCCGGGCCACGGCGTCCTCGTAGGCGAAGTGGAGCAGCACGTCCTTGCCGCTGAAGTAGTGCTGGATGAGCCCGACCGACACCCCGGCCTCCGCGGCCACGCGCGAGAACGAGGCGGCGGCGAACCCCTCCGCGGCGAGCAGGCGCTGGAACGCCCGCGCGACCTGGGCTCGGCGCTGATCGTGATCGGCAACCCGCGGCACCCGGATAGCGTACAACCGCACTGCCACCGGCGGACGGCTCCGACGCCCCGCCGCCCAACCGGATCGGGAACCAACCCATGCGCGACACCCTGAGCGACGGCCTGAAGACGGCACTGAAGAACCGGGACCGCGTCGCGGTCTCCGCACTCCGCTCCGCCCTGTCGGCGATCGGCAACGCCGAGGCCGTCCCGGTCGACGACCAGGTGGGTCCCGCGGCGGTCGGCGAGCACGTCGCGGGCGCGGCGGCGGGCCCGGGCGCGGCGGAAGCGGAGCGCCGCGCGCTGACCGGCG
Organism: Saccharothrix xinjiangensis; assembly: GCF_039527585.1. Taxonomy (NCBI): domain Bacteria; kingdom Bacillati; phylum Actinomycetota; class Actinomycetes; order Pseudonocardiales; family Pseudonocardiaceae; genus Saccharothrix; species Saccharothrix xinjiangensis. The sequence goes on along the minus strand of NZ_BAAAKE010000017.1, from coordinate 46,243 downwards.
CGGACGTGCGGTCGATCGTGGAGGGCGAGGTGCGCGAGCGCTCGACCGCCGCGGCGGAGTACGAGCGCCTGGGTCGCGACGACGTGGCGGAGCGGCTGCGCGCGGAGGCCGAGGTGCTGAACCGGTACCTGGGGCCGGGCGCCTGATCCGCCCTGACCGCGCGGGTCAGCCGCTGACCGCGCGGTCGCCGCCCCGCCGCCCGAACAGCCTGCCCGCGAGGTCGACGCCCGTGATCGCCCCGCCGGTGCGGGTGAAGTACCCGCGCTGCCCCTTCAGGCCGCCCTCGGTGATGATGTACTCGTCGCCGTCGCCGGGCAGGAAGCCGATGGCGGCGGGTGGGTGGTCCGGCGGCATCTCGTTCTCCGACGCGCCGCGGATCTCCGGCTTGATCCCGACCGCGAGGGTGAGCCGGGACCCGTCGGCGGCGATGTCGAGGTCCATGGCGTCGATCTCGTAGCGGCCGGCGACCTCCCGCGCCCGCGCCTCGTCGTGCGGCACCGGCTCCGGGTCGCGGTCGACCACGCCGAGGTGGTGCTCCAGCGCCCAGCGGACCACGGCCTGGTTGAAGGAGTAGCCGTCCGGGCCGGCGTTGGCCAGGGAGACGACGGCGAAGTCCCGCTCGGGCACGATGAGCAGTTCGGCGAACTGGCCGTTGCCCGACCCGCCGTGCCCGATGGTGCGGACGCCGTCCACGTCGCGCAGGAACCAGCCGGTGCCGAAGGCGTCGCCGAGCGTGCTGGCGCGCAGCTCGACGGTCTTCTCCCTCATGCGGTGCAGCGCGCCGGCGGGCAGCACGCCGTCGCCCGTCCCGAGGTGGAACCGCGCCCAGCGGAGCAGGTCGCTCACCGAGGACGCGATGCCGCCGCCGGGGTTGTCGCCGCGCGAGCCCGCCCGCCACGCCGCCCACGGCCGGGCGAACCGCATCACGCCGTCCGCGTCGCGGTTGTGGCCCACGGCGAAGCGCCGCACCACGACGTCGTCCAGTTCGAAGAAGGTGTTGGCCAACCCGACCGGTTCCAGCACCAGCGAGGCGATCGCCTTCTCGAAGGGCAGGCCGGTCACCTGCTCGACCACCCGCCCGGCCAGGTTGAAGCCGGCCTGGCTGTAGGAGGCGCGGGCGCCGGGCGGCGCGATCACCGCCAGGTCGGCCAGGCGGGCCACGAACCCGGCCAGCGTGGCCTCGTCGGTGTCGATCAGGTTCCAGTCCAGGCCCGAGGTGTGGTTGAGCAGGTTCAGCACGGTGATCCGCGCCGCCGCGCCCTCGTCGGAGAGCACCAGCTCGGGGACGTACCGCCGCACCGGCGCGTCGAGGTCGACCCTGCCCTCCGCCGCGAGGCGCACCAGCGCGGTCGCGGTGAAGGTCTTGGTCACCGAAGCCAGGTGGAACAGCGTCTTCCCGTCCACCGGCAGGGGATTGCCCAGGCTGGTCACACCGTGGGACGCGAGGATCTCCCGCCCCTCGACCAGCACCCCGACGGACACGCCGGGGATGCCGAACCCCTCGGCCGTCTCCCGCACGAACCCGGCGAGTTCCTCTTGCGCGTGCATCGCCACCTCCACCCCTCGAAGACTTGAACTAAGTACAAGAGCGACCCTAGCCGCCCTCTTGAACAAAGTGCAAGTACTGGCCTGAACTAAGTTCAACTAGGGTGTCGGCCATGCCTCGCGACACGTTGACCGCGGACCAGATCGTCCGCGCCGCCATCCGGCTGCTGGACGAGGAAGGGCTGGACGGCCTCAACATGCGCAGCCTGGGTCAACGGCTCAACTCGGCGGCCACGGCGATCTACTGGCACATCAAGACCAAGGACGACCTCGTGCGGCTCGCCGGCGACGCGATCTGGGACGAGGTCGAGCTGCCCGACCCCGACGCCACCGACTGGCGCGCCGCCGCCGCCTCGCTGGCCACCGGTATGCACGCGATGCTCACCCGGCACCCGTGGCTGGGGCAGGCGTTCGGCAGCCACCTGCTCTACGGGCCCGCCAAATCCCGTTACGACGAGCACGGCCTCACCGTCTACGAGCGGGCCGGGTTCACGCCCGACGAGGCCGACCGCGCGGCCGCCACGGTGTTCGTCTTCGTGCTCGGCAGCACCCTCGGGACCGCCGCGCAGGTCTCCCTGACCCGCAGGCTGAACAAGGACGGCGACGCGGAGCGGGCGCTGGCCGAGACCATGGCCGAGGCCACCGCGATCGCCCAGCGGTTCCCCCGGCTGCGCGAGCGCTTGACCACCGTCCCGCCCGCCGCCGACTACGCCGCGGCTCCCGGTGGCACCTTCGAGTTCGGCCTGAACTCCATCCTGGACGGCTTCGAGGCCCTGCTGGCGGCCGGCCGTCGCGGGTGCGGGTGACCACCGCGCCCGCGTGACCACCGCGCCCGCGTGGCCGCCGCACCCGCGTGGCCGCCGCACGGCCTGCCCGGTCAGGCCAGGCGCTCCTCCGCCTCGTCCCAGTCCCCGCCACCCGCGCGCGGCTCGTACCGGACCAGCCCGGTCGAGGCCCGCACCACCGCGCGCAGCTCCGCCAACCCGCCCGCCACCACGCCGAGCGCCCGCGCCTGGACCAGCGCGTTGCCGTACGCCGCGGCCTCCACCGGCCCGGCCACGACGGGCAGCCCGCAGGCGTCCGCGGTGAGCCGGCAGAGCAGGGTGTTGCGCGCGCCCCCGCCGACGACGTGCACCACGTCCACGACCCGACCCGACAGCTCGGCCGCCTCGCGCACGGCCCGGCGGTGGGCCAGCGCGAGGCTGTCCAGCACGCAGCGGACGATCGCGGCGCGCGTCGTGGGCGGCGGCTGCCCGGTGCGGGCGCAGGCGGCGGCGATGCGGGCGGGCATGTCACCCGGTGGGATGAAGGCCGGGTCGCCCGCGTCGACCACGGCGGCCAGGGCGGGTTCGTCGGCGGCGGCGGCCAGCAGGGGGCCCAGGGCGGGGTCGCCCCACTCGCGCAGGCACTCCTGGAGCAGCCACAGGCCCATCACGTTGCGCAGGTAGCGCACCGTGCCGTCGACGCCCAGCTCGTTGGAGAAGTTGGCCCGGCGGCCGGCTCCGGTGAGCACCGGCGCGTCCAGCTCGACGCCGACCAGCGACCACGTGCCGGTGGCGACGTAGGCGAAGTCCCGGCCCGCGGCGGGCACCCCGACCACGGCCGACGCCGTGTCGTGCGACCCGACCGCCACCACCGGCGCCCGCCCGGTCAGGCCGGTCTCGGCCAGCACGTGCGGCAGCAGTTCGCCGACCACCGCGCCCGCCTCCACCAGGGGCGGGAACAGGGTCGCGTCGATGCCCAGGCGGTCCATCAGCCCCGTCGACCAGGCGCGGGTCCGCGCGTCCAGCAGGCCCGTGGTGGAGGCGTTGGTGACCTCGGCGGCGCGTGCGCCGGTCAGCCAGTGGTTCAGCAGGTCCGGGACCAGCAGCAGCTGCCGCGCGGCGGCCAGCTGCGGCGTGCCCGCGGCGGCGGCCAGCTGGTAGACGGTGTTGAACGGCAGCACCTGCAACCCGGTCACGTCGTACAGCTCGGTGGCGGGCACGCGGGCGTGCACGGCGTCGGCCGCGCCGTCGGTGCGCGCGTCCCGGTAGTGGACCGGGTTGCCGAGCAGCGCGCCGGTGGCGTCGAGCAGGCCGTAGTCCACCGCCCACGAGTCGACGCCGACGGCGTCCAGCCGCGGCCCGGCCGCCCGCAGGCCGTCGAGCACGCCCCGGTAGAGCGCGAGCACGTCCCAGTGCAGCGTGCCGCCGAGCCGCACCGGACCGTTGGGGAACCGGTGCGCCTCGGTGAAGTCCACCCGGTCGGGCGTGACGTCGAAGGCCATGACGCGTCCGCTGGACGCGCCCAGGTCCACCGCCGCGACCCGCGCGCCCGCCGTCACCGCAGGAACGCGGCTGCGACGCCGGAGTCGACCGGGACGTGCAGCCCGGTGGTCTGGGACAGGTCGCCGCCGGCGAGCGCGAACACCGCGGCGGCGACGTGCTCGGGCAGCACCTCGCGGCCGAGCAGGGTGCGCTTGGCGTAGTAGGCGCCCAGCTCCTCCTCCTTGACGCCGTAGACGGCGGCGCGCTGCGCGCCCCAGCCCCCGGCGAAGATGCCCGAGCCGCGGACCACGCCGTCGGGGTTGACGCCGTTGACGCGGATGCCGTGCGCGCCCAGCTCGGCGGCCAGCAGTCGCACCTGGTGCGCCTGGTCGGCCTTGACCGCGCTGTAGGCGATGTTGTTCGGGCCGGCGAAGACCGAGTTCTTGGACGAGATGTAGACGATGTCGCCGCCCATGCCCTGCTCGACCATGACGCGCGCGGCGGCCCGCGAGACCAGGAACGAGCCCTTCGCCATCACGTCGTGCTGGAGGTCCCAGTCGCGCGCGGTCGTCTCCAGCAGCGGCTTGGAGATCGACAGCCCGGCGTTGTTCACCACCAGGTCGACACCGCCGAAGGCGAGCACGGCCTCGGCGAACGCCCGCTCCACGGCCGCCTCGTCGGAGACGTCCGCGGCCACGCCGATCGCCACGTCGGCCGACCCGATGCCGGCGGCGACCGAGGCGGCCTTGGCCGCGTCCAGGTCGGCGACCACGACGCACGCGCCCTCGGCGGCCAGCCGCTCGGCGATGGCCTTGCCGATGCCCGACGCCGCGCCGGTCACCAGCGCCACGCGCGTGGCCAGCGGCTTGGGCTTCGGCATCCGCCGGAGCTTGGCCTCCTCCAGCGCCCAGTACTCGATGCGGAACTTCTCCGACTCCGGGATCGGCCGGTAGGTCGACACCGACTCCGCGCCGCGCATGACGTTGATCGCGTTGACGTAGAACTCGCCCGCGACGCGCGCGGTCTGCTTGTCGCGGCCGAAGGAGAACATGCCCACGCCGGGCACCAGCACGATGGCCGGGTCGGCGCCGCGCAGGGGCGGGGAGTCCGGTGTGGCGTGCCGCTCGTAGTAGGCGCGGTAGTCCTCGCGGTAGGCGGCGTGCAGCTCCTTGAGCCGCGCGGTGACCTCCTCGACGGTCGCGGCGCCGGGCAGGTCGACCACCAGCGGCTTGACCTTGGTGCGCAGGAAGTGGTCCGGGCACGAGGTGCCCAGCTCGGCCAGCGGCGCGAGCTTCTCCCGGGCCAGGAAGTCCAGCACGGCGTCGCTGCCGGTGTAGTGGCCGACCTGCGGGTGGTCGGTCGAGGCGAGGCCCCTGACCACGGGGAAGAGCGCGGCGGCCCGGGCGCGGCGCTCGGCCTCGGGCAGCGGCTCGCGGCCCGGCACGACCGCCCCGAACGGCTCGGCGACCCCGTGCTCGACGAGGAACGCCTCCGCCGTGCGGATGATCTCCAGCGAGTTCGCCTCGCACTCCTCGGACGTCTCGCCCCACGCGGTGATGCCGTGCCCGCCGAGGACGCAGCCGATGGCCCGCGGGTTGGCGTCCTTCACCGCGGCGATGTCCAGCCCCAGCTGGAAGCCGGGGCGGCGCCAGTCGACCCACACCACCCGGTCGCCGAAGCACCGCCCGGTCAGCTCCTCGCCGTCGGCCGCGGTGGCCAGCGCGATGCCGGAGTCGGGGTGCAGGTGGTCCACGTGCGGGGCGTCGACGAGGCCGTGCATGGCGGTGTCGATCGACGGGGCCGCCCCGCCCCGGCCGTGCAGGCAGTAGTCGAAGGCGGCGACCATCTCGTCCTCGCGGTCCACACCGGGGTAGGTGTCGGCCAGGGCGCGCAGCCGGTCCAGCCGCAGCACGGCCAGCCCGGCGGGGGAGAGCGTGCCCAGGTCGCCGCCCGAGCCCTTGACCCAGAGCAGGTCCACCCGCTGCCCGGTGACCGGGTCGGTGTCGCCGCCCTTGGCGGAGGTGTTGCCCCCGGCGTAGTTGGTGTTGCGCGGGTCGGCGCCCAGCCGGTTCGAGCGCGCGACCAGCTGCGCGACGGTCGTGTTGTCGGTCATGCGGGGAGGCTCCTCGTGGGGGTGGTCAGGACCAGCCGGCCTGGGTGCCGCCGACGCGCTCGGCGGCGATCTTCGCGGCGTAGCCGGAGGCGCGGTAGGCGGCCATCGGGTCGCGGGGCAGGCCCCTGGCCTCGCGGCGGTCGGCGAGCGCGCCGCGCACGTCGGTGTGGAAGGCGTCCATCAGCACGTCGTGCGCGCCGATCACGTCGCCCGCCTCCTGCGCCGCGGTCAGCGCCGCGGTGTCGACCAGCAGCGCCTTGGCCAGGGCCTGCTCGACGTTGAGGACGGAGCGGACCTGCCCGGCGACCTTGTCCTCGATGTTGTGGCACTGGTCGAGCATGAAGTTGACGCCCGACTCGGGGCGGTGCGCGCCGACCGCGACGATCTCGACCATGATCCGGAACAGCTGGAACGGGTCCGCGGACCCCACCATCAGGTCGTCGTCGGCGTAGAAGCGGGAGTTGAAGTCGAACGCGCCCAGCCGACCGGCGCGCAGCAGCTGCACCACGATGAACTCGATGTTGGTGCCCGGCGCGTGGTGGCCGGTGTCGAGCACCACCTGCGCGCGCTCGCCCAGGGCCTGGCAGTGCAGGAGCGCGGTGCCCCAGTCGGGGATGTCCATCGTGTAGAAGTACGGCTCGAAGAACTTGTACTCCACCAGCAGGCGGTGCCCGGGGTCGAGCGCGGCGTAGATCTCCCGGAGCGAGTCGGCCAGCCGGTCCTGCCTGCCGCGCAGCGAGTCCTGGCCCGCGTAGTTCGTGCCGTCGGGCAGCCACAGCTTGAGGTCGGTGGAGCCGGTCGCGCGCATGACGTCGACGCAGTCGAGGTGGTGGGCGACGGCCTTGGCCCGCACGCGCGGGTCGACGTGGGTCAGCGAGCCGAGCTTGTAGTCGTCGTCCTGGAACAGGTTCGAGTTGATGCCGCCGATGCGCACGCCCAGCTCCTCGGCGTGCGCGCGGAGCCCGTCGAAGTCCTCGACCCGGTCCCACGGGATGTGCAGCGAGACCCTGGGTGAGAGCCCGGTCAGCGCGTGCACCTGCGCGGCGTCGGCGATCTTCTCGAACGGGTCGCGCGGGGTGCCCGGTGTGGTGAACACCTTGAAGCGGGTGCCGGAGTTCCCGTACGCCCAGCTCGGCACCTCGACGGTGAACCCGTCGAGGTCGGACAGTGCCTCCTGTGGGGACATCACGTCGTTCCTCTCGACAGCGCGAACACCGGCGAGACGGACGATAGTGGGCCTTGGAACGTTTCACAACAGTGTCCGGCGAGGACGCTTGAGTTGGGCTGCACCGTTTTCCGCTCCTGCTAGGCTCCTGCGAACGCCGGGTGCCTTGACGTTTCAGTCGGTGCCCGGTCGGTAGCGGAGGGAGAGGTGCCGCAGTGGCCGCGCCGAGCATGAAAGACGTAGCCGCGCACGCGGGCGTGGCGCTGGGCACGGTGTCGAACGTGCTCAACCACCCGGAGATGGTGACCGAGCGCACCCGCAAGCGGGTGCTGGACGCCATCGCCGAACTGGGTTTCGTGCGCAACGAGTCGGCCAGGCAGCTGCGCGGCGGCACCAGCCGCACCCTCGCCTACGTGGTGCTCGACACCCGCAACCCGTTCTTCACCGACGTGGCCGCCGGCGCCCAGCAGGTGGCGGACGAGGCGGGCCGCGCCCTGTTCCTGTGCGACGGCGGTGAGGACGCCGTGCGCCAGGCCAACTACCTGGACCTGCTCGAACAGCAGCGCGTGGAGGGCATCCTCATCACGCCGGTCGAGGCGGACGACCCGCGCATCGCCGCCGTGGTGGCCCGCGGCACGCCGGTCGTGGTCGTCGACCGGGGCGCGGGCCCGGACCGCTGCTCGGTGTCGGTCGACGACGTGCTCGGCGGCGACCTCGCCTTGTCCCACCTGCTCGACGCCGGGCACCGCCGGATCGCCTTCATCGGCGGCCCGCGCGCGATCGGCCAGGTCGCCGACCGCATCACGGGCGCGGAACGGGCCCTGGCCCGCGCCGACGCCGAACCCCTGACCGTCCTGGAGACCGCCCGGCTCGACGTGGCCGAGGGCAGGCGGGCCGGGGAGCGCCTGGCGGGCCTGCCCGCCGCCCGCCGCCCGACCGCGGCCTTCTGCGCCAACGACATGCTCGCGCTGGGGCTGTTGCAGCAGGCGGTCCGCCTCGGCCTGCGGGTGCCGGAGGACCTGGCGATCGTGGGCTACGACGACATCGAGTTCGCCGCGGCCGCCGCGGTGCCGCTCACGTCCGTGTCGCAGCCCCGGCAGCTGCTGGGGCGCACCGCGGCGGAGCTGCTGCTGGCCGAGGCGCGGGACCCGGACGGGCACCGGCACGAGAACCGGGTGTTCGAGCCCGAGCTGGTGGTGCGGGAGTCCACGCGCATCCGGCCGCTGGGCGGGGTGGCCTGAGCCGGGGCCGCCAACCGGGTGGCCTGAGCCCGGGGGGCGTGGGCCCGGTCCACGCCCCCCTCATCCGTCAGAAGTCGAACTGGTCGATGTTCTCCGCGTCGAACACCGAGGGCGGCCCGAGCACGACCACCCCGCCGGCCCCGATCGTGAACTCGCCGAGCCTGCCCGCCTCGAACTCCTCGCCCTCCGCGCCGGTGATCCGCCCCGACGCCAGCGCCGCGCCCGCGAAGGCCGCGAGGTAACCCAGGTCGGCGGGCTTCCACAGCGCGAACGACCGCACCGTGCCGTCCTTGACGAACTCCCGCATCTGGTTCGGCGTGCCCAGGCCGGTCAGCGCCACCTTCCCCTTGTACTGCGACCCCGACAGGTAGCGGGCCGCCGCGGCGACGCCGACCGTGGTGGGGGAGACGATCCCCTCCAGGTCCGGGTACGAGCGCAGCAGGCCCTGCGTCTCCTGGAACGACTTCTGGTCCTCGTCGTTGCCGTAGGCGACGGTGACCAGCTCGACCTTCGCGAACTCCGGCTTGGCCAGCTCCGCGCGCATCAGCTCGATCCACGCGTTCTGGTTGGTCGCGTTCGGCGTCGCCGACAGGATCGCGATCTTGCCCTCGCCGCCGATCTGCTCGGAGATCAGCTCGACCTGGTTGCGCGCGATGCCCTCGGCCGTCGCCTGGTTGACGAACACGTCGCGGCACTCGGGCTTGGTGTCGGAGTCGAACGTGACGACCTTGGCGCCCGCCTGGCGCGCGCTGTTGAGGGCGCCGCAGATCGCGTTCGGGTCGTTGGCCGACGTCACGATCACGTCGGTGCCCTGCTGCGACAGCGTGTTGATGTAGCTGACCTGGGACGAGGCGCTGGCCTCGGACGGGCCGACCTCCTTGAAGGAGCCCTTGAACTCCTCCACGGCGGTCTTGCCGCCACCGTCGGCGACGGTGAAGTACGGGTTGTTCACCTGCTTGGGCAGGAACGCCACGTCCAGGCCCTCGGCCAGCGGTGCGTCCGGGTTCGCCTGGCCGGTGGCCCGGCCGGCGGCGGGGTCGTCCTGCTCGGAACCCCGGGTGGTGCCGCCGCAGGCGGCGGTGACCAGCACGGCCGCCATCGCGATGGCGATCAGACCGGGGCGCGGGTCGCGCTTGAGCTGGGGCATGGCTGTTCCTCTCACGGCGGGGACTTCGTCGTCACCGGGGTCCTCGGTCCGATCTCCTGCGCCGCCACCGGTCGCGGCCCAGGACGATCGCGTTGGGCACCACGACCGAGGCGATGAGCAGCCCGCCGGTGACGACGTTGAGCGTGTCGGCGGCGACGTCGGCGAGCTGGAGGGCGTTGCGGACGGCGCCGAGCAGCAGCACGCCGGCCAGCACGCCGAGCAGGGTGCCGCGACCGCCGAAGATGGAGACGCCGCCGAGCAGGACGGCGGCGACCACGGCCAGCTCCAGGCCCGCCGCGTTGTCCGCCCGCGCGCTGGCGAACCGCAGCGTCCAGTACACGCCGGCCAGGCCGGACACCGCGCCGGACACGACGAACAGCCAGAACTTGGCGCGGGCGACCAGGAGGCCGGCGAACGCGGCCGCCTCGGCGTTGTTGCCCATCGCGTAGAGGGAGCGGCCGAACGGCGTGGCGTGCAGCACGACGCCGAACACCACCGCGAGGGCCGGCACGACCACCAGCGCCCACGGCACGGGGCGGCCCGAGGAGGCGGCGTCGGTCCAGCCGGCCGGGAAGTCGGCCACCGCCTGGTCGCCCAGCACCACGAACGCCAGGCCGCGGTAGGCGGCGAGCGTGCCGATGGTCACCGCGAGCGACGGCAGCGCGAACCGGGTCACGAACACCGCGTTCACCGCGCCCAGCACCGCGCCGAGCAGCACGACCAGGACCACGATCAGCTCCAGCGACAACCCGGCCACCCACAGGCGCCCCATCACCGCGCTGCACAGGCCGAGCGTGCTGGCCACCGACAGGTCGATCTCCCCGGTGATGACGACCAGCGTCAGCGGCAGCGCGATCAACGCGATCGCGACCACGTCGAGCAGCAGGAACTGGGCGTTGCGGGCACTGGCGAAACCGTCCACGGTCACCCCGGCGACCACCACGACCGCGGCGAGCGCCGCCAGCAGCGAGGTGTCCCACCGGGTCAGCGCGGAACGCGACACCGACCCCGCCGACCGCGTGTCACGCCCCATGGGACGACCTCCCCCGCAGGCGGTTCGCCGCGCGGACCACCAGCAGGCGGTCGATGCCGATGGCGGCGAGGATCAGGGCGCCGACGACCGCCTGCTGCCAGAACGGGTTGATCCGCAGCACCGCGAGGGAGCTGCCGATGGTGGTCAGCAGCAGCGCGCCGAGCGCGGCGCCGTGGGCGCTGCCGCTGCCGCCGAAGATCGCCACCCCGCCGACCACGGCCGCGGCGACGACCTGGAGCTCGACGCCGGTGCCCGCGGTGGCGTCGACGGTGCCGAAGCGGGCGGTGTGCAGCACGCCCGCGAGACCGGCCGACGCGCCGCAGACCACGAACGCGGTGAACACGCGGCGGCCGACCGGGAGGCCCGACAGCCGCGCGGCGGCCGGTTCCGAGCCGATCGCGTACAGCTCCCGCCCGCTGCGGTAGGAGCGCAGGTGGAACCCGACCACCAGCACCACGGCCGCCGCGACCAGCGCCGGCACCGGGACGCCCAGCACGGTCGACGTGCCCAGGCCCAGGAAGTCGCGCGGCATGTCGGAGGCGTTGACCTGCTGCCCCTTCGCCCACGCGTGGTCGAGGCCGCGGAAGATGTAGAGGGTGCCCAGCGTGATCACCAGCGCGGGCACCCGGGCGACGGCGACCAGCGCCCCGTTCACCGCGCCGCACAGCGCGCCGATCCCCACCCCGAGCAGGACGACGAGCGCGATCGGCGTGCCCGGCGCGGAGCTGAGCAGCTTGCCGGTCGCGAAGGCCGCCAGCCCCAGCACCGACCCGACCGACAGGTCGATGTTGCGGGAGACGATCACCACGGTCTGCCCGACCGCGAGCACGACCAGGACCGCCGCGCCCAGCACGAGGTCCCGCAGGCTCTGCGGTGACAGGAAAGCGGGGTTGCCCACCACCGTCACCAGCACCAGCAGCGCGAGCGCCACGACGATGCCCAGCTCGCGCGCCGCCCACAGCCGCCGGGCGAACCGCGCCGCGCCGGGGTCCGCCACCCGCTCCGGCGCGCCCGCGTCGGGGTCGCTCACATCTGGGGTGCTTGCATCCGGGATGCTCACGCCGCAGGCACCCCCTGTCCCGTGGCCGCGAACATGACCGACTCCTCGGTCGCCTCGGCGCGCGGCAGCTCGGCCGCGATGCGGCCCTCGTGCACGACCAGCACCCGGTCGGACACCCCGAGGACCTCGGGCAGCTCGGAGGACACCACCACCACCGCGACGCCCTCCGCGGCCAGGCGCGACAGCAACCGGTGCACCTCGGCCTTGGTGCCGACGTCGATGCCCCGGGTCGGCTCGTCGACGATCAGCACCCTCGGCCCGGTGGCCAGCCACTTGGCCAGCACCACCTTCTGCTGGTTGCCGCCGGACAGCGTGCCGACCGCGTCGGACAGCCGCCCGTGCCTCACCCGCAGCCGCTCCGCCCACTCGCGGGCGGCGCGGCGCTCGGCCCGGCCGGTGAGCAGGCCCAGCCGCGCCAGCCGCTTGAGCCGGGTGAGCGTCGCGTTGCGCTCGATCGACAGCTCCATGACCAGGCCCTGCCGGCGGCGGTCCTCCGGGACCAGCGCGACCCCGGCCGCCACGGCGGCGGCGGGGGAGCCCGGCGGGAGCGCGGTCCCGGCCACCAGCACCCGGCCCGCGTCGTAGCGGTCCACCCCGAACACCGCGCGCACCACCTCGCTGCGGCCCGCGCCCACCAGCCCCGCGAGCGCCACCACCTCGCCCGCGCGCACCGAGAAGGACACGTCGGCGAACACGCCGTGCCGGGTCAGCCCCTCGACCTCCAGCACGACGTCGCCCGGCTCGACCTCCTCCTTCGGGAACGGCGCCGAGACGTCGCGGCCGACCATGCGGCGCACCACCTGGTCGACGGTCAGCTCGGCGACGGCGTCGGTCGACACCCACGCGCCGTCCCGCATCACGGTCAGCCGTTGGCACAGCGCGAACACCTCGTCGAAGCGGTGCGAGATGAACAGCACGGCGGCGCCCCGCGCGCACAGCGCGCGGACCACGGTGAACAGGCGCCCCGCCTCGACGCCGGACAGCGCGGCGGTCGGCTCGTCCATGACCAGCACCCGCGCGTCCAGCGACAGCGCCTTGGCGATCTCCACCAGCTGCTGGTCGGCGATCGACAGGCCGCGGGCGGGGCGGTCGGGGTCCAGGCGCACGCCGAGCCGGTCGAACAGCCGGACCGCCCCGGCCCTCATGGCGGTCCGGTCGACCCGGCGGAACCGGCCCAGCGGCTGCCTGCCGATGAAGATGTTCTCCGCCACCGACAGGTCCGGGAACAGCGTCGGCTCCTGGTGGATGACCGCGATGCCCGCCGCGCGGGCGGCCGCGGGGCTCGTCAGCCGCGTCTCCTCGCCGTCCACCACGACCGCGCCGGAGTCCGGCTCGTGCACCCCGGCGAGCACCTTGACGACGGTCGACTTGCCCGCGCCGTTCTCGCCGACCAGGGCGTGCGCCTCGCCGCCGAACAGCGGGAACGACACGCCGCGGACCGCGGTGACGGCGCCGAACGACTTGGTGACGTCGCGGACCTCCACCAGGGGAGCCGCGCGCTTCGGGTCCATTCGGCACCTCCGGCACTGAAATGTTTCAAAGCGGTGATGCAGCGCGACGTTAGGGGTCATCCGAGGGGGCGTCAACGGTTCGCCCGCAACGTTCCAACCGGATCGGCGGCCGGGGTGCCGCGTCGTCGCCGTGCCCGTCGGGCTTCGCCCCTGCTCGGTGCCGGCCCTGCTCGGTGCCACCCTGTGCGGTGCGTCGCCGAGCGGTCCCGGTGTTCACACTTCCCGGTCATCCGACGGCGCTTCCGGGTCATCCGGGTCCCGAGCCGTTCTCCCGGCCACGGCCCCTTGCTACGGTCGGTCGGCGCGCACCCTCCTCGCCGACGAGGTCCGGACCTCCCGGCCCACCACCGCGACCACCCCGAGGAGTTGCGCCGATGTTCGCTGCCACCAGACGAGTTCTCGCACTTCCCGCCGCGCTCGCCGCGGCGGCGGCCCTGGTCACCGCGCCCGCCGCGCACGCGTCCGAAGAACCCGCCGCGCCCGCGGCCGACAAACCCGCCGCGGTCATCTCGCTCGGCGACAGCTACATCTCCGGCGAGGCGGGCCGCTGGCGCGGCAACGCGCTCAACGACGACGGCACCAAGTGGGGCACCGACCTCGCCACCACGTGCGAGGGCGGCAGCTGCACCACCGACCCGCGGCGGGTCTACGGCGACACCCACACCTCCACCGACATGTGCCACCGCTCGACCTCGGCCGAGGTCGTCAGCGCCGCCATCCCGGGCCTCACCGCGATCAACCTGGCCTGCTCCGGCGCCACCACGCGCGACGTGCGGCAGGGCGACGCCTCGCGCAACCAGCCCAACCAGCTGGACCTGCTGCGCGCCGCCGTGCGCGACCACCGCGTCGCCCTGGTCGTGCTGTCCATCGGGGGCAACGACCTGTGGTTCGGCGACATCATCGCCGACTGCGTCAAGGGCTACCTGACGCCCTTCGGGGCCTACCGGTGCGCGCCGAACTGGAACGCCAAGATCACCGGGTACTTCGGCCGGCTCCGCGCGGACGTCGGCGCCACCGTCAAGGCGATCAAGGAGGTCGTGAACGCCGCCCAGGGCACGGGCACCTACCGGTTCGTCCTCCAGTCCTACCCGTCGCCGCTGCCCGCGGCCGACGGCTTCCGCATCCCCGAGAGCGGGCCGCGGTTCGCCCAAGGCGGCTGCCCGCTGTGGGACTCCGACGCCGACTGGGCGCGCCGCGAGCTGGTGCCGGCGGTCGCCGCCCAGCTCAGGGCCGTCGCCGACGACCGCGACGTGCGGTTCCTCGACCTCCAGGACGCCCTGGACGGCCGCGAGGTGTGCGCGAAGGGCGCCCGCCAGGCCACGAGCGCTGACACGGCGGCCAACCCGGTCCCCGGCGCGGAGTCGGAGTGGGTGCGCTGGGTCGTCACCGGTTACACGGCCCAGGGCGACCTCCAGGAGAGCATGCACCCGAACTACTACGGCCAACGCGCCCTGGGCGCCTGCCTGCGCCTCGTGCACGAAAGGGGCGTCGGGAACTTCGCGTGCCGCAACACCCCGGGCGCGGGTCCTGGCCGCATGGTGCTGTCGCCGCTGCTGCCGTCCACTGTGGATTGAGGTTGGCGGCCCGGCCGCGAGGTACCCTCGGACCAGGACGATTCCGTTCCGGGTGAGAGGGGCAGACGTGCCGGGAGTTCGGCGGGCCGCGTTGGCGGGAGCGCTGCTGGTGGTGCTGGGCGCGTGCTCGGCGGGGCCTTCGGGCGACCCCGGGCCGGTCTCGACGTCCGGCGGCGCCCCGCCCGCCGAGCGCGTGCACGTGTCGCTGGGCGACTCGTACGCGACCGGCTACCGCCCGGCCGACGCCGGTGAGCCGGCGGGTTCCGCCCCCGGTTTCGCCGACCTCGTCGCCGAGCGCTCCGACCTGCGCCTGATCAACTTCGCGTGCAGCGGCGCCACGTCCGCCCAGTTGCGCTCCGAGGCGGGCTGCGACCCCGACGCCCGCGCCGTCGGCGCGCCGGACCCGGCCGGGCGGACCCAGCTCGACGCGGCCGTCGAGGCGCTGCGCGAGCACCAGGGGCGGGTGGGCCTGGTGACCGTCGTGATCGGCGGCAACGACCTGACGCCCTGCGCGCGGGAAGCGGACCCGCTGACGTGCGCGACCCGGGCCGTGGCCGACGTCCGGGCCAACCTGGCCGCCACCCTGCCGGTCCTGCGCGAGGCCGCCGGTGACGCCCCGATCGTGGGCCTGACCTACCCGGACGTGTTCCTCGGCGCGTGGGTGAGCACCGAGTTCCCGAACGGCCGGGACCTGGCGCAGCTGTCGGTGTCGTTGTTCCGCGACTTCTTCAACAACGCGCTCAAGGCGGAGTACGAGCAGGTCGGGGCGAAGTTCGTCGACGTCACCGAGGCGACCGGCGGCTACGGGCCGCTGAGCGAGGTGACCGACGACCCGACCTACGGCCGCATCCCGGCCTCCGTGGCGAAGATCTGCGCGCTGACGTACTTCTGCCGCTACACCGACGTGCACCCGACGCCCGAGGGCCACGAGGAGATCGCCGACGCCGTCCTGGCCGCCACGGGCCGCTGACCCCGTTGCCGTCCTCTGTGGACGGTCAGGCGCCCGCGCGTTCCGAGATCAGCGCCTCCACGCCCTGGATGAGCCGGTCGAGGCCGAACGCGTAGGCGTGCTCCGGGTTGTGCGCCGACCGGTGCGCCTGCCCGGCGGCCTGGCCGACGCGGGCCGAGATCGGGAACCGCGAGGGGTCGAAGACCGCCTCGATCGCGGGCTGGACCTGCCGCCACCACTGCTCGTCGTCGATGCCCGTGCGGCGGACTACCCGGTCGGCCTCGACCCGGCGGCGGGCGACGCCCTCGACGTGGGTGTGCACGAGGGTGACGGCCGCGTCCATCTCCACGTCGGTGAGGCCGATGCCCTCGATCACGGCCAGTTCGCGCTCGTACTTGGCGATCGTGTGCGGCCCCAGCGGTGGGCGGCCGGTGAACACCTGGAGCACCCACGGGTGGCGGGTGCAGAGCTCCCAGTTCACCCGCGCGACCCGGCGCAGGCCGTCCTGCCACGGCGCGTCGCCCAGCGGTCCGAGCAGCTGGACGGCTTCGCCGTAGACCGTGTCGAGCATGGCCTCGACCAGCTCTTCCCGGGACGAGACGTAGGTGTAGAGGGACATCGTGCCCACGCCGAGCGCCTCGGCGACCCGGCGCATGGACAGGGTGGACAGGTCCTGGTCGCCGTCGGCGATGCCGATCGCGGCGGCGGTCACCTGCGCGGTGGTCAGGGTGTGCTTGGGGCCGCGCCGCGGCAGCCGCCGCGTGCCCCACAGCGTGGCGACCGTGCGTGCCGGGTCGCCGCTGCCGCTGATCTCCGTCCGGTCCATGGGCCCATTGTAGGAAGCTGACTTCGTATGCCGTACGTAGTTCAGTGCTATGCTTCTTCGTATGGCACACGAAGATGTGGGGCCGTCCCCGGCGCTCCCGGGCGACCTGGCGATACAGGCCGTCGGCCTGGTCCTGACCCGCCGGTGCTGTTCCTCGACGAGCCGACCACCGGCCTGGACCCGCGGGCGCGCACGGACGTCTGGGACCCGGTCAGGTCGCTCGTCGGTTCCGGCACGACGGTCCTGCTCACGACCCAGCACCTGGAGGAGGCCGACCGGCTGGCCGACCGGATCGCCGTCGTCGACGCCGGTCGGGTCGTCGCCGAGGGCACCCCCGACGAGCTGAAGGCGCGGGTGGGACCGGACCGGGTCGAGACCGTCACCCTCAAGCCGACCCTCGACGAGGTCTTCCTGCCCCTGGCCACGCGGCAGCACCGGGCGCCGGGGCGTTGACGCGAACCGGTCCGCGTCAGCGGACTAGGAGGACCACCACGAGAACCCGTGGTCCTCCTCCTCGGACTCGTCGCCGGTCGACCCGGACCGGGCCATCACCGCGGCCAGCGCCTCGTCCACGGTCGGGCGCAGCGTCAGCAGGACGTCGACCTCGGTCACCCGCATGGGCTCCACCACGGTGCGCTGCCGGGCGACCACGGCGAACCCGACCCCGGTCTCGTGAGCGCGCTCGTGGACCTCCATCAGGACCGCGATGCCCAGCGAGCCGAACAGCCCCACGCCGCCGAGGTCGACCACGAGCGCGGTGGGGTTGTCCTCCAGGCACGCGAACAGCTCCTGGCGCACCTCGCGGTAGCTGTCGGTGTCGATCTCGCCGTGCACCCCGGCGAACACCACGCCGCGACGCCGGGCGACCCTGACGGACACGGGCGCCCCGTCGAGGTCCCCGTCCACGCCGTGACCTCGTCGGGCCGGTGCGCGTACCTCGGTCGGATGTCCGATCGAACTGGAAGTCACCCGGAACGTTTACCCCGCCACCGCCCGGTCGACACCCCCGCGTGCGGTCCGGGGTGGCGCTGCGTGACGAAACCGGTCAGGGCGCCACGCGCAGGAAGGCGCACACGGTGGTGCCGCGCGCGGTGGTGTGCGTGCGGACCAGGTCGGACAGGTGGTTGACCATCAGCAGGCCCCGGCCGCCCTCCTGGCTCCGGGTGGCCGGTCGGCGGCCGGCGAGCGGGTCGGTCAGCCGGCCGCCGTCCTGGACCGCGCAGACGAGGTGGTCCCCGTCCCGCCAGAGGCTCAGCCGGCAGTCCGCGCCGGCGTGGCGGAGGCTGTTGGTCACCAGCTCGGTGGTGACGAGCGCGAGGTCGGCCGACCGCTCGGCGGGCAGCCCCAGGCGGTCCGCCTCCGCCACGGCGAACCGGCGGGCCTCGCCGATGCCGGCGGTGGTGGCGACCGCGAGGCCGACGGCGCCCGGGACGGCGTCGAGCGGCCGGTTGTAGCGGTCGACGACGGCGTCCGGCGCGTAGTGGTCGCTGTCGTAGCGCCGGGCGGTCTCCCACACCACGGGGTGGGTGGCCAGCGCGTCGGTGACGACGTGCTCGTCGAGCGCCGAGGTGTCGTAGGGGCAGGCGATGGTGACGTCCCGCCCGGCGAAGGCCAGGTTGATCAGCGCCTCGTGCTGGGCGCAGGCCGGGTACTCCGCGTCGGTGCGCCCGGCCCAGATCGGCTCGCCGATGATGCGCACGTGCCCCTCCCGGTGGCGGTCGGCGAACCGGCGCAGCACACCGGGGATGATCCGGCCCGGGTTGCGGCCCTCGACCTCCATGTCCAGCAGCAGCACCTCGGCCGCGGCGTCGGCGAGGGCGTCGCGCAGCAACCGCAGCCGCGCGCCGGGCACCGACGCGGCGACCGGGTGACCGAGCTCCAGGCCCTCGGTGACGAAGGGCACGAGCAGGTCCAGGTACTCCTCGTCCGAGGCGTAGAACACCGCGGGGTGCACGAAGTTCCCTGCGGGAGGGACGGCTGTGGTGTTCATGTGCCTGGCTCCACACGGACGTCGAGGTCGAGCAGGTCCACCATGGAGGCCACGCCCGGCCACGACGTGCGCAGCACGACGGAGGCGCCGTGCCGGTCGGCGTGGTCCACCAGGCGCAGCAGGCCTCGGTGGTCGAGGAAGGAGAGGTCGGTGGCGTCGATGACCAGCCGGCCGTCGCGGGGGCGCGGGTCGGCGCGCTCCAGCGCGAGCGCGAACAGGTCACCGTTGGCCGGGTCGACCTCGCCGCCCAGCGCCGTGGTCAGGTCGCCCGCCGCGTGCAGCCGGAAACCGGGGTAGGCCGTGTTGGTGGTCGGGTGCATGCAGGCGACCTGGGCGAAGGCGTGCTCGTCCACCTCCTCGCCGGAGTAGGCGCACATCGCCGAGAACGGGCGGCCGGCCATGTGGTGGTCGACCCGGTGCTCGTACCGGGCGAACGCCGCCAGCTGCTCCGGGGCGCGCACCAGCGGGGTGCAGTCGGCGGCGACGCGCAGCCCGGTGAACCCGGCGGCCAGCGCCGCCTCGGTCGCCTCGGCGTAGGCCCGGACCTGCGCGTCGGGCTCGACCACCGCGTCGGTCGGGTAGGTCGCGTCCAGCGACGCGACCTCGGCGGCGCCGGTCCGCAGCGCCTCGTCGACGCCCTCGACCCCGTTGAGGTCCGCTTCCAGGGCGTCCACGTCGCCGGGGCCGAGGTAGCGGACCCGGTGCCCGAGGGCGAGGCCCTCGGCCAGGAATTCCCGGACGCGGGCGAGGAAGTCGTCCCGGTCGTCGTACCGCCAGCACACGTGGTCGTGGGCCCCGAGACCTCGCACGTGCGCTACCAGTCCGGTTCTGCGCATGTCAACACCTAACCACGTCTGCTGGGTGAACGGCCACGAGGCCTGTGGGGTGGTGCCGGGCTGTCCACCGGGCGTGAAAGGGCCCGCCCGCCGCGCGGTCGTCAACCACGCGGCGGGCGGGCCCTTTCACGCCCGGTTCAGGAGGCGGCCGACCTGCTCTCGTCGGCCTTGTCCGCCTCGGCTCCCGCGACGGCCTCCCGCTCCTCCCGGCGATCGGCGCGGTAAGCCCGGATGGAGTACGCCAGCGAGGCGGCCCACACCAGGTAGATCGCCACGTAGACCGGCCACTTGACGCTGTCGCTCGCGTCGACCCAGTCGCTGCGCAGCAGCGTGCGGGTGTTGGTGAGGATGATGAGGCCGCCGACCGCCGAGCCGAGCACGCGCGGCGGGATGTGGCGGACGAGCCAGGCCGCGATCGGCGCCGCGATCACACCGCCGATCAGCAGGGCGAGCACCCAGGCGAAGTCGACGCCCTGCGAGCCGAGCCCGAACAGGAAGCCGAGGCTGGCGGCGACGGCCACCAGGAACTCGCTGGTGTCGATCGACCCGATCGTCTTGCGCGGCTCCAGGCGACCGCTGGCGAGGATGGCCGGGGTGCCGACCGGACCCCAGCCGCCGCCGCCCGTCGAGTCCACGAAACCCGCGACCAGGCCCAGCGGTCCGAGGAACCGCTTGCGCAGCGGCTTGCCCAGGTTGTGCTTGGGCAGGCCGAACGTGGTGAACCGGACCAGGATGTAGATGCCCAGCGCCAGCAGGATCAGCGACATCACCGGTGCGGCGGTCTCGGTCGACAGGCTCGACAGGAACGTGGCTCCCGCGAAGGCGCCGACCGCGCCGGGCACGCCGATCTTCGCGACGACCTTCCAGTCCACGTTGCCGAAGCGCCAGTGGGCGAACCCGGAGACCAGGGTGGTGCCGATCTCGGCCAGGTGCACGGTCGCGGAAGCGGCCGCCGGGCTCGTGCCGATCGCCAGCAGCAGGGTGGTCGACGTGACGCCGTAGGCCATGCCCAGGCTGCCGTCGACGAGTTGGGCGCCCAGGCCCACTAACGCGAGTAGCACCAGTTGTCGCATGTCGGCATCCATTCAGTCGGTGCGGATTGCCAGAATCATCCGGACTGGACGGTCATGGGCCAACAGCGTCCACATTTCGGAACACCGGGCCGCGAGAAGGCTGTTCTCGGGTGCCCATTTGCCGTGAGTGTGTCCCGAAAGCACGATTGCAAAACATGTCGTTGTCAGACATTACGGAATTCGCCGCACCGCGCGGGCGCCATGACGCCGGTGGTGGGACCGCGCCGGGCGGTCCCACCACCGCGCGGTCAGCCGATGAGGACGGGTGCGCCGACGCTGGGGACGCCGTGGTGGTCCAGGGCGAACAGCAGGTACGAGCCGGGCGGGGCGACGCCGGGGTCGGTGGGCACGGTGATCCGGTAGGAGGTGGCGCCGAGGGCCTGCGGGGTCAGCGGGATGCGGCGCTGGTCGTTGTCGACCGAGTGGGTCACCGAGCCGGTGCGCATGAGCGCGAAGCCGGTGACCTGGCGGTCGGTGCCGATGGTGGCGGTGGCGCCGTGGCCGGCGCGGGCGGGGCTGGTGGTGATGGCCGGGCGCGGTCGGGGCGTGCCGTCGGGGTTGAGCAGGTAGGGCGGGGTGAGGACCTGCCCGTCGGCGTGGTTGGTGGCGCAGTTGCCGCAGAGCCCGCCGCCGCCGGAGAACACGCGGCCGTCGGGGAGCAGGTTGGCGACGCTGTGGTAGGTGCGGGGCACGGCCATGGGCGCGAGCGGGGTGAAGCGGCCGGTGGCCGGGTTCCACAGCTCGGGGGTGAGGACGGCGGTG
Source organism: Saccharothrix xinjiangensis (assembly GCF_039527585.1). Lineage (NCBI taxonomy): Bacteria > Bacillati > Actinomycetota > Actinomycetes > Pseudonocardiales > Pseudonocardiaceae > Saccharothrix > Saccharothrix xinjiangensis. The sequence goes on along the minus strand of NZ_BAAAKE010000017.1, from coordinate 25,172 downwards.
CGGTCGCTGAAGGGCACGGGCCGGCCCTGGCCGCCGATGACGACCACGGCGCCGTCGGGCAGGACCACGCTGTTGGCGAAGGCGCGGGCGTGGGCCAGGTCGGCGGTGCGGGTGACGACCGCCGCGCCGCCGGTGATGTCGATGCTGTGGGCGCGGGTGGTGGCGTCGACGTCCTGGTAGGCGGTGGCGCCACCGAGGGTGAGGATCTTGCCGACGTCGTACATGACGGCGTTGCCGTTCATGGCGTCGGCGCTGTCGCCCCGGACGCCCGCGTCGGTGACGGAGCCCGCGCCGGTGGTGCTGATCCAGTTCATGCGCCTGCTGGGCCCGGCGTGGAAGACGCGTCCGCCGCCGACGGCGAACAGCCAGGTGTGGTTGTCGGCGCGGTAGGCGCCCCGGGGGTCGGCGGTCAGGAACGGCTCGGGCGGCACGCCGGTCAGGGTGCGCCACTTGTTCGTGGTCGGTGAGTACACCTCGGCGGTCTTGTTGCCCTCACCGCCGCTCCAGGAGCCGCCGACGGTGAACGCCTCGCCGGTGGACAGCGTGGTCTGCCCCTGGTAGCCGCGGGCGACCGCCATGTCGGGCGCGTCGGTCCAGGCGTCGGTGGCGGGGTCGTAGATGCTGGCCTCGCCCGCATCGCTGCCGCCGGTGACCAGGACCCGCCCGTCGGCCAGCACGGAGGTGCCGGGGCAGAACATGTCGTGGCCGGTGTTGTCGACGCGGCGCTGGGTGACCTGCCCGGTGGCGAGGTCGAGGATCGCGGTCTGGGTGTAGCCGCTGCTGCCGCCGAAGTTGTCGGCGGCGTAGGCGGACCAGGTGAGCAGCTTGTTGTTCGGCAGCAGCGCGGAGGCCACGGGCACGATGGGGAACCCGGTGACCGGCCCCCACGCGCCGAGCACGCCGGCGTCGACCGGCCCGAGCAGGTCGATCTCGGCGGCGGAGGTCCACGGTCCGCGCCCGCCCGCCTCGGTGAGCGCGGTCAGCCGCACGTACCGGGCCTGCGCGGTGAAGGTGGCGGTGTGGACGCCCGAGGTGTCGGGCCAGGAGCCCTGGGCGACCGGCGCGCCGAACGTCGTGCCGTCGGTGCTGGTCTGCACGCGGTAGTCGCCGATGCGGCCGTTGGCGCCGTCGCCGCGGGTGCGCACGGAGATGCCCCGGATGGCCTGGGCGCGGCCGGTGTCCAGGGTGATCCAGTGGGGCAGCGGGCTGACCGGCGAGGTCCAGTGGGAGTGCCACAGGGTGTCGGGGGAGCCGTCGAGCACGTTGGCGGCCCGGCCGTCCTCGCCGGAGGTCTCCTGGTCGGAGGCGGTGGCGACCCAGCCGGTGCGGTCGAGCGGGCCGACGGGCGCGGCCGGCGCGCCCAGCAGCCTGATCTCGGCGGCGGAGGTCCACGGTCCGCGTCCGCCGGCCTCGGTGAGCGCGGTCAGCCGCACGTACCGGGCGGTGGAGGTGGCGAAGTCGAAGGTCTTGGCGGTGGCGTCGTCGGCGGCGGTGCCGGTGGCCACCGGGTCGCCCCAGGTCGCGCCGTCGGTGCTCACGTGGATCTCGTAGCGCCCGACGGCGCCGTTCCCGCCGCCGGGGCGCGGGGTGTGGACCAGGCCCGAGAGCTGCTGCGCCTGCCGCGTGTCGAGGGTGATCCACTGCGGCAGCGAGGCCGCCGTCGTCCACGGGCTGTGCCAGATGGTGGCCGGGTCGCCGTCGAGCACGTTGGCGGCCCGGCCGTCCTCGCCGGAGGTCTCCTCGCCGGAGGCGGTGGCCACCCACCCCGCGTGGGGCAGCACGACCGCGGTCGACACCATCGCCTCGGCGCTGACCGCGACGTGCCGGTGCCGGGCGTGCGCCGCGTGGTCGGGTTCGGCGGGCCGCACCACGTGCGGCACCGCCACCACCCCCGCCACCAGCACCAGCGCCGATAACCTCGAACGCGCGCGTCCGACCATGTCGCCCCCTCCGCAGCCACACGGCGACCCCTGCCGTGTGCCTGTCTTCTCGCGGGCTCGGCGACGGGCATTACCGGAACCGCGTCGAATGAGGCCCTACGGGGGTGTCGAATGCGTCGAACGCCGCACGTGGCTGCGCCTGCCGGTCCTACGGCGCGGTCGAACCGCCTAGAGTGACCGCGCACCACGACACGGGCGGCAGCACCACCCGCAGGACGCCGTCGGCGACCTCGGTCCGGTGCGGGCGCGGCACGACGCGGTCGGGGTCCTGCTCGGTGTTGGCGGCCGAGGGGTCCGGGTCGTGCAGCAGCCACGCCTCGGCGGTCCGGGCGTCGCCCGCGGGCACGCGCAGCTCGACGGGCTCGGTCCGGTGCCGGTTGACCGCGAACACGGTCGTGCCGCCGTCGTCGTCGCGGGTGGCGACCGCGTCGACCACCGGCACGTCGCCGAACCGGGCGGTGGGCAGGGTGGGCGCGTCGACCGCGGTCCGCAGCACCTGCCCGCGGGCCAGCCGCGAGGTCAGGGCGAACGGGTGGAAGGTGGTCTGCCGCCACGCCGGGCCGCCGGGTTCGGCGCGGATCGGGGCGATGACGTTGACCAACTGCGCCTGGCAGGCCACGGCCACCCGGTCGGCGTGGCGCAGCAGCGAGATCAGCAGGCTGCCCACCACGACGGCGTCGGTCACGTCGTAGGTGTCCTCGATCAGCCGGGGCGCGACCAGCCACTCGGTGGGCGGGTCGGCCTGGAACCGGCTCAGGTACCAGACGTTCCACTCGTCGAAGGACAGGGTGATGCGCTTGTCGCTCTTGAGCCGGGCGCCGACGGCGTCGGCGGTGGCCACGACGCGGTCGATGAAGCGGTCCATGTCCACCGCGGAGGCCAGGAAGCTGTCCACGTCGCCGTCGAGCGGCTCGTAGTAGGCGTGCAGCGAGATGTGGTCGACCAGGTCGTAGCACAGCTCCAGGACGGTGGACTCCCACTGCCCGAAGGTCGGCATCTGCGAGTTCGAGCTGCCGCAGGCGACCAGCTCCAGCCCCGGTTCGGCCTGGCGCAGCGCCCGCGCCGTCTCCGCGGCCAGCCGCCCGTACTCGTGGGCGGTCTTGTGGCCGGTCTGCCACGGGCCGTCCAGCTCGTTGCCCAGGCACCACAGCCGCACCCCGTGCGGCTCCTCGGTCCCGTTGGCGCGCCGCAGGTCCGACAGCTGCGTGCCGCGCTCGTGGTTGAGGTACTCGTGCACGTCGAGCGCCTCGGCCACGCCGCGGGTGCCGAGGTTGACCGCGTACATGACCTCCGCGCCGGCCTTGCGGGCCCACCGGGCGAACTCGTCGACGCCGACCTCGTTGGTCTCGATGCTGCGCCAGGCCAGGTCGCGGCGCACCGGCCGGTCGGCGACCGGGCCGACCCCGTCCTCCCAGCGGTAGCCGGAGACGAAGTTGCCGCCGGGGTAGCGCACCACCTCGACGCCCATCTCACGGGTCAGGTCCAGCACGTCGCCGCGGAACCCGTCCTCGTCGGCGGTCGGGTGGCCCGGTTCGTGGATGCCGGTGTAGACGCAGCGGCCCAGGTGCTCGACGAACGAGCCGAACAGCCTGCGCCGCACCGGGGCGAGGACGTGGTCGGGGCTGAAGGCGAGCGAAGCGGTCAGCACGGTTCTCCTGCGGTGGTTCGGGAAGAGGGGGACTACTTGAGGGCTCCGGTCGCGGCGCCGCCGCGCCAGAAGCGCTGGAGCAGGACGAACGCCACGACCAGCGGGACGATCGCCAGCAGGGATCCGGTGACCACGAGGTTGAACAGCACCCGGGTGCCCGCTTCCTGCTGCGCGGTGTTGAACCAGGTGGTCAACCCCACCGTCAGCGGGTAGAGGTCGGCGTCGCTGAGCATCACCAGCGGCAGGAAGTAGTTGTTCCACGTCGCCACCAGCGTGAACAGGAACACCGTGACCAGCGCCGGGCGCAGCAGCGGCACCACCACCTGCCAGAAGATCCGCAGCTCGCCCGCCCGGTCGACGCGCGCGGCGTCGAGCAGCTCGACGGGCACGCTCTCGGCCACGTACACGCGCACCAGGTAGGTGCCGAACGGGCTGAGCAGCGAGGGCAGCACCACCGCCCACATGGTGTCCACCACGTCCACTTCGGACAGGATCAGGTAGGTCGGCAGGACCAGGGCGGTGGCCGGCACCATGATCATGCCCAGCAGCGCGGTCTCGAACAACCGCTTGCCCGGGAAGGAGAACCGGGCCAGGCCGTACCCGGCGAGCGCGGCCAGCGCCGTGGCGCCCGCCGCGCTGAGCCCGGAGTACACGGCGGTGTTGAGCAGCCAGCGGCCGTACACGCCGTCGTCCTCGCGGAACAGCTGCCGCACGTTGTCGACCAGGCTGAACTCCTCGCCGAACCACAGCGCCGGGCTGGACAGCAGGTCCGCCTGGCTCTTGGTCGCCGCGACCACCACCCACAGCAGCGGCACCAGGAAGTACAGCATCCCGGCCGCCATGAGCACGTGCGGCAGCCGGTGCCCGGTCCGCTGCCCGGCCCGGTTCGCCGAGGTCCGGTTCCCCGCGGTCCGGTTCACGACGTCCCCCCTCGGCGCCGGCGCACCAGCACCACGGCGTAGGCCACCACGAACACCACGAACCCGAGCGCGAAGGAGATCGCCGCGGAGTAGTGGAAGTCGGAGTAGGCGAAGGCCTGGTTGTAGGCGTACAGGTTCGGCGTGTACCCGGCGGACACCGCGGGCGCGAACCTGGCCATGATCTGCGGCTCGGTGAAGAACTGCATGGTGCCGATGACGGTGAACACCGCGGCCAGGGCGATGGCCTGCCTGATCGCGGGCACCTTCACCCGCAGCGCCACCTGCACCGGGCTCGCGCCGTCGATCACGGCCGCCTCGTGCAGCTCGCGCGGCACCCCTTGCAGCGCCGAGTACAGCACGATCATGTTGTAGCCGGTCCACGCCCAGGTGACGATGTTGCCCAGCGACGCCAGCAGGAGCGAGCCGCCGAAGAAGTCGATCGGCTCGCCGCCCACCAGCTCGGGCAGCTCGGCGAACGGGCCGAACGTCCGGCTGTAGAGGAAACCCCACATCAGCGCGCCGATGACGGCGGGCACGGCGTAGGGCATGAACGCGATCAGGCGGAACGCGACCGCGAACCTCGTGGCGACCGCGTCCAGCGCCAGCGCCGCCACGAGCGCCACGCCCAGCATGACCGGGATCTGCACCGCGCCGAACACCACCACCCGCAGCAGCCCGTCGAGCAGCACCGGGTCGGTGAAGGCGCGGGCGTAGTTGTCCAGGCCGGTGAAGCGGGTGCCCAGGGCCAGGCTGCGGCTGGACAGGCTCAGCCAGAACGCGTAGCCCAGCGGCACCACCAGGAACGCGACGACGACGAGGAAGAACGGCAGGACGAACAGCGCGCCGGCCACCGGGTGGGCGGTCGACCGGCGCGACGGCCGGCGCGGTGGCGGTGCGGGTGCCGGTGCGCCGGTCGTGGGCGCCTCGGCCGTGCGTGCGCGGGTCACGGGGCCTCCTGACCTGGTCGCTACCTGGTGACCTCGAAGCCCTGCTGCCGGGCGTAGTCGATGACGTTGCGCTCGGTCTCCTCCAGCACCTCGCTCCACGGCCTGCTGCCCTCCATCGCCTCGGCGGCGCGGTCGGTCAGCTGGCCGAACACGAAGTCCTGGAACGGCGTGTACTGGAACTCGCCCAGCTTCTGCGACACCGGCACGAAGATCTCGTTGACCTTCTGGCCGTTGAAGAACTCGTAGGCCTTGCCGGTGAACGCGGGGTCCGCGGCGACTTCCTCAACCAGCGGGTACAGGAACGCCTTGTTCAACCCCACGTCCCAGGCCGCCTTCGAGCGGCCGAACAGCTCGCGCGCCACCTTCGTGGCCGCCTCGGGGTTCTTCGCCTGCTTGGTGACGGTGAACGTCGAACCGCCCCAGTCGCCGTGCTCGTCGGCGCCCGCCGTCCACTGCGGCATGGGCGCCACGGCCCACTTGCCCGAGGTGTTCTTCAACGAGCCTGCGACGTAGCCGGGCGTCCAGCCGGCCGCCGCCCAGGTCCAGTACCTGCCCGAGTCCAGCGCGGCGGTGGCGTCCGCGGTGAAGAACGGGTCCTTGGCCATCAGCCCGCGGTCGACCAGGTCGCCGAGCAGGTCGAGCACCTTCCGGCACTCCGGCGCGGTCAGGTCGATCCGCACCCGGTCGGGCGCCTGCGCCCGCGAGTAGCCGTAGGGGCGGCAACCCGCCTGCCACATCAGGCCGTTGAGCCAGCCGCCGTCGCTGCCGAAGCTGGCGATGAACGCGTCCGGGTCGACCGCCTTGACCCGGGCTGCGGCGTCCGCGTACTCGGCCCACGTCGTCGGCACCGGGATGCCGTGCCGGTCGAACAGGTCCTTGCGGTACATCAAGGCCATCGGGCCGCCGTCCACGGGGATGGCGTAGACCTTGTCGCCGTCGGTGGCCTGGCTCCAGGCCCACTCGGCGTAGAGGTCCTCGTCGTCGTTCGCGCCGTGCAGGCCCATGTCCACCAGCGCGTCGAGGATGACGAACGTCGGGATCTGCTGGAACTCGACCATCGCCACGTCCGGCGCGCCCTTGCCCGCGGTGAACGCCGTCTTGAGCTTGGCGTACTGGTCCGGGCCGGTGCCGACGTTGGTCCACTCGACCTGCACGTCGCTGTGGGCGGCGTTGAAGGCGTCGACCACGCCCTTGAACTCCGGGTACCACGCCCACACCGACACCCGGACCGGGCCGTCGCCACCGCCGTCGTCGTCGGCGCCGCAGGCCGCGGAGGCGAGCAGGCAGCCCGCGACCAGCACCGACCCGACGGCCCGCCACACCTTGCGCGACCGGTTGACACGAAGCACGAGGCAGCACCTTTCCGTCGCGGCACACCAGTGGGCACGCGCGACTGCCATCACGGAGCGTCATCGGCACGCCGGGAGGGACGACGTGCCGAGCGGTGATCCCGCAGGGCGGACGCCGTGGGCCGCCAGGATCGGTCGGGTGTCGCACCACGTCGCGGATCCGGTCGCGCCGGACCGGTGAACCGCCGTGGTACCGGGCTTTGCTGCGCTGCAAAGCACTATGGCCCGCCTCTTGCCGCGCTGCAAGACCCAATCCGCTCGCACTTCGGCCGAGGCCCACCGGACCGGCTTGTCCCGGCGCACGTCGCCGGGCACACTCCTCGCAGCGCTGCAACGGCGAACGGGCCGCGCAGGGGACACGCGGGAGAGACATGCGCGATGCCACGCTGCGTGACGTAGCCCTTCTCGCCGGGGTGTCCCCGCGCACGGTCTCCAACGTGGTCAACGGCTACGCCAAGGTCACCGAGCGCACCCGGCAGAAGGTCGAGCTCGCCATCGCCGAACTCGGCTACCGGCCCAACGTGCTGGCCCGCAACCTGGCCAACGGCCGTTCCGGGCAGATCGCCGTGGTCGTGCCCTACCTGGACACGCCGTACTTCGCCGAGCTGCTCCAGGCGGTCATCCCCGGGGCCCGCGAGCGCGGCTACAACGTCCTGGTCGACCAGACCGACGGCGACCCGCGCCACGAACGGGACCTGCTCCGCCGCAGCGGGCGCGCGTTCCCGTTCGACGGCATGATCTTCAGCCCGCTGGGCCTGGCCCAGGAAGACCTGCCCGACGACCCGTCACTGCCCCTGGTCGTGCTGGGCGAACGGGTCTCCAACGGCGTCTTCGACCACGTGGGCATCGACGACGTCGCCGCCTCCCGCACCGCGACCGCCCACCTGATCGGCCTGGGCAGGCGGCGCGTGGCGGCCATCGGCGACCAGCCCTACCCCACCGGCGAAGCCGCCCAACTGCGCACCCGGGGTTACCGGCGGGCCCACGCGGACGCCGGCCTGCCGGTGGACGAGTCGCTCGTCATCGGCACCCCGCGCTTCAACCGCGCCGACGGGGCCGGGGCCATGAGCCGGCTCCTGGACCGGGACGACCCGCCGGACGCCGTCTTCTGCTACAGCGACCTGGTGGCCCTGGGCGCGCTCCACGTCGCCCTGGCGCGAGGGCTGCGCGTGCCCGAGGACATCGCCCTGATCGGCTACGACGACATCGAGGACGGCCGCTACTCCAACCCCCCGATCAGCACCATCTCGCCCGACAAGGTCGCCATCGCCACCACCGCCGTCGACCGGCTCCTGGAGCGCATCAACAGCGACCGGCCGCTGCCAGGGGTGGAGGTGCGCGCCGGGCACCGGCTGGTCGTCCGGCACAGCACCGCCGGGCGCGCCGCGCCGGTGACCAACTGAGACCGGTAAGCGCTTAACCGATTCACTTTGTCCGATACCGGCCAGATTCGGCCTCTGCTCATACGCGCCCCTTGACGCTTAACCGGTTAACCGATTGCATCGGGTCTCGAACCGGTTGCCCCCGCCACCCAGCGGTTCCGGGATGTCAACGATGTCAACGACGACACGGTGAGGAAACCATGACCACACGATGGTCCCTGCTCGCGGCAACGGTCCTGCTCGCGACCGCCGCGCCCCTGCTCGGCGCGCCCGCCGCCTCGGCCGCCAACGGCTTCTACGTCGGCAACGGCCGCCTCTACGACGCGAACGGCAGCGAGTTCGTCATGCGCGGGGTCAACCACGCCCACGCCTGGTACCCCGACCGGACCGGCCAGGCGCTCAAGGACGTCAAGGCGCTGGGCGCCAACTCGGTGCGGGTGGTGCTGGGCAGCGGTCAGCGGTGGACGCGGACCAGCGCCTCGGAAGTGTCCTCGATCGTGTCGCAGTGCCGGTCGAACAAGCTGGTCTGCGTGCTGGAGGCGCATGACACCACCGGTTACGGCGAGCAGTCCGGCGCGGCGACGTTGAGCCAGGCCGTGGACTTCTGGGTCGGCGTGAAGGGCGCGCTGGTGGGCCAGGAGCGCTACGTCATCATCAACATCGGCAACGAGCCCTACGGCAACAACAACTACGGCAACTGGACCAACGACACCCGCAACGCCATCTCGCGGCTGCGGTCCAACGGCTTCACCCACACGCTCATGGTGGACGCCCCGAACTGGGGCCAGGACTGGTCGTCCACCATGCGCGACAACGCCTCCTCGGTGTTCAACGCCGACTCCCAGCGCAACACCGTCTTCTCCATCCACATGTACGGCGTCTACGACACCGCGTCCGAGGTCACGTCCTACCTCAACGCCTTCGTCAACGCCCGGCTGCCGATCGTGGTCGGCGAGTTCGGCGACAACCACTCCGACGGCAACCCGGACGAGAACACCATCATGGCCACGGCCCAGTCCCAGCGCATCGGCTACCTCGGCTGGTCCTGGAGCGGCAACGGCGGCGGTGTCGAGTACCTCGACATGGTCACCGGCTTCAACCGCGGCAGCCTGACGAGCTGGGGCAACCGCATCTTCAACGGCTCCAACGGGATCAAGGCGACCTCGCGGCAGGCGAGCGTCTACTGAGGACTGGCGGGGACCGGCGCCAACGACGACCGCCGGTCCCCGCCGACCAGCGCCGGCCCGCCGGCGCACACGAACGCCGCGCACACCAGGAACACCCAGGGGAGCGGTCCGTCCAGCGGGTTGCCGCTCGGCGGCAGGGCGAAGCCGGTGGCCGCCAGGCCCAGCAGGCCGGTGGCGCCCAGCACCGCGGCCACCACGGGCCGGGCCACCCCGCCCGGCGCGCCGCCGGAGCCGCGCGACTCGAAGCGGCCGAAGACCCGCAGCAGGCCCACCAGCACCAGCGCGGTGACCGCCACCCAGACCGGCGCGCTCGCGAGCCAGAGCACCGTCCCGGGCTCCGGGGTGCGGTAGCCGAAGCCGATCACCGCGATCCCGGCGACCACCACCAGCGCCGGCATGTGCCACAGGTAGACGCTCATGAAGCGCGGGCCGAGCAGGCGCAGCGCGGCGGCGACGGGTGGGCGCCTGCCGAGCGCGTCCAGCACCGGGCGCAGCGCCAGCAGCAGGCCCACCTGGCCGATGCCCAGCGCGACCAGCAGCACGCTCGGCGGGCTCATGTTCGACATGGGCGCGCCGGGCATCCCGATCATGCTCGCCGGGTACGGCCCGAAGAAGACCATCAGCGCGGTGACGCCGTACCCCGCGGCCGACATCGCCAACGCGCCCCGGCGGCGCAGCGCGCCCAGCCTGCCCTCGGTGTAGTGGAAGCCGACCTGGTGCACCGCCAGCCACACGAACACCGCGTTCGCGTAGCCGATCAGCCACACGTCGTTGAACCGGGCGAGGTCGACCAGCACCCCGGCGACGCCCAGGGCCACGGGCACGGCCAGGCCCCACCGGCTGTGCGCGGCCACGGCCAGCGGCGTGACCAGCACGGTGAGCAGGTAGACCGCCAGGAACCACAGCAGCTGGGCGGCGACCGCGCCCGCGACCTCGACGGGCTGCTCGGCGACACCGGCGATGCGCAGCAGGCCGGGCACGACCAGCCACACCGCCAGCAGCGGCAGCGCGGGCAGCAGCAGGCGCCGCACGCGCGCGGCCAGCCAGTCGCGGCCGGTGCCGCCCGCCGCCTGCACCCGGCGCAGGGACAGCAGGTTGGCCGCGCCGCCCGCGAAGAACACCAGCGGCATGACCTGGGACAGCCAGGTGAACAACCACCAACCGGGCGTGGTCAGCGCGTTGCCCGTGCTCAGGCGACCGGCGGAGTAGCCGAGCACCGGCATCAGCCAGTGCTGCGCCACGACACCGACGATGGCCAAGGCGCGGACCACGTCGAGGAACAGATCACGTACCCCGGTGTGCGACGGGCTCGAAGACATGATCCCCAGCATGGTCGGGACGACGGCCCGGCACAGCGGTGCCAGCCTCCGTTCCCGGGTCGACTTTTCCCCACCCCAGGGGTGGGGGAAAGCCCACCCCAGGGGTTGGTTCAGGCAACCCGCCGATCAGGCCGGCGACTCGGCCTTGCCGCCCTTGACCAGGAAGGACCCGGCCACCGCGGCCAGCGAGGCGATCGCCGCGAACAGCAGCGCCAGGTGCAGGCCGCCCATCTCGGCGCCCACCGCGGGCTGACCGGACGCCAGCAGGTCCGCGGCCCGCCCGCTCATCACGCTCACCAGCAGCGCCACCCCGGCCGCGGCGGCCAGCTGCTGCGTCGTGCTGAAGATCGCGCTGCCGTGGGAGTAGAGCCTGGACGGCAGGGCGCCCAGGCCCGCGGAGAACAGCGGCGTGAACGAGAACGCCAGCCCCAGGCTCAGCACCAGGTGGAACACCAGCACCAGCGCGGGGGGCGTCGAGGCGTCGAACGTGGCCGCGAACCACAGGGACGCGCTGGTCGCGATCGTGCCGATGACCAGCAGCGGCCGCGGGCCCACCCGGTCGTAGAGCCGGCCGACGAACGGCGACAGCAGACCCATCAGCAGGCCGCCGGGCAGCAGCAGCAGGCCCGTGGCCAGCGGGTCGAGCCCCAGCACGTTCTGGGCGTAGATCGGCAGGATCGTGACGACGCCGAGCAGCAGGCCCATCATCACCATCATCAGGGCGCTGGCCAGGGTGAACGTGCGGAAGGCGAACGTCCTGAGGTCCAGCAGGGCGCGTTCGCGGCGCTGGAGCGACACCTGCCGCAGCACGAACGCCGCGATGCCGGCCACGCCCACCGCCAGTGACGACCACAGCACCGCGGAGGAGGACCCGGAGGTGTGCCCGATGCTGGACAGGCCGTAGACCAGCCCGCCGAAGCCGAACACCGACAGCACCACCGACGGCACGTCCAGCGGGGCCCGGCTCGACTCGCCGATGCTCGTCACCAGGCGCAGCCCCAGCACCAGGGTCGCCAGCGAGATCGGCAGCACCGCCCAGAACATGGCGCGCCAGCCGAACAGGTCCAGCACCACGCCCGACACCGTCGGGCCGATCGCCGGCGCCACGGAGATGACGATGGAGATGTTGCCCATCAGCGCGCCGCGGCGGGCCGGCGGCACGAGCGTCATGACCGTGGTCATCAGCAGCGGGAGCATGATCGCGGTGCCGCACGCCTGCACCACGCGCGCCACCATCAGCACCGTGAAGCCCGGCGCCAGCGCCGCGATCAGGGTGCCCGCGCTGAACAGGCCCATCGCCACGCCGAACAGCACGCGCGTGCGCACCCGCTGGATCAGGTAGCCGGTGACCGGGATGACCACCGACATGGTCAGCAGGAAGCCGGCCGTGAGCCACTGGCCCACCGAGGCGGTCACGCCCAGCTCGGTCAGCAGCACCGGCAGCGCCACGCCCATGATCGTCTCGTTCAGGATGACGACGAACGTGGCGACGAGCAGCACCCCGATCACGGTGCGGTCGCCGCGGCTGAGCGCGGGTGACGAGGCGGCGCCCGGCACGGCGCCGGGCACGTCGGTAGTGATCATGCGGGATCCCCCCGGGGAACAACGGGCGCGAAGACGGGCGACAGCGCCCGGAACACCCTCGACAATACCGGGGCCGATCGCGCCGCGAGCGCCCATTTCCGCCGCCGGCGAACGACGTGCGGACGGTCACAACACCCCGCGCGCCACCGGTTCCGCCCGGTTCGGACCCGCCTCCCGGCCGCGATGCCCGAACCGGGGGACCCGCGGCGCGCGGCGCGGCGGACCGGGTTCCCGCGTAGGCTCGGCAGGGCCGGGAGGGAGCGCGCATGACGGACGAGGAGCTGGTCGTCGAGTTCGCCCTGACCCGCCTCGACCACCCCGACCTCGACCTGGAGGAGGTCGCCGCGCTCGTGGTGCGGCGGGTGGGCCCGGAGCACATGCTGGAGTTCGCCTCCCGCACCCTCGCGGTCCGCGACGAGCTGCGCGGCGCGCTGTTCCCCTCCGCCGTCGAGCACGTGCTGCGGGTGGTGCTGACCCTCCGCGGGCCCGCGGACTGAACCGCCGAACCGCGTCGGGATGGCGGTTGATCCACGTGGCGGGTGTCGCCATGATGACCCTTGTGGGCGTTCCACCAACAAGGGGGTAGTCCGGTGAAGAAGTGCCGAGCAGTGGTCGTCGGGCTGGTGGCGGTGCTCGTCGCGGCGGTGGCGCCCGCGGTGCCCGCGCAGGCGGCGACGACGCTGCCCGCGGCCGACTTCCGGCTCAAGGCCACCGGCTACTCCGGGCTGATCGACGACCTGGACGCCGCGCTGCCCAACGTGAGCGTCCCGACCGTGGTCGGCGACGGCAACCGGGCCGCCACCTCCTGCGCGCCGGCGGCGGCCAACCGCGTCGCCGCGTTCTGCTGGAACAGCGGTGACGACGGCGTCGCGTACTGGATGCCCCAGGGCATCACCACGACCGCCGACGCTTACGGCGAGGCGACCTACGAGGGCGTCACCGCGATCCTGGTCAGCTGGTACGACAACGGCTCCGACGGGATCGAGCGCGGCGTCCGGGTCTCGTTCGTCGACTACTCCACGCCCTCCGCGCCCACCTACCGCCACGTGCTGCTCGTCGAGCCTTACACCAACGGCTCGGGCCAGGCCTCGTTCCGGCCCGTCACCCTGCACGCCGGCGGCATGTTCTGGTACGGCCACCACCTGTACGTCGCGGCCACGGGCAGCGGTTTCCGGGTCTTCGACCTGCGCCACCTGTGGCAGACCAGCACCACGGACAGCTCCGCGATCGGCCGCCAGGCCGACGGCAGCCACCAGGCCTTCGGCTACAAGTACGTGCTGCCGCAGGCCTTCGCCTACAACCAGTCGACCGCCAACGGGCGCGCGAACATCCGCTTCTCGTTCGCCGCGCTGGACCGCACCAGCACCCCGGACAGCGTCGTGGTCGGCGAGTACGCCAACCCCGGAGCGGGCAGCCGCCTGTTCCGCTTCCCGATCGACTACACCGACCGGATGCTGACCGAGTCCGCCGACGGCTACGCCCGCGCGAGCGAGGCCTACGAGGTGTCGGTGCAGAGCATGCAGGGCGCGACCGCGATCAACGGCAAGTTCTACCTGTCGACCAGCGACGGCAGCGGCAACAAGGGCGACCTGGCCACGTTCACGCCCGGCGGTCCGGTCGTCATGCGCGCCGACGTGCTGCCGATCGGGCCCGAGGACCTCTCCTACTGGCCGGCCAAGGGTCAGCTCTGGTCGCTCACCGAGTACGCGGGCAACCGCTCGGTCTTCGCCGTGCGCGCCTCCGCGTACTGACGCCGCCGAAGCTCCCCGGGAGCCGGGGAGCTTCGGCGGCGCGCACCCCCGTCCCTCACCGCGGCTCGACCGTCGGCAGCGTCAGCGTGGTCCGGACGGGGTCCAGCACGAACATCGTCGTGTAGCGGCGGATGTTGGGCGCGCTCTTCAGCACCTCGTCGGCGACCTCGCGGTGGTGGGCCATGCCCGTCGTCGCGAGGATCACCACGTAATCGCAGTCGCCCGACACGTTGTAGACCTGCTGCACGTGCGGGTTCGCCAGCACGCGCGCCCGGAACTCCTCGTGCGCCTCGACCGATTCCCGGTCCAGCGTGACCGTGCAGACGGCCAGCAGCACGTCGACCGCCTTGCGGGGGTCCAGCACGGCCACCGTGCGGTCTATCAGCCCGGCGTCCCGGTAGCGGCCGATGCGCCGCTGCACGGCGCTGGGCGACAGCCCCGCCAGCTCGCCCAGGGCGGCCAGGGTGCGTGCGCTGTCCTGCTGGAGCAGGGCTAACAGGGCGTGGTCGATGTCGTCCAAGGCGATCCGCGGCACGCAACGATTTTGCGCGGCTCCGGCACAACTTTCAATCGCGGCCCGCCCGAACTCGGCTAGCCTCACCACCCGGGCGCGCGCGTCGCGGTCGAAATCGAGCCGAAAGCCGGGGGGAATCCACGGTCGTTAGCGTTGGTCATCGGTAGCGTTCACATTCCGGATGTAAGGGGACGGACACACGATGTCCAGCGTTGTCGCAATACCCGCGCACACCGTTTCCGAAACCGAATTGGTCGATCTGGTGAACGGCGGGAAACCGCCCGTCGCGCTCGCCGAATTCGCCCGTGATTCCGGGCGGGAGGGGTTTTTGCTGCTGCGCGGCCTGCCGATCGGGGAAATCCCGCCGACGCACGTCGACGGCAGGCCCGCCACGCTCGCCGGGCACCCCACCGACGACCTGCTGCGCGGCTTCGCCGACGCCCTCGGCACGATGGTCGGCTACGCCGAGGAGAAGGGCGGCGCCCTCGTCCACGAGGTGCAGCCGGTGCCCGGCGACGAGGCCCGGATCGAGAACTCCGGCTCGGTCGCCTTCGACTTCCACACCGAGAACGTCCACCACCCGCTGCGCCCGGACTACCTGGGCCTGATCTGCCTGCGCCAGGACCACCTCGGCGTGGCCGCCACCCGGGTGGCCTCCGGCCGGAACGCCCTGGAGCTGCTGGACCCCGCCACCGCGGCGACCCTGCGGCAGCCGGTGTTCCACAGCAACCACCCGACGTCGTTCACCCGCGGCGGCGCGGAGGTCGCGCCCGCCGGGCCGCACCCGGTGTTCTACGGCGACCCGGCCCGCCCGTTCCTGCGGTTCAACTCGCACAACACCTTCGCCGTCACCCCGGCGGGCCGCGCCGCGCTGGTCCGGCTCGCCGAGGCGCTGGAGGAGGTGTGCCACGACGTGCTGCTCGAACCCGGCGACTGCGTGATCGTGGACAACACCGTCGCCGCGCACGGACGCACCGCGTTCGTCCCCCGCTACGACGGGCGGGACCGCTGGCTGCGCCGCTTCTACTCGGTCCGCTCGTTCCCGCGGGTCGTGCAGGACATGATGGCCGGGTCCCGCGTCATCCCCGCCCTGGGCGACATCCGGGGCGTCTGGTGACCGCCGTCGAACCCCGCGTCGACCACACCGCCGCCGACGTCGAGGCCGCGTGGCGCGAGCGGACACCGGCGCCGGTCCGCGCCTACGTCGCGGGCGGCGCGGGCGCGGACGGCACGGTCGAGGGCAACGAGGCCGCGTTCCGGTCGGTCTGGCTGACCCCGCGCGGCATCCGCGCCTCCGACGGGGGTCCGGACACCGGCACCACCCTGCTCGGCCACGAGCTGACCAGCCCGGTGGTGCTGGCGCCGACCAGCCCCCAGCGCCTGCTGCACCCGGACGCCGAGCTGGCCACCGCCCGCGCCGCCGCGCGCCGGGGCGTGCTGTCGATCGTCAGCACCGACACCCACCACCCGTTCCCCGACATCGCGGCCGCGTCACCCGGCCTGACCTGGTTCCAGCTCTACGGCTACCGGGACCGCGCGCACGTCGCCGAGACCGTCGCCTACGCCGAGCGGGGCGGCGCGACGGCCCTCGTGGTCACCGTCGACGCCTCGGACAGCGCCCGCCGCGTCGGCACCTGGCGCGCCGGGTTCCGGCTGCCCGACGACGTCGACTACGGCACGCTGCGCGCGGTGGGCGTGCTCGACGGCGCCGCGCCCGCCTCGGGCCGGCTCGACCGGCTGCCGGTCACCTGGGCGGACCTGGCCTGGCTGCGCGAGCTGACCCCGCTGCCGCTGCTGGTCAAGGGCGTGCTGCGGGCCGAGGACGCGCGCCGCTGCGTGGCCGAGGGCGCGGACGGCGTCATCGTCTCCAACCACGGCGGGCGCCAGCTCGACGGCGTCGTGCCCAGCCTCGTCGCGCTCTCCCGCATCGCGCCCGAGCTGCCCGCGGGCACCGCGCTCCTCGTCGACGGCGGCGTCCGGTCCGGCGTGGACGTCGCCAAGGCGCTGGCGCTGGGCGCCCACGCCGTGTGCCTGGGCAGGCCCTACCTGTGGGGTCTCGGCCTGGACGGCGAGGCCGGCGTCGGCCGGGTGCTCGACCTCGTCGACGCCGAGCTGCGCGACGCGCTGCGCCAGCTCGGCGCGTCCTCGGTGGCCGAGCTGGACCGGTCCTTCGTCGCCCTCCCCGGCGCGCACCCCCTGTGAAACCCCTCCCGATTGGCGGTCCCATGTCACCCAGCCCCGTCCAGTTCACCCGCGGCGTCCCGCCGGAGGAGGTGCTGCTCGTGGACGAACTGGCCAAGATCACCACCGAGGTGCTCGCCGAGCGGCCCACCGAGGTGTTCCAGTACCCGCGCATCGGCGGCAACCTCGGTGACGAGCGGCTGCGCGCGGCGCTGGCCGCCCGCCACGGCGTCGACCCCCGGCAGGTGTTCGTCGGCAACGGCTCGCTCCAGGTGCTCGACCTGCTGTCGCAGCTGCTGCTGGGCCCCGGCGGCGGCGACGTCGTGGTGGAGTCCCCGACCTACGACCGCGCCGGCCTGATCTTCCAGCGCCACGGCGGCCGCGTGCTGGGCGTGCCGCTGAACGGCGACGGCCTCGACGTCGAGCGGCTCGAAGCGCTCGTCGCCCGGCGGCGGCCGGCGTTCCTCTACACCATCCCCGACTTCCAGAACCCCAGCGGCGCGTGCGCGTCGGAGGGCAACCGGCGGGCCCTGGTCGACCTCGCGGAGCGGCACGACTTCCCGATCGTCGAGGACACCCCGTACCGCAGGCTCCGGTTCCGCGGCGTCGAGCAGCCCGCGCTCTCCGAGCTGGCGCCGCACCGGGTGATCACGGTCGGGTCGTTGAGCAAGGTGCTCAGCCCCGGCCTGCGCGTCGGCTACGCCATCGGCGACCCGGGACTGGTCGCCGGGCTGGCCGAGCTGGGCGAGGGCACCTACCTCACACCGACCCCGCTGTCCCAGGCGGTGGCGGCGCGGTGCCTGGAGCTGGGGGTCGTGGACAGCGCGGTCGCCACCGCGGTGTCGTTCCTCAAGCCGCGGCACGACGCGGCCGTGGCGGCGGCCCGCGAGGCGTTCGGGGACCAGGTGGTGGCCGAGCCCGGCGGCGGCTACTTCCTCAGCGTGCTCGCGCGGTCCGCGCTGCCGGAGCCGGAGTTCCTGGCGGCGGCGGCCGACGCGGGCGTGCGCCTGGCCCGCGGGTCGGCGTTCTTCCCGGGCGGCCTGCCGGACGGGAGGCTGTTCCTGCGGCTGCCGTTCCAGGCGCTGCCCGAGGCCGAGTTCGCCCGCGGCGTGCGGCTGCTGGCCGACGTGCTGACCCGATGACCAGGTCGAACCTGCTGACCGGCCTGGTCATGGGCACGCTGGGCGCGATCGCGATGGGCAGCGCCGCGCCCGCGCTGAAGATGCTCGCGTCCACCGAGCTGTCCCCGGTCAACGTGATCCAGGTGCGGACGGTGATCGGCGCGGTCGCGCTGCTCACCGCCGCCCTGCTCCTGCGGCGCGGCCGGTTGCTCATCCCGCGCCGCGACTGGTGGCTGGTGGCGGTGTACGGCGTGGTGACCATCGCGGTCAACCAGGTCCTCTACACCGTCGCCCTGGCCAGGCTGCCGGTGGGCGTCGCGCTCCTGCTGGAGTACCTGTCGCCCGTGCTGGTCGCGCTGTGGGTGCGGTTCGTGCAGCGCAAGCAGGTGCCCAACCTGCTGTGGGTGGGCATCGCCGTCCTGCTGGCGGGGCTCGCGCTGGTCAGCAAGGTCGGCACGGCCTCGGGCCTGGACGGCGTCGGCGTGCTCTTCGGCCTGCTGGCGGCGCTGACCCTGGCGGGCCGGTTCCTGCTGGCCGAACGCGGCCTGCGCACGCACGACCCGCTGGTCATGGCCACCTGGGGCGGCTGCCTCGGCGCGCTCGCGCTGGTCGCGGCGGGCGCGGTCGCCCCGTTCCCGGTGTCGGCGCTCGCCGGGACGGCCACCCTCGGCGAGGCCTCCGCCCCGGTGTGGGCGCTGGCCCTGTACGTGGGGCTGATCGGCATGGCGGGTGCGATCCTGCTCGCCGTCGTGGCCCAGCGCACCATCCCGTCGACCTCGGCGAGCCTGGTGGCCGCGCTGGAGATCATCGTGGGTGGCGTGCTGGCCGCGGTGGTGCTCGGCGAGCGGCTGACGCCGGCGCAGTGGGTCGGCTCGGCGGCGATGCTCGTGGGCATCGTGCTCGCCCAGGTCGCGGTGGCCCGGCGGGGCGCTGAACCCGTGCCCGTCACGGGGGCGGCGGCGGACGTGGTCGTGGTCGCGGTCCCGGGAGCGGCGCCGGGAGCGGGAGCGGCACCAGGGCCGGAGCCGGGTCCGGGCGTGGGTGCGGGTTCAGGTGCGGGCGTGGGTCCGGGTGCGGGCTCGGGGCCGGAGGTGGGAGTGGCCCCGGCGTCGAGCGCTGTCCCCGGCGCGGGCGCGCCCCCGGGACCCGGCCCGGGTGCGGGGTCCGGCGCGGGCGTGCCGCGGGCCGATTCGGGGGCGCCGCGGTGAGCACCGGGTCGCTCCTGTTCGTCAACGTCCGGCGGACGCACCTGGAGCGCGGCGCGGCGTTCGAGGCGGCGCACCGGCTCGGCCACCGGGTCGTGCTGCTCGCCGACCGCGTCCCGGACGGCCTGCCGGGCACGGTGACCGCGATCGAGGCGCCCACCGCGTCCGTGCCGGACGACCTGGTCGACGCCCTGGCCCGGGAGCACCGGGTCGAGGGCGTCCTGGCCTGGTCGGACGGCGACGTGCGCACGGTCAGCCGCATCGCCGCGCGCCTCGGCCTGCCCGGTCCGAGCCCCGGGGCCGCCCTGCGGGCCAAGGACAAGGCGCTGATGCGGGCGGCGGTCGCGGCGGCGCACCCGGACCTGGTGCCCCGCTTCGCGCGGGTCGCCTCGCGGGACGACCTCGTGGCCGCGCTCGACCGGGTGGGGCTGCCCGGCGTGCTCAAACCCGCGACGTCGTCCGGCAGCCGGGGCATCTTCCTCGTCGACGGCGAGGCCGGGCTGCGCGCCGCCTTCGAGCGGCTGCGCGGCTTCGGCGCGCTGATCTACGAGGAGTTCCTGCCCGGCACCGAGCACAGCGTCGAGGGCTTCGTGCACGCGGGCGCGGTGCACGTCGCCGGCGTCACGGACAAGCGCACCCTGGACCCGTTCCGCGTCGAACTGGCGCACCGGCACCCCAGCGTCCTGCCGCCCGCCGCGCTCGACCGCGTGCACGACGTCACCGCGCGGGTCGTGGCCGCGCTCGGCCTCGACGACTGCACCTTCCACCTGGAGTGCATGGTCGGGCCGGACGGGCGGGTGCGGCTGGTCGAGGTCGGCGCGCGCGGCGGCGGCGACTTCATCGCCTCGCACCTGGTCACCCTGGCCACCGGCCGGTCGTTCGCGGAGAACTCGGTGCGGGTGGCGACGGGTCGCCCGCCCCTCGCCGCGGACGGGCCGCCGATGGGCGCGTGCGTGCGCAAGCTCGTGACCGACCGGACCGGGACGGTGACCGGGTACGCCGGGCTGGACGACGCGGCGCGCACGACCGGGGTGCGCCACCTGGTCGTGGAGCGGCCGGTCGGCGCCGAGGTCGACCAGCCGCCCGTCGACTACAAGTCCTGCGTCCTGGGCGCGGTCATCGCGGTCGGGGCCACGCCGGAGGAGGCGGGCGCCGCGGCCGAAGCCGCCGCCGAAGCGGTGACGGCTACTGTGAAGACACGGACGAACACCTACCGTGAAGAACCGGTAAGCTCGATGACGCTGAGTTAAGGCCTGGTAAATCCTGGGGGAGGCTGTCCACCTTGTTCGGCTTCAGTGTGCTCGGATCGCTGCGCGTCCATTCCGGTGACCACGTGGTCCCGATCCCGTCAAGACGCCAGCGCGTCGTCCTGGCGGTGTTGCTGCTCAATTCCGGGCAGACCCAGTCGGTCGACCGGATAGCGGCCGCCGTGTGGCCCTCCGAGGGGCCGAAGAACCCGGAGAACCAAATTGCCATCTGCGTGCACGGCATTCGCCGCAAGTTCGCCGGGCGCGGTATGCCGGAAAGCCTCGTCCGGACGGACCCGGGCGGCTATTCGGCGGACGTCGCGCCCGACCTCGTCGACACCGGCCGCATCCTCGCCCTGACCGCGACCGCCGCCGAGCTGGACCGGGCGGGCTTGGTGGAGGAGGCCGCCCACCGCTACCGCCAGGCCCTGGCGCTGTGGCGCGGCCCGCTGCTCCAGGGCCTCGACGTGCCGGCGCTCGCGCCGGAGTCCCGCTGGTGGGCCGAGAAGCGCGTCGACGTGGTCGAGCAGCTCGCCCGCCTGGAGCTGGCCCTGGGCCGGTCGCGGGAGGTCCTGTCCGACCTGACCGCCCTCGTCGCCGAGCACCCGCTCCGCGAGAACCTCCAGCGCCTGCTGATCACCGCGCTCTACCACAGCGGCCGCCGCGCCGACGCCCTGCACGCCTACTTCGTCGCGCAGCGGGACCTGCGGGCGGGCGCGGGCATCGACCCGTCGTCCGAGCTGCGGCGGCTGCACAGCGACATCCTCAACGACGTCACCCCGAGCGTCCTCGCCGTCGCCTGACGCCGCCCGCGCCGCGACCCGGCTGCCCGCCACCGGTCCGGCCGCGCCGGGGCGTCGCGCACCCCGCGCCGGACCTGCCCGCCCACGTGGGCCGGCACCCGTCGACGACCGCGCGATCGACCGGTCCGACGTGTGGGGCGCCTGCCCGAACGCGACCGCCGGGGCTGAACGCGGGAACCCCGGCGCCCCCTCGTCGGGGATCGCCGGGGTTCCGCGCGCGATCAACGGTTGGCGTCGACCAGTGCCTCGTCCCGCGACCGGGACCCGGCGTCCTCCAGGCCCGCGCCCTCGACGTCGAGGGCGGGCAGCCGGCGCAGCCACTTGGGCAGCCACCAGGCCTTCTCGCCCAGCAGCGCCAGGGCGGCCGGCACGAGGACCATGCGGACCACGAAGGCGTCCACCAGGATGCCGATCGCGAGGGCGAAGGCGATGGACTTGATCGGGCCCTCGCCCGCCGGGACGAAGCCCGCGAACACCGAGAACATGATCAGCGCGGCGGCCACGACCACGGGCGCGGCCTGGCGGAAGCCGGTGGTGATGGAGTCGCGCGGCGACCGGCCGCGGTGGTGCGCCTCGTGCATCCGGGACACCAGGAAGATCTGGTAGTCCATGGCCAGGCCGAACAGGATGCCGACCATCAGGATCGGCGTCAGGCTCAGCAGCGGGCCGGTGCCGTCGAGGTTGACCGCGCCGGCCAGCCAGCCCCACTGGAACACCGCCACCGTCGCGCCGAGCGAGGCGCCGATGGTGAGCAGGAAGCCCAGCACGCCCACCAGCGGGACCAGGATCGACCGGAACACCAGGACCAGCAGGACGAGGGCCAGGCCGACGACCAGGGCCAGGTAGATCGGCATGGCCTCGTCGAGGGCCACCGCGACGTCGACGCTGACCGCGGTGGTGCCGGTGACGTACGTGGTCGCGCCCTCGACGCCGGCCAGGTGGTCGCGCAGGTCGTCCACCAGGCGCTCGGTGGCCTCGGTGGCGGGCCCGGACTCGGGGATGACGGTGAGCATCGCGGCGGAGCCGTCGGCGTTGGGCGTCGGCGGCGTGACCAGGGCGACGTCGTCGATGCCCTGGATCCCCTGGACGGTCCCGGCGGCGGTCCCGGCCGCGTTCGCGCCCTCGAACAGCACCACCAGCGGGCCGTTGAAGCCCTCGCCGAAGCCGTCGGCCAGCAGCTGGTCCGCGCGTTCCTGGGAGGAGCCCGCGGGCGGCGCCATGACCAGGGTGGTCTGCATGGAGGTGACGGGCACCGCGATGACGCCCAGGCCGATGACCGCGAGCAGCAGCGTGGCCACCCGGTTGCGGGTCACCACGCCGATCCAGCCGCGGAAGAAGCCGCGGTCCCGGGCGTCCTCGGCGGTCTCGTCGCCGCCGGCGGCCCGCACGGGCTCGGTGCGCTGCTTGCGGGGCAGCGCGCGCTTGCCGATGTAGCTCAGCACCGCCGGCACGAGGGTGATGGCGACCAGGACGGCGACGATGATCGTCAGCGCGGCGGCCACGCCCATCTGGGTCAGGAACGGGATGCCGACCACGGTCAGGCCGGCCAGGGCGATGACCACGGTCAGGCCGGCGGTGACGACCGCGGAGCCCGCCGTGCCCACGGCGGCGCCGATGGCGTCGCCGACGTCCTTGCCCTCGCGCAGCTCCTGCCGGTAGCGGTTGATGATGAACAGCGCGTAGTCGATGCCCACCGCCAGGCCCAGCATCGCGGCCAGGATCGGGGTGGTGGACTGGAGGTCCATGAAGCCGGTGGCGATGGTGATGCCCAGCGCGCCGATGCCCACGCCGACCGCGGCGGTGAGCAGGTTCATCCCGGCCACCACCAGCGACCCGTAGGTCAGGGCCAGGATCAGCAGGGCGATCACGACGCCGATGACCTCGGCCGCGCCGCCGATGTGCGGCGGCGCCTGGACGGCCTCACCGCTGACCTCGGCGGTCAGCCCGCCGGCGCGGGCGCCCTCGACGGCGTCGGTCAGCGCGGTGCGCTGCTCCTCGGTGACCTCGCCGACCTTGGCCTCGTAGGTGACCGTGCTGTAGGCGGTGTCCTGATCGGCGTTCACGGCGGGCGCCCGGGGGTCGAGCGGGTTGCTCGCCGAGGTCACACCGGGCAGCGTGCCCAGCTCCTGCACCAGCCCGGCGACGCGCTGGGCGTTCTCCGGGGTGGTCAGCTGCTGCCCCTCCGGCGCCTTGACCACCACGCGGGCGGTCGCGCCGCCCTGGGAGCCGAACTCCTCCTTGATCTTGTCAAGGGCGGTGGTGGACTCCTGGCCGGGGATGGAGAAGGAGTTGGCCGTCGCCCCGGAGAGGGTCACCGCGCCGACGGCGGTGCCGGCGAGCACCAGCAGCCACAACAGGACGACGACCAGTCGGCGCCGGTGCGCGCCGAAGCCGAGTCGGTAGAGCAGACGTGCCATGGGGGATCAAGCCTCCGCCTGGGCGAGGTCGAACGGGGATGGGGAAGGGGAAGCACGACGGTGACCGAGCGCGTCGAGGCAGGTCGTGACGATGTGGGGCCGCCAACCGGTCTTGTCGCCGGCGCGGTTGGCGGACAGGCTGAGCACGGCCAGCGCGGAGAGCATCCCGACGACCCGGACCAGCCGCTCGGTGTCGCCGGAGTCGGGGGTGACCCCGAACACGTCGAAGACGAGGCGGTCGACGCCCGCCAACCCGTTGTCCCCGTCGTCGGTCTCGTCGCTGCCGAGCGTGTTGATCGCCCGGGACGCCAGCGCCACCAGGCCGGGCCGTTCGAGGGCGAAGTCGACCAGCAGCTCCACCGCGCGCCGGTCGCGCGCCGGGCCGTCGGGCAGCGGCGACACCTGGTCCAGCACGTGCTGGCTCTGCGTGCGGCCCATCTCCATCGCGGCCTCGAACAGGGCTTCCTTGCTGGGGAAGTGGTGCAGCAGCCCGGCCTTGGACAGGCCGACGGCGTCGGCGAGGTCCTTCAGCGACGTGTGGGCGAACCCGTGCCGCGCGAACAGCCCTGCCGCGCGGTCGAGGATCTGCTCGTCGACGTACTGGCGGGTCAGTCGTGCCATGCGTCCGACGGTACCCATCCACCTACCGTTTCGGTCGGTCAACCGACCGAAACGGTAGGTGTGCTTGATCACTCCGGCACGACCTCGGCCGGTCCCGGAACCGCGGCGGCCCGCCCCGCGTCGATCGCAGCGTACGGAGCACGGAGAACGCGGGGGACATGGCTGACGAGGTGTTCGGCCCCTACCGGATCGGGCAGCTGCTCGGGCGCGGGGGCATGGGAGAGGTGCACCGCGCGCACGACACGGTGCACGACCGGGTCGTGGCGCTCAAGCGGCTCGCGCCCGCCCTCAACGACGACGCCGCGTTCCGGGCCCGCTTCCGGCGCGAGGCGCAGGTGGTGGCCAGGCTGCGGGAGCCGCACGTCATCCCGATCCACGCCTATGGAGAGATCGACGGGCGGCTCTACCTGGACATGCGCCTGGTCGAGGGCGCGGACCTGACCGACGTGATCGCGCGGGGGCCGCTGGAGCCCGAGCGGGCGGTGCGGATCGTCGAGCAGGTGGCGGGCGCGCTCGACGCCGCGCACGCCGACGGGCTCGTGCACCGCGACGTGAAGCCGTCCAACGTGCTCGTCGCGCCGGGCGACTTCGTGTACCTGGTGGACTTCGGCATCGCGCGCAGCGCCTCACCTGCCGCGACGCACATCACGGCCTCGGGCGACGTGATCGGCACGCTCGACTACATGGCCCCCGAGCGGTTCGAGAACGGGCCGGTGGACGCGCGGGCCGACGTCTACGCGCTGGCCTGCGTGCTGTTCGCCTGCCTGACCGGTCGGCGGCCCTTCGACGCCGACGGCACCGCGGCCCAGATCTGGGCGCACCTGAAGGAGGCCCCGCCCCGGGCCGGCGCGCTCAACCCCGCCGTGCCGGCCGCGCTGGACCACGTGATCGCCCGCGGCATGGCCAAGGACCCGGCCGGCCGGCACGAGAGCGCGGGCGCCCTGGCCGTCGCCGCCCGCGCCGCGCTCGCCGCCGTGCCACCGCCCGGTCCGGTCGCGCCCCCGGCCACGCCGCCGGCCCGCACCCCGACCGCGAC
>NZ_BAAAKE010000016.1:0-212274 GCF_039527585.1 Saccharothrix xinjiangensis | reverse complement strand
CAGCCGACTCTTCGGAAAAGTCACTTCCCGAACCCGCCAAACCAAAGCCTACAACCGAGCCCGACCCAACGCCTTGACAAACACAGAGGAACCCCCGATAACCCGAGGCGGTTGTCACCTGGATCGGGTGGGTGATGCCGGGGTGGTGGTGGGTTCGGTCCGGGCGGTGGGGTGCGCCACTGTCTGCGCGGGACTTGGTGGACCCGAGGGCTGCCGGTGCCTCCGGAGGCGGTGTGGATGTCGGTGATCTCGGCGGTGATCGCCCGGTCGTCGCGCTGACGGTGGGACGGGCAGGCTTGGCGGGCCACCCGGCCGTGGTAGGTGGAGGAGGCGATGCCCAGGACCTGGAGCCGGTCCTCGTCGCCGACCAGCCCCGCAGCTCTCGACCTGCCCAGACCCCAGCGCCGCCGCCACTCGCGACCGCAGCACCTCACGTTCGGCCGGTGACAGCCGTCACCCGACCGGAGTCGGGTGACGAGCCACTGGGTCGATCGGCGGTGCGAGTGGTTACGGCGTGGTCGGCAGGAGGCAGGAGTAGGCCAGGGGGAGCAGGTTCACGAAGGTCCCGCCGGCTCCGACGCAGATGGCGCGGGCCTCGGAAACGCGCCGGTTGGTCGAAGAGAGGGGGTTGAACACGCAGAGGTAGCCCACCGGGTTCACGGTGAGGGTGAGCACGCCACCGGTCGCGGTGCACAGCACGGTCGCGTTGCCCGTGCCCGAGCCCGGTCCCGATCCAGGCGGGGTGCTCGTGTTCTCGCAGTTCGCGTGGATGTCGGGATCCGGCGCGGGCCCCTGGCAGGTGTCGGTGCCGAGGCCGCCGTCGAGGCTGTCCTGGCTGCCGTCGTTGGACGCGCCGATGAGCGTGTCGTTCCCGGCGCTTCCGGAGATGGTGTCGATGCCCAGGCCCCCGGTGAGGGTGTCGTCACCGGTGCCGCCGGTGAGGGTGTCGTTCCCGTCACCACCGTTGATCGTGTCGTTGAAGTCCGAACCGGTGATGGTGTCATTGCCACCGTTGCCGTTGATCGTCTTGGCGGGGTTCGTGCCGCCGCAGTCGATCGTGTCGTTCCCGGGGGTTCCGGTCACGACGGTGTCGGTCTGGGTCACACCGGCGCTCACGACGCAATCGACAGCGGCGTGAGCGGTCAGAGGGCTGACCGCCCATAAGAACGGGACGGTGAGGACGCCGGCCAACATGGCGACGACTCCTCGACGGATCTGGCTCTGCAAGATTCTCATGTTCGTTTCCTTGACACAGTGCTAGCGATGAATCGCACAGCGCGATGCGCCGGCGAAAACCGATCTGACGCGAATCGCACCCCACCCGCGACCCGACGCGGCTACCGGTATCCACTTCCTCCACATGCGAAAAACCTCGGCTCGTGGTGCGAACCGCTCATGGCGGCCGGCTCACGTCACCGAGGTCTGGGGTGTGACGCAGGACGTTACTCCCGTTGCAGCAAATATTGGCCCTGCGTCGCCCGAATGGACGCAGGCTTTGTACGTCGACCGGACGGCTCGCCGGGCGCGCACGGGCGAGCCTCGACCGACGGCCCCGGTCCGGGTCGCATCTCGCACCGGACACCACAAATCGAGACCTATTGGTCTCCAGTGGATTGGCGCGATCGGCGCGAGTCCCCCGTGAATCGGCTCCGGTGATCGACACGCCGGCGGCGGAGCCCTCGACCGGACCCAGGCAGTGGCGGCGGTGACCAGAAACACTGGAAATAATTTTTGACCAACGGGCCCGCGCACGAGGGAAATAATTCTTCCGTGGCCGGGAATTCCTCGCAACGGGATGACGAACCGCCGTTCCACTTGCAAATATGACGAACAAGGAACAGGGTTGCCACAGGAGCGCAGGCAGATCCGATGCGCGGCATCGACCGCCGACTGGATCACACTCACCGATCACCCGGGGAAACGCCTCGGCGGCGGCAGGTCGACCAGAAAAGCCGCGCTCCTGCCACGACAGACCTCCTCGTGCTCATCAACGGCGCCGAGGAGGAACCGAACCACTACACGATGTGGGGAAAAGTCATGCGATCGACCACGCGCAGCACCACGGCCGTACGGGTTCGACGTGCCCTGATCGGGCTGGGAACCGTGGCGGGGTTCGCCCTGGTGGCTCCCGGCTCCGCCTACGCCGCCGACCCGGCCGGGTGCGTCCGGTCCGGCGAGAACGTGACCTGCACGGCGGGCGTCCCCGCCGGCCAGGTCCTCGACGGCACCGCCAACGCCAACACCATCACGATCACCGGCGGCCCTGTCGCGGGCACGATCAGGGGGTTGGGCGGCAACGACACCATCGTCATCACCGGCATCGCCGGCATCAACGGGGCGACAGGCCCTCCCGGCGCGAACGGCACGGCAGGCACCCCTGCGGGGACCGCCGGCGGCAACGGCGGCGTCGGGACCAGCGGCGGTGTCGGCATCAGCAGCACCGGCATCGTCGACGGCGGTGACGGCACCGACCAGGTCACCGTGACCGGCGGTGGCGGCGGCAACGGCGGCGCCGGAGGCGTCGGCGGCACCGGCCTGAACAGCGGCGCGGGCGGCGCCGGAGGCAACGGCGGCGTCGGCGGCGTCGGCGGGGCCGCCAACGTCGGGTCCGTCATCGGCGGGGTCGGCGGCGACACCGTCAACGCGACCGGTGGCAAGGGCGGCCTCGGCGGCGTCGGCGGACTGGGCGGCAACGGTGGGGCCACGGCAGGCGGAGCGGGTGCCGGCGGTATCGGTGGCGCCGCGGGCGTCGGCGGTGTCGGCAACTCCGGGACCATCAACGGTGGCACCACGGACACCGGCGTCGACAACATCACCACCACCGGCGGTGCCGGCGGTGCGGGTTCCTCCGGCGGGATCGGCGGCTGCGGCAGCGGCGGCGGCGCCGGTGGCGCGGGCGGCGCCGGTGGCGCGGGCGGCATCGGCAACTCGGGGACCGTCAACGGCGGCGCCGGGGCGGACACCCTCAAGACCAAGGGCGGTCTCGGTGGCCTCGGTGGCCTCGGGGCCAAGGGCGGCAACGGCCTGAGTGCCACGCAGCCCGGTGGAGCGGGTGGCGTCGGCGGTGCCGGCGGCGCCGGCGGCGGGGGCAACTCCGGGAACGTCAACGGTGACGCCGACAACGACGTCATCACCAACACCGGCGGCAACGGCGGTGACGGTGGCGCCGGCGGCAACGGTGGCACCGGGTGCGCCGGTCCCGGCGGCGCGGGCGGTCTGGGCGGCGCCGCGGGTGCGGCCGGCACGGGCAACGCCGGAACCGTCAACGGCGGCACCGGGGTGAACACCATCACCAACCCCGGTGGCGCTTCCGGCCTGGTCGGCGCCAACGGCGTGGCCGGCGTCAACAACGGTGGCGTCTGCACCTGCTGATCGGCGGCGACAGACCCGTCCCGGGGCCGGTGTGCCTGGCGATCGCCAGGCACACCGGCCCCGTCGTGGTCGCTGGTGGAGTTCGCGTCCGCCGCTCTCGGGCCCATCGGGGTGCGGTGTCCGGCGCGCAGGGGTGCGCCGGCGTCGTGCAGGTGGCGCAGGACCTGGGCGCCGGAGAAACGCGGGCCGGCTTTGCCGGCCGCTCGTCTCCGCGAGCAGGATCGCCGCTCGGACGACGCGCACGCCGAGCGTTCCACCGCGACGATTCGAGATCGAATCGGAGAGTCGACGACCGGGCACGCCGAATTAATACATGAAAGAGCGCATCACTGGATTTTCGGTATCCGTCGGGCGCATGATCGGCACATGAGCCGATCTTCTTCCATCGACTTTGCTCCGCGATCCCGCTGATTTCCGGACATGCCGGGGCCCACTCCCCCCGTAACGGGAGTCATCCCATGAACGTTCGACGCATCGCAAGCTCGGTCCTGACCGCCGGCGCTCCCGCCGCGCTGGTCGCGGCGCCGGTCAGCGCCGCCGCGCCCGTTCCGGACCGGGTTCCGGCAGCCGACCGGGTGTCGGTGGCCGCGCCTCCGGCCAGTTGTGCCACCGCCATCGCCGCCGCGGTCGACAGCGCCAACGCTGCCACAGCGGCGTGTTCGGAGTGCCCTTGAGGTGTCTCCCCGGCCCCGGCGAAACGGTGGCCACGAGCCGCTCGACGTTGCGCCGCAGCGCCCGCACGACCTCGTCCGACGCCGGGTCCGCCAGTCCGTCGTCGGCTATGAGCTGCAGCAGGCTCGACGCGCTCGTGAGCGGCGTTCGCAACTCGTGCGAGACGATCGCGAGGACCTCACCCTTCGTCACCTCGGGGAAGTCCGGTTCACGGTCACGAGGCGCGGGGTTCGGCCGACTCGCGCCGGGTCCCCCGGTCCGGGTGGCTCCTCGCTCGCGGTTCGGGGAGCCCCGCCCGGCCCGGTGGTGTCCGGTCCGGTTCCCACGGCAGCGCAGCGGCGATCACACCCACCCCCTGGACCACGTCCGGCCGCTCCTTCCCGTCCGTGGATCCGAACCGGTGGATCGCGCTGGTGCGTGGAAGGGTGAATCCCGGTCGAGGGGCACGAACCCGGCGTGCCCTCCGCGCCGCCCGGATGTACGGTGGCACGGGTCTGACGGCGGTCCGCCGCCCAATCCGTCAGCGCGGACCTGGCGTGGTGATCCGGATGGCAGTGCTCGTGGTGTCGGAGTCGCTCACCCACCCCGACCTGCCGCGTGATGTCGCCGGTGGGTCCACGCGTCCGCCGCGCCCGGTTCGGGGAAGACGGGGGTTCTCGCCGGTCCTGGGCGCAGCCCGGTGACGAAGGTCTTGGCCATAGAGGACGACGCGGACATCATGCTGTCCTACCGCCTCGTCTTCGAGAGGGCCGGGTACCAGTTCATCTCCGCCGCCGACGGCCGCGCGGGGTTGCGCATGGTGCACGAGGAGAGGCCCGACGTCGTCCTGCTCGACGTCGGGCTGCCGGGGATGGACGGCTGGACCGTGCTGGAGCGAATTCGCGATCTCACCACCCTGCCGGTGCTGATGATCAGCGCTCTCGGCGACGAGGCCGACAAGGTCCGAGGTCTCCGCGCCGGTGCGGACGACTACGTGACGAAGCCGTTCGCCAACAACGAACTGCTGGCCAGGACCGAGGCGCTGTTGCGCCGTGCCGCCCAGCCCGCCGCCGGCGGTTCCGATCGGGAGGAGACCTACGACGACGGGCTGGTGCGGATCAACCGGAAGGCTCGCACGGTGCACGTGAGGAGTGCCGGGGCGGAGCGCGAGGTGGTGCTCACCGCCATCGACTTCCGACTGCTCAACGTGCTGGTCAAGCACGTCGGCGCCGTGTTGTCCGCCGACCAGCTGCTCGACCAGGTGTGGGACGACCCCGGTGGCATCGGACCGGAGCGCGTCAAGTTCGCCGTGCTCCGGCTGCGCCGCAAGCTCGGGTGGGTCGCGGAGACCTCGCCGATCAAGGCGGTCCGCGGTGTCGGGTACCGCTACGACGCGACCGGTTGAGCTCATCACCGTGCTCCTCGTGCGCCGTCGCTCCCGCGCTCGCGATCCGTGCCCCGTGCCCCGTGCCCCGTGCCAGGCCGGTCACCAAGCGGCCCGGAAGTCCAGCATGTTCGCGGCCCGGTCCTGGAACCAGTGCCCGGAGTACGGGTCGCCCCGCTCGCAGGTGCCGTCCGATTGACCCGGGTTCTTGATCCACAGGTTGGCGTCGTCGTGTGCGGCGGAGGTCTGCGCGGTGGGGAGCGCTCCGAGTCCGCGGTCCACCGGGTTGCACCAGTTCAAGGGTTCGTCGGGGGCGGGGCCGCGCCCGTTGCGGGAGACGTCGACGACGTAGCTCTTGCCGGGGAGTCGCGCGGAGACCTCCTCGCCGTAGGCCTCCTGTTCGGAGGTGGTGTAGAAGTTCGACACGTTGAGGCTGAAGCCGCGGGCGTGCCGGACCCCGGCGAGGTTGAGCCGGTCGACGAGCTCGGTCACGCTGAGCCAGCGCGAGTGCCCGCCGTCGAGGTAGACCAGCGTGGCCCCTCCCGCGCCGAGCTGGGCCACGGCATCGGCGAGCATGCCGTAGCGCTCGGTGCGCGCCGCGTCGGCGAGGCAGTCGGCGCTGGTCAGGGCATCGGGTTCGACGATGACGACGGCGGGGTTGGCACCGATGCCGGCGCGCAGCTCCTGGGTCCAGGACTTGTAGGTGGCCGCGTCCGGCAGTCCCCCGCCGGAGTAGCTGCCGCAGTCGCGACCGGGGATGGCGTACGTCACCAGGACCGGCAGGCCGCCCGCCGCGGTGGCGCCGTCGACGTAGTCCGCGACCGCGGCGCGGATGGTGGGGACCGGGTTGTCGGGGGTGAACCAGCGGGCCTGCGGAACCCCGGCGATCGTGGCCGCGACCTGGTTGTCCGGTTCCGCCCGCACGACCTGGTTGGCGGGGCTGTTCGGGTCCGCGTAGAACGGGCGGTTCCACGGTTCATCCGCGGCGGCGGTGGTGGCGGCCGGCCGGATCTGGCCGGCCGCCGCCTCGGCCGCGACCGGTTGCCCGGTGGACGGCATGACCGGCGCGCTCATGGCCGCAACGCCCAAGAACGCGCAAGCAGAAATACGGAACATGATTTGCACCTTCCGGAGTGAGGTAACTCCATCCTCAGATCCGGCGGTTGCAGTTCAGTTCGATTGATTGGTGCGCCTTGGGTGCAGGATGAATCCCCGCAGCACCGGCGAGCTAAGACGATGCCGCCCGATCAAGGCGGCCAGGAGATCGTCGATTTCGTGCGGCCGTGATGGCCGTGCCGATTCCGACTTGGTGGTCGGCGTGGTCGAGCACGCCTTTGACGCGGAATGGGAATGACTCATTCGACCGAGCGGTGCCGGGTCAACGGCCGAGCAGCGCCCTGGCATCCGCGTAGGCCTCGACCACCCGGGGCACGACGGCGGCGGATTGGTACCGGCAGGCCCTGACCGCACCGGCGGCGCCCATCCGACGCCGTCGCGCGGGATCGGCGAGCAGGTCGTCGAGAGCACCGGCGAGCGCGTCGGCGTCGCCCGGCTCGACCAGGCACCCGGTGACGTCGTGCTCGACGACCTCGGCGAGCCCGCCGGTCCTGGACGCCACCACCGCCGTCCCCGAAGCCATCGCCTCGACGGCGACCAACCCGTGGGGTTCCGGCCAGCGGGACGGGACGGCGACCACGGAGGCGGCGGCGAACGCGGCCATGACCTGCTGGTGCGACACCTCGTCGCGCACCACGACGGGGCGCCCCGCTGTTCCGGTGAACTCGGGGGTGTCGGCCCGCCGCGGACCGATGACGACGAGCGGCACGGGGGTCGCCATCCGCTGGTGGGCGCGCAGGAGCAGGCTCACGCCCTTGTGCTCCCCCAGCGCACCGACGAACAGCACGAAGTCGCCGTCGGGCAGGAAGCCGGGGCGCGGGACCTGCGGCGAGGCCGCGTCATCGGCGGCGGGGGGCGGGATCACCCTGATCCGGTCCGGGGCGACGCCGGGCAGGCAGGCCCGCGCGACGGCCGCGCTGATCGGCAGGAACATCGCCACCCGGTCCCAGCTGCGCCGGGCGAGCACGAGGCCCAGCGCGAGCGCCGTGCCCTTGACCGAGCCGTAGAAGGCGCCCGCGCAACCGAGGCAGCCGCCCGGCGACGGACCGGCGCACCGGGAATCGAAGTCATCGAGGTACGTCATCGTCTTCTTCGCGCAGACCAGGCCGTAGTCGTGCAGGCTGACCACCAGGGCCGCGTCGGGGGGTAGTCGCAACCGCAGGCAGGAGTGCAGGATCCAGCCGTGGGCGTGCACGACGTCCGGGCGGGTCGCGTCGACCAACCCCTGCAACGACCGGACCAGCGGGGGGTCGGCGACCGTCGGGTGGAACTGGTGGTCGGGATCGGTGGAGAACCGCCGCAGGTGCCGGGTCCAGCCCGTGAACCTGCGCACGACCACGCCGCCCGCCCGCTCGAACGCCGGGGAACCCGGGCGGCTGAGGGAGGCCACCTCGACGTGGTGGCCGCGCGCGGCCAATTCCCGGGACAGCACCCGCACCGCCCGTTCCAGACCGCCTGGAGCGGGCGGATAGCTGTCGGTCACCTGGAGGACCCTCACGCGGCGGACCCGGTGATGATCCGCCGCCGGAAGACCAGCACCCACAGCGCTCCCCCCGTCTGCGCGGCGATCCAGGCCAGTCCGACCGCGACGATGCCCAGCGCGGGCAGCAGGACCCAGGAGAGCACCAGGCTCGCCACCAGCACCGCGGTGTTGAACCACAACGCGCTGCGCAACCGGTTCGTCGCCCGCAGCACGGCGACCGCGATGTTGACGATGGCGTCGGGCACGGCCGAAAGCGCCAGCAGCACGAGCAGCACCCTGCCCTCGCCCGGGTACTCCGGTCCGAACAGCGACAGCAGCGCCCCGCCGCCGAAGAGGCACACCACCATCGGGACGACGAGCAGCACGGCGATGGTCACGGCGCTGCGCCGCACCGCTGACCCGACCGCGTCCGGGTTCCCCGCGCAGGTGGCGAACAACGCCGTCGACACGGCCGGGCTGATCATGAAGAAGACGGCGCCGATCATCCAAGTCGCGTAGAAGTAGGCGTTCGCGACGACCGACACCCTGACGACCACCATGAGGGGCAGCAGGTAGATGCCCAGCGTGCCCGTGACGGTGATGAGGTGCTGTACCCACAACGACTGCCGCATCTCCCGCAGGGCGGCCGGGAGTCCGCGCGACCGGGGCCGCAGCGAGCTCCCGAGGGCGCTGCGGCGGAAGCCGGTCAGCGCGACCAGCAGCGACAGCCCGGCCGCCACCGTCCACGCGGTGAGGATCCGGTCCTCCGTGCCGGGCAGCAGCCACGGCACCAGGACCAGCGGGATGCGCGCGGCGGTGGACAAGGCGTTGCGCCCCAACATCATCGTCGCGCGGTCTTCGGCGATGGCGGCGTGGTCGTACACGATGCCGGCGGCGAGGAACACCGCGCCGAGGCAGAACAACACCGCGCCCGTGGGGCTGCGCAGCGCGGGCAGGGTGCCGTACAGGTGCCCGAGCACCCCCACCACTAGCAGGCCGCCGAGGCAGCCGCCCGCCGCGGCGACCACCACGCCGGCGGTGAGACGCCGGCGCCATTCCACTCCCGACCGGCTTCGCGGCAGCCACTCCAGCATGGCGGCGGCCGCACCCACCGCGGTGAACATCGTGGTGGCCTGCAACGCGCTCACCACCGCGGCTCCCGCTCCGCTCACCCACGCGGGCGAGCTGCGCGCGACCACCAACCAGAACACGAAGCCGAACAACGAGGTCACCACCGTGGTCGCCATGATCGCGACGGAGTTGCGCAGCAACTCGCCGGAGGCGAACCAGGTGGTCAGCCACGTCCGGGCGGACGGCGCGCGGGTGCGCGCCCCGGTTGCGGCGCGCACCCGCGCGCCGGCCTCGCCCCGCGTCGCCGACTCGTCGGTCACGGTGCGACCCTCAACCCCACCACGAGCAGCGACGAGGTGTCCGGGCCGACGGTGACCCGCACGCGGTAGTCGCCCGCCGCGGCCGGGGCGGTGAAGGTGACCGCACCACGACGCTCCGCCACGACGCCCGGCCCCGTCCCCGGCTCGACCCGACCGGCCTCCACCCGCACCCCCGACGCGGGCGCCCCCCCGATCGTGACGCCGACGGCCGGCTCGGCGTCGGGCAGCGCCGAGCCGTGGCCGCGCAGCGTCCACCGCAGGGTCACCGGAGCACCGCTCGGCGCCGAGAGCCACCGGCCGGCGACCACGTCGGGCTCGTCGAGGGCGAGCTGGGTGTACCGCTCGACGGGCGTCGGGCGCAGCGCGACCGCGCCCGCCACCGCGGCGCACAGCACGAGGACCGAGACCACGACCCCGGCGGTCCGGCGAGCCGCCCCCCGCGACGCCCACACCGGTGCCCCGGGAAGGGCCGCCCCCCACCTGGCGATCAGCAGCAGCGCCAGCGCCGCGGAACCGGCGCCCACCGCCACGCTCGCGGTCGAGATCGGGATCCCCGACAGGCCGAGCAGCAACACCACCGCCAGCAGCGAGAGCATTCCCAGCAGCACCGGGAGCACCACCCGCAGGAGACCGTCCACGCCCGGGTCGTCCTCCGCGCCCGCGCCGCGCCGCGCGCGGTGGCCGAGCACCAGCGCCGTCCCGTGGTGACCCGCGACCAGCACCAGCACCGGGAACGCGACGAGCGAGCGCAACGGGACCGGTGACGGCACGGCGGCCAGCGCCGTCGCGGCGCACACGGCGACGGTGAGCGCGAGGGTGGCGGCCCGGCGTGCGGCCGTGCCCGACGTGCGATCCGCGTTCACGGCCCGGACGCCACCGGTGCGCCGAGCCGACCCAGGTCGAGCCGGTAGACCCGGAGGTGCTCGGTGGTGATGATCCGCGAGGCCCACGGCACCCGGTCCAACCGGTCGAGCCGTTCGATCGGGGTCACCCGTCCGGCGAGGGGGTCCTCCGGTCCGTAGTTGTTGCCGTTGTAGGCGGGCTCGTGGGCCATGCGGATGTCCACCACCAGGTAGTCGAAGCGCGAGGTGACCAGGCTCTGGACCAGGGGGACGTCCGGGTCGCCGGGCGTCTGGGTCAGTCCCCACGCGGGAAAGCCCACCGACGGCGCGGCGAGGTCCAGGCCCCCGTAGGCGGCGACCTGGAGCCCCGTGAACCGATCGGTGACGACGCGCACGTCGCCGGCCGCGGCGGCGAGCTGCTCGGCGACGGTCCGCGCCTCGGCGCTGGCCGAGTTCGTGTCCGAGCCCCACGTGAACGGCTTGGGGAAGCGGTACTGGTCGTTGAGGCCGGCGCCGACGTTGCCGATCAGCACCACCGCGAACAGGAGGAGCAGCACCGGCGGTGACCGCCACACCGGGATCCGACCGCGCGCGTGGACGACCAGGAACGCGCCGATGAGGGCGATCCCGACGTAGGTGAACGCCCACGACCGCCGGGTTCCCTCCGCACCCGACGGCGTGAGCAGGAACAGCACCGAGGGGAGGTAGAGCAGGCCGAAGGCCATCAACGCGAGGGTGTCGGCCCGCCACGCCCGGTGCGCGCGGCGCAGGACCAGCAGGGCGGTGAGGCAGCCCAGCCCGACGACGACGGGCGCCAGCGCGGTCGCCCCCCGCTCCCACAGCGGTTGCGCGGTGGCGGTGAGGACCGCGCGACCGGTGCCCTGCCGCTTCAGCACGCCCGAGAGTTCGCCGACCGCCCCGCCGAAGTACGGGGAGAGGTACGTGAGCGTCGGCCGGGCCACCAGGCCCAGCCACGCCGCGGTCGTGACGGCGGTGCTGCCGAAGACGATCCACCAGGTGCGCGCCTCGCCCTCGTCCGGTGGCCTGGTGTCCCGGCGTCGCCCGGCCGTGCGCGCCCGGATCGAGGTGGCAATCGCCACCAGGAACAACAGGAGCAGCAGGAACAACGTGGACAGGTGGTGGGTGACCACGCAGCCGGCCCCGCACAGCACCGCCGCCGCGGTCGCGGCGGTCCGCGGCCGCCCGTGCGCCCTGGCGGCGAGGCCGGCCAGCGCGAGCGCCCAGAGGAACAGCGCGACGGCGAGGCCCTCGTAGGCGTACTGGCTGTCGAAGTACATCTTCGACGGGTTCAGCGCGTAGATCACCGCGCCGAGCGCGCCCGCCGTCGGCGACCGCAGGTGCACCTGCGCGATGACGAACACCGCGAACAGCGCCAGCACGTGCGCGGTGAACACCACGAGTTGCCCGGACGTCCACACCGGGAGGCCGGTCAGCCGTTGCACCACCGCCGTCAGGCCGGAGGTGCCGGGGTAGAACTGGACGATCGGGATCACCGCGTTGGGTGGCAGCAGCGAGCCGCTCGACAGCACGTCCACGGCTTCGCGCCAGTGCGCGTACTCGTCGTGGTAGGCGGGGGCGGCCGGGTTGCGCAGGAGCTTGGGCACGTAGGTGAGCACCCCGAGCAGCGCGACCCCCCACGCCGCCCGCCCGCGGTCACCGGTGGCGATGCGGACGGTCAGCGGCACCAGGGCCAGCAGGACACCGGCCCAGAAGGTCGCGTAGTACCGGGACGGCGAGTCGCCGGCCGCCGAGAGCCGGTACGACAGCCCGACCACGAGGGTGCCCGTCGCCGCCGCCGCGATCACGACCGGCCAGGAGGTCGTCCGGGCCACCAGCGCGGAGCGCGGCGGGTCGACCTCGGCGCCGCCGGGGTCCGCGGTCGCCCCGGGGTCCCTCCCCGGGGCGGTGGCCAGGTGCGTCACCTGGTCGCGGTGGGGTTCGCGACGTGGCCCCGCGAGGGCACCGCATCGGTGATCCGGTCCAGCGCCGCCGTGGTGGCCGACCACGAGTGCGGGTCGGGGAACCGCTGCGCGCGGTGCGCGGGGAGGTCGAGCAGCGCCGCGCGCAGCGCGTTGACGTCGCCCCTCGGCACCAGCACCGCGCCCTCGTAGTCGGCCACCGCTTCGACGAGCCCGCCGACGGCGTAGAGCAGGACGTGGAGGCCGCGGCTCATCGCGATCTGGAGCGGACCGCTGGCGGAGCCCCGGCGGTACGGCAGGACCAGCGCGTCCGAGTCGGCGAAGAACCGGGCGGCCTCCTCGTCGCTGACGTAGCGGTTGACGAAGGTGATCCGGTCCGCGTGCGGGCTCGCGGCGATCAGCTCGGCCGGGCGGGTCCAGCCCTCCCAGGTCTCCCCGACGACGGTCAGGGTGAAGCGGGACGCCTGCTCGCGCGACAGCGCGTTGAACGCCGCCACCAGGTCCTCGACCCCCTTGTAGGGTCGGATCAACCCGAAGGAGAGCAGCCGGGTCACCCCGTCGGCCGGCTCCGGCCCCCGGGGCGCCGGTGGCAGGTGGTCGTACGGGCCGTGCGGGGCCGAGTCCACCACGAGGTGCCGGAGCCGGTCCGCACCGTAGGTCGCGAACACCAGGTCCCGGTCGTGGCGGCTGTGCACGAGCAGGCCGGAGGCGCGGGCCAGCAGCGCGGGCGCCACGCGGCGGCAGTACCGCGCCACGAGAGGCCTCGCCGCCTCGCCGGTGTCCTGCACCTCGTGGAACTCGATCACCACCGGCACCCCGGCGCGTCGGGCCGCGGCGGCGAGCGCCAGGTAGGTGTGCAGCGTGGCGGCGGTCCACCACTGGAGCACCAGGACGTCCGGCCGTTCCCGTCGCAGCGCCCGCACCGCGTGCCGCAGCCGGTCGCGCCAGAACCAGTCGACCTTCCCGACCAGGCGCACGTCATCGGCGTACCTCAGGCAGCTCAGCTCGTGGCCGACCCTCCGCGAGCCGGGGTAGAACCGGGCCGGGATCAGCTTCTCCAGCAGCAGCACGGACACGTCGTGGTCGGCGGCGAGCGAGTTGGCCAGCCGACAGGTGTAGACCGAGAGACCGCTCAGGAACAGGAACCCCGGCCCCACGAGCCACACCCTCCGCCGAGGCGCCTCGTCGTGCCCTGCGTTGCCGTCCGCCGAGGCGCCGTCCATCGTCTCTCCTCGCTGCTTCCACTGGATCGTCAGGTGGTCACGGCACCCTCAGGGCAGTCGCCGGAGGGCCGGGGGCGGGATCTCCGTGACCTTTGCCGGTACCCGCGACTTGTCGTCGGGTGACTCGTCGACCGGGTGGAGGTTCGCGCGGGAGCCCTCCGTCCGCGCGGAGCCCCAGCCGTCCGGGCACCGCTGGACCCGTACCCTGATCAGGATGGACAGGCACTTGACGCCGTCCCGCCAGTTGATCTTCTTGCCGCGCTCGACGGAACGGCCGTCGTAGCTCACCGCCACCTCGAACGGCCGCGTTCCGGTGCGGAGCAGCCGGGCGGCGATCTCGGTGTCCAACCCGAAACCGCTCTCCGACAGCCGCAGCGCGTGGAAGTCCGCGACCGGCAGGAGCTTCAGGCAGGTGTGCATGTCGGTGAGGCAGGCGTCGAAGAGGATGTTCGCCACGAGGGTGAGCGCCCGTCCGCCCAACGCGAAGCGGAACGACCGGTAGCGCGTGTTGAGGCCGAACACGCGCGTCCCGAACA
This sequence comes from Saccharothrix xinjiangensis, assembly GCF_039527585.1. Taxonomy (NCBI): domain Bacteria; kingdom Bacillati; phylum Actinomycetota; class Actinomycetes; order Pseudonocardiales; family Pseudonocardiaceae; genus Saccharothrix; species Saccharothrix xinjiangensis. Next base: position 198,357 of record NZ_BAAAKE010000016.1, on the reverse strand, counting down.
CGTGGTCGGCACGACCGCGGAGGACGGGTCCGAGCATGGCCGGGATGTCGTCGGGCGAGTACTCGAGGTCGGCGTCGAGGATGACCACGTGGCTACCCGCCGCCTCGGCCACGCCGGAACGCACCGCGGCCCCCTTGCCGCGGTTGTGGGAATGGCGCACGAGCCGCATGCCCGGCCGGACGAGTTCCTGGAGTATCCCACTCGTTTCGTCCGTGCTGCCGTCGTCGATCACGAGGAGTTCCACCGGGCAGGGGTACTCGACCGCGAGCACTCTTTCGACCGCTGATCGAATCGTTCGGCTTTCGTTGAACACAGGCATGACAATGGAGAGCATCACAACGTGCTCCTGTTCGGAATCCCGCCGCTCCTCAACCATACCTGGCAGCGCCGACCCACATCGCCGACTCTTTCTCGCATGGCCCGATGAGGTGTTATGTTCAACCTATTAAGACCAATCACATTCCAGACCGTGCGGTTGCCGCTGTCACCCACTCCATACGTGTGACACTGGACCTGAGTGGACCGGTGGTCCCGGTGACGGTCGGGCAGCCGTCCGGGTAGTTCACCGGCCCGGACGCGCGACCGCGGTCGATCCCGCCGGGAGCGCCTGGAATAGTTGGTCCGCTGTCGCGCCGACCACGCGCACCGGGCACGCCACATGAGATTCGGGTTGGACGGACAGGAGGATTCATGCGCGAGCAGGACCCCCCTCGTGGCGGCAGCGCCAAAGCGGGACCTCGGAGGTGCGGGGCTTTTCCCGCGACGTCCATGCGGGTCACGCTGGTCACCCCGGGTTTTCCGCCCGACGCGGGTGGGGTGGAGGCGCACAGCGGCCACCTGGTCCGCGAGCTCGCCGCCCGGGGCGTGGCCGTCGAGGTGCTCACCGGCCGCCGAGGGCTGTGCCGGGCGGCCACCGAGGTGCGCGACGGGGTGCGGATCCGCAGCTTCCCGGTCTGGCGCACGAACGGGATGTCGATCTCCCCGCAGTTGCTGCTGGCCGGTCTGAGAGCCGCGCGCGGCACCGATCTCGTGCACGTGCACAGCTACCACGCCGCGTGCGGCTTCACGGCGCTCGGCGGGTACCTGACGCCGGTGGTGTTCACGCCGCACTACCACGGCGACGGGCACAGCCGACGGGCCAGGGCGATGCACCGCGGCTACCGGTTCGTCGGTCGGCTGCTGTTCCGGGTGGCGCGGGCGGTCATCTGCGTGTCCGAGGCCGAGCGCGACGCCGTCGTTCGCGACTTCCCGGCCGCCGCGGGCCGCATCCACGTGGTGCCCAACGGGGTCGACACCGCGGCCGTCCGGTCGGCGCGGCCGTTCGCCGGGCAGCACCGGACCATCCTGAGCCTGGGCAGGCTGGAGCGCTACAAGCGGGTGGCGGTCCTGCTGCGCGCCCTGCCCTCGCTGCCCGCGGACGTCCAACTCGTCATCGTCGGGGACGGGTCCCAGCACGGGGAGCTGCGCGGGCTGGCAGCCGAACTCGGGATCACCGGCCGCGTGCGCTTCCTCGGCCGGATCGGCACCGAGGAGGTGCACCGCTGGCTGCGCACGGCCGTCGTGCTGGTGTCCCTGTCGGAGCACGAGGCGTTCGGCATGGCGCCGGTGGAGGCGGCCGCGGCGGGCGCCAGGGTGGTGCTCAGCGACATCCCGGCGCACCGGGAGATCACCGCCAACCACCTCGGCGCGCTGGCCCGCCTGGTCGATCCCGAGCCGGCCGCGGTCGCCACGGCGCTCATCGAGCAACTCGCGGAACAACTCGCGGCGCCGGGCCGGGTCGAGGCCCAGGTGCCCGACTGGGGTCGGATCGCGCAGCAGACCCTGGAGGTGTACAGGACCGCCCGGGAGGACAGGTCGTGAAGTCCTCCGGCGGAACCCGAGCCGTACCGCCGGAGTTCGCGCGCCGCGCCCCCGGCCCGCCTGTCGCCTCTTCCGGGGTCGCACCGCCGACCACCGGGTTCCCGCCGCGGAACACGCGGCTCACCCGGTCGAGGCCACGTTCCGCATTCACCGATGGACGTGACAATTTGCAGGTCGCAATCTGCATTCAACCTGGGTCCTCGGCACAGGCGCATCCCGGACCTTGGCCGACCGTCCCGAGCGGTTCCGCGCGACGGGCGAATTCGGTCTCCGACGGCGTCGAGGCTGCTCGGCGTGAGCGGGCAGGACGGCTCGCCAAGGCGTGTTCACTCCTTTGTGCTTACCATCGGGACTAGGCTCCTCGTACACCGGAGAAATGATGTCGTGGGCTCCTGGTGATCGACTCGATCCCGCCCACGACGGAATCGAGTTGATCGTCGATGGCTGACTCAGAACCGACCGCCAGGACGTCGGGTGGCGCCGAGGTCCAGGTGAAGATGGACGACATCGCCGAGTCCCAGCTCCGCCGGGCGCACCGGCTGGAAAGCCTGGGGATGCTCGCCGGCGGGGTGGCGCACGACTTCAACAACCTGCTGGCGGTGATCACGAACTTCGGCATGTTCCTCGCCGAGGAGATCGACGCCGCCACGAAGGAGGGTTGCGACCACCTCGATCGCGCCGCACAGGACGTCGAGAAGATCCTGGGCGCCACGCAACGCGGCGTGAGCCTGACCAAGCAGCTGCTCGCCTTCGGCCACCGCCAGGTGGTCCACGCGGAGGTCCTGGACGTCAACGCGCTGGTCACCCGGTTCTCGCAATTGATACAACGAACCCTCGGTGAGCACGTCATGGTCACCCTGGACCTCGCGAGCGCCCCGTGCACGATCCTGGCCGACCCGGACCAACTCGAACGCGCCCTGCTCAACCTCTCGCTCAACGCCCGCGACGCCATGCCCGACGGCGGCGTCCTGCGCATCGACACCGCACGGGTCGTCGTCGACACCGACTACGCCCGGGCCCGACCCGGCGCCTTGGAGGGTCCCGCCGTTCGGATCCGGGTCAGCGACACCGGCGTCGGGATTTCACCGGAAGCCCTCGACCAGGTCTTCGAGCCGTTCTACACGACCAAGTGCCGCGGCGCGGGAACCGGGCTCGGGTTGGCGAGCGCCTACGGCGACGTGACCCAGGGCGGTGGGCTCATCCACGTCGAATCCCAGGTCGGCACGGGAACGGTCTTCACCATGCTGTTCCCCGCCGTCGACGACCTCCCCCGGCAACCGACCCGGGTCGTGGAGTACGACCGCAGGTGCAAGGACGAGGCCGTGCTGGTGGTCGAGGACGACGAAGGACTCCGCGAGGTCACCGAGCGGATCTACGTCCGCAACGGCTACCGGGTCTTCACCGCCGCCGACGGCGACGAGGCCGTCGCCACCGCCAGGAGCCACCGCGGCGACATCCACCTCCTGCTCACCGATGTCGTCATGCCCGGCATGCTGGGCAAGGAGGTCGCCGAGAAGATCCAGGCGATCCTGCCGGGCGTCCCCGTGCTCTACATGTCCGGCTACGCCCAACCCGTGCTCGCCCACCAGGGCCGTCTCGACCCGGGCACCGTCCTGCTGGAAAAACCCTTCACCGAGGGTGAACTCATCAAGAAGAGCAGGCAGGTCCTCAACGGGGACTACAAAGGATTCCGCACCGGCGACCCGGGAGGATCCCAGTCCCTCGTGTGACGATCCGCGCCACGTCGATCGCACGACGGCTGTCGACCCCGGGTAGTCGTGGTTCACCACACGGTGAAGGCCGCGAACCCCAATCGGCACTAGCGCTCGGAGTCCTCTTCGGACACGCTGGCACGGTCAGGTCCAACACGATGCCTGGAGAAGCATCAGTTCCCCTGTGGAGGGACAATGTCCAGACATCGTTCGCGATCGCCGGCGGCCGTCGAGGCCGTGGGCGTTGCCGTGGGCGGGGTGGGTCCTCGTGGCGCACCCGCCTCCACGCGGTCCGCCGCGGCCGTGCCGACCAGGGTGGTCCGGGGCGCCGGCGGGCGAGTGGCGGGAGGTGGGCGGTGACGACCCCACCGGTGGTCGGGGACTTGCGGAAGTCACTGGCCGACAACGGCTTCGTGGCCATCCCGGCGCTGTTCTCGCCGGCCGAGGTGCAGGAGGTGGCGGACGGGCTCGACGGGTTGTTCGGGCGGTTCGGCGCGCTGCCCGCGGTGAGCACGCTCGACCTCGGCGCCACCGACGGCGAGTTCGGCGGCGACGTCCCCGAGATCCTCTACCCGTCGCTGCTCGCGTCGGAGCTGAGGCGCACGGTCGTGTTCCGGCGCAGCCTCGCCCTGGCCCGGCAGCTGCTCGGGCCGGGCACGTGGTTCCGGTTCGACCACAGCATCCGCAAACCGCCGCGCTGCGCCTACGAGACGGTGTGGCACCAAGACCGCGTGCACAAGCGGTCCGGTCTGCCCGAGCGCCGGCTCAGCATGTGGATCCCCACCGCGCCGGTCGGCGTCGAGGACGGCTGCATGCGGTACGTCCCGCGCAGCCACCTCGGCGGCGTGCTGCCGCACGAGGAGGTCGCGGAACGGCGGGGCGCCCTGCGCACCAAGGGCGTGGACGAGACGACCGCGGTCGACTGCCCGCTGCCACTGGGCGGCGCCGTGCTGCACCTGTTCGAGACGGTGCACAGCGCCCACCCCAACCACGGCGAGTCCACCCGGACCGCGTGGATCCTCCAGTTCACCCGTCCGCGCGCGATCGTCCCGGTCGCGGCCTGGGCGCACCGCGTCGTGCACGAATGGCACATCCGCCGCTGGCGCCGGACGGATGCCTGACCGGTTCGACGTGCGGGGCGCCAGAACTCCGGACCGGTTCACGATGTTGCCGCACCCGCCCCGCACGGAGGGCTTCGGCGCCGAACAGCACGTCAACAACGGTCCCGCACCGGCCGATCGCGGCACCCTGGCGGTGAAGGACACGATCGCGGCGAGGTCCACGACCATGCCCGAGCAGCTGCGGCGGTCGTTCGTGAACGGCCGGATCCGCCCTCCTGCCGCGGCGCGCGGCGGTACCGTCGGGACATGCGAACTCCGCGTCGTGGCCTTCGCACCCCGTCCTCGTGCACCCTGTCCTCGTGCACCCTGGTCCTGGCCTGGTCCGTTTGGCTGTCCGGCTGCGCCGGAAGCAGGCAGGACGCGGGTCCCGGCTCGTCTGCACCCGTCGTCCCGACCACTTCGCCCTCGTCGATCTCCTCCTCGTCCGCCGCTTCATCCGATCGGTGGAAGCGGAGCTGCTCGGTGGACGTGCACATCGGCACCGGAGCCGCAAGTGTCGCGGCTGTTCGGTCGTTCGAGATCAACAGATACGACCACGGCCTCACGGTGGCCTGCGGCGATCGGGGCGAGGTACAGGTCCACCACGCCCGCGACACACCGGCCTTCGCACTGGCCCTGACCTTCGACGGCGCGACGACCGTCCTGCGCAAGGGTGAACGGGCTCCGGTGGGCCCTTACGAGGCCGTGCTGGTCGCGCAGTCCGGTGATGACGGCCGGCAGATGCGCTTCGAACTGCTGGTGCCCACCCGGTGATCGACGCCGGGGGTCCCTCCGAGGAGGTCGATCCCGCTCCGACCGGACGTGGATCGACGAGCGCGGGGTCCGAGCGCACTGACCGACCGCCTTCCGGGCAGTACGACGCCTTCCTCTCCTACAGCCACGCCGACGATCGAGTCGCCGTCGCCGTCGAGCGCGGGTTGAGCAGGCTGATGAAGCGGTGGCACCAGCGCCGCGCGATGCGCGTGTTCCTCGACCGGAACAACCTCGCCGCCAACCCCGACCTGTGGGGGTGGATCACCGACGCGCTGGACGGGTCGCGCTGCTTCATCCTGCTGGCGTCACCGCACTCCGCCGCGTCGCCGTGGGTGGGCCTGGAGGTCGACCACTGGATGCGCACCGAGCCCGACCGGGGTCGGTTCCTGATCGTGCTCGCGCACGGCACGATCGCCTGGGGCGAGGGCGACTTCGACTGGAACGCGACCGACGCGCTGCCCGCCCGTCTGCGCGGGTGGTTCACCGCCGAGCCGAAGTGGGTGGACCTGAGCTGGGCTCAAGGGGATGTCGGGCTCTCCACCCGGCACGGCGCGTTCCGCCGGGCGTTGGCCGAGTTGGCGTCCCCGATCCACCGCGTCCCGGTCGACGACATCGAGGGCGAGGACCTCCGGCAACACCGGCGGACCACCGCGATCAGGCGGTTCGCCATCGCGTTCCTGGTGCTGTCGCTGGTGGTGGTCAGCGGCCTGCTGGGCTACACGGCCGTGCTGCGGAACGACGTCGAAGCCCAGCGCGACGCCGCGTCGTCCCGCGACCTGGCGTCGCGCAGCGAGGCCATCGGCGACGACGACCCGGAGCTGGCACGCCTGCTGGCGGTCGCCGCGCACGAGATCAGCCCCACGGGGCAGGCGCGGGCCGCCCAGCTCGCCGCGACGCTGCGCCCAGGCCTCGCGGTCCTGGCGCCCGGTGGGGGCGCGGTGGGCGCCCTGGCGTTCAGCCCGGACGGGAAATCCCTGGTGGTCGGCACGGCGGACAAGGCGATGACGGTGTGGGACGTCACGACCCTCAGGAGGGTCGGTGAACCGGTCACCGGCCACGAGGCGCCACCGACCTCGATCGCGTTCAGCCCGGACGGCGGGCTGCTGGCCACCGGCGACGGCGTGGACGTGCGGTTGTGGCGCCTGGCCGACCGACGGCCGGTCGAGCCGGAGCGACTCGACCTCGACCCGGACCAGGACGCGCCGCCCGCCGTCGACACCGCGCACCGGATCACGTTCAGCCGCGACGGGAACCTGTTGCTGAGCACCGCCGCGAGCGGCGCCCAGATCCGCATGTGGGACCTCGCCACCCGCACGGTGACGCGGCCGTACGTGCCGTCCTTCGGACGGGTCGCCGCTGCGTTCACGGCGGACGGCGGGCACCTGGCGACCCTGAGCGACGACGGGTACCTGAACTTCCTGCGGACCGGTGACTGGGCGGGCAACCCCGCGCGCATACACGAGAACGGTTCACGCAACGGTACCGGACCCGCTGTGGCGATCTCGTCGGACGGCCGGGTCCTGGCCACCGTCGGATCCGACGCCGTGCTGCGGTTCTGGGACGTCGCCACCGGGCAGCGCCTCGGAGAGCCCATCACCGGCCGGGTCGACACCGACCGCACCGCGACGGTGCCCGCGATCGCCTTCGCTCCCGACAGCGTGCTGTTCGTCGCGGCCGACCACGGCGGCACGGTGCGGCTGTGGGACGCCGCCGGGCAACAGCCCGTCGGGGAACCGCTGCGCGGTCACACCGGCACCGTGACCACCACGGAGTTCAGCCCTGACGGCCAACTGCTGGCCACCGGCAGCGCCGACGGCACGGTGCGGCTGTGGCGGGTGTCCCTGCACCGCAGTGCGGTCGCGCCGCTGGCCGGTCACGCGGGCCGGGTGTTCGCCGTGGCGTTCAGCCCCGACGGCCGGATGCTGGCCACCGGCGGCGATGCCCGGCGGGAAGCGGCCATAGCCGACCGGCCCTACCCGTGCGCCGACGTGGGCTGGGACATGTGCTTCATCGGCGACCAGGGCGCAGAGCCGTTGTCGGCAGGCAACATCACCTGGTGGACCGCGGGTGAGGAGCGTCCGTGGTCTGCCGAGGGCCCGGCGGTGCACCTGTGGGACCCGGCACGGCGGGAGCACATCGCGGCGCTGGACGCCGGCACGACCGCGGTCCGGGCGATCGTGTTCGACACCGACGGCACGACCCTGATCGCCGGCGGGCTCACCAGGGGCAAGGGCATCTTCGGGACGCGGTTCCACGGCGTGCTGCACGCCTGGCAGACGGACACGCGACAGCCACGCACCCACACGCTCCACACGGACCAGACCGTCCGGTCTCTCGCCCGCCACCCCGACCGGCACACCCTCACCGTCGCCGCGGACCTGTCGGACGAGAACGCGACCGGCAGGACGGTCTTCGAGTGGAACCTGAGCACCGGCAAGCTCTCCCGGACGCACCTCACCGACACCGCCGCCTACTCCACGACGTCGAGCACCGACGGCCGCGTCGTGGCAGCGGGCCTGCGGGACGGCCGCGTGACGATGTGGCGCGACGCCGCGCCGACGGAGCTGAAAGGGCACGGAGGCCCCGTGGGGGCGGTCGCGATTTCACCCGATGCCACCACCCTCGCGACCACGAGCGACGACGGCACCGTCCGCCTCTGGAACGTCGCCGACGGCACCAGGATCGGAGACCCGCTCATCGGCCACGTCGGGCCCGTGTACGCGGCGGCCTTCAGCCCGAACGGTGAGATCCTGGCCACCGGCGGCGGTGACCACTCGGTGCGCCTGTGGCACCTGCCCACCCGGCGCCAACTGGCCCCACCGCACATGGCGCACCACGGCACCGTCAGGTCCGCGGCGTTCAGCCCGGACGGCCGGACCCTGGCCACCGCGGGCGACGACGGCGGGGTCCGGCTGTGGGACACCGGTCCGACCACCGATCCGCAGCGTTCCCTGTGCGCGACGACCGACCGCACGCTCAGCGCCGAAGAATGGGCCCGGTACGCACCCGGCCTGCCGCACCGCACGCCGTGCCGCTAGCTGGAGTTCCCGGAGCTGCCAGCACAACGGGGTGATCGTCGGGCCGGTGCCGTGGTTGGTCGATGACGGCGTGTGGGAGCTGGTCGGGTCGCTGCTGCCGTTGCCAGAGCTGCCCCGTGCGCACGTCCCCCGGGTGCGGGGGGCGCCCGGGGCAGGGGCGTTCGTTCAGGTGCGGGGGTGTTCGGTGACTCGTGCTCGGGAGGGTCGGCGGTTGAGGTAGGCGGTCAGGCCGCCGAGTTCTTCGTTGGCGATGAACGCCGACCGCACGTTGAGGAGGGCTTCCTCGGCGTGGGAATGGCAGCCCCAGGCCGCGTCGCCCCAGGCATCGGCGACCTTGAGCTCGGCCGGCTCGGTGCAGCCGTCGGCGCCGCCGAGCCCGCACTGCCGGGGGTGTGGAACGGCGGCCTGCGCGACCGAGGCGGCTCGCATCCGGTCGGCCAGTTCCGCGGCGGCGGCGGCGCGCTGCTCCGCTTCGGCGCGCAGTTCCTGCTCCGCGCGCATCGCTTTGACCAGTTCGGCGCGGGCGGCTTCGGCGCGGGCTTCGGCGTCGCGCCGAGCCTGCTCGGTGTGGTGGCGTTCGATGGCCAGGGCCGCGGTGCCGGCGAAGACGCGGGCCAGGGCCAGGTCGACGTCCTGCGGGGCGCGCGGGGTTCGGTGGTACATCGCGAAGGTGCCCAGCAGGCTCCCGTCGCGGGCCAGGATGGGGGTGGACCAGCAGGCGGCCAGGCCGGCCCGCCCCGCCAGGTCGCGGAAGTCGTCCCAGAAGGGGTCGGTGGCGATGTCGGTGACGATGACCGGTTCCCGCCGGTGGGCGGCGGTGCCGCACGAGCCGACGCCGTCACCGGTGGCGATCCCGTCGATGGCCTCGTTGTAGAAGTCGGGCAGGCTGGGCGCGGCCCCGTGGCGCAGGTGCAGGCCATCGGGTTCGGCGAGCAGGACGGAGACGAGCACCTCCTGCGGAGCGAGGTCCTCGATGCAGCGGGCCATCCCGTCGAGGACCTCGGTCAGCGGCGCCTGCCGGGCGATCTGCTCCAGCAGGGCGCGGTGCTCGGTCATCAGGTGCTGGGCGTGCTTGACCTGGGTGGTCTCCACGCCGATCACCCGGATCCCGACGACGTCGCCCTCGCCGTCGCGACGCGGCTCGTAGGTGAAGTCGAAGAACGCCTCCCGCGCGCGCGGGCCGGTGCCGAGCACGACCCGCACGTCGCGACCGGTGTGGGGCTCACCAGTGCGGTAGACCTCGTCGAGCAGGGCGATGAAGCCCTGACCCGTCAGTTCGGGCATCAACTCCACCAGCGGGACCCCGGTGCGCGCCCGGTGCTCGCCGATGGCGGCGAAGAACGCCGGGTTCGCCGTCTCCACCACGTGCGCCGGCCCCACCAGCGAGGCGAACACGGCGATGGACTGCCCGAACAAGACCCGCAGGTCCCCCTCGACCGCCTGCCCGGCGACCGCGGGCTCCGCGTCGAGGGAGCGCCGGTCTGATGCCGCTGTCATCGTGTAGTCCATTCCTCGTCTGTGGTGCTCGATGTTAGTGCCGAGGGCACGCCGGGGTGAGGTCGTCCCCGACGACCGGGGCGGTTGCCTCGCCCTCACCGCGGACCGACCGTGCTCACACCTGTCCCGAGGACCGGGCGCCCTCAGTGCGCTGGTCGACGTCGAGCCCCACGACGGCCCCCTTCCCGACGTGCTCGCCTTCGCACCACCGAGCCCGGCGCCGCCGAGCTGACGTCCACCACGGCCGACCGGGTCGGCGGGCGGCCGCACGGCGACGTCGACGGGGTGATCAGCCCGCACCTCGGTCGGCTTGCGGCGGAACCGGACGCACTCGTGGGCGATCAGGTCGGCCGAGGCGCGGGAGTCGGCCCCGTCGCGCCCGTCCACGCCATTCGTCGCAGGCGCAGGCTTCCGTTCAGGCGGAGTGGGCCTGCTGGAACTCGTCGACCAGCGTCCGGGGAATGCGTCCGCGGTCCGAGATCTGCCGTCCCCGGCTTCTGGCCCACTCGCGGATGGCCTGGTTCTGGTGCCTGTCGCCACCGGCGGGCACGGTGGTCCGGGTGCGGGGCGGCGGGGTGTCGCGCCGCGTGCGACCACCGGTCCGTCGCGCCTTCGTGACGAAGGCGGCGAGTGCGTCGCGCAACTTGTCGGCGTTGGCCGTGGACAGGTCGATGGAGTAGTCGACGCCGTCGAGGGCGAAACCCACGGTTTCCTGCGCTTCACCGCCGTCGAGGTCGTCGATCAGCTGCACGAAGGATTGCTGTGCCATGCAAGACTCCTTGCCGAGGCTTGCACCGTGCCACAACCGCAGCAAGCACGTGTGCGACATGGACGAAAGCGAGCGCGAACCGACTTGATCGTGCGCCGCAATTCTAATGACCCGCAGGGGCGGAAGCAACAGGTTCGTCGAACGGCATCCGGGTGACATCACTTTATGTCGTTGACACCGTGCATTCCGGGCGGTAAAGACGACTCTCGTGCCGTGTCGTCGATGACCGGAAGGGCGACGGTACGTCAATTGACGCTACGGCCGACTCGTAGTTGATCACGCAATCCGCGGCAGGACCGATCTCGGAGCGGCCCCGCATCACGGCCCGCCCCCGGACGAGGCCGGAGAAGGGCTCAGTAGCAGTCGAGGGTGATCATGGAGATGTCGGTGTAGAAGATGCCGAGGTCGTTGAGCGCGTCCGCCAAGGCTTGCTTGAACACCAGGTCGTCCTCGACGCCCAGGTTCAGGACGACGTCCTCGATGGTGACCTCGACCAGGTCCAGCTCGGCGCCGTTGAGCACCTTGGTGCTGTTGAGGATGTCACCGATGGTGAGCACGCAGTCGGGTAAGGCGATCGGCTCCTGCTCGGTGACCTTGAGCGCGCACACGAGCCTGTTCAGCACGCCCAAAGGGTCGGAGTTGATGCAGGAGACGTCCGGGATGGTCGTGGCGGAGGCGGTCCCGGCAGTGCCGAACGCGGTGGCGGCGGCGAAGGCCGTGGCGGCGACGATGACGGTGAGGCGCTCGAACAACTCGCTCTCCTCCTCTTGGGGGCCGGAATCCGGTTGTCCGCTCTTCAGCTTCCCGGTCGCTTTCGCCGTCGGGCTCCGCTGAACGTGTGATGGCCCCGAATTTTCGGCCGAGCGCCACACGCGTGTGGCCCGTCGCACCGTCACCCGTTGGTCGGCATCCCGTCTTCTGCGAAACTGGGGCGATGGGGACCGCACAGGCGCACGACGGAAGCGAACTCTACTTCGAGGTCTACGGGAGCGGACCCGCCGTGCTGCTCTACAACGCCGACCCGAAACCCCCTGATCACCCGCTGCGTCAGCACGTGCTGGACTTCACGAACACCCTCGTGAGCGGCTTGGCCGACAGGTACCGCGTCGTCGCCATGAGCTACCCCGGCTCACCGAAACCGAACACGTTCACCCCCGCCGCCGTCACCGCCGACGTGCTCGCCATCGCCGACGCGGCCGAGGTCGACAGGTTCGCCTGGTGGGGCTACTCGTTCGGCGGCGTCGTCGGGTTGCAGCTGGCGCTGCGCACGGATCGGCTCACCGCGCTCGCGATGACCGGCTTCCCCCCGATCTCCGGCCCCTACGAGGAGATGCTGCGCTACAGCCGGGCACTCGCCTCGGTCGACCAGGACGCGCTCGGCGCGTCGATCCCGGAGGAAGCGCGAGCGCAGCTCCCGCAGTACGCCACCTATTACGAGCACCTCCAGGCCTTCGACGACCGCGCGGCGCAGGCGGAACTGACCCTGCCGCGCCTGTGCTGGGTCGGCGGGGCCGACGAGATCACCGCCGGTCCGGAGAAGATCACCCACATCGGTGAGACGGTCGCCCGGCACCAACGGGAACTCGAAGAACTCGGCTGGGAGGTGGAAGTCCTGACGGGCAAGGACCACCTGGGCGCGATGGCCGCCGACGTCGTACTGCCCCGGCTCAGCGGCTTCCTCGACCGGCGCCTGTTGTCACGTGCGCGGTAGTGGACCGACGCGACGGCCGACCACTCTCTTCTTGCTCTTGGCATCCGACCTCCCGGGTCACTGAATGACCATTGAGATACGAAACCGGAACGAACCGAATGAAAACGCACACCTCGGCCGGTGAAGTCCCTGGTCAAGAAGTGTGCTCCCGGCGCGAGCGAGGACGGCCCCCCACCAAGCCGGGCGATGACCCCGGCTGCGGGACCACGCAGTCCGACGATCCTCGCCGCGGTCGACGGCCGCTAGCGTGGCCGCCATGGCGCACATCGATCTCGGTCTGGACGAAACGCAGTTCCCGGGCATCACCGGCCCGATGAGGTTCCGGCCGGAAACGGCCAAGCCGCTCAACGAGTTGGCCGAGGTCCTGTTGCGGGCGCCCCATTCGCTGCCCCCGGGCGAGCGCGAGCTGATCGCCGCGTACGTGTCCGGGTTGAACGAGTGCGACTTCTGCTGCAACTCGCACTCCGCGTTCGCCGCCGCGCAGTTGGACGAGGGGCTGTCGCTGGTGCAGCGGGTGCGCGCGGACCTCGACGCCGCGCCGATCCCGGAGAAGCTGAAGGCGCTGCTGCGGATCGCGGGCGCGGTGCAGCGGTCGGGCCGCGACGTCACCGCCGACATGGTGGACGCGGCGCGGGCGCAGGGCGCCACCGACGTCGAGATCCACGACACCGTGCTGATCGCGGCGGCGTTCTGCATGTTCAACCGGTACGTCGACGGCTTGGGCACGTTCGCGCCGGAAGGGCCCGAGGGCCACTACGCCGACTCCGCGAGGCGGATCGTCGACCACGGCTACATCGAGTCGTAGTCCTCCGCCCTCCGGCGTTCCCGGGCCGCGCGGCGGGCCCGGACCAGCGGGTAGGACGCCAGCACCAGCAGCACGAACGGCACGCCGACCTGCCACGCCGGGCCGAAGGCCGCGGTGAAGGCCGTCGCGACCAGCACCAGCGCCACGTACGCGATGCTCAGCACCGAGGTCACCGGCGCGCCCGGCAAGCGGATCTCCGACGGCGGCAGGCCCGCTCGGGCCCGGCGGAACGCCAGGTGGGTGACGAAGATCAGCACCCAGGCCGTCATGCCGCTGAACATCGCGATGCCCAGCAGCACGGGGAACGCCGTGTCGGGCGACAGGGCCGCCGCCACCGCCGCGACGGCCAAGCCCGCGGTCGAGGCGAGCACCGCCTGCGCCGGGCTGCCCCGGTCGGTCACCGCGGCCAGCCGGCGCGGCGCGTAACCGTCCAGCGCCAGCGAGTGCACCGTGCGGGACGCGAGGTAGAGCGTGGTGTTCGCGGCGGACAGCGCGGCGGTGAGGATGACCAGGTTCATCAGGCCCGCGGCCGCCGGGACGCCGATCGTGGAGAACAGCTCCACGAACGGGCTCTCCGCCACCCCGTCGACCGCCGCCGCCTCCGTCCACGGCACGATCGCCACGATGATGCCGGTGGCCAGCACGTAGAACAACGCCAACCGCAGCACGACCCGTCGGGCCGCGCGCGGGATGTCGCGGGCCGGGCTGCGCGATTCGGCGGCGGTCATCGCCACCGACTCCACGCCGCCGTAGCTGAAGGTCGCCACCGTGGTGGCCAGCACCACGCCCACCAGCCCGTTGGGCGCGAACCCGCCGTGTCCGGTCCACGCCGACAGCCCGGTCGCGTCGTGGCCGGGCAGCCCGAACACCACGTACAGCACGCCGAGCACCAGGAAGACGACCAGCGCCGTCACCTTGACCATCGCGAACCAGTACTCGACCTCGCCGAACAACCGCACGGCCGCGAAGTTCACCACCAGGATGACCAGGGAGAACAGGCACACCGCCGACCACAGCGGCACCTGCGGCCACCAGTACCGGACGTACAGGCCGGCCGCGACCACCTCGCCGCCGACCGTGATCACCTGCGTGGCCCAGTAGCACCACCGCTGGACGTACCCGGTGAGCGGCCCGGCGTACCGCGCGGCCACCGCGCCGAACCCGCCCGCTCCCGGGTGCGCGACCACCATCTCGGCCACCGCGTAGGCGACCGCCACCGCCGCCAGCGCGCCGACCAGGTAGACCACCACCACGGCGGGGCCGGCCAGGGAGATCGCCAAGCCGGACCCGAGGAACAGGCCGGTGCCGATGGTGCCGCCCAACGAGATCATGCCGATCTGGCGGCTCGACAACTGCCGGAGCAGGCCACCGCTCGCCTCGTCCGCCACGGCATCCCCCGGAAGGTCGCTTCGGCCGCGCGCGGGCCGCGCGCGGGCGACGAGACAGTGCCGGCACCGCCCCGGTGGCGCCATCACCCGCCACGCCGCCTATACGGCTGCCCGAATGACGCCCCGTCCACCCGACGACCGCTCGACCTCGCCCCCGTCACGGTCGGCGGACCTCGGCACCGGGGTCCACGATCCCGGCACCACGAACCTCGGCCGCAGCCCAGAAGGCCCAGAACGGCGGCTATGAGATGAACACGGTGGCCTACGACCCACCCGCCGCCGGCGGCGGCTGGGCAGCGGCGCCGGTGACCGCGATCGCCGGCAGTGGTCCGCGCCGGTAAATCGGTGTTCACCCGATCGGCCTGCCGGATACGTTGGAGAACTTTGCTCCTACCGGAAGGAAGGTCATGGACGCCCCCTCCCCGCACAGCAGGTTCCTCGACGAGGTGCTCCCCCGGATCCGGCAGGACCCGAGGGTGGCCGGTGTCGCCGTCGCGGGTTCGCTCGCGGGCGGGCGCCCCGACGCCTACTCCGACGTCGACCTCGTCGTGGTCGTCGACGACGAGGCCTTCGAGTCGGTCATGCGGGAGCGCCTCGCGTTGATCGGCTCGTGGGCCGCCCTGGTGGCGGGCTTCACGGGGGAGCACGTCGGGGAACCCCGCCTGATCATCACGCTCGTCGGACCTCCGCTGCTCCACGTCGACTTCAAGTTCGTGCGGGCCTCGGACTTCGCCGAGCGCGCCGAGGACCCGGACGTCCTGTGGGACCGCGACGGCGGTCTGGCCCGTTCCCTCGCGGAACGACCGCCGGTGGCCGCGGTGCCGGACCTCCAGTGGATCGAGGACCGGTTCTGGGTCTGGGTGCACTACGGCGCGACCAAGCTCGGCCGCGGTGAGCTGTTCGAGGCCATCGGCTTCCTCGGCCACCTGCGCGAGGCGGTGCTCGGTCCGCTGATCGCACAACGAGTGGGCGCTCCCCTCCGCGGTGTCCGCCACCTCGAGTTCGTCGCCCCGGACGAGGCCCGTGACCTCCGGAGGACCCTGTGCGGTTATGACCGGCACGAAGCCGGTCGCGCCCTCCTGGCCTGCGTCGAGCTGTACCGGCGGTGGCTCGACGACACCGGCGTGGCGATCGAGCGCCGCCGCCAGGCGGAAAAGCTCGCCGTGGAGTACCTCAACGACGTCCTGGAGCAGCAGGGCTGACCGGTCGTGCCCGGGCCCCGTTCCGACCGGAGCGGTCCGGGGCACGACCGCGCGGACCGACATCGGGGTGCGTGGCAACGGCCTTCCCCGTGCGCCCGCTGCCCTCGGCGGCCTCCCGGCGCCGCACCTGCCGCCGCGGGTGAGCGAGGTGCTGCCCGGCATCGGCGTCGCGGTCGGGCGACGCCTGGTCGATTCGGCGCCTCCACAGCGGCGGTGGCTGTGCCGGTGTGCGGTTCACGGGGTGATGATCTCCAGGACCACCTGGCCGTAGAGGCCGGACAGGGTGCCCAGGCCCAGGTTGCACAGCAGGATGTTCGTGCTGGGGTAGATGATGGTGTGCACGAAGGTCGCCCCGGTGAACACGCCGGAGGTGACCGTGCCGGTGGTGACGACGGTCAGGGCGACGCCGCTCAGGCTCGACACGTTGTTGCCGGACAGGACGGAGGTCTGGCCGGTGTTCCAGGTGATCGGGATGGTGATCGCGTTCGCGCCGAGCAGGCTCAGGCAGGTCGCGCCCGAGGAGGTGCCGGTGGCGGTCGAGTGGCCCGAGGTGATGTCCGGGTGCGTGGCCGAGACGCAGGGGCCGTACTGCCGGGACACCGTGAGCGTCATGTTCTGCGGGTAGCTGGTCGCGGGCGGGTCGAACAGCAGGCTCGCGCTGCTGGGTGGGGTGCACGTGAGGTCGAGGCCCGCCGCGGCGGCCGTGCCGGGGGTGACGAGCGGGACGGACGCGACGGTGATCAGGACCGCGGCCAGGAGGGAGGCGACTCGGGACATCGATGTTTCCCCTTCCGAACACGAATTCCGCAGGAATGCGAATTCGGTGGTGTCGGCACTGTTCTATCGCGCACCGCAAGGCTTCGTTACCCGCCCTGACTCGATCCTGCTCGACCTCACCCCTCGTCGACTTGAACCGCGCCGCGGGCGCGGGTCAGGCCGGTGACCCCAGCGGGAAGCCCAGACCGCGACCGGCCTCGGTGAGCTCGTCGCGGACCCGGGGGTGGGCGACGTGGTCGATGATCTGCTGCGCCTGCTCGCCGGCGTCGTGGCCCCAGATGGTGGCGGTGCCCTGTTCGCTGACCAGGTAGCTGTGCTGGAAGGAGGTGACCGGGCCGGTCAGGCGGGGCACCACGGTGGACACGTCGGCCTTGGGGTGCCAGGAGGGCAGGGCCACGACCGCCCTGCCGCCCGGCGAGTGCAGGGCGCCGACCACGAAGTCGGTCTGCCCGCCGAACCCGGAGTAGATGACCCCGTGCACCCGGCTGGCGTTGGCCTGGGCGTACAGGTCGACCTGCAACGCGCTGTTGATCGAGACCAGTCGCTGCCTGCGGGCGATCAACCCCGGGTCGTTGGTCTTCTCGGTGCGCAGCAGGCGGACCCGCGGGTTGCGGTCCACCCACTCGTAGAGCTCCGGGCTGCCGAACACGAACGAGGCGGTCACCGGGACGTCCGGGTCGAGGGCGCCCGCCCGCTCCAGGCCGAGCACGCCGTCGCTGAACATCTCCGACCACACCGCCAGGCCGCGCCGCTCCACCAGCGCCGCCAGCACCGCGTCCGGGACGGCGCCGATGCCCATCTGGAGGGTCGCGCCCGCCGGGACGAGCGCCGCCACCCGGTCGGCGATCGCGTGGGACACCTCCCCGACGACGCGGGGCTCCGGGGAGGTCAGCGGCTCGTCGACCTCGATCGCGTGGTCCACCTCCTCGCAGGGCAGCACCCCATCGCCGTGCGTGTAGGGCATCCGGGGGTTCACCTGGGCGATCACCAGGCCGCCCCGGGCACGGGCCGCCTCGATCGCCGCGGGCAGGACGTTCACCTCCGTGCCCAGCGACACGCGCCCGTCCACCGGGACCGAGGTGTGGACCAGCACGACGTCCGGGGGCAGCGACTGCCGGAGCAGGTGGGGCACCAGCGACAGCCGGGAGGGGAAGTACCGCAGCATCCGCTTGCCGCGCATGCCCGGCCCGACGAACGGCGTCTCCAGCACCACGCCGTCGCGGTCCGGGACGCCCGGCTGGGCGTTCAGCGCGAACAGGCGGTACTCGGCCACCGCCCCGTCCAGCACCTCCAACGCGCGGCGCGGGGTGGCGTGGTTCCCGCTGACCACCACCCGCGGGCGGGTGGGGAGACCGGACAGCACGGCGGCCAGCCGGGACTCGGACAGAACTCGCATGGGATCGGTCACCCAACTGGTTCGCAAGGGGCGGCGTCGTCGAACGCGGTCGGCCCGACGGGCGTGGACCGGTGGGTACCCGGCGAGCCCGGGGACAACCCGTGCCCCGTCGGCCGTCCTCGTGACCGTCACCCGGTCGAGCGAATCATCGCCGCGGGCGGGTGGGCCACCCGGCCCACCGGCGACCCCCATCGCCCACCACCCGTGAAATCCGGCGACACCGGCGGCCGTCCCCGCCAGGATGACCGGTGTGGAAGAGGTTGAAGTCGTGGTCGCCCACCGACAACGGGCGACGCTGCGCGTCGGTGACGTGTTCCTCAAGGTCGACGGCGACCCCGCGCACGCCGAGGTGGAGGTGCGGGCGATGGGGATGGCGCCCGTGCCGACCCCGCCGATCCTCTGGCGCGAGCCGCCCGTGCTCGCGATCGCCGCCGTGCCCGGGACCGCGCTCGGCGTCCTCGGGGAGCCGTCGACCGCGTCGCCGGCGGCGTGGGCCGCGACGGGCGCCGCGATCCGCGGGCTGCACGACGCGCCGTTGCCCCCGTGGCCGGGGCCGAGGCTCGACGACCTGGCCGCGGAACTCGACCGCGAGTGCGCGTGGCTGCTCGACAACGCCGTCCTGCCCACCGAGGTGGTCCGGCGCAACCGCGAGATCGCGGGGGCCGCGCTGAGGCCGTGGACCCCGGTGTTCATCCACGGTGACCTGCAGATCACCCACGTGTTCGTCGACGGCGACGAGGTCACCGGCATCATCGACTGGTCCGAAGCCGCCCCCGGCGACGCCATGTTCGACCTCGCCGTCCTGACCCTCGGGCACGAGGAACGCCTGGACGACCTGCTCGCCGGCTACGGCCCCGACGCGGACCGGGACGTGATCCGCGCCTGGTGGTCGCTGCGCAGCCTGACCGCGTCGCGCTGGCTGATCGAACACGGCTTCGACCCGGACTCCCCGGGGTGCGAGTTCGACGTGCTCCGAGCCCGGATGCGGGAACCCGAGGGCCTTCGTCGCAGCTGAGGCCCCGGCCCTCGGCGGACCGGTGCGGTCCACCGGGGACAACCAGGGGCCGTGGATCGGATGTCACCGATCGCGGGCACGATCGTGCCGTCGGAGGTGGCCTCGCAGTGCCCTCGCCAACCGGGGCGGTGGCGGAGGTGCGCCGGTCACGGTCGACGTGGGCGAGTGCGTGGAGCCGGCACGCGCGGGCGGCTCTTCGCGTGGTCCTGTCCGCGCCGGTCGCCGGTCGCCGGTCGCCGGTCGCCGGACCAGCGACCCCGAGCGCTCAGCGTGGCAGGACTCCGGATCGCCAGGGCGAGGTCCTCGGCCGGGTGGAGTCGCCGGCGATCCAGTTGTCGGGACTCATGGCGACCAGGCCGACGTCGAGCACGCGCCGCGCTCCGGCCTCGACGGTGAAGACCTCGCCGGCTCCGTGGCGTTTCCAGCCGTCGTGGACGGTGGGAATGATGTCGGAGTCCGTGCTCCCGTCAACCCAGGGTGGCGTGCACCCGGTGGGCGTGGGCGAGCAGCACCAGCTCGGCGGCGTCGGGGGCGGGATCGACCGCCACCGCTCCGATGCGCAGCTCCGCCAGGTGCGAGTCCAGCGGATCCCCGACCAGGTCCCCGCGCGCGGCGCAGGCCGCCACCGCGTGGTGCACCGGGCCCCCCGCGGCAAGCAGCGCCTCCACACGCGGAGTGCCGGCCATGCCCATCGCGTTCGCCACGTCGATCAACAGCATCCTGAATTCCACTGCGACAGGCATTCCGGGCATTCTCACCTCACCTCACACAACCCCACCCAAGCAGAGCCGATATCGCCATGGTCGCTTCCCAGCACGGATGCGCACGACCGCGTAGCCGGGTTCGGGTTTGCCGAGCCCGCGCTCCTGATCGGGATCCGGGCAGCCCCACCCCGCGTCCCACCCCGTGCCCGACCCGGCGAGAGGAGCGGCCAGTGGACCAGGTGGACAAGGCGCTGGGGCGCCTGGAGACGCGGGTCTCCTCCCTGGAGCAGCAGGTGCGACGGGAACGCGTCGCCCGCTCCCCCAGAGCACTCGCCACCGGCGCCGCCACCGTGCTGGCCGTGGCCACCGCCATGCCGTGGGTCACGGTGGACAACCGGTTCCACAGCCTCTGGGGCCTGTTCGACCGCTACCCGCTCCCAGTCGCGGCGCTGCTGGTCCTGCTGCTCGCGCACACCGCCCACGGCCTGACCACGGCAATGGCGGACGAGGTGACCCGGTGGTCGACCCGCGTGTCCGCGGCGCTCGGGGCGGCCGTGCTCGGCGCGGCGCTCTGGCTGCGCCTGGACCCCGGCCGCGACCTGGCCCGCCGGTTCGGCGAGGACGACATCACCTGGACCCCCGCCACCTGGTTGACCCTGGCAGCCGCGGGCTCCGTCGTCCTGTCGGTGCGCGCCCTGCCGCGCCGACGGGAGTAGCGGGCACCCCCGAACGGTGTCGTCGGATGCGAGCACACCCCCGCACGTGTTCGACAGACAGCAGGGGCGGCGCCCGACCGGGATGCCGCCCCTGCCGCACCAGGCTTCAGAACACCGCCGAGACGTACCGGCGGCCGTCGGTCCCCTCGACCTCGACCGCCACCACATCGGCGCGGGCCACGGTCGCCGCGCCGTCCACGGTGGTGCCGTCGAGCGAACCGGCGGCCGACCCGACCCAACTCGCCGCGGTCTCCCTCGTGCCCGCACGCGAGACGACCACGACCCGCAGCGGCTGACCCGCCGGGAACCCCACCACCGTGGCGCGCACCCGCACCCAGCCGTCCTCGGGCGTCACCGACGCGGTGATCCGCACGGCGGTCCCCGGATCCGTCGCCGACCGCACCTCCGCGGGCGGCGGCGGTGACGACGAACGGGGCGGCGGCAGCGGCACGACCACGTCCGGCGCGGTCCACCGCCCGACCGCGAACCCGACGGCGAGCGCCGCGACGACCGCGACCACCCCCGCCGCACCGACCACCCACGGCTTGCTCACGGCACGCCCCCCGCGGTTCCTAGTCCACGTAGTAGTACAGCTCGGCCACCCACTCGTCGAAGTAGGAGCTGAGCGTGTAGGTGCGGTCCTCGTCCACCCGACTGGTGATCGCGTTCACGTAGCCGAGCGACGACCCGTAGTCGTAATCCACCAGCCACGGCCCGCCGCTCGCCCCCGGCGTCATCGCGCAATCGACGTAGATGTCCGAGGTGAACCACTCCGAGTACGTACCCAGCCCATCGCAGTAGTACGGCACGTCGCCGGGGTACGGCGCCTCGGCCGGGTAACCCCACACCACCACGGTCTGATCGTAGCCCGCGTTGACCCGCAGGCCGTTGGCCCCGACCACGTCGACCACGTTCTGCCCGCCACGAGCGGCCAAGTTGACGAAGCCGTAGTCGTAATCGAAGTCGGAATCGTCGATCCACTCCGACCACACCGTCCACCGCTGGGCCCAGAAGATGCCGTGCGGCCGAGACGTGCCGTGCAACTGGGGCACGAAGAACGCCTCGGTGAAGTGCCAACCGCCGCCCTCACCGCTGTGGATGCAGTGCGCCGCGGTGGAGATGAGGTTGCGGCTGCCGCTGTTCACCACGGAGGCCGAGCACCACGCGACGGTCGACCCGTCCGGGTTGACCAGGTACATCCGGCCGTGGGTGGCCGGCGCGGGCAAAGCCGACGCACCCGCACCCGCGACCGCCGCGGGCTCGGCGATCGACCGGGGCTCGACCTGCCCGGTCGAGCGGGATCGACGCGCGGACCCCGCGTTCACCGGCGGAGCCAGCGGCTTCGCCGTGCGGATGGCCTCCGCGATGCGCTCGTCGGTCCACCGCTCCCCCCGCGTGGCCGAAAGCTCCGCGGCCGCCGTGACGCTGACCGGCTCGATGTCGTCGACACCCGGCGCGGCCACACCGGCCGGCTGGACCACCACCGCCGCGGCCAACGCCACGGCGACGGCTAACGCTGCTCTTCTCACGTTTCCCCCTGGACTCGCGATGCGTGCCCGCGAACGCGCGGCACGGAGCCGAAGAGCGCAGTAGGTGAAGAAGACGAACGAACCCCCCGGAAGCCCCCCAGCTCGACGTCGAGACTCCCAGATGCCGGCGGGGCGGTGTACCGCCGAACCGGGGACCCGGCGCCCGCACAGGCCGGCCGGCACCCACTCACGTCCAGGATGTGTCCATTATGGACACCATGTGGCGCTGGGGACCTCGTCGCGCCTGACAGGTCAGGCCCGAGCCCAGACCGGCGCGACCGCGCACCGCGACCAGATCCGGATCGCTCGGCGTGGCGTGCCCTCACTTGCCCAGACGAACGACCGGGCCGACTCCTTCGATCCCGGCACCGTCGCTGCCCCTCGAAGGCGAATCACCGAGCAGTCCCCCATTCGTATGACCTGATCACCCAGAGCGATAATTTGGTCGGGTTTGACTGGCAGTGCCGTCAAGGCAAGTCCGCAGCGCGCGAATGACCAGTGCGCCAAAATACTCCCCCCTCATCCGCAAAAGTGCGGACCGCACTCATGCCGCCACGCGGTAGCACTGTCCCGAACGCGCTGTACCGAAAACCAGCCGCCATCTCCGTCACGCACGGTGCCGAAAAGAGAGAGAAGCGTGGAACGCACAACCGAGTTCCAGGACCTCGCGGCTCGAGCCGCTTCCCGAGCGGTGGCGGCGATGCCGACCGAGGCCTGGCACGACTTCCGCACCCGGCTCGCCACGGCCCTGGCAACGGTGAGCAGTGGCGGCACGGCGGAGCTGGCCGTGGTGGACGCCTGCCGACGACAGCTGATGAGCGTCGAGGCCGACGACCTCGCGGTGGTCAGCCGATCGGTGGCCGCCGCCGTGAGCGAGCAGTTGCGGCAGACCCTCCACAGCTCTCCCGAGATCGCCGACGAACTGCGCGGTATCGCAGCGGGTCAGCCCGGCAACGCGCCCACGGTAACCCAAACCGCCCATGCCACTCGCCGCTCACAGGTTTTCCAGGCCGCCGGCAACCAGACCATTCACCTGGAGAGCCCTCGCAATGACCGATAGCAGCGGCGAATTCCACTCCTCCTGGTCCGGCTCCACTCCCCCCACCGGTCCCGGGTTCGACCCCGGAACTCTTCCCGTCTTCGAACCCAGAACAGCACACATCGCGGGGGCGGGAATGCCCACCGCCGAAGCCCTCCCCGCACCGCCTCCCGAATTGCACCTGCACGCTTCCGCGGACCGCGGCGCCCAGATCTTCCAGAGCGCGGGACCGCAGACCATCTACGGCCGGGAGGTGCTGCACGACGAACCATTCCCGCAGGAGGAGTTGCGCATCGCCCTGGACGGCTTCGTCGAGCCGCCCGGTCTGGGCAGCGCTCGCGACAAGTTGGCGAACAGGGGCGTGGTGGTCCTGGTGGCGCCACGCGGCGACGGGGCCTCGACCGCCGCCCTGCACCTGCTGGTGGAGCACCACGAGACCGACGCCGACCAGGCGGTCGATCACCAACCCGCGTGGCAGCGGTTGGCGAACGAGGCCGGACCGCGACTCCTCACCGCGGACTGGGCCACCCCCAACGCGCACCGCATCCCCCGGCGGCCGGACACCGGGTACCTGCTCGACCTCACCGCCGAAGAGGAGGACATCAAGACCGAGTTCCGCCGGGCGCTGGTCCGCCTCGGGCGGGAACTGCGGGGCCTCCGCTCATGCCTGGCCGTGGTGGTCACACCGGACCAGTGGGGTGAGGTCAAGCAGGACCCCGAACTCGACTCGATCACCGCGCAGCTCAAGCCGCCGGACCCGGTCCGACTGGCGCAGCGGCACATCGAGTTCGTCCACCGGCGCCGTGACCGACTGCGCCGACTCCAGGACGCGCAGGTCGCACTGACCTCCCACATGCGCCCGAGGGTGGCCGCCGCGATCGCCGCGGTGCTGGCCATCGCCGACGAAGCCGAGGTGGCGCCCGGGCTCAACGCCGTCCTGGAGTGGCCCGACTACCTCGCAGCCCGCTTCGACACCGAGGTCGACCCCAAACAGCGGGCACTGCTGTGGTCCCTCGCCGTGCTCGACGGCGCGCCCAAACGAGTGATCTTCAACGCGGCTCGCACGTTGATGGGTCAGGTAAACCTCAAAACCGACCACGCGACCACCCTGGCCGGTCCCGACCTGTCATCCCACCTGAGGAAGCTCGAAGCCGCCGTCAGCGAGGAGTTGGTGTCCCTCAACGCCGTCAGGCCGGGCCTCTCCCCGGTCGTGCTGGGTCACATCTGGCGCGAGTACGACGACCTGCGCGACGTGATGCTCGACTGGCTGCTGACCATCGGCGGCCCCAACGGGGCCGCCGCGCACCACGGCGGCCAAGTCGTCCGCGCACTGTTCGTCCTCGCCCGGCAGGACCCGAACGCCCAAGTGCTCCGACTGCTCGGCTCCCGGATCGAGCAGGGCAAGCGGCTCGCGCTGATCGTCGACCTGCTCCACGAAACAGCCATTGAGGGCGAGATCGCCCGAGCCGCACGCGACCTGCTCCTCGACTGGGCCAAGGGCAACGACGAGAAACTGCACGAGGTGGTCGCCCGCGTCTGCGGTGGCCGGTTCGGCCACGTCCTCCCCGAACGGGCCCTGGTCAGACTGAAATGGCTCTTCACCAGGACGCAGCCCAAGTCCCGCCGCCACGCCGCCGACGCGATCAGGTCGCTCCTGGTCCACGACGCGGGCCTGGACGTCGCCGTGTTGAACACGGTCGTCGACTGGCTGCGCAGTGGTCATCAAGCAGGTCTGCCCGCGTTCGCGCAGACGATGACGATCACCGAGCAGTCCCTGCCCTGCATCCGGGCCCTCCTCGACCCGCTCCACGACCCGGACGGCGGCGTCAGCACCGCCCTGGTCGAAGGGTGGAGCCTGCTCCTGAGCGCCACGCCCCAAGACCAGTCCGAGCAGCTCCAAGCCCTGCGCAGCTGGTTCGACGCCGCCGACAACGGCCACCTGCCCGTCGACCGCGTCACAGCGGTGTTGCAAGCCGCCGCCGGCGCGTCGCTGGGCGACAGCAGCACGGTCAAACTGCTCCTCCAAGCCCGCGACCTCGAACAAGAGCGGCGTTCAAGCACCGAGACCGGCCTGATCACCTGGCTGTTCGACCACATCAACACCTTCAACCGGACACCACGACACGACGCACCACCGGTGGCCGCCCCACCCGCGGACGAGTTCCCGCGATGAACTGGTTCAGACGAGGCGCCTCTCGCGACCCGTTCACCAGCGCACCACTGCGTGCGGTCCTGTGCAGCAACCTGCCCGGCCTGCACTTCACCGCCGAGATCACCATCAAGTGGAGCACCGAGGCCGCCACCGACAACGAAACCGACGACCGCCGCACCAGACCGAACACCACGACACGCGTGGACCGTCTCCCGTCCATCGACGTGCGCGCACGTTCCCACCTGCGCAGGAAGGCCGCACAAATCACCAAACGGTGCTCCGTGCTGGACTGCGACCAAGCCTCCGATGAGATCTTGCTGAACCTATCGAGCCCGACAGCCCTACCGGGCCTGCCCGCGGCCGAGGCCTGGATCACCGAGGCGATCCTGCACTCTTCGCCGGAAGACCGTGAACGGGCACGAGAACACCTCTCGGCTCAGCGCCACGAACATCTCAGGACCTACCGCGCACGCACCCAGGCGATGGCGGTGCGAGCCCTGCTCTCCGATGAGGGCTTGGCCTACGCATGGTGGCTGACGCAGCGCGGTGAACCGACCACCTCCGTCCTCGACGAACTGAAGGAGGTCAGCAAACGCGTGGCGCACATGGGCGTGTTGCCTGATGCGGGGCCGACGACTCACGACCCCGTCGCTCACGCGGCATCACTGGTGCTGAGCAGGCTGACCACCGTCAACCGCGACATGCTGCTCGACCTGTTCCTGCGCGGAGCCGACTTCTTCGGCCAGGCCGACCCGCTCGAGCAGGTCTCCGAAACTCGGCTGGTCGGCTCGGATGACAGCACGTGGCTGGATGACTGACGTCGGCGCGGGACAGCTGGTTCGCCGGGTGCGGTTCGCCCGCTCCGGCGAACCGCCGAGAGGACGGGAGTGGCTTCAGGTAGAGGTCCAGCGTCATGTTGTGCGCAGCCGGTCGACGAGTCGGGTTCCACCGATGACATTTGATTCACACTGAAGATGTAGTGACAATATGACAGACATCGCTGGTTCCGTGCCGCGGGATTGCGCGGACGTCGATTTGGGCAACACACAACCGTGACGATCAGTGAGCTGGACCGGCGGACGGTGGTGACCGCGGAGAAGTTCGCGGTGCGCAGCGCGGTGTCCTTGATCGCCGCGAGCGCGGCCGGGGCCGCGTTCTTCGTGGTGTTGGCCTTGGTGTGGGCGGACTGGGCTCCTGTGCGCGACGCCGACCAGGCGATCTCGGCGGCGTTGAACCGCTGGGTCGCGGGTTCGGACGCCGCGGTGGCCGTGTTGGGCGCGATCACGACCCTCGGTGACACCGCCGTGCTGACCGGGGTGGCGGCACTGGCCGCGGTGTGGTTGCTGGTGCGTCGCCGTCCCTGGGTGGCGGTGCACGTGGTCGTCACCGCGGCGGGCGGCGGTTTGCTCGGCGTGGTGGTCAAGGAGCTGGTCGGTCGGTTGCGGCCACTGGTGGAGGTCGAGGTCGCCGGCGCGACCGGGCCGAGCTTCCCCAGCGGGCACACGTTGGGCTCCACCGTCACCTACGGCGTGCTGTTCCTGGTCTTCGCCTCCGTGCCGCGCGCCCGCGCCGCGTTGACGTGGCTGGTGGTGGCGGTCGTCGTCGCGGTGGGGCTGACGCGGGTGGCGCTGGGCGTGCACTACGCGACCGACGTGCTCGGCGGCTGGTTGCTGGGCCTGCTGTGGCTGGCGCTGACCACCGAGGTGTTCCGCCAGTGGCGGCGCGACCGCGGGATGCCGGACGTGCCCGTGGCGCACGGCCTGGTGCCCGAGGCCGCGGACGACCTCGAACCCGCGCCGGAGCGGGCGCACGCGCCGGGCGGGGCCTGGCGCGCGGCGGCGCGGCTGATGGTGGTGTGGGGCCTGCTGCTGGGCGCGCTGTTCGGCCTGGGCTCGTGGCTCACCGCCGCCGGCCCGGACGTCCCGCCGGCGTGGGACCGCGCCGTGGTCGAGTGGTTCGCCGGCCTCCGGACCCCGGACCGGGACGCGCTCCTGGTGCCGCTGGGCGACGCCACCGGCACCGGGCCGGTGATCGCCGCCGCGGTCGTGGTGTGCGTGCTCGCCCTCGCCGGGACGCGCGACTGGCGACCCGTCCTGCTGGTCGTCCTCGGCCTCGTCGGCGAGGTGGGCCTGTTCCTGATCACCTCGTCGGTCGTCGACCGCGCCCGGCCCGCGTCCCGGATCCCCAGCGACGTGCCGCCCACCTCCGCGTTCCCCTCCGGGCACGTCGCGGCGTCGCTGGTGCTCTGCGCCGCCGTGGTGCTGCTGGTCCGGCGCGCCGAGCGGGGGTGGTGGCGCGCGCCGGTGGCGGTGTTCGCCGCGGTGGTGCCCGTGGTCGTCGCGGCGCAGCGCCTCTACACCGGTCTCCACCACCCGACCGACGTCCTCGGCAGCCTGCTGCTCGCGCTGGTGTGGATCACGGTCGTGCACGCCGCGATCTACGGCCCGAGCGCGCTCCGAACCGCAAAACCGCGGCCCCGGAGCTGACGCCGGCGCGTGACCCGAGTCTCGTGCGATGGCGGTCCCGGTCCCTGTATAGGGTCTCCGAGTTCTCACCACCGCGTCGAGAGGGGGCGATCGGTGCTCGGGCTGCCCGACGAGCGCGACGTGGAGGAGTGGCGGGCCTCGGACCCGACGACCCCGCGCGAAGACCTCGACCGCGCGCCGGGCGCCCGTCCGGGCGAGGGGCGGGCGCCCTCGGACGCCGAGCTGATCGAGGCGGTGCGCGGCGGCGCGGTGCGGTCCTACGGGCAGCTGTACGCGCGCCACGTGACCGCGGCGCGCAGGCTGGCCCGGCAGCTGTCGCGCTCGCCGGTGGAGGCGGACGACCTGGTGTCGGACGCCTTCGCGAAGGTCCTGCTGGCCCTGCGGGGCGGGCGCGGGCCGGCGGAGGCGTTCCGGCCGTACCTGCTCACGACGTTGCGGCACACCGCCTACGACCGGACCAGGCACGAGCGCAGGGTCGAGCTGGCGGGTGACCTGGAGGCCGTCTCCGGCGTCGAGCGCGTGGTCAGCCAGCCGTTCCACGACACGGCGGTGGCCCGGTTGGAGCGGTCGCTGGCGGCGCGGGCGTTCGCCAGCCTGCCGGAGCGGTGGCGGGTGGTGCTGTGGCACACCGAGGTCGAGGGGCAGTCGCACGCCGAGGTCGCGCCGCTGCTCGGGCTGACCACCAACGGCGTGTCCGCGATCGCCTACCGGGCCCGCGAGGGGCTGCGGAAGGCCTACGTGCAGGCGCACGTCGAGCAGAACCCCGGCGGGCGCTGCCGCGCGGCGGCGTCGCGGCTGGGCGCGTGGACGCGGCGCGGGCTCTCCACGCGGGAGACCGCGCAGGTCGAGTCGCACCTGGACGAGTGCGTGGCCTGCCGGGCGCTGGCCGCCGAGCTGACCGACGTCAGCGGCGCGCTTCGCGCGGTCGTCGCGCCCCTGGTGCTCGGGATCGGCGCGTCCGGCTACCTGGCCGCCGCCGGTGGCGAGCACGCTGCCGGTGCCGCGGCGGCGGTGGGCGGCGCTTCGGGCGGCGGCACGTCAGGCACCGGCACAGGGGCCGGCACCGGCGCGGCGGGCGGTGGCTCCGAGATGGCGGGCAGCGGCTCCGGCGCCGCGGGTGGCGGCGCGACGACACCCACCCAGTGGCTCGGAGCCGCCGCTTCGGCCGTGGCGGTGCTGGTCGCCGTGCTGACCGGGGCCGACGTCACCCGGCAGGCGATCGTGCCCGACCTCGACCCGACGTCAGCCCCCGGCGAGGTCGGCGTTTCCCCCACCTCGTCGGCGGAGCAGCCGCCCGCGCCCGGCGCCACGACGGCCCCCACCACGACCACCGGCGCCGCCGCGCCGCGGACCACCGGCTCCACGACGATCGCGCCGTCGACCACCATCGCCACGACCACCACTGCCAACGCGGTGACCCCGCCGGGCAGCGAGCTGACCCCGGACGTGCCGACCGCGTTCGCCACCGGCATCGGCGGACCGCCCACCGACCTGCCGGTGACCGTCCACAACACCGGCGTGCACCCGCTGCCGCCACCGGTGCTCACCCTGTCCCTGCCCGACGACCTGCGCGTGGTCGGCCAGGGCAACAACCTGCTGGGCAGGCGGCTGGTGGCGTTCGACGGCGCGACCGGCCGGCCCCGGGCGGGGTGCCCGGCGGGCCGCGGCGCGGTGACGTGCGTGGCGGGGCGCGAGCTGGCGCCCGGCGAGTCGGTGACGTTCGTGGTGCGGCTGCTGGCCGGACCCCGGGCGGTGAGCGGCACGATCACCGGCACGGTGTCGGCGGGTTCGCTGCCGGCCACGCCGGTGGTGGTGCCCGTCACCATCACGTCGGGGTAGCGGGCGCTAGCCGGCGTCCCGGTGGATGCGGTGGTGGAGCAGCGCCTCGCGGAACCCGCCCCGCTCGTGCGCGGCCACCAGGTCGGCGGCGATGTCGCGCAGCTTGCCGTTGGTGTGCTGGGAGGCCCGGCGCAGCAGGGTGAACCCGCCCTCGGTGTCGCAGGAGAAGTGGCGCATCAGCAGGCCCTGCGCGAGGCCGATGGTGTGCCGGGTGCCCAGGGCCGTGGTCAGGTTCTCCACCAGGCGGCGGCTGTCGTGGAAGAGCTGGGCGTTGTCGAACGCCACCCCGGCGTGCAGGGTGACCAGCAGGATGATGTCGTAGGCGTGGTCGTCGAACAGGTGCGGCTCGCGGCCGAGCAGCGTCACCGCGGCGTTGGGCGAGCGCTCCGCGGGCACGGGCAGGACCAGGCAGCTGCGGAAGCCGCGGAGCGCGAGGCGCGCCGAGAACAGCGGCCACCGGTCCTCGTCCCGGGCGTCCTCGACGCGCCGCGGCTCGCGGTACCGCAGCACGTCCAGGAGCGGACCGCCGTCGGTCGCGGGGTCGGACTGGCTCACCGGTGGTTCGCCGGTGGTCGCGACGACCTCGAACCCGCCGTCCTCGCGGCGGACCGAGATGAACGCGATGTCGCACCCCGGCACGGACGCGACCAGGTGGTCGACGAAGTGGCGGGCGGTCGCCTCGTAGGCCTCGTCCTCGTTGAGCCGGGACATCTCGGTCAGGGCGGCGGCGAGCGCCAGGTCGTCGCGTGTCATTCGGTGCATCCCTCGGAAGGCTGTCCACCGCCTCCCGGTCGCGGTGGACCGGGACGACGGGAGCGGTCGGGCGGGATGCTGCGCTGCTGAACACCCCCGTCGGGGGCTGGACAGTAGCGCATGGACCGGCCGGCCGGACCGGTAGGACCGGGAAGAGGACCGGGCGGCGCGGGCGCTGGTTGGTTCAACGGCTCCGCGCCGCCCGGCCCCGGTCCGCCGGAGCGGACCTGCCGTGCAGGAACGCGCGCGCACGGGTGAAGCTGAGTTACCCGACTCGCGCGGCGATAAACGGCCGCCTCGGCCGAAAGTACGAGACCGGTTCCCGCAGGGGTGCATGGGCCGACGGGCCGCCCTACGTTTCCGATCATGACTACGACACAGGGCACCACGGCACCCCCGGTCACGCTCGTCGCCGCGTTCTTCGGCTTCCTCGTCTCCGCGGTCTCGGCGTTGGCGGGCGGTCTGGTCGTGCTGGGCATGGAGGAGGAACTGGCCGACGCGGTGCGCCGGTCCAGCCCCGGTTCCACCGAGGAGCAGGTGGGCGCGGCGGTCACGCTGGGCCAGGCCACGGTGCTCGGCACGGCCGTGCTGATCGCGCTGGTCTACCTCTGGCTGTCGTTCAAGCTGAAGGCCGGGCGGAACTGGGCGCGGGTGACGTTGACCGTGTTCACGGTGCTCCAGGTGGCGTCGGTGGTCGCCACCGACGGCAACACCTGGGTGGGCTACGCGAGTGCCGCCGTCGCGGTGGCGGCGCTGGTGCTGTCCTACCTGCCGGCGTCCAACGCGCACTTCCGGCGGGCCCGCTAGCCGGCCGGGCGGGCCGGGTTGGATGATCCGGGCATGACCGCGACCGGACCGCAGGCCAGGCGCGGCGTGCTCGTCGCCGAGCTCGCCGTCCTGGTCGCGGCCGTCGCGGTGGACGTGGCGTGGCAGGTGCGGCAGCCCGGTTCGCCGGGCGCGCTCGCGACGGCGGTGGGCTCGTTCGCGTCGCCCTCCGGGTCGGCGGTGGCGGTCCTGGCGGTGCTGCGGCGGCGGTTCCCCCGGCACGTGCTGTGGCTGGGCCTCGCGGTCGTGGCGTTGTCGCTGGTGGACACGGCGGTGGTGGCGTTCAGCGACGGCGCGCTGGGCCGCCGGCCGCCGGTCGCGGAGGTGTGCGCGGCGGCGCTGCTGGTCGGCGCGGGCTGCCGCAGGCTGCCGCCGGTCCGGGCGGCGGCGCTGACGGCGGCGCTGGGCGCGGCGATGGTCGCCGCTCCCCTGGTCCGCTTCGGGCTCGGCTCGACCGAGGCGCTGCTGGGCGTGCCCGCCGCCGTGCTGTGGGGCGCGGCGCTGGCCGTGGGGCTGGTGCTGCGGGACGCCGACCGCCGCCACCGGGTCGCGCTGGACCGGGTGCGCACCGACGAGCGCCTGGAGCTGGCGCGCGAGCTGCACGACCTGGTCGCCCACCACGTCAGCGGCATCGTGGTGCGGGCCCAGGCGGCCCGGGTCGTGGCCGGGCGCGGGCGACCGGGCGAGCACGACCCGGACGAGGTGTACCGGGAGATCGAGGAGGCGGGCGTGGAGGCGCTGACCGCGACGCGGCGGCTGGTGGGGATGCTCCGCAGCCGCGAGCACGCGCCACCGCCGCGCGGGGCGGGTTTCGGCGAGGCCGTGCGCGACGCGGCCGACGGTAAGTCCACTGTGGACATAGCGGAGGAGCTGGAGGCGATGCCGGTGCCACCCGAGCTGGCCGGCACGGTGCACCGCGTGGTGCTGGAGGCGCTGACCAACGCGCGGCGGCACGCGCCCGACGCCACCGAGGTCCGGGTCAGCGCGTTCACCGACGGCGACGACCTGGTGCTGGAGGTCCGCAACGACCGCGTGCCCGCGCAGCCCGCCGACCGGTCCGGCAGCGGGTACGGCGTCATCGGCATGGCGGAGCGGGTCACCGCGCTCGGCGGCAGCCTGCACGCGGGCCCCGAGCCGGGCGGTCGCTGGCGCGTCACCGCCCGGCTGCCCCTCGGCCCCGAGGAAGCGCCGTTCGGCCACCTCCCGAGGGCCGTCTGATGGCCACGCGGGTGCTCATCGCCGACGACCAGGTGATGGTGCGCACCGGTTTCCGGCTCATCCTCGACGCCGACCCCGGCATCGAGGTGATCGCGGAGGCGGCCGACGGGGAGTCCGCGGTCCGGCTGGCCAGGAAGCTGCGGCCGGACGTGACCCTGATGGACGTGCGGATGCCCCGGCTGGACGGCATCCGCGCCACCGGGCTGCTGGCCGGGCCGGAGGTCGACGACCCGCTGCGGGTCGTGGTGGTCACCACCTACGACATCGACGAGAACGTCTACGCGGCCCTGCTCGCCGGCGCGTGCGGGTTCCTGGTCAAGGACGCCGGGCCGCGGCTGCTGGTGGAGGCGGTGCACGCGGCCGCCAAGGGCGAGGCGATGGTGTCCCCCTCGGTGACCGTGCGGCTGCTCGCCCACTTCACCAACGGCGCGCGGGCGCGGACCGGGCGGCGGCGCGACCCGGACCTGCCGCTGACGGCGCGGGAGCTGGACGTGGTGCTCGCCGCGGCGCGGGGCCGGACCAACGCGGAGATCGCGACCGAGCTGGGCGTCTCGCTGTCGACGGTCAAGACGCAC
Organism: Saccharothrix xinjiangensis; assembly: GCF_039527585.1. Taxonomy (NCBI): domain Bacteria; kingdom Bacillati; phylum Actinomycetota; class Actinomycetes; order Pseudonocardiales; family Pseudonocardiaceae; genus Saccharothrix; species Saccharothrix xinjiangensis. Next base: position 165,477 of record NZ_BAAAKE010000016.1, on the reverse strand, counting down.
CTGGCGAGCGCGCAGGGCAAGCTGGGCGCCCGCAACCGCACCGAGATCGCCATCTGGGCTTGGGAGCGACGGCTGGTCAGGTAGGCCGCTCCGCGAGGGGTTCCGCGGTGGGGGGTTTCGCGGTGCGGACCACCACCGTCCGGGCCACGAGGTCGCCCAACCGCTGGTGCCGCGGCGTGACCACGATGAGCACCGCGCCGACCAGGCCGAAGAACAGGGCGTCGACCTGGAGCAGCAGCCAGCGCAGCAGGTAGGCCCGCAGGGTGGGCGGCCCGCCGCGCAGGGTCGTGACGCGCAGCCCCAGCCACCGCATCGCGGGCGTCGTGCCGCCGAGCCGGTGCGGGCACCACACCTCGACCCACAGGCTGCCGGCCAGCGACGACACCACGAGCGCGACGAGCGGCAGGAACAGCACCTGCCACGGCGGGCGCGCCACCTGCACCAGCAGCACCACCACCGCGAGGCTGAAGATCGCCGCGGACAGTGCGCCGACCACGATCAGCAGGGTGTCCAGGCCGTACTGCGCCAGGCGCCGCAACGCCAGCCCGGCCCCCGCCCGAAACCTCGCCACGGTGGGTCATCATGCCAACACGGGTCGTCTCAACAGGCCCGGGGCGGTGGCCATGCCCGAGAACCGCCACGCCCGGCGGCCTGCCTCTTGCGGCCTACCTCTTTCGGCCTACCTCTCGCGGCGTCCACCCAGCGGCATTCACCCAGCGGCATTCACCCGAGGCCCCTCACACCCTGGCGGCCACCCGTGCTCGGCGGGCCGCGCCGCGCAGCAGCGCCGATCGGCCCCGGTTGGGGACGGTCCACAGGTCGTGGCCGCGCACGCCCCACCTCGCCAGCAGGGCGTTCGCGGCGAGGAAACCGGTGGTGGCGGCGCGTTCCATGAGCGCGACCGGGAGGTCGACCCGGGTCAGGTCGCCCGCCAGCACCAGCGCCGGGTCCGGGGTGGCGACGGTCGGGCGGGCGGTGAACGAGCCCGGCGCGAACAGCGGGCAGTCGTCGGACAGGACGTGCTCGGCCTGGAGCACCCGCGCCCCGGTCAGCTCCGGGTAGACGGTCTCCGCCTCCGCCACCAGCCCGGCGACCACCTCGTCCCGGTCCGCGCCCTCGGCCAGGGCGTAGGCGTGCAGCTCCACCACGGACCCGCCGGTGCGGTCGCGGTAGGCGCGGGCCTCGTCCTCGAAGTGGTCGAGCACGCTGATGTTGTCCAGCAGCCCGAACCCGCTGGTCCCCAGGAACGGCGGCCGGTCGCGCCGGGCCGGCCGGTCCAGCCACAACCTGCTCACCAGGAACGGCGGCGCGGTGCGCAGGTCCGCGACCCGCGCCCGCCACGCCGGGTCGCCGAGGTCGGGCGAGGCCGCCACGACGGCGCGCAGGCCGCGGACGTCGGTCGCCAGCACGACCCCGTCCACCTCCTCGCCGTCGACCCGGTGAATGCCGTCGTGGCGGGAGACCCGGTCGACCGCGCTGCCCGTGCGCACCTCCACGCCCAGCGACTCCAGGTAGCGGCGCAGCGGTCCCCAGATCGTCTTCGGGTAGGGGTCGCGCGGCACGTCGAACAGCAGTCCCTCGCTGGAGCCCAGGAAGTAGATGTGGAACATGGTCGCCAGCTCGGCCGCCGACAGCGCGGACGGGTGCGCGAAGAAGCTGCGGGAGAACACCTCGAACGCCAGGTGCCGCGCGGTGTCCGGGAAGCGGATCGCCCTCAGGAACGCGTCGGCGTCCGAGGTGTCCAGCTCGGCGTAGGTGCGCGGCAGCGACACGTCGAACAGGGCGGTGGCCGCGCGCGTGTCCATCCGGGTCAGGTCCCGCAGGGTGAAGGTGTCGCTGCGCAGCACGAAACCGGCCACGTTCCACGGCGGGGTCAGCGGCAGCCCGGCGAAGCTCTCCCGCGTGCCGTCCGCGTGGACCAGCGGGTAGTCGGCCACCGGCCGCAACAGCGCCAGGTCCGGGTCGACGCGGCGCAACAGCGCGCGCAGGTTGTAGTACTGGCGGAAGAACGCGTGGAAACCGCGGGTCATCGTCTCGCCCGTGCCGGTCTCCCAGCCGCGCACCCGCCCGCCCAACTGGTCCTCGCGCTCGTGCAGCACCACGCGCACGCCGCGCTCGGCCAGGCCGACCGCGGCGGCCACCCCGGCGATGCCGCCGCCGACCACCGCGACACGGGGCGGCGCGCCGCCGACGTCCGCGCGGCGCCGGCCGACCGGTCCGGGCAGCAGGCGGGCGTGCCTGTCGCGCCCCGGCGCGGAGCGGCTGTCACCCGCCGCCGACGACACGCCGCCACCCGCACGCGGCTCACCCAGCGACTCCGGCGCCGAACGACCGACACCGGCCACCGACGGCACCCCACCCCCACCCGGCTCACCGAGCGGTTCCGGCGCGGAACGGCCGGCGCCCGCCGGCGGTGTGGTGGTCATGCGGCCGATCCTGGCACCGCGACCGCGGTCCCGCTGGACGAGTCGCCAGGCGATCCGTGGCGCGCCTCCCCCGCTCATCAAGCCCGTCCGGGTGAGGGCCCTTACTGTCTTGGACATGTCGACCGGTGTGGCTTCCCGCGCCCCCGCACGCGTCCTCCCGGCCGTGGCGTGGGTCTGCGGCGCGGGCGTCGTCCTCGCCCAGATCGTGTACTCGATGGCCGACCCCGCCGACCGCCTGCCGACCACGGTGCTGTCCGTGGTGCTGTTCTGCGTGGCCTCCACCCTGGACGCGGCGGCGCGGCGCGGGTGGCGGGCGGCGGGTGCGCTGGTGGCCGTCGCGGGTGGTGGCGGTTTGCTGGCCGAGGCGGTCGGGGTGCGCACCGGCTTCCCGTTCGGGGACTACGACTACACCGGCACCCTCGGCGCGGAGGTGCTGGGCGTGCCGGTGCTGGTGCCGATGGCCTGGGTCATGATGGCGTGGCCGGCGGTGCTGGTCGGCCGGGCGCTCGGCAGGGGCTGGGCGGTGGTGCCGCTGGCGGCGTGGGCGTTGGCGTCGTGGGACGTCTTCCTGGACCCGCAGATGGTCGACGCCGGCCACTGGGCGTGGGCGCACCCGGCGCCGGGGCTGCCCGGTGTGGACGGCATCCCGCTGACGAACTTCGCGGGCTGGCTGCTGGTCGCGGTGCTGATCACCGGCGCCCTGCACGCGCGGCTCGGGCCGCGCGCCGACCGCGAGACCGACCTGCGCGCCGGTCCCGCGCCGGTGCTGTACCTGTGGACCTACGGGTCGTCGGTGTGGGCGCACGCGGCGTTCTTCGGCAGGCCCTGGGTGTCGCTGGTCGCCGGTCTGCTGATGGGCGCGGTCGCCGTGCCGTTCGCGGTCGCGCTGTGGCGGGCCCACCGGTGAGGCGGGCCGGCCGCCTGCTGCGCGGGGTGGTGGCGGGCGGTTCGGCGGTGGCCGCGCTCGGCGCCGCGCACGCCCTGGTCAACTCGCGCCTGGTGCGCACGCCGGCCGCGGACCCGCCGCCGTGCCGGGAACCGGTGTCGCTGCTGGTGCCCGCCCGGGACGAGGCGCACCGGATCACGCCCACCCTCCGGTCGCTGCTGGCGCAGCGCGGTGTGCCCGACCTGGAGGTGCTGGTGCTGGACGACGGGTCCACCGACGGCACCGCCGACGTGGTCCGGGCCGTCGGCGGCGACCGGGTGCGGGTGATCACCGGCGACCCGCCGCCGCCCGGCCTGCCCGGCAAACCGCACGCCTGCGCCCGCCTGGCCGCCGAGGCCCGCGGCCGGGTGCTGGTGTTCGTGGACGCGGACGTGGTGCTGGCGCCGCACGCGGTGGCCGCCGCCGCGCACCTGCTGCGGTCGGCCGGCCTGGACGCGGTGTCGCCGTTCCCCCGGCAGCTGGCCGACGACGCCGCGACGCGCCTGGTGCAGCCGCTGCTGCCGTGGTCGTGGCTGGTGTTCCTGCCGCTGCGCCTGGCCGAGCGGTCGCCGCGGGAGTCGCTGTGCGCGGCCAACGGCCAGTTCTTCGTCATCGACGCGGCGGCGCTGGAGCGCTGCGGCGGGTTCGGGGCCGTCGCGGACGCCGTGCTGGACGACATCGCGCTGATGCGGGCGGTCAAGCGCGCGGGCGGGCGCGGCGCGGTGGCGGACGGCAGCGGGGTCGCGGAGTGCCGGATGTACCGGGGGTGGCCGGAGGTCGCGGCGGGCTACGAGAAGTCGCTGTGGGCGGCCACGGGCGGCCCGGTCGCGGCCACGGCGCTCGCGGCCGGGCTGGCGTCGGTGTTCGTGCTGCCGCCGCTGGCCGCCCTGGCGGGGTCGCGCGCCGGGCTGCTGGGGTACGCCGCGGCGGTCGCGGGCCGGGTGGTCACCGCGCGCCGCACGGGCGGGCGGGCGTGGCCGGACGCGTTGGCGCACCCGGTCTCCGTCGGCGCGCTGCTGACCCTGCTGGCCCGCTCGTGGCGGGCGCGCCGCTCGGGGTCGCTCACCTGGAAGCACCGACCGCTGCACGGGAGCCGCTGATGGCGCGGGTCGTCGTCGTGGGCGCGGGCATGGGCGGGTTGTCCGCCGCCGCCCGGCTCGCCGCGGGCGGGCACCGGGTGACCGTGCTGGAGCAGTCCGGCGGCCACGGCGGGAAGCTGGGCGAGCTGCGGCGCGACGGGTTCTCCTTCGACACCGGGCCTTCCCTGCTGACGCTGCCGCAGGTCTACCGCGACCTGTTCACCGACACCGGCGGGCCGCTGGACGACGAGGTCGACCTCGTGCCGGTCGACCCCACCTGCCACTACCGCTTCGCCGACGGGTCCGAAGTGGACCTGCCGCACGACGCGGCCGCCGTGCCCGCCGCGCTGGAGGCGTGGAGCCCCGGCACGGGCGGGCAGTGGGCGGCGCTGATGGCGGACGCGGCCCGCCTGTGGGACCTGGTGGGCGAACCGGTGCTGCAACGGCCGCTGGGCGGGGTGGCCGACCTGGTGCGGCGGTCCGCGAGCGTGCGGGACCTGCTGGCCCTGTCGCCGTGGCGGACGCTGCGCGACGTGGGCCGGCGGCGGCTGTCCGACCCCCGGGCGCGCGTGCTGCTCGACCGGTACGCCACCTACAGCGGCTCGGACCCGCGCCGGCTGCCGGGGCTGATGACCGTGGTGCCGTACGTCGAGCAGCGCTACGGCGGCTGGTACGTGCGCGGCGGTCTGCGCCGGCTCGGCGACGCGCTGTTCGAGCGCTGTGAAAAGCTCGGGGTGCGGTTCGAGTTCGACGCGCGCGTGACGGCGGTGGAGACCTCCGGTGACGGGGTGTCCGGGGTGCGGTTGGCCGGCGGCGCGACCGCGCCCGCCGACGTCGTGGTGTCCAACGCGGACGCCACGCGCCTCTACGAGGACCTGGTGACCGACCGGCGCGCCCGCCGGCCGCGCCGGTCCCTGGGCCGCGCCGTGCCGTCGCTGTCGGGTTTCGTGCTGCTGCTGGCGCTGCGCGGCCGGTCACCGCGCCCGTACCACCACCGCGTGCTGTTCCCGGCCGACTACGACGCCGAGTTCGACGCCCTGTTCGGCCGCGCGCCGCGACCGGTGGCCGACCCGGCGGTGTACGTGTGCTCCCCCGACGACCCGGCGGTCCGGCCGGACGGCCACGAGGCGTGGTTCGTGCTGGTGAACGCGCCGCGCCAGGGCCCGGTCGACTGGACCGCGCCGGGTGTGGCGGAGCGGTGCGCCGATCGCGTGCTGGACGTGCTCGCCGAGCGGGGCCACGACGTGCGCGACCGGCTGCTGTGGCGCGAGGTCCGCACGCCCGCCGACTGGGAGCGCGACACCGGCTCCGCGGGCGGCGCGCTGTACGGCTCGTCGTCCAACGGCCCGCGCGCCGCGCTGCTGCGCCCGGCCAACCGCAGTCCCGTGCCGGGCCTCTACCTGGTCGGCGGGTCCGCCCACCCGGGCGGCGGGCTGCCGCTGGTCGCGATGTCGGCGCGCATCGCGACCGACCTCATCGGACCGGCGTGAGCCCGTTCAGCTCGCGCCGGACCGCCACCGCGAGCTGGACGCCGCCGACCACGGCCGCGGCCGCCCACAGGGCGAGGCACACCGCGCCCCAGGACCAGCCCAGCCACGGCGCGCCGGCGGGCCACGCGCCCGCGCCCAGGCACGCCACCGCGGCGATGACCACGCGGGTGGGCCGTTCGGCGACGGTCACCGCGCCCGCGCCGCTCATCCCGACGCCCTGAGCGCGGGCGCGGGCGTACTCGTGCAGGAACAGCGCCGCGCCCACCGCCGCGCCGAGCCACCCCGGGCCGCCCAGCACGACCAGCAGGACCACCAGGGCCAGGTCGCCGAGGCGGTCGGCGACCGCGTCCACCACCGCGCCCAGCGGGCGCGCCCGCCCGGTGCGCAGGGCCACCGCGCCGTCCAGTCCGTCGAGGACACCGGAGACCACGACCAGCAGCGCGGCGAGCAGCACCCACCGGCCGCCCGCCGAGGCCACCCCGACCGCGCCGAGGGCCACCACCACGCCGCACGCCGACAGCGCGTCCGGGGACGCGCCGGGCAGCCGCCGCGCGATCGCGTGCACGAACCGGATCCAGCCGACCGCCAGGCGGCTGCCGGACACGTCCTGGCCGTGCAGCCTCGACCAGCCCTCGACCGGCTCCAGGTTGTCCACCGGCTCACGGTACGCGGACGGCCGGGCCGGGTACGTATGCGGCCATGGGACTCATCCGCGCGACGATCCGCCACGCGCTGTCCGCGTTGCGCGGGCGCGACCTCGCGCTGTGGGCGGCGGGGATCACGTTCTTCGCCGCCTTGGCCGTCGTGCCCGTGCTGCTGCTGGCGCTGCGCGGCGCGGCCGAGCTGTTCGGCGCGGACCTGGTCCTCGGCGGCGCGCGCCTGCTCGCCGGCGCGCTGCCCGACGCGCAGCGGCCCGGCCCGGCGCTGGAGCTGCTGGCGACCTCGGCCCTGGACGCGTCGTGGTGGGTGCTGGCCTCCGCCCTCCTGCCCGCCAGCCTCTACGGCGAAGGGCTGCGCCGGGGCCTGGCGCAGCTCGCGGGTGAGCCGGCCGGCGCGAAGACGGGGTGGCTCGGCCGCCTCGGCTTCCTGCCCGTCATCGTGGTCTCGCCGCTGCTGCTCGCCGCGCCCCTGGCGGCGGCGCCGCTGGTGGCGCCGCAGTACCGGGCGGGCGGCTGGTCGGCGGTGTGGGGCGTGGTGGTGTCCTTCCACGTCGACTGGGTCGCGCTGTCGGTGGCGATCTGCCTGGTGTTCCTGGCCACCGGCCCGTCCGCGCTGACGCGGGCGCACGCGGTGGCGGGCGGTTTCGCGGTGGGCGCCGTGCTCACCGGTTTCCTGCACGGCTTCCTGCTGTTCCTGGCCATCCCGGTGGACTGGGCGTTCCCGTTCGCCGGGCTGCGGGTGGTGGGCGCGGTGGCGGCGCTGGGGCTGTGGGCGTACCTGCTGCACGTGGTCCTGCTCCTCGGCTACCGGGTGCTGCTGAGCTTCCGCGCTGTACGGGACCGGGGCGGCGTGGTCTCCTGATGGCGTGCCAGGTGACGACCCGCACGCCGGACCGCCGACCGGACCACCCACGGGACCATCCACCGGACCACCCACCGGACCGCGCAACGAGATCACCGGCGCGTCGGCCGACGCGATCGTCCAGGCGGGGAACATCCACGGCGACGTCCACCTGCACCCGCGCGGGCCGCTGGTCCGGTCCGCCTACCTGGAGCAGGTCGCCCGGATCGCGCCGGTGGAGCTGCGGGACCGCGACGCCGAGCTGACCGGGCTGGCCGAGTGGGCCGCCCGGGGCGACGAGCCGTACCGGTGGCTGCGGGCGCCGGCGTGGGCGGGCAAGTCGGCGTTGATGTCGTGGTTCGCCCTGCACCCGCCGGCCGGGGTCCGCGTGGTGTCGTTCTTCGTCACCGCGCGCCTGTCCGGCCAGGGCGACAAGACCGCCTTCGCCGAGGTCGTCATCGAGCAGCTGGCGGAACTGCTGCGGGAGCCGCTGCCCCAGCTCCTGACCGACGCCACCCGCGACGCCCACCTCCTGGGCCTGCTGAACCGGGCCGCGGCCGCGTGCCGGGACCGGGGCGAGCGGCTCGTGCTCGTGGTCGACGGCCTGGACGAGGACGTCGGGGTGACCGGCGGCCCGGACGGGCACAGCATCGCCGCGCTGCTGCCCGCCGCACCGGCGGCCGGGCTGGGGGTGGTCGTGTCCGGGCGGCCGGACCCGCCGATCCCCGTCGACGTGCCGGCGCACCACCCGCTGCGCGACCCCCGGGTGGTGCGGGAGCTGTCGCGGTCGGCGCACGCGGAGGTCGTGCGGGCGGACGCCCAGCGCGAGCTGGTGCGCCTGGTGCGCGGCAACGACACCGCGCGGGACCTGCTGGGCCTGCTCGCCGCCGCCGGCGGCGGCCTGACCGCCGCCGACCTCGTCGAGCTGACCGGCCGACCGGCGTGGGAGGTCGAGGAGCAGCTGCACGCGGTGTCCGGGCGCGCGTTCAACCGCCGCGCGGGCCACTGGGGCGTGTCCGCGGACCACGTCTACCTGATGGCGCACGAGCAGCTGCACCGGGACGCGCTGCGGATGCTCGGCGAGGAGCGGCTGGCGGGGTTGCGGCAGCGGCTGCACGACTGGGCCGACGACCACCGCGCCGCCGGGTGGCCCAGCGGCACGCCGGAGTACCTGCTGCTCGGGTACTTCCGCCTGCTGCGGGAGACCGGCGAGGTGGCCCGGCTGACCCGCTGCGCGCTCGACCGGGCCCGGCACGCCCGGATGTCCGACCTGACCGGCGGTGACAGCGCGGCGCTGACCGAGGTGGCCACGGCGCAGGAGGTCCTGTGCTCCGGGGCCGAGCCGGACCCGCTGACCGCGGTCCGGTTGGGGATCTACCGGGGCGAGCTGGTCAACCGGAACTTCCTGGTGCCCGCCGAGCTGCCCGTGGCCTGGGTCCACCTCGGGCACTGGGCGCGGGCCGAGGCGCTGGCCTGGGCCCTGCCCGACGCGGCGCAGCGGACGCGCGTCCTGCTCGCGGTGTCGCGCGCGGTGGCCGCGACCGGCGACCTGGCGCGGGCCGAGGCGATCGCCGGGTCGGCCCACCCGGCCGGGCCCCGGACGAGCCTGACGAGGCGGCGGCTGTCCCGGTCCGGCGACCACCCCGCCGCCCTGGACGCCCCGCCGGGGGCCAAGAGGTCGCGGCGTTCCCGGGGCGGCAACCGCAAGACCCGCTTCGACAAGGTCCTGGCGGCGATCGAGCACGGCGACCTGGCGCTGTCGGAGCGCCTGGCCCGCCGCCTGCGCCGCGGTTCCCACCAGGCCAAGGCGCTGATCGCCCTGGTGCGGGCCCTGGCGCGGGACGGCCGGGTCGCGCAGGCCGAGGCGATCGCCCGCGAGATCACCTACCCGATCCTGCGGGCCGAGGCGCTCACCGCCCTGGTCCTGCCCGTCGCCGACGCGGGCGACCCGGCTCGCGCGGAGGCGCTGGCGTCCGAGGCGGAGCGCACCGCGCGCCTGGTGGACGTGCTCCCCCGGCCCGAGGTGGTGATCACCGTGCTCGGCGCGGCGGCGGCGGCGGGCGACGTGGGCGCGGCCGAGGCGCTGGCGCGCTCGCTGGACGACCCGCGGCTGCGCGCGCGGGCGCTGACCGGCCTGGTCGCCGCCGTCGCGGACACCGGGGACACCGGTCGGGCGGAAGCGCTGGCCTCGACCGTCGACGACCCGCACTGGCGGGCGCGGGCGCTGATCCGCGCGGGCGGCGACGTGGAACGGCGCCTCGACGAGGTGCGCCCGCTGTTCGGCGCGGTGCGGCACGCGCACGAACGGGCCGAGGTGCTGGCCGCCTGGTCCACCGCGCTGGCCGACCGGGGCGAGTCCGACCGCGCCGAGCGGGTGGCGCGGTCGGTCCGGAACGCGGCGTCACGAGGGCGCGCCCTGGCGCACCTGGCCCGCGTGGTCGCCGAGCGGGGCGACCCGGAGCGGGCCGACGCGCTGGCGGGGACGATCGACGACCCCGATCACCGGGCACGGGCCCTGGCCGTGGTCGCGCGGGTGGCGGGGGACCCCGCGCGGGCGCGGCGCGTGCCCGACGCCCGGTGGCGGGTGCACGCGCTGGCCGGGCTGGTCACGGTCGGTGGGGTGGTCACGGCCGAAGGGGTGGCCACGCCCGGCGGGCCGGCCGCCACCGACCGGCAGGTGACCGGTGAGCCGGCTACCACCAGAGGGCCGGCGGCCACCGACACACCGACCACCACCTGCGAGCCGACCACCGGTGCTCCGACCACCACCGGTGAGCCGGTCAGCGCCAGTGAGCCCGTCACCACCGACGAGCTGGTCGAAGCGGTCCGGCAGGTCGACCGCACGTCGCAGCGCGCGCAGGCGTGGTGCGACGTCGTGACGGCGGCGGCGCGGTGCGGCGAACTGGCCCGCGCCGAGCGGCTGGCCGGTGCCATCGCCCTGCCGGCGTGGCGGGCGGAGGCGTTGGCCGCCCTGGTGCCGCTGGTGGCCGAGATCGCCGGCGCCGAGCGGGCGCGGGCGGTCGCCGACCGGGTCGAGGACCCCGACGCGCGGGCGCGGGCGCTGGCGGCGCTCGTGCCGCACGTGCCGGAAGCCGAGGCGGACCGACTGGTCGTCGCCGTCGTCGCGCTGCACCGGTGGGAGCTGGCCCTGCCCGCGCTCGCCCGGTTCAGGCCGGACCTGGTGTCCGCGATCGCCCGCGACTTCCTCGCCGCCATCCGGGTGTGAACGAGACCACACGGCCGACCGCACAGCGCCGGGAACAACAAAGTTGAGTCGACCGTTGTCAGGTTCGAAGGCGGTGAGACCGCCGAGAAGCACTGATGAAGGAGGCGAGCGCCGTGTTGATGCGCACCGACCCGTTCCGGCAAGTGGAGCGGCTCACCCAGCAGGTGTTCGGTTCCGAGGGCACCCGGTTCCGCCCCTCGGCCGTGCCGATGGACGCCTATCGCAGGGGTGACGAGTTCTTCGTCCAGTTCGACCTGCCGGGCGTCTCCCCCGAGACGATCGACCTCAAGGTCGAGCGCAACGTGCTCACCGTCAGGGCCGAGCGCGCCACCGAGTCCGGCGACGAGCGCCAGTGGCAGGTCACCGAGCGCCCGCGGGGCGTGTTCTCCCGCCAGGTGTTCCTGGGCGACGCCCTGGACAGCGAGCGGATCGAGGCGGACTACGAGGCCGGCGTGCTGACCGTCCGCATCCCGGTGGCCGAGCGCGCGCAGCCGCGCAAGATCGCGGTCGTCGAGCGGCGGCCCTCGGTCGAGGCCTGATCGAGGCCTGATCCAAGCCCGGCGGCCCGGTCGACTCCCCCCTCGACCGGGCCGCCCACGTGCCCGTGTCCGTTTCAGGGGTGAACCCCTGAAACGGACACGTCACCCCTCCAGGGGGTGACACGACCAGGTGATCCCTAGTGGAATGGTGTGTCCTCTACCCCGATCAGGGCGGATACACGGCCGGATGAGCACCGCGTTCAAGACCCACGTCCGCCGTGCCCTGAGGGCGACCTGGCAGGGCGTGCTGCTGATGGGGCTCTCCGCGCTGTCACTGGCCTCGTTCATCTTCAGCGTGGTCTCGATGGCCTTCCTCCCGCTGGGCGTCGGCCTGGTCCTGGTGCCGGTCGCGATCGGGGTGCTGCGCTGGACCGCGAACCAGGGCCGCCAGCTGGCCGGCGCCGCGGGCGTCGAGGTGCCCGAGCCCTACCTGTCCCGGCCCCAGCCCGCGAGCGGGCTCGCCGGACTCGCCCAGCGCGTGCAGTGGTTGTTGGTCGAAGCGGCCACGTGGCGCGACCTGCTGTGGTCGTTGACGAACTCGCTCGTCGGCTTCCTCTCGGGCCTGCTGCCGGTCACCATGCTGGGCTACGCCATCCAGGGCGTGGTGCTGCCACCCGTCCTGTTGTTGCTGCGCGGCCCGGATGAGGCCCCGCTGAAGTTCTGGAGCGGCCTCTTCCACCTCAAGGAGAACGCCGGCGCCACGGCGGCGCTGTCCGCGGTCGTCGGCCTGGTGGTGGCCTCGTTGTGGTTGTGGGCCGCGTCGCACCTGGTGCAGGGCCAGGCGGTGTTCACCCGCTCGCTGCTGTCGCCGACGAGGGGTGCGCTCCTGTCGGCCCGGGTCAACCACCTCAACCACCTGCGCTCCGAGATCATCGACATCCAGGAGGCCGAGCTGCGCCGCATCGAGCGCGACCTCCACGACGGCGCGCAGGCCCGGCTGGTCGCGATCGGCATGAAGCTCGGCGCGGTGGACCGGTACCTGGAAACCGACGTGCACAGCGCCCGCACGTTGCTCACCGAGGCGCGCGAGGCGTCGGTGAAGGCGTTGCAGGAGCTGCGGGACCTGGTGCGCGGCATCCACCCGCCCGTGCTGGCCGAGCGCGGCCTCGGCCCGGCCATCGAGGCGCTGGCCCTGGAGAGCCCGCTGGACGTCGAGCTGACCGTGGACCTGCCGCGCAGGCTCTACCCGCCGCTGGAGTCGGCCGCCTACTTCGCGGTGACGGAGCTGCTGACGAACGCGGCCAAGCACGCCGACCCGCGCCAGGTGGAGATCACCGCCACGCTGTCGCACGAGCTGCTGCGCATCACCGTCGCCGACGACGGCCGCGGCGGCGCGGACCTCGACCACGGCACGGGGTTGCGGGGCATCGCCCGCAGGTGCGAGACGTTCGACGGTAGGCTGACCGTACGCAGTCCAGTCGGGGGTCCGACTGCCATCACCCTGGAGTTGCCGTGCGCGTCGTCCTCGCCGAGGACCTCTACCTCCTGAGGCAAGGTCTCGTCCAGCTGCTGGAGTCACACGGCTTCGAGATCGTGGCCGCGGTGGACAACGGGCCGCAGCTGCTGTCCGTGCTGCTCTCCGAGCGACCGGACGTGGCCGTGGTGGACGTGCGGCTGCCGCCGACGTTCACCGACGAGGGCATCCAGGCCGCGCTGGAGGCGCGGCGACAGGTCAAGGGCCTGCCGATCCTGGTGCTGTCCCAGCACGTCGAGAGCCTGTACGCCCGGGAGCTGCTGGCCGACGGCGTGGGCGGCATCGGTTACCTGCTCAAGGACCGGGTGTTCAACAGCGACCAGTTCATCGACGCGGTCCGCCGGGTCGCGGACGGCGGCACCTCGATGGACCCGCAGGTCATCTCCCGCCTGCTGGCGGGCAACGCGCGCCGCGAGCCGCTGGCGACGCTGACCCAGCGGGAGCGCGAGGTCCTGTCGCTGATGGCGGAGGGCTGCTCCAACGCCGCGGTCGCCCAGCGCCTGGTGATCAGCCAGGGCGCGGTCGCGAAGTACACCACGAGCATCTTCACGAAGCTGGACATCATCCAGTCCGACGACCACAACCGGCGCGTGCTGGCCGTCCTGACGTACCTGAACTCCCCCGCCGGCCGCGACGGGCACGCCGCCGAGTAGGCGCGGCGCCCGGTGCGCGGGGTGCCCCTCTGTGGTTGTCAAGCTGCGACCCGGGGCGGGATCGGATTCAGGGCGGCGGTAGCGGGTCTTGGTGCGGAGCATCGGGTCTTGGTGCGGAGCACGGCGAACAGGACGTTGTAGCGGCATCGGGCCAGGTGCCTGGAGGACTTGACCGCCGGGTGGGCGATGCGGGGCCGTTGGCGCGGGATCCGCCGACCACCCGCACAACAGATCGCGCCGCGACCGCCAGGAGGACCCGGCGATCGCGGCGCGCCCCTCGTACGGGGGGTGGGCCCCGGAGCCAGGGGGGGAGGAGGCTCCGGGGCCCGATTGGGGGGTGGTACGAGGGGGGTCAGTCGGCCGCCCTTGCGGCTTCCGCCGAGGGCACCGCGAGGATCTTGCGGGCCGGCAGCAGCGTCGCCGCCAGGGTCAGCGCGAACGCTCCGACCACCACCGCCAGGAAGATCCACACCGGTCCCGCCGGCAGTGGTCGGTCCAGCACCACGATGCTGAAGGGCATCAGCGTGGCTATCGAGGCGAAGGTGCCGAGGACGATGCCGATCGCCGCGACCACCGACGCCTCCAGCGCGAGCATCTGCATCACCTGCCGCGGCGTGGTGCCGATCAGCCGCTGCACGCCCAGTTCCCGCTTGCGCGAGGCGGTCGCCATGACCAGCGTGTTCGCCACCGAGATCAGCGTGTACCCGGTGATCAGGCCGACCAGGAGGTAGTTCACCCAGGTCTGCGTCTCCGTGCCCTTGGCGAAGGTGACGATCGACGAGTTGTCGCCGACGATCGCGCCGGGCACCGAGGCCACCCGTTCGCCCACCGCCGCCATCACCGCCTCGGACGAGGCGCCGGGCGCGCCCTTGACCAGGATCTGCTGCGCCAGGCCCGTGGTGGTGTGCTCGGCCAGCAGGTCCGCGGACACCAGGAGCGTCTCGTAGCCCTCCTTGGCCTCGTACAGCGCCACGACCGTCACCTCGGCCTGCTCCCGGTCGCCCAGGCGCAGCGTCACCTTGTCACCGACGCCCACGCCGATCTCGGTGGCCTGCGCCACCGGCAGCCCGGCGGTCGAGCCGGTCAGGCCGGCGAGGTCGCCCTCGACCGGCGTGATGCCGGTGATCTGCGCCGCGCTCTCGCCGTCCACGCCCTGCATCGGCCACGGGCTGGAGACGTGCGAACCGTCGTAGGGCTTGTCGATCCACCCCGCGCTGGTCACGTACCGGGTGGCGGCTTCGACGCCCTCGACCGACCGCACCTGGTCCACGACCTCCGGCGTGAAACCGCCGGTGGACGAGGACACCACCGCGTCGGTCCGCAGGTCCTCGGCGAACCAGCGGAACGCCGCGGCCTCCTGCGTGGTCGAGATGTAGAAGTTCGACAGCGCGATGCCGACCGCGAGCATGATCGGCGTGACCGCCGCGGCCATGCGCACCGAGCGCAGCCGCATGTTGTTGTTGGCCAGGTACCCGACCACCCCGCCGGCGGCGCGCACCGGTGCGGCGAACAGGCGGCCGATCACCTTGGTCAGGCCGGGGCTGATCAGCGCCAGGCCGATCGCCCACGCCATCACCGCCGGGCCGGCCGTGGCCGAGGCCACCGGGCCCGTCATGAACGCGCCGGTCACGATGAACAGGCCGATGCCGATCAGGAAGAACAGCACCGCGAACAGCACGCGCGGGAACGTGACCCACTTGCGCTGCACCGACGCCTCGGCCATCGCCTCGACCGGGTTCACCTTGGCGGCGCGGGAGCTGGTGATGCGGGCGGCGAGCAGCGCGCTCAGCAGCGCCACCACCGGGCCGATCAGGTAGGCGAAGAAGCCCTGGCGGTACTCCACGACCGGCGAGATGACCCCGGCCTCGGAGATGAGCTCGAACATCAGCGGCCCGATCACGATGCCGGGCAGGCAGCCGAGCACCGCGGCGATGACGCCGACGAAGAACGCCTCGCCGATGATCATCCGGCGCACCTGCGCCGGCGTGCCGCCGATGGCCCGCAGCGACGCGATCTCCTTCTGGCGCTGCTGGATCGACAGGCCGAGCGTGCTGGAGACGACGAACATCGCGATGAACACCGCCATGCCGCCGAACACCGCGGCGAGCGGGATGAGCTGCGCCCGGCCGCCGACGGCCTCCGGGTGCTCCGCGAGACCGCGGTCGTCCTCGATCAGCACCGAGTAGGGCTGCCCGGCGAACCTGTCCTCCAGGGACTCCTGGAACGCCTCGACGTCCACGCCGGGGCGCAGGAACAGGCCGAAGGAGCTGACCTGGCCGCCGTGCTCGCCGAGGTCGGAGATCGCCGAGTCGGCGAAGAACAGCAGCGACTGCGGGTCCTGCTCCGCCGCGGGCACCAGGCCCGTGACGCGGAAGGAGTCCGCGGCGCCGTTGGTCACCACGTCGACCTGGTCGCCGACCTTCACGCCGGCCAGGTTCGCGGTGGCCGCGTCGAGCACCACGTCGCGGTCACGGGTCGGCTCGTCGCCCTCGACCAGGGCGAACGGCCCGAGCTGCGCCGATTCCCAGGCGTGGCCCAGGGATTGCGGCCCGGCCTGCACCGGGCGTCCCTCCCGCAGGACGGTCGCGGCCACGTTGGTCTCGGCGACCACCCGCTCCACACCGTCGACCGAGGCCAGCTCGTCGGCCATCTCCGGGTCGAGCCACTGGCGCTCGGCGAGCGCCACGGTCTTCATGTCCTTGAGGTCGTTGGGGTCCTCTTTGGGCACCAGGTACGACTGCTGCCCGCTGACCACGACGGGGGCCGCGGCCAGCCGTTGCGGCGGCACCGCGACGGTGATGCCGGTTTCCATGAGGCCGGCGCACGCGATCACCAGGCCCGATCCGAGGAACACCGCGATGAACGTCGCGATGAACCCCGCCTTGCGGTACCGGAGCGTGCGGAGAGCGAGCTGCCACATCAGTAGTTGCCCCCTCGATCACGCCGGCCCTGGCCCTGGGCCTGGCTCAGGCTGAACGAGCGCTGCGGGCGCTCGACCATCGCGGTCAGGTGGGTCATCCGCTCGGCGACGGCCTCGGCGGTCGGGTGCTTGAGCTGCCCGATGATCTGGCCGTCGATGAGGAAGATGACGCTGTCCGCGTGCGAGGCGGCCACCGGGTCGTGCGTGACCATCACGATGGTCTGACCGCTGACCAGGACCGACTCTCGCATCAGGTCCAGCACCTCCAGCGCGGTGCGGGTGTCGAGCGCGCCGGTCGGCTCGTCGGCGAACACGACGGCGGGCTCGGACACGAGCGCGCGGGCGATCGCCACGCGCTGCTGCTGACCACCCGAGAGCTCACCGGGCAGGTGCGAGCGGCGCTGGTCGAGGCCGACCCGGCGGATGACGTCCGCGACGCGGTTGCGGTCGATCTTGCGACCGGCCAGCTTCATCGGCAGCGTGACGTTCTGCTCGACGGTCAGCGCGGGCAGCAGGTTGAAGCTCTGGAAGATGAAGCCGACCCGCTCCCGGCGCAGCTCGGTCAGCTGGACCTCGCTCATGCCGGTCAGGTCGATGCCGTCGAGGATGACCGCGCCGGTCGTCGGCTGGTCGAGTCCTGCCGCGCACTGGAGGAACGTGCTCTTGCCCGAACCGGACGGGCCCATGACCGCGGTGAAGCTGCCGTAGTCCAGCGCGATGTCGACGCCGCGCAGCGCCTCCACCGCGCTGTCACCCTTGCCGTAGGTCTTGCGGACAGAGTCCAGGCGCACGGCCGCGGGTGCGCTGCCGTTCCCGCCGTGCTGGTCCCTCCGCCTACCGCCAAACATCGCCACTCACCCGCATTCCTGTTGGTACTCGTCCTCGTGCCTTGCCGCTAACGCTAGGGGGAACGCCGTTCACGTTCCATGGACCTAGGAGCACACCTGAGGTGGGCCCAGGCCCACCCCGGCGGTGGGCCGGGGCGCGAACCGCCCGCGCCTCCTGATCACACCACGGACCCCCGACAAGACCGAGCCGCATCGACACCCGATCGGGTGTCGATGCGGCTCGGCTGGGTGAAACTGGGCGCGGTGCGCGGCGCGGTCAGCGCCGGATCACGCCACCGGACGTCGAGCGTGCGCCCTGGCGCGGGTCTCGCGCCGAGCGCTGCACCGGTGTGTGCCCTGTCGCGTGCCCTGTCGGGTGCCCCGGTGTCGGCTGGGGCGCGGTGACCGTCGGGGCCTCCGCGGCCCACATGTCCAGCGCGCCCATCGGGAGCCCCGTCGGCAGGTCGGTGCGGCGTCGCACCTTCAGCTTCCGGTAGACCCGGGTCAGGTGCTGCTCCACGGTGCTCACCGTGATGTAGAGCTTGCGGCTGATCTCCCGGTTGGTGTGGCCCAGCGCGGCCAGCGCCGCGACCCGCCGCTCGGCGGTGCTCAGCGTGGCCAGGTCGTCGGGCTCGTGCGCCGCGCCGCGGCTGTCGACCTCCGCCGCTTCCTCCTCCTCGCCCTCGGCCTCGTCCAGGACCAGGCCGCGGGGCAGGAACTGGCGGCACAGCGACTCGGCCTGGCAGCCCTCGGCCATCCGCAGCGCGCGCTTGGCCACGACCTTGGCCGCGCCGAACTCGCCCAGCGCGTGGTGGGTGCTGCTGAGCAGGGCCAGCGCGACGGACAGCTCGACCTGGTCGCCGCAGCCCTGGAACAGCGCCGCGGCCTCGCGCAGCATGGGCAGCCGCTGCTTGAGCTCGATCGACGACGACAGCACCCGCAGCGACACGCCGCGAACCCGCGGGTTGTCCGCCGTCGGCCGCTCCAGCTGCGCCAGCACCAGCTCGCCGGCGCGGTCGATCCGGTTCAGCCGCAGGTACGCCTGCGCCAGGTCGGAGCGCCACGGCAGCAGCGCGGGCAGGTCGAGGTCCCAGTGCACGGCAAGCTCGCCGCACGCCTCGAAGTCGGCCAGGGCGGCGTGCGCCCTGCCCGCGGCCAGGTTCGCCTGTCCCCTGGCCCGCAGGTACACCGCCCAGTGCCAGGTGTTCTGCGCGGCCACCGGGACGGCGCGCTTGAGCTGCGCCTCGGCCTCGTCGTGCTTGCCGGTCGCCGAGGTGGCCAGCACCAGCGCCGCGAGCGGCGAGGCGATGGCCGGACCCCAGTTGTGCGAGGACAGCGCGGTGAGCGCGAGGCGGGCCTGGCGCTCGGCGGTGGCCAGGTCGCCCTCCATCAGCGCGATGTGCGCCCGCACGTCGGCCAGCACCGCCTTCCACGTGGCGGCGTTGCCGGTGCCGACGTCGCCGCGCAGCGTGTCGCACCAGTGCTTGGCCCGGCCGACCTCGCCGCACGCCGCCAGCGTCAGCAACGCGTACGAGGCGCCCTCCGGCGCGCTGTCGGGCGCCCAGCAGTTGCGCAGCAGGCGCTCCGCCGTGGCCACCAGGTCCTCCTGGTGGTCGCGGACCAGCGCCGAGCGCCGGTCGCCGGCGCCGACGGGCACGGCGTCGGCCACGGTCGGGTGCAGCCAGCGCACCCAGTCCCGCAGCACCCGGTGCTCGCTGGCGGCCGGCGAGTGGGGGCTCTCCGCGGCGGTCTCCTCCAACCGCCGCAGGGTGTCCCTGGCCTCGGCGGTCCGGCCGAACCACAGCTGGTAGCGCAGCAGCGCCCGGGTCTCGCGCACGCCGAGCAGCCCGCGCTCGGCGGCCTCGCGCAGCTCGGGCAGGTGCCGGGACACCACCGACGGGGTGGCCCGCCACTGCACGGCGGCCAGCGCGGCGGCGAGCGCGGCGCGCCCGGCCGCGTCGTCCTCCGGGCAGCTGGCGCGCGCCAGCTTCAGGAACTCCACCGCCCGCTCCGGCCGGTGCTCGGCCAGCGCGGTGTCGGCGGCGTCCCGCAGCACGGCGACCGCCCACGGCGCGGTGGCGGCGCCGGCGGCGCTCAGGTGCGCGGCGATGTCCGCGCTGGGCAGGCCCTCGGCGTAGAGCAGGCCGGCCGCGCGCTGGTGCGCCGCGGCCAGCTCGTCGACGCCCAGGTCGGCCAGCACCGCCGCCCGGACGGCCGGGTGGCGGAAACGACCGTCGTCGAGCAACCCGGTGTGGTTGAGCGCGGTGAGCACCTCGACGACCGAGGCGGTCTTGCGGCCGAGCAGGCGGCCGAGCAGCTCGGGCGTCGCGTTCTCGCCCAGCACGGCCACCGCGCGCACCACGTCGAGCATCCCCGGCTCCCACCGGTGCAGGCAGGCGAGCACTGCCTGGCGGAACGCCTCCCCGGCGGTCACGCCGTCACCGGGGTCGCCGTCCTCGGTGAACACGGCGGTGCGGTGGTCCTGCACCAGCGCCTTGACCAGTAACGGGTTGCCGCCGGTCATGGCGTGGTAGGCCGGCGCCAGCGCGGTGGCGGTGCGCTGGTCCAGCTCCTCGGCGACGATGCGCGCCACGCCACGCGGCGACAACGGGGACAGGCGGACCGGGGTGAACCACGGCGTCCTGGTCAGCTCGGCCCGGAACAGGGCGTTGACGTGCCGCGAGTGGTCGGACTCGGTCAGCACCAGCATGATCCGCGCACCGCTGAGCCTGCGCTGGAGGTGCAGCAGCGCCTGCAAGGTGCACGAGTCGGCGTACTCCACGTCGTCGGCCACCAGCACGAGGGGCTGGGCCTTCGCCGCGTCGAACAGCACTTCGCGGACCGCTCGGACGGTCTGCGAGTGCTGTTGCGCCCCGGTGTCGGGGGTCGTGCTCTCCTGGGCCGCGGTCGTCGGCGCGCCCACGCGCTCGACGTCCAGCAGCCTCCCCAGTCGTTCGGTGACCTCCACGGGCAGCCCCGCGGCGAACTGCGCCAGCACGCCGCCGTTGACCCCGCGCTCCGCACGGGAGCAGGTCGCGGTCAGCACGAGCGCGCCGCCGGCCGCGGCGCGCTCGCCGAAGGCACGCACGAGAGCGGTCTTGCCGCTCGCGCCGGGGCCGCCGACGTGCACCACGTGGCCGTTGCCCGCCACGCTCCCGGTGAATATCGCGTCTAATTGGTCTAGCAGGTGCTCGCGCTCGACGAGACTCAAAGTTGACTCCCCCAGTTCAGCTGTTGCGGCGTCGGTACAGACACAACGCTGTGCAGTCAAATGATGACTGGATGGGACCCTAACCGCCGGTATACAAACGTACAAGACGAATGTGTACCACAAATAGGTGTAAAAAACGAAAGTTCATCACGTTTGCCCGAACGGTCATTTAACTCGCCGGTAGATACTGGGCCGTGCGGAGCGTTGGGACACTTTTTTCCCTGATGCGTTCCCTCCTGGACACTTCCTCGCAACAGGAGCGCCACGAAGCGCCGGGGACACCCGGCCACGACGACGCCGCCCCGGTCAACCGTTAACTTCGGCTTCCCGGGGCGGCGCGTGTTTCGGGCGGGACTCGGTCAGTCCGAGGCCTCCAGCTCCTCGTCCAGCAGGTCGAACAGCTCGTCGGCGGTCACGGAGTCCAACTCGGCGTCCTGCCCGGACGCCGCGTCGCCCGCCGCGCCGGGCGCCGCCCAGCGGGCCAGCAGGGCGCGGAGCCTGGACTCGACCCGGGCACGCTCCTCCTCGTCGGGCGACGCGGAATCCACGAGCAATTCGAGCCTTGCCAGTTCCGATTCAACGGAGGGTGTGACTTCCACCTCTCCGACCAGCTCGGCGTGGAGCAGCTCCGCGACGGCGGCCGGGGTCGGGTGGTCGTAAACCAACGTCGCCGACAACCGCACCCCGGCGGTTTCACCGACCCGGTTGCGCAGCTCCACGGCGGCCAGCGAGTCGAAGCCCAGCTCCAGGAAGCCGCGGTCCGGGTCCACCGCGTGCGGCCCGTCGTGGCCGAGCACGCCCGCCACCAGGCCGCGGACCAGGTCGAGCAGGTGCTTGCGCCGTTCGGTCGCCGGCAGCGCCGCGAGGCGGTCGGCCAGCGACGCGGCCGGTTGCGCCACGCCCACCTGGGCGGCCCGCCGGGTGGCGCCGCGCACCAGCGCGCGGAACACCGGCGGCACGACCTCGCCCGCCGACCGCACCGCGGCCAGGTCCAGCCGCGCGGGCACGAGGTCCGCCCGGTCCGCCGCCACCGCCGCGTCGAACAGCGCCAGCCCGTCCTCCGGGCTCAGCGGCAGCACGCCGGAGTCGGCCATGCGCTTGAGGTCGCGCTCGTCCAGGTTTCCGGTCATCGCGCTGCCCACGCCGGTCCACAGGCCCCAGGCCAGCGACGTGCCCGGCAGCCCGAGCGACCGGCGGTGCCGGGCCAGGGCGTCGAGGAAGCCGTTGGCCGCGGCGTAGGCCGACTGCCCCGCGCCGCCCGTGACCGAGGCCAGCGAGGAGAACAGCACGAACGCGGTCAGGTCGGCGTCGCGGGTCAGCTCGTGCAGGTGCCACGCCGCCGCGGCCTTGGGCCGCCACGCCGCGTCCACCTGCCCGCGGGTGAGGTTGGCCAGCAGCGCGTCGTCGACCGCGCCCGCCGCGTGCACCACGGCGGACAGCTCGACCCCGTCGAGCAGCCCGGCCACCGCCTCGCGGTCGGCCACGTCGCACGCCGCCACGTCCACCCGCGCGCCGTGCCGGGTCAGCTCGGCCACCAGCTCCGGCACGCCCGGCGCCGCCGCGCCGCGCCTGCTGGTCAGCAGCAGCCGCCGCACGCCGTGGTCGGTGACCAGGTGCCGAGCCACCGCCGCGCCGACGCCGCTCGTGCCGCCGGTCACCAGGACCGTGCCGCGGTCGGTGAACGCGGGCTCGCCCGCGGACCCGCCCGCCCGGACCAGCCTCGGCACGAACACCCGGCCCCGGCGCACCGCCAGCTGCGGCTCGCCCGCGGTCAGCGCCGCGGCCAGCGCCAGGTCGGAGGCCGGCTCGCCGTCGGTGTCCACGATCGTCACCACGCCCGGGTGCTCCACCTGAGCGGAGCGCAGCAGGCCCCACAGCGGCGACTGCGCCAGCCCCGGCACGGTGTCGTCGTCGTCCACCGCGACCGCGCCGGTCGTGACGACCACCAGCCGCGTCCGGCCCAACCGCTCGTCGAGCGCCCAGTGCCGCACGGCCGTCATCACCCGGTCGAGGACCTCGCGGCCCGCGACCACCGGGTCGCCGGCCGGCGACTCCACCGGCAGCAGCACCGCGTCGGGCCCCTGCGGGCCGGTCGCGGCCGACATCGCGGCCAGGTCGGGGTAGGAGGCCTCGGCGGCGAAGCGGGTCGCCGAGCCGATCACCGCCAGCCGCGCCGGGGTGTCCGCCGCGCCGAGCACCGGGGTCCAGTCGAGCTGGAACAGCGCGTCGTGCCGCACGGCCGCGGCGGGCCGCGCGGTCGGCAGCGGCCGCACGGTCAGCGAGCCGACCGTGGCGACCGGGCTGCCGACCGCGTCGGCCAGCGCGAACGCGTAGTCCTCGGGGCCGGTCCGGGTCAGCCGCACGCGGAGCACGGACGCGCCGGTCGCGTGCAGCGCCACGTCCCGCCACGCGAACGGCACGCTCACGCCGTCCTCGGCCTCGTCCAGCAGGATCGCGGTGTGCAGGGCCGCGTCGAGCAGCGCCGGGTGCAGGCCGAACCGGCCCGCGTCCACCGCCGCCTCGTCGGGCAGCACGACCTCGCCGAACACCTCGTCCGCACCTCGCCGCCAGGCCGCGCGCAGGCCCTGGAACACCGGGCCGTAGCGGTAGCCCTGGTCGGCCAAGGTCTCGTAGCGGCCCGCCAGGTCCACCTCGACGGCGTCCGCGGGCGGCCACTCGTCCAGGTCGGGCGCGACGACCGGCGCGCCCGCCGCGAGCACGCCGGAGGCGTGCCGGGTCCACGGCGCGTCCTCCGCGCCGGTCGACGAGTAGTCCGACCGCGAGTGCACGGTCAGCGTGCGGCGACCGCTGTCGTCGGCGTTGCCGACCACCACCTGGAGCACCACGCCGCCGCGCTCGGGCAGCGCCAGCGGCGCCTCCAGGGTCAGCTCCTCGACCCGGTCGCACCCGACCTGGTCGCCCGCGCGCACCGCCAGCTCCACGAACGCCGTGCCCGGGAGGATCACCTCGCCGGAGATGGCGTGGTCGGCCAGCCACGGGTGGGTGCGCAGCGACAGCCTGCCGGTGAACACCGCGCCGTCGCCGTCGGCCAGCCCGACCACCGCGCCCAGCAGCGGGTGCCCGGCGTCGACCTGGCCGAGGCCGGTGACGTCGCCCGCGCCGACGGGCGCGTCGAGCCAGAACCTGCGGCGCTGGAACGGGTAGGTGGGCAGGTCGACGCGGCGAGCGCCGGAACCCGCGAACACCGCGCCCCAGTCGGGGGACGCGCCGCGGGCGAACAGCGCGCCCAGCGCGGCGGCCACCGCCCCGGCCTCCGGGCGGTCGGCCCTCAGGGTGGGCACCAGCAGCGCCTCGGCCGGGTCGAGCAGGCAGTCGCGGCCCATCGCGGTCAGCACCGCGTCCGGCCCGACCTCCAGGAACGTGGTGGCGCCGCGCGCCTCCAGCTCCCGCACGCCGTCGTGGAAGCGCACCGCGCCCCGCACGTGCCGCACCCAGTACCCCGGGTCGGTCAGCTCGCCCGCGCCGGCCACGCTGCCGGTCACGTTGGACACCACCGGCACCCGCGGCTCGGCGTAGGACACCGCCGCGGCGACCGCGCGGAACTCGTCGAGCACCGCCTCGGTGTGCGGCGAGTGGAACGCGTGCGAGACGCGCAGCCGCTTCGTCTTGCGGCCCTCGGCCCGCCAGCGGCTCTCCAGCTCGTCGAGCACCGCCTCGTCGCCGGAGACGACGACCGACGCCGGGCCGTTGACCGCGGCCACGTCGACGCGGTCCTCGCGGCCCGCGATCCACTGGCGCACCTGGTCCTCGGTGGCGATCACCGAGACCATCGCGCCGTCCGGCCTCATCGACTGCATGAGCCGGCCGCGGGCGGCGACCAGCCGGCAGGCGTCGGCCAGGGAGAACACGCCGGCCACGTGGGCGGCGGCCAGCTCGCCGATGGAGTGGCCGGCGACGAGGTCGGGCCGGATTCCCCAGGACTCCAGGAGCCGGAACAGCGCCACCTCGAAGGCGAACAGCGCGGGCTGGCTGAACCGGGTCTGGTCCAGCGCCTCCCGGTCCTCGCCGAAGACCACGTCGGCCAGGGACACGCCCAGCTCGGCGTCCATCAGCGCGCAGGCCTCGTCGAACGCCGCGGCGAACACCGGCGACGCGGCGCGCAGCTCGCGGCCCATGCCGAGGCGCTGCGAGCCCTGGCCGGTGAACAGCAGGGCGAGCTTGCCGCCCGCCCGCTTGCCCCGGACCACGCCCGGCCCCTCGCCGTCGCGCGCCAGCGCCTCCAGCGCCGCGAGCACGTCCTCCCGGTCGCCGGGCACGACGGCCGCGCGGTGCTCCAGCGCCGCCCGCGTGGTCGCCGCGGAGTAGACCACGTCGGCCAGGTTCGCGGAGCCGGCGAGCGCCTCGTGGAGCCCCGCCGCGCGGTCGCGCAGCGCGGACTCGCTGTGCGCCGACAGCACCAGCGGGACCAGCGGCGACGCCTCCGCGGGCGCTTCCGCGACCTCGGTGGCGGGCGCCTGCTCCAGCACGATGTGCGCGTTGGTGCCGCTGATGCCGAACGACGACACGCCGGCCCGGCGCGGGCGGCCGGTCGCCGGCCACTCGCGCGGCTCGGTGAGCAGCTCGACGTTGCCCTCGGACCAGTCGACCTGCGGCGTCCGCTCCCCCACGTGCAGGGTTCGCGGCAGCACGCCCTGGCTCATCGCCATGACCATCTTCATCACGCCCGCCACGCCGGCCGCGGCCTGCGTGTGGCCGATGTTGGACTTGATCGAGCCCAGCCACAGCGGCTCGTCCCGGTCCTGGCCGTACGTGACCATGAGCGCCTGCGCCTCGATCGGGTCACCCAGGCGGGTGCCCGTGCCGTGCGCCTCGACCGCGTCGACCTCGGTGTGCGACAGGCCTGCCGCCGACAGCGCGGCGCGGATCACCCGCTGCTGCGACGGGCCGTTGGGCGCGGTCAGACCGTTGGACGCGCCGTCCTGGTTCACCGCGCTGCCGCGGACGACGGCCAGCACCTTGTGGCCGTTGCGCTGGGCGTCGGACAGGCGCTCCAGCACCAGGATGCCCACGCCCTCGGACATCGCCGTGCCGTCCGCGTCCGCCGAGAAGGACTTGGCCCGGCCGTCCAGCGCCAGGCCGCGCTGGAGGCTGAAGTCCAGGAACGTCTCGGGCGTGGCCATCACGCTCACGCCGCCGGCCAGGGCGAGCGTGCACTCGCCCGACCGCAGCGCCTGCGCCGCGAGGTGGATCGACACCAGCGACGACGAGCACGCCGTGTCCACCGACACCGCCGGGCCCTCCAGGCCCAGCACGTAGGACACGCGGCCGGACGCCACCGACGCCAGCGAACCGTTGCCGACGTAGCCGGCCAGCTCGTCGGGCACCGAGGTCAGGCGGGTCGCGTAGTCGTTGTACATGATGCCCGCGAACACGCCCGTGCGGCTGCCGCGCAGCGAGCTCGGGTCGATGCCCGCCCGCTCCAGCGCCTCCCACGACGTCTCCAGCAGCAACCGCTGCTGCGGGTCCATCGCCTGCGCCTCGCGCGGGCTGATCCCGAAGAACTCGGCGTCGAAGTCCGCCGCGTCGTGCAGGAAGCCGCCCTCCAGCGAGCAGGTCTTGCCGACCTTGCCCGGCTCCGGGTCGAACAGGGCCTCGTGGTCCCAGCCGCGGTCGGAGGGGAACGCGGTGATCCCGTGCTCGCCCTCGGCCAGCAGCCGCCACAGCTGCTCGGGCGTGCGGACCTCGCCGGGGAAGCGGCAGCTCATCGCGACGATCGCGATCGGGTCGTCCCCGGCGGGGCCGCCGGTCGCGACCGCGGCCGTGCCGGCGTCCGCCGCCTCGTCGTCGCCCAGCAGCTCGGACTTCAGCAGCTCGGCCAGCACCTGCGGGTTCGGGTGGTCGAACACCAGCGTCGCGGGCAGCCGCAGGCCGGTGGCCGCGTTGAGCCGGTTGCGCAGCTCGACCGAGGCCAGCGAGTCGAAGCCCAGGTCGCGGAACGCCCGGCGCGGCTCGACGCCGTCGGCGCTGTCGTGGCCCAGCACCGCGGCCACGTGCGAGCGCACCAGGTCCAGCAGCACGCGCTCGCGGTCGGCCTCGGGCAGGGCCGCCAGCTCGCCCGCCAGGCCGGTGCCGCCCTGGTCCTCGACCGGGCCGGACACCCGGCGCACCGGCTGCCGGACCAGGCCGCGCAGCAGCGCCGGCACCGCGCCGCGCTCGCGCAGCGCGGCCGTGTCCAGGTGCATCGGCGCCAGCAGCGGCTCGTCCAGGGAGAGGGCGGCGTCGAACAGCGCCAGGCCCTCCTCGCTGGTGAGGCCCTTGACGCCGGACCGCGCCATCCGCGCGATGTCCACATCGGACAGGTGGCCGGTCATGCCGCTGCGCTCCGCCCAGAAGCCCCACGCGAGCGAGACGCCCGGCAGGCCTTCCGCGCGCCGCGCCCGCACCAGGGCGTCCACGTAGACGTTGGCCGCCGCGTAGTTGCCCTGGCCGCCGCCGTCCACGAGCCCGGCCGCCGAGGAGAAGACCACGAACGCCTTGAGGTCGCGGTCGCGGGTCAACTCGTCCAGGTGACGGGCGCCGTCGGCCTTGGGCCGCCACACCGCGTCCACCTGCTCGACCGACATCGACGACACCAGACCGTCGTCGAGCACACCCGCGGTGTGCACCACGCCGCCGAGGCGCTGGATGCCGCCCAGCACCTCGGCCAGCGAGTCGCGGTCGGCCACGTCGCACGCCACCACGTCCACCGTCGCGCCCAGCCCGGCCAGCTCGTCGCGCAGCTCCACCGCGCCCGGCGCGTCCAGACCGCGGCGCGAGGTCAGCACCAAGCCCCGCACACCGTGCTCCACCACCAGGTGCCGGGCCACCAGCGCGCCCAGACCACCCGTGCCACCGGTGACCAGCACCGCGTCCTCGGCGTCCCAGGTGAACGCCTCCGAACCGGCGGTCGCCCGCGCGAGCCTCGGCGCGAACAGCTCCTCGCCGCGGATCGCCACCTCGGGCTCACCCGAGCCGAGGGCGATCAGCAGCTCCTCCCACGACACCGGCCAGGAGTCGGTGTCGACCAGCACGAACCGGTCCGGGTTCTCGGACTCCGCCGCCCGCACCAGGCCGTGGACCGCGGCCACCGCCTGGTCAACCGGCACGTCGCCGACCGCCGCGCCGCCGCGGGTCAGCACCACCAGGCGCGACGCCGCGAACCGGTCGTCGGCCAGCCACTCGCGGGCCACCGCCAGCACCTCGTCCACCGCCGCGCGCGGCGTCGCCGAGGACTTCACCGGCAGCACGACCCACTCGGGCACGTCGTCGGTGAACGAGCCCAGCCCGTCGACCTTCGGCACGTACTTGCCCAGCGCGTTGCCCAGCACGACCACGCGCCCGGTGGTCGGGTCGGCGGTCACGCCGGTCCAGTCGAGCCTGAACAGCGCGTCCGGCACGCCCGGCGCGACCACCACGACCTCGCGGGACAGCAGGTCGTCGACCGACGCGACGGGCGCGCCCGCCTGGTCGGCGACCCTGATCGCCAGGCCGCCCGCGCCGACCGGGGTCAGCTTGACCCGCAGCGCGGCGGCGCCGGTGGCGAACAGCGAGACGCCGGTCCAGGAGAACGGCAGCTGCGGCGGCCGGTCGCCGTCGGACTCCTGCTCCAGCACCAGCACCGAGTGCAGCGCGGAGTCGAGCAGCGCCGGGTGCAGGCCGTAGCCCGCCGCGTCCTGGCGCAGCTCCTCGGGCAGCGCCACGTCGGCGTAGACGTCGTCGCCGAGCCGCCACGCCGCGCGCAGGCCCCGGAACGCCGGGCCGTACTCGTAGCCGCGACCGGCCAGCGCCTCGTACGCGCCGGCGAGGTCGATCGGCTGCGCGCCGGGCGGCGGCCACGCCACCAGGCTGAAGTCGGGCCGGACGGTCCCCTCGGCGAGGAAGCCGGCGGCGTGCCGGGTCCACGGCGCGTCGGCCGCGGCGCCCTCCGGGCGGGAGTGCACGGTCACCGGCCTGCGACCCGCGTGGTCGGGCGCCCCGACGTGCACCTGCACGCGGACGCCGCCCCGCTCGGGCAGCAGCAGCGGCGCCTCCAGGGTCAGCTCCTCGACCCGGTCGCAGCCGACCTGGTCGCCCGCCCGCACGGCCAGCTCCACCAGCGCGGTGCCGGGCAGCAGCGGCGTGCCGGACAGCGCGTGGTGGGCCAGCCACGGGTGGGTGTCCAGGGCGAGGCGGCCGGTGAGCAGCGCCTCGTCCGAGCCGGCCACCGCGATGGCCGCGCCCAGCAGCGGGTGGTCGGCCGAGCCGAGACCCGCCGAGGACACGTCGCCGGCCGGGCCGGTGGCGTCGAGCCAGAAGCGGCGGCGCTGGAACGCGTAGGTCGGCAGCGGCACGCGGCGCGGCGCGGCGGGCGCGAGCATCCCCGCCCAGTCCACCGCGACGCCGCGCGCCCACGCCTCGCCCAGGGACAGCAGCACCCGCGGCAGGCCGCCGTCGTCGCGGCGCAGCGAGCCCACGGCCGCCACGTCGTGCCCGGCCTCCTCGGCGGTCTCCTGGATGCCCATGGTCAGCACCGGGTGCGGGCTGCACTCCACGAACACCGCGTGCCCGGCGCCGAGCAGGTTGCGCGTGGCGCCGACGAAGTCGACGGTCTCGCGCAGGTTGGTGTACCAGTACTCGGCGCCCAGCCCGGCGGTGTCGACGAAGTCGCCGGTGACGGTGGAGCAGAACGGCACGTCCGAGGTGCGCGGCTCGATGTCGGCCAACACCTCCAGCAGCCGTTCGCGGATCGACTCCACGTGCGCGGAGTGCGAGGCGTAGTCCACGGCGATGCGCTTGACCCGCACGCCCTCCGCGGCCAGCTCCGCGCCGAAGGCGTCCAGGGCGCCCGGGTCGCCGGACACCACCACGGAGCGCGTGCCGTTGACCGTGGCCACGGACACGCCCTCGGGCAGCCGGCCGCGCACGTCGTCGGCGGGCAGCAGGACCGACATCATGCCGCCCTTGCCCGCCAGGTCCTCGGCGATGGCCAGGCTGCGCAGGGCCACCACCGCCGCGCCGTCGCGCAGCGACAGGGCGCCCGCGACGCACGCCGCGGCGATCTCGCCCTGGGAGTGGCCGATGACCGCGTCCGGCCGCACGCCCGAGGCGCGCCACACCTCCGCGAGCGACACCATGACCGCCCACAGCACCGGCTGCACCACGTCCACGCGGTCCAGCGACGGCGCGCCCTCCGCGCCCCGGACCACGTCCAGCAGCCGCCAGTCCACGAAGGGCTCCAGCGCCACCGCGCACTCGCGCATCCGCTCGGCGAACACCGGCGAGGACTCCAGCAGCTCCACGGCCATGCCCGCCCACTGCGAACCCTGGCCGGGGAACACGAACGCCACCCGCGGCTCGCCCAGGACGACGCCCTCGACCGCGCCGGCCGGGGACTCGCCCGCGCCGAGCGCCGCCACGCCGGCGCGCAGCCGGTCGACGTCCTCGCCGACCACGACCGCGCGGTGCTCCAGCGCGGCGCGCGTGCCGACCAGCGAGTCCGCCACGTCCACCGGGCGCAGGCCCGGGTGGAGGTCCAGGTGCGCGGCGAGCTGGGCCGCCTGGTCGCGGACCGCCTGGCGGGTGCGGCCGGACAGCACCCACGCCACCGCCGACGGCTCGACCTCGGGCCCCGCGCCCGGCTCGTCCCCGGTCTCCGCGGGAGGGGCCTGCTCCAGCACGATGTGCGCGTTGGTGCCGCTGATGCCGAACGACGACACGCCGGCCCGGCGCGGGCGGCCGGTCGCCGGCCACGGCGTCGTGTCGACCGACAGCTCGACCTCGCCCTCGGTCCAGTCGACCTGCGGGGTCGGCTCGGCCACGTGCAGGGTCTTCGGGACCTGGCCCTCGCGCATCGCCATGACCATCTTGATGATGCCCGCGACGCCCGCGGCGGCCTGGGTGTGGCCGATGTTGGACTTGATCGACCCGAGCAGCAGCGGCTGCTCGCGGTCCTGCCCGTAGGTGGCCAGCACGGCCTGCGCCTCGATCGGGTCGCCCAGCGGGGTGCCGGTGCCGTGCGCCTCGACCGCGTCCACCTCGGCCGGGGTCAGGCCCGCGTTGGCCAGGGCCGCGCGGATGACCCGCTGCTGCGACGGGCCGTTGGGGGCGGTCAGGCCGTTGGACGCGCCGTCCTGGTTGACCGCCGAGCCCTTGACCAGCGCCAGCACCTGGTGGCCGTTGCGGCGCGCGTCGGACAGCCGCTCCAGCAGCAGCAGGCCGACGCCCTCGCCCCAGGCGGTGCCGTCGGCGTCCGCGGAGAACGACTTGGACCGGCCGTTGCCGGCCAGGCCGCGCTGGAGGCTGAAGTCGACGAACGTGTCGGGCTGCGCCATCACCGTGACGCCGCCCGCCAGGGCGAGCGTGCACTCGCCCGACCGCAGCGCCTGCGCGGCCAGGTGGATCGACACCAGCGACGACGAGCACGCGGTGTCCACCGACATGGCGGGCCCCTCCAGGCCCAGCACGTAGGACACGCGGCCGGACAGGACGCTGGCGATGCTGCCGTTGCCCAGGTACCCGGCGAGGTCGTCCGGGACCTCCTTCAACCGGCTGGCGTAGTCGTGGTACATGACGCCCGCGAACATGCCGGTCGGGCTGCCCTTGAGCGAGGTCGGGTCGATGCCCGCCCGCTCCAGGACCTCCCACGCGGTCTCCAGCAGCAGCCGCTGCTGGGGGTCCATCGCCACGGCCTCGCGCGGGCTGATGCCGAAGAACTCGGCGTCGAAGTCCAGCGCGTCGTAGAGGAAGCCGCCCTCGCGGACGTAGGACTTGCCCGGCTTGCCCGGCTCGGGGTCGTAGATCGACTCCACGTCCCAGCCGCGGTCGCCCGGGAACTCGCCGATGGCGTCCACGCCGTCGGCCACCAGCCGCCACAGCTGCTCCGGCGTGCTGACGCCGCCCGGGTAGCGGCAGCCCATGGCGATGATCGCGATGGGGTCGTCGTCGGCGGGCCGGACCACCGGCGCGGTGGTCGCCACCGCGGGCGCGGAGCCGGTCAGCGTGTTCGCGATGTGGCCGACCAGCGCGGCCGGGTTCGGGTAGTCGAACACCAGCGTCGCGGGCAGCCGCAGGCCGGTGGCCGCGTTGAGCCGGTTGCGCAGCTCCACCGCCGCCAGCGAGTCGAAGCCCAGCTCGTTGAACGCGCGCTTCGGCTCGATCTCGTTGCCGCTCTCGTGGCCGAGCACGGCCGCGACGTGCGAGCGCACCAGGTCCAGCAGCACGCGGTCGCGGTCGGCCTCGGCGAGACCGGCCAGCCTGCGCTGGAGCGAGGACTGGTCGGACTGCTCGACCGCGCCGCCGGCGGTCCGGCGGGCGGGTCGCACCAGGCCGCGGAACAGCGCCGGCAGCTGGTCGCCGCGCGAGCGCAGCGCGACCAGGTCGAGCCGCATCGGCACGAGCAGCGGCTCGTCCAGGGAGAGGGAGGCGTCGAACAGCGCCAGGCCCTCGTCACCGGGCAGGGCGAGGATGCCGGAGCGGGCCATCCGGGCGAGGTCCGCCTCGGTCAGGTGGCCCGCCATGCCGCTGCGCTGCTCCCACAGGCCCCACGCGAGCGAGACGCCCGGCAGGCCTTCCGCGCGCCGCGCCTGCACCAGGGCGTCCAGGTAGACGTTGGCGGCGGCGTAGTTGCCCTGCGCGGTGCTGTCGACCACGCCCGCGGCGGAGGAGAACACCACGAACGCCTTGAGGTCGCGGTCGCGGGTCAACTCGTCCAGGTGACGGGCGCCGTCGGCCTTGGGCCGCCACACCGCGTCCACCTGCTCGACCGACATCGACGACACCAGACCGTCGTCGAGCACACCCGCGGTGTGCACCACGCCCGCCAGGTTCGCGATGTCCGCGATGGTGGCCGGCCAACGAGTCGCGGTCGGACACGTCGCACGCCACCACGTCCACCGTCGCGCCCAGCCCGGCCAGCTCGTCGCGCAGCTCCACCGCGCCCGGCGCGTCCAGACCGCGGCGCGAGGTCAGCACGAGGTGGCGCACGCCGTGCTCCACCACCAGGTGCCGGGCCACCAGCGCGCCCAGGCCACCCGTGCCACCGGTGACCAGCACCGCGTCGTCGGCGTCCCAGGTGGGGGTGTTCCCGTCGGGGTCGGCCTGCGCGGTCACCCGGGCGAGCCTGGGCACCAGCAGCGCGCCGGCGCGCACCGCGACCTCCGGCTCGCCGAGGCCGAGCGCCGGCAGCACGTCCGCCGTGCTCGTCCTGTCCGGGGCGCCGTCGAGGTCCAGCAGCACGAACCGGTCCGGGTTCTCCGCCTGCGCGGCCCGCACCAGGCCCCACACCGGGGCCACGGCCGGGTCGACCGGGCGCCCGGCGGCGGGCACCGCGCCCGTTGTCGTGAGCACCAGGCGCGAGTCGGCGAACCGCTCGTCCGCCAGCCACTCCTGGAGGACCGCCAGCACGTCGTCCACGGTGGACCGGGGGTCGTCGCCGGACACCACCGGCAGCACGACCCACTCGGGGACCTCCGACAGGGACGCCAGGTCGGCGGCCCGGACCACGGCGCCCGTCGCGGCGGGCGCGGTGGCGGGCGTCCAGTCCACGCGGTAGAGCGAGTCGGGCCCGCTGCCCGCGGCCAGCGCCTTGGCCGAGATCGGCCGGGTGACCAGCGCGTCGACCGCGGCGATCGGCGCGCCGGACGGGTCGGCCAGCAGGATCGAGACCGCGTCGCCGCCCGCCGGGGACAGCCGGACGCGGGCCGTGGTGGCGCCGGAGGCGTGCAGGGTCACGCCCGTCCACGCGAACGGCAGGTCGATCAGGCCGTCCTCGGCGCCGTTGTCGCGGCTGCCCGAGGCGTGCAGCGAGGCGTCCAGCAGCGCCGGGTGCAGGCCGAAGCCCTCGGCGTCCGCGTCCTCCGGCAGCGCCACCTCGGCGAAGACCACGTCGCCCGAGCGCCACGCGGCGCGCACGCCCCGGAACACCGGGCCGTAGGCGTACCCGGCCGCGGCCAGGTCGTCGTACAGCGCGTCCACGTCGACCGGGGTCGCGCCGGTGGGCGGCCACTCGGCCAGGTCGGGCACCCGCGCGGCGGGCGCGTGGTCGAGGAAACCGGTGGCGTGCCGGGTCCAGGCGACGTCCGCGTCCTCCGGGCGGGAGTAGACGCCCACGGGGCGTCGTCCGGCGTCGTCCGGCGCGCCCACCGCGACCTGGAGCACCACGGCCGTGCGCTCCGGCAGCACCAGCGGCGCCTCCAGGGTCAGCTCCTCGACCCGGTCGCAGCCGACGTGGTCACCGGCCCGGATGGCCAGTTCGACGAACGCCGTGCCGGGCAGCAGGACCGTGCCGGAGGCGGCGTGGTCGGCCAGCCAGCGGTGGGTGTCCAGCGCGATCCGGCCGGTGAACAGCACGCCGTCCGCCTCGGCCGTGGTCAGGGCCGCGCCCAGCAGCGGGTGCCGGGCCGCGCCGAGGCCGGCCGCGGTGACGTCGCCCGCGCCGGCGGTGGTGGCGTCGAGCCAGAAGCGGCGGCGCTGGAACGCGTAGGTGGGCAGGTCGACCCGGCGCGGCGCGGCCGGGGCCAGCGAGCCGGCCCAGTCCACCGGCACGCCGCGCGCCCACACCTCGCCCAGGGACAGCAGCACCCGGGACATGCCGCCGTCGTCGCGGCGCATCGAGCCCGTGGTGGTCACCTCGCGGCCCGCCACCTCGGCGGTCTCCTGGATGCCCATGGTCAGCACCGGGTGCGGGCTGATCTCCACGAACACCGCGTGCCCGCTGTCCAGCAGCGCCCGGGTCGCGCCGGCGAAGTCGACGGTCTCGCGCAGGTTGGTGTACCAGTACCGCGCGTCCAGCCCGGAGGTGTCGAGCATCCCGCCGGTGACGGTGGAGAAGAACTGCACGTCCGAGCCGCGCGGCGCGATGTCCGCGAGGTCCTCCAGCATCTGGTCGCGGATCCACTCCACGTGCGCGGAGTGCGCCGCGTAGTCCATCGCGATCCGCTTGACCCGCACGCCGTCCGCGGCCAGTTCCGCGCCGAAGGCGTCCAGGGCGTCGGGGTCGCCGGCCACGACGACCGACCGCGCGCCGTTGATGGTGCCGATCGACAGGCCCTCGGGCAGCCGGCCGCGCACGTCGTCGGCGGGCAGCAGGACCGACAGCATCCCGCCCTTGCCGGACATGTGCTCGGCGATGGCGCGGCTGCGCTTGGCCATCATCATGGCGGCGTCCTGGACGGACAGGCCGCCCGCGACGCAGGCCGCGGCGACCTCGCCCTGGGAGTGGCCGACCACCGCGTCCGGGCGGACGCCGTGCGCCCGCCACACCTCGGCCAGCGACACCATGATCGCCCACAGCACCGGCTGGACCACGTCCACGCGCCGCAGCGACGGCGCGCCCTCCGCGCCGCGGACCACGTCCAGCAGCCGCCAGTCCACGTGGGGGTCCAGGGCGGTGGCGCACTCGTTCATGCGCTCGGCGAACACCGGCGAGGACTCCAGCAGCTCCGCCGCCATGCCCGCCCACTGCGAGCCCTGGCCGGGGAACACGAAGACGACGCGCGGCGTGCCCGCGGCCGTGCCGTGGACGGCGGTCGCGGGCGTCTCGCCGGCGGCCAGCGCCTCCAGGTCCGCGCGCAGCCGGTCGGTGGTCCCGCCGACCACGACCGCGCGGTGCTCCAGCAGCGCGCGGGTGGTCACGAGGGAGTGCGCCACGTCCGCCGGGCGCAGGTCGGGCTCGGCGGCCAGGCGCGCGGCGAGCAGGCCCGCCTGGGCGCGGACCGCCTGCTCGGTGCGGCCGGACAGCGCGAGCGGCACGACGGCCGGCTCGTCGGCCGCCGGCTCCTCGGCGCTCGCCGCGCCGGGACCCTGCTCGATGATGACGTGCGCGTTGGTGCCGCTGATGCCGAACGACGACACGCCGGCCCGGCGCGGGCGGCCGGTCGCCGGCCACTCGCGCGGCTCGGTGAGCAGCTCGACGTTGCCCTCGGACCAGTCGACCTGCGGGGTGCGCTCGGCGACGTGCAGCGTCCGCGGCAGCACGCCCTCGTGCATCGCCATGACCATCTTGATCACACCGGCGACGCCCGCGGCGGCCTGGGTGTGACCGATGTTGGACTTGATGGAGCCCAGCCACAGGGGCTCGTCGCGGTCCTGGCCGTAGGTGGCCAGCAGCGCCTGGGCCTCGATCGGGTCGCCCAGTCGGGTGCCCGTGCCGTGCGCCTCGACCGCGTCGACCTCGGTGTGCGACAGGCCGGCCATCGACAGGGCGGAGCGGATGACCCGCTGCTGCGACGGGCCGTTGGGGGCGGTCAGGCCGTTGGACGCGCCGTCCTGGTTCACCGCGCTGCCGCGGACGACGGCCAGCACCTTGTGGCCGTTGCGCTGGGCGTCGGACAGGCGCTCCAGCACCAGGATGCCCACGCCCTCGGACCACGCGGTGCCGTCGGCGTCGGCGGAGAACGACTTCGACCTGCTGTCCATGGCCAGGCCGCGCTGGAGGCTGAAGTCCAGGAACGTGTCGGGCGTGGCCATCACGGTCACGCCGCCCGCCAGCGCCAACCCGCACTCGCCGCCGCGCAGCGCCTGCGCGGCCAGGTGGATCGACACCAGGGAGGAGGAGCACGCCGTGTCGATCGACATCGCCGGGCCCTCCAGGCCCAGCACGTAGGACACGCGGCCGGACGCCACCGACGCCAGCGAACCGTTGCCCAGGTAGCCGGCCAGGTCCTCGGGGATCTCCCTCAGCCGCAACGCGTAGTCGTGGTACATGATGCCCGCGAACACGCCCGTGCGGCTGCCCTTCAGCGACGTCGGGTCGATGCCCGCGCGCTCCAGCGCCTCCCACGAGGTCTCCAGCAGCAGGCGCTGCTGCGGGTCCATCGCCTGGGCCTCGCGCGGGCTGATGCCGAAGAACTCGGCGTCGAAGTCCAGCGCGTCGTGCAGGAAGCCGCCCTCGACCGAGTAGGTCTTGCCCGGCTTGCCGGGCTCCGGGTCGTAGAGGCTGTCGACGTCCCAGCCGCGGTCGTCGGGGAAGCGCGAGATGCCGTCCACCGCGCCGTCCACCAGGCGCCACAGGTCCTCGGGCGTGCTCACGCCGCCCGGGTAGCGGCAGGCCATGCCGACGATCGCGATGGGCTCGTTGTCGGCCACCGCCACCGTGGCCCGGCGGGCGGGCGCGGCCTGCGCGGACGCGTCGCCGAGCGCCTTCTCCCGGATGTGCCCGACCAGCGCGGCCGGGTTCGGGTAGTCGAACACCAGCGTCGCGGGCAGCCGCAGGCCGGTGGCGGAGTTGAGCCGGTTGCGCAGCTCCACCGCGGCCAGCGAGTCGAAGCCGATCTCGCTGAACGCCCGCTTCGGCTCGATCGCCTCGGGGCTGTCGTGGCCCAGCACCGCGGCCACGTGCGTGCGCACCAGGTCCAGCAGCAGCGCGTCGCGGTCGGCCTCGGACAGCTCGGCCAGCCGCGAGGCGAGGGTGGCGCCGCCGGACGCGGCGTTGGCCGTGCCCGCGGCGCGCCTGCCCGCGACCGGCACCAGGCCGCGCAGGAGCGCGGGCACGCCGTCCACGCGGGTGCGCAGCGCGCCCAGGTCCACCCGCACCGGGGCCACCACGGGCTCGTCGGTGGTCAGGGCGGCGTCGAACAGCGCCAGGTTCTCCGCCGGCGTGAGGCCGGGCATCCCGGAGCGCTCGATGCGCTGGAGCGCCGCCGCGTCGAGCACCGAGCCCATGCCGCCGTCGCCGAGCCACAGGCCCCAGGTCAGCGCGGTCGCGGGCAGGCCCTCGGCGCGCCGCCGCTCGGCCAGCGCGTTGAGGAACAGGTTGGCCGCGGCGTAGTTGCCCTGGCCGGGGTTGTCCAGCAGCGCGGCCAGCGACGAGTACAGGACGAAGGCCTTGAGGTCGCGGTCGCGGGTCAGCTCGTGCAGGTGCCAGGCGGCGTCGGTCTTGGGCCGCAGCACCGAGTCCAGGTGCTCGTCGGTGAGCGTGCCCACGGTGCCGTCGGCGACGACGCCCGCCGTGTGCACGACGCCGGTGAGGTCGTCGACGTCGGCCAGCACGGCGGCGAGCGCGTCCCGGTCGGACACGTCGCAGGCCACCACGTCCACCGTCGCGCCCAGCCCGGCCAGCTCGTCGCGCAACTCCACCGCGCCCGGCGCGTCCAGACCGCGGCGCGAGGTCAGCACCAAGCCCCGCACACCGTGCTCCACCACCAGGTGCCGGGCCACCAGCGCGCCCAGACCACCCGTGCCACCGGTGACCAGCACCGTGCCGCCCCAGGGCGACTCGCCGCCCTCGGTCACCGGGACGCGCGCCAGCCTCGGCACGGTCACCTGCCCGCCGCGCACGGCCAGCTCCGGTTCGCCGGAGGCCACGGCGTCGAGCAGCCGCGCCGCCGACCCGGGCGCGTCGTCGAGGTCGACCAGGGTGAAGCGGTCGGGGTTCTCCGCCTGCGCGGCCCGCACCAGGCCCCACACCGGGGTCTGCGCCAGGTCCGCGTCGACCACGTCGCGGGTGATCACGGCCAGCCGCGAGGAGGCGAACCGCTCGTCGGCCAGCCACGCCCGCACCAGCTCCAGCACCGCGCCCAGCGCGACGCGGACGGCCGAGGGCACGTCGCCGTCGACCGCCGGGACGCGGAACAGCACGATCTCGGGCACGGTCGCGCCGCGGGCCAGGGTGTCGCCGAGCCCGGACAGGTCGTCGAACGCGGCCACGCCGGGCAGGTCGAGACCGGCGCCGAGCACCGCCGCGCGGCCGATCCTGGCCGGCGCGACCGACCGGGAGGTCCACTCCAGCCGGAACAGCGACTCGTGGTGCTCGCGCCGGGCCGCCTCCAGCTGCTCGGCGGTGACCGCGCGGGACACGAACGACCCGATCGTGGCGACCGGCGCGCCCAGCGGGTCGGTGACGGTCAGCGACACGGCGTCGGAGCCCGCCGGGGTGATCCGCACCCGGACCGCCGAGGCGCCCGAGGCGTGCAGCGCCACGTCGTTCCAGGCGAACGGGATGCGCACCTCGCCCTCGGGGCCGGGCGCGGCGCCCGCGGCGTCGATGGCGTGCAGCGACGCGTCCAGGATCGCCGGGTGCAGGCCGAAGGACGCGGCGGCGGCCGTGCTGCCCTCGGGCAGCGCGACCTCGGCGTACACCTCGGCGGACGGGCCGGAGCCGCGCCGCCACACCTTGCGCAGGCCCTGGAAGACGGGGCCGTAGCCGTAGCCCTGGGCCGCCAGCTCCTCGTACACGTTCGTCACGTCGACCGCGGTCGCGTCGCGCGGCGGCCACGTCTCCAGCGAGTCGCCCGCGGGCGCGGGCCCGGCGGACAGCACACCGCCCGCGTGCCGCGTCCACACCGCGTCGCCGGCCGCGTTCTCCGGCCGGGTGTAGATGGCGATCGTCCGGCGACCGCCCTCGTCCGGGGCCTCCACGACGACCTGGAGCACCACGCCGCCGCGCTCGGGCAGCACCAGCGGCGCCTCCAGCGCCAGCTCCTCCAGCAGGCCGCAGCCGACCTGGTCGCCCGCGCGCACGGCCAGCTCGACGAACGCGGTGCCGGGCAGCAGGACCGTGCCGGAGATGGTGTGGTCGGCCAGCCACGAGTGGGTGCGCAGCGACACCCGGCCGGTGAGCACGACGCCCTCGCCGCCCGCGAGGCCGACGACCGCGCCGACGAGCGGGTGGTCGGCGGCCAGCTGGCCCAGGTCGGCGGCGTCGGCGGAGCCCGCGTCGCCCTCCAGCCAGTAGCGCTTGCGCTGGAACGCGTACGGCGGCAGGTCGACGCGCTTGCCGCTGCCCGCCGGCAGCAGCGAGGTCCACCGGACCGTGCCACCGCGCACGTGGGCCAGGGCCACGGCCGAGCGGATCTCGGCCACCTCGTCGCGGTCGCGGCGCAGCAGCGCGGCGAACGCCACGTCCTCGGCGTCGCCCTCTTCCGCGCCGACGCAGTCCTGGGCCATGGCGGTGAGCACCGCGTCCGGCCCGATCTCCAGGAACGTGGTGACGCCGCGCGCCGCCAGCTCGCGCACGCCGTCGCGGAACCGCACGGCCTCGCGGACGTGCCGCACCCAGTACTCCGGGGAGCACAGCTGCTCCGCGCCGGCCAGCCGGCCGGTCACGTTCGACACCACCGGCACCCGCGGCGGCGAGTAGGTCATGACCTCGGCGACCCGGCGGAACTCCGCCAGCATCGGCTCCATCAGCGGCGAGTGGAACGCGTGCGACACGCGCAGCCGCTTGGTCTTGAAACCCCGGTCCGCCAACGCGCCGGCGACCTCAAGCACGGCGTCCTCGACACCGGAGATCACCACCGAGGTCGGCCCGTTGACCGCCGCGAGGCCGACCTCGTGCTCCCGGCCGGCCAGCAGCGGCAGCACGTCGTCCTCGCCCGCGCGCACGGACACCATCGCGCCGCCGGTCGGCAGCGCCTGCATCAGCCGGCCCCTGGCGCCGACCAGCAGGGCCGCGTCCTCCAGGGACAGCACGCCGGCGACGTGCGCGGCGGTCAGCTCGCCCAGCGAGTGCCCGGCCAGGTGGTCGGGGCGCAGGCCCCAGGACTCGACCAGCCGGAACAGGGCGGTCTCGACGGCGAACAGCGCGCTCTGCGCGTAGGCGGTCTGGTCGAGCAGCGCCGCGAGCTCGGAGCCCTCCTCGGCGAACAGCACGTCGCCGAGCGGGTGCGGCAGCTGGAGGTCGAGGTAGCCGCACGCGGCGTCGAGCGCACGCGCGAACACCGGGTAGGCGAGGTACAGGTCGCGGCCCATGGCGAGCCGTTGCGAGCCCTG
Organism: Saccharothrix xinjiangensis; assembly: GCF_039527585.1. Classification (NCBI taxonomy): domain Bacteria; kingdom Bacillati; phylum Actinomycetota; class Actinomycetes; order Pseudonocardiales; family Pseudonocardiaceae; genus Saccharothrix; species Saccharothrix xinjiangensis. The sequence continues at coordinate 125,521 of NZ_BAAAKE010000016.1, read as the reverse complement.
GCCGGTGAACAGGAACGCCAGCTCGCCCGAGCCGGCCGCGCCGCGCACCAGCCCGGTGGCGTCCTGCCCCTCGGCCAGCGCGGTCAAGCCGCGCAGCGCCTCGGCGCGGTCCGGCGCGAACACCACCGCGCGGTGCTCCAGCGCGGCCCGGCGGCCGGCGAGCTCGTGCGCGGTGTCGACGAGGTCCACGCCGGGGGAATCCGCGCCGGGGTCCAGGAACCCGGCGAGGCGGGCGGCCTGGTCGCGCAGCGCCGCCTCGGAGCGCGCGGACACGACCAGCGGCAGCGCGCCCGGCACGGGCGTCTCGTCCGTGCCGCCGCCGAGCAGGGACGGCGAGGGCTCCTCGATGATCACGTGCGCGTTGGTGCCGCTCACGCCGAACGACGACACCGCGCCGCGGCGGGGGCGGTCGAACGCCTCCCACGGGCGCGGTTCGGTCAGCAGCTCGACGCGGCCGGACGACCAGTTGACGTGCGGGGTGGGCGCGTCCACGTGCAGCGTCTTGGGCAGCACGCGGTCGCGCATGGCGTACATGAGCTTGATGACGCCGGCGACGCCGGCGGCGGCCTGCGAGTGGCCGATGTTGGACTTGATCGAGCCGAGCCACAGCGGCCGGTCCTCGGGGCGGTCCTGGCCGTAGGTGGCGAGGATGGCCTGGGCCTCGATCGGGTCGCCCAGGCGGGTGCCGGTGCCGTGCGCCTCGACCGTGTCGACCTCGTGCGGCTCCAGCCCGGCGTTGGCCAGGGCCTGCCGGATGACGCGCTGCTGCGACGGGCCGCTGGGCGCGGTGAGGCCGTTGGACGCGCCGTCCTGGTTGATCGCGGTGCCCTTGACCACGCCGAGCACGCGGTGGCCGTTGCGGATCGCGTCGGACAGCCGCTCCACGACCAGCACGCCGACGCCCTCGGCCCAGCCGGTGCCGTCGGCGGCCGCGGCGAACGGCTTGCACACGCCGTCGGGCGCGAGGCCGCGCTGGGTGCTGAACGCGGTGAACGCGCCGGGGTGCACCATGACCGCGACACCGCCGGCCAGGGCCATCGAGCACTCGCCGTCGCGCAGCGCCTGGGCGGCCAGGTGCAGCGCCACCAGCGAGCCCGAGCACGCCGTGTCGACCGAGAGCGTGGGGCCCTCGAAGCCGAACGAGTAGGCGAGCCGGCCGGACACCACGCTGGGGGCGTTGCCGGTCAGCAGGTAGCCGTCGAGGCCCTCCGGCGCCTGGTGCAGCCGCGGGCCGTACTCCTGGGGCTCGACGCCGATGTAGACGCCGGTCTGGCTGCCGCGCAGCGCCAGCGGGTCGACGCCCGCGTGCTCCAGCGCCTCCCACGCGGTCTCCAGGACGAGCCGCTGCTGCGGGTCCATGGCCAGCGCCTCGCGCGGGCTGATGCCGAAGAAGTCGGCGTCGAACTCGGCGGCCTCGGTGAGGAAGCCGCCCTTGCGGACGTAGGACTTGCCGGGCTTGCCGGGGTCCGGGTCGAACAGCGCCTCCAGGTCCCAGCCGCGGTCGTCGGGGAAGTCGGCGATGACGTGGCGGTTGTCCGCGACGACGCCCCACAGCTTCTCCGGGGTGTCGCTGCCACCGGGGTAGCGGCAGCCGACGCCCACGACGGCGATCGGCTCGTCGTGCCGGCGGGTCGCGGGCTTGACCACCGCGACGGCCCTGGTGGCCCGCTCGCCGAGCAGCACGCCGCGCACGAACCTGGCCGCGGCCAGCGGCGTGGGGTGGTCGTAGACCAGCGTCACCGGCAGGTCGAGCCCGGTGGCGGCGGTCAGCCTGCGGTGCAGGTCGACCGACGCCAGGGAGTCGAAGCCCACCTCGCGGAAGGGCCGGGTGGGCTCCACCTGGTCGGGCGCGTCCGGCAGGACCGCCTTGAGCGCGGCGACGGCCTGCTCGTGCACCACGCCGAGCAGCACGCGCTCCTGCTCGGCCACCGGCAGGTCGACCAGCCGCGCGCGCAGCGCGGTGGTGTCGGCGGGCTGGGGCGTGACGTTCTCGGACTCGCTCATCCGCGCTCCACTGGTCTGGCTGGTCGATCGCCGGCGGCGCTGGTCGAACACCCGCCGATCGCTGGTCGAACTTCGGACACGGCACGCCCCGCGACCGGTTCGGTCGCGGGACGGCGTGGTCGTGCGTGGGGCGGGAGCGACCGGGGTCGCTCCCGCGATGTCACTCCTCGGGGGCGAGCACCCGACCGGTCGCCGCCTCGGTGACCGTGATGGCCGCCATGGGGCACATCTCGGCGGCGTCGATCAGGGCGTCGCTCGGGCCCACCTCCGGGTTCGGCGCGTGCGCCTTGCCCTCGCGGATCTCGATCTCGTGCGGCGCGGTGCCGGCGCACACGCCGGTGCCGATGCACGCCTGCCGGTCGACCGCGACCTTCCAGATCGCCTCGGTGGTGCTCACCACTTGACCCGGAGCATCTTGGGACCGCGCACCAGCAGGCCCTTCTTCCACTCGACGCCCTCGTCGCCCTCGGCGAGGTCGAGGTCGGGGAAGCGGCTGGTGATGACCTCCAGGGCGACCTGGAGCTCCATGCGGGCGAGCTGCGCGCCCAGGCAGTGGTGCGGGCCGTGGCCGAACGCGACGTGCGGGTTGTTCGCCCGGCGGAAGTCGACGTCCTCCGGGTTGGTGAAGATCTCCGCGTCGCGGTTGGCGCCGGGCAGCGAGACCAGGATCGGCTCGCCCGCCTTGACCACCACGCCGCCGAGCGACACGTCCTCGGTGGCGTAGCGCGGGAACATCGCGGCCGGGTTGAGCGGGATGAGCCGCAGCAGCTCCTCGACGGCGTTCGGGATCAGCCCCGGCTCCGCCTTGAGCAGCTCGAAGTGCTCACGGCTCTTGAGCAGCGCGTAGACGAAGTTCGGGATGTGCGTGGACACCGTCTCCGAACCGGTCAGCAGCAGGCCGACGCCGGTGATCGACAGCAGCTCCTGCTCGGTGAGCACGTCGTCGTTGTCGCGGGCCTTGACCAGCGCGCCGAGCAGGTCGTCGGTGGGCTCCGCGCGGCGCTGGGCGATGAGCGCGCCCATGTAGCCGAACAGCTCCTCGACCAGCGACATGATCGGCTGGGCGGTGCTGGTCAGGCCCTCGGTCCACACGCGGAACTTGGCGCGGTCCTCGAACGGCACGCCCAGCAGCTCGCAGATCACGATGATCGGGAACGGCAGCGCGAAGTGCTCGACCAGGTCCGCGGGCGAGCCCTTGGTCTCCATGTCGTCGAGGAACTCGTTGGCGATGCGCACCGCGCCCTCGCGCATCTCGTTCACGCGGCGGGCGGTCAGGGCCTTGCCCGCGAGCTTGCGCAGCCGGGTGTGGTCCGGCGGGTCGAGGCCGATGATGCCCTCGTAGGTCATCTCCTCGCGGGTGCGGGGCTGGTCCTGGCCCTGCGCGGCCGCGCGGCTGAAGCGCGGGTCGGTCAGGACCGTCTTGACGTCCTCGTACCGGGTCGCCAGCCAGGAGACCTCCCCGAACGGGAGCTGGACGCGGCTGACCGGCTCGTCGCGGCGCAGTGCCCCGTACAGGGGGTCGATGTCGATACCCGGTTCCTCGCTGAACGGGTACGCGCGCACCTGCTGGGTTGCTGTCATTCTTTGTCTCCTCCGGGTGCGCCGGTCTGCCGACCGGCGCGCTCCACACGCCCAAATGAGGTTTGCCCGGAGGCTGGTCCGCGACCGCTCGCCGCGATGAAAGGCCTGCCCCGGCACGATGGGGAAAGCCTAATCACGCGCGGGAACGTCCTCACACCCCCGGAACGCCCCTACGTTCCCCCTATCGGCCGCAACCACGCCGCCACCACGTCGTCACCTCGCGCCGAAGGGCCGTGACCAGCGCCGGTGACCCGCGACACGCCGGTCCGGGCCTGCGCCCCGGGGGTGGTGAGGGGTGGTGCAGGGGCCGGACTAGGGGTTCCGGCGGCCACTTTCGGACTAGGGTCGGACCGCAGGGCCACCGCTGACCTTCCAGCCATTCGACGCGTTCTCCGGCGCACCGCGACCACCTGGTCGCGGTGGTCGTCGAGTCCGCATTCCCGCCCTGCGAATCGAAACCCGAAACCCGGGAAGCCCGAAACGGAAGGTGTTTGCGCATGTCCCTGTTGGCCGCGGAGTCCTCCCGCTTCCGCTCGTTCGGCCCCCACCACGTGGACGAGGTCGCCGCGCGTTACGCGCTGCCCGCGCACCTGCTGGACAGCGTCCGGGTGATCGCCCAGGTGCTGCCGTTCCGCGTCAACGAGTACGTGCTGTCGCACCTGGTCGACTGGAGCCGCATCCCGGACGACCCGATCTTCCAGCTGGTGTTCCCCCAGCGCGGGATGCTCGACGAGGCCGACGAGCGCGAGCTGTCCGGCCTGCTGCGCGACGGCCGCAAGAAGGAGCTGCGCGAGGCGGTGGCCCGCATCCGCGCCGGGCTCAACCCGCACCCGTCCGGCCAGATGCAGCTCAACGTGCCGAACCTGGAGGGCACGCAGCTGCCCGGGATGCAGCACAAGTACCGCGAGACGGTGCTGTACTTCCCGCAGCAGGGCCAGACGTGCCACGCCTACTGCACCTACTGCTTCCGCTGGGCGCAGTTCGTCGGCGACGCGGACCTGCGGTTCGCCGCGCCGGGCCCCGAGCAGCTGGTGCGCTACCTGCGCAACCACCCGGCCGCGACCGACGTGCTGGTGACCGGCGGCGACCCGATGATCATGAGCACCGAGCGGCTGCGCGCGCACATCGAGCCGATCCTGGCGGTCGACACCGTGCGCACGATCCGCATCGGCACGAAGTCCGTGGCCTACTGGCCCTACCGGTTCACCACCGACACCGACGCCGACGACGTGCTGCGGCTGTTCGAGCAGGTCGTGGCGTCCGGCCGGGCGCTCGCGGTGATGGCGCACTTCAGCCACCCGCGCGAGCTGGAGACGGCGCAGGCCAGGCTGGCGCTGTCCCGGATCCGCTCCACCGGCGCGATCGTGTACTGCCAGGCGCCGCTGATCCGGAAGGTGAACGACGACTCGCGCACCTGGGCGGAGATGTGGCGCGGCCAGCTCGCCGCCGGCCTGGTGCCCTACTACATGTTCGTCGAGCGCGACACGGGCCCCAAGGAGTACTTCAAGGTGCCCCTGGCGCGCGCGGTCGAGATCTTCCAGGCGGCCTACCGCACCCTGCCGGGCCTGGCCCGCACGGTCCGCGGCCCGTCCATGTCGGCCACCCCGGGCAAGGTCCTGGTGGACGGGGTCGAGGAGGACGCGGACGGCAAGCACTTCCGGCTGCGCATGGTCCAGGCCCGCGACCCCGAGCTGGTCGGCCGCCCGTTCCGGGCCCGGTACTCGGAGGACGCGGCCTGGCTGGGCGACCTGGAGATCGACCCGGCGACGCCGGCCGACATCCTGGCCGCGGTCACCGGCACCAAGACGCCGGTCCACTGACCCGGTCCGCCGACGACGAGAGGTTCGCTGTGGTCATCCGGAAGATCTCGCCCAACCTGGCGCTGGACCACCAGGTGTCGCTCCGCCGGGCCGCCGGCGAGCCGATCGTGCACCTGGGGTTCGGCGAAGCCCGACTGCCCGTGTTCCCCGGCCTGGTGGAGCGGCTGACCGCGGGCGCGGGCCGCAACTCCTACGGCCCCGTTCCCGGCTACCCCGGCGTGCTGCGCGCCGTGGCGGGCTACTTCGCCCGCCGCGCCATGCCCACGACCGAGGAGCAGGTGATCGTGGCGCCGGGCAGCAAGGCGCTGCTCATGGCGCTCCAGCTCGTCGTGCCCGGCGACGTGCTGCTGACCGAGCCCTGCTGGGTCACCTACGCGCCCCAGGCGCTGGAGGCGGGCAAGCGCGTGATCGGCGTGCCGATCCCGGCCGAGTGCGGCGGCGTGCCGGACCCGGACGCGCTGCGCGAGGCCGTCCGCGCCGCCCGCGCCGAGGGCGCGAACCCGAAGATCGTGGTGCTCACCGCGCCGGACAACCCCACCGGCACCACGGCGACCCCGGACCTGATCCGCCGCATCTGCGCGGTGGCCGAGGACGAGGACCTGCTGCTGGTCTCCGACGAGATCTACCGCGACCTCGTGCACGACCCGGGCTTCGAGTACCTCAGCCCCGCCGAGGTCGCGCCGTCCCGGACGGTCGTGGTCACCGGCCTGAGCAAGAGCCTCGCCCTGGGCGGCTGGCGCATCGGCGCGGCCCGCTTCCCCGCCGACGAGGCGGGCCTGCGGATGCGCGCGGACGTGGCCTCGGTGGCCAGCGAGATCTGGTCCACCCTGGCGGGGCCCATGCAGGAGGTCGCCGAGTACGCGTTCGACGAGCCCGCCGAGCTGGTGGCCCGCCGCGACGCCGACTCCCGCCTGCACGGCGCGCTCGCGCGGGCGGTGCAGGACATCGTGGTCAAGTCCGGCGCGCTGTCCCGCCCGCCGACCGGCGGCTTCTACGTCTACCCGGACTTCGAGCCGCTGCGCGAGCGGCTGGCCCACGAGGGCGTCGTCGACGGCGAGTCCCTCCAGGAGCACCTGGTCAGCCGCTACGGCGTGGCGGTGCTGGCCGGCGTCCACTTCGGCGACGACCCCCGGGCGCTGCGCTTCCGCGCCGCGACCAGCGTGCTCTACGGCGACACGCCCGAGCTCCAGCGCGCGGCCATGGAGGCGGCGGACCCGACCACCGTGCCGCACGTGGCAGAGGCGCTGGCCGCGATCGAGCTGGCCTTCACGTTCTCGAAGGCGGCCGTGCGTTGACCGCCATCGCGTTTCCCGGGATGGGGCCCGTCAAGTTCGCCGACGTGGCCAAGTTCATGCTGATCAACCCGTTCGCCCGCGAACTGCTGGGCACCGCCGACGAGGTGCTGGGCCGCGACCTGTTCGCCGCCCTGCGCGACAGCACGTCCGACTACGCCGAGGCCGCCCAGGTGGCGTTCCTGGTCAACAGCCTCGCCCTGGCCCGCTGGGCCGAGGACCGCTTCGGGTTCGAGCCGAGCTTCTGCGCCGGGGCCAGCTTCGGCGGCAAGGCGGCGGCGGTCCACTCCGGGGCGCTCAGCGCGGAGGAGGGCATCTGGCTCACCGCCGAGCTGGTCCGCGTCGAGACGGAGTACTTCGCCGAGCAGCACGGCGACGTGGTGACGCTGTCGTTCGCCCGCACCCCGCGGGCCGAGCTGGACCTGGTCCTCACCGAGCTGGACGACTGGCACGAGATCTCCTGCTACGTCGACGAGGACTTCTACATGGTCTCGCTCAAGCGGGACCGGCTGGCCTGGTTCCAGCAGCGCCTGAAGTCGGCGGGCGGCCTGCCCCTGTACGAGATGGACCCGCCGATGCACGTCAGCGCCTTCGCCGGCCTGCGCGACCGCGTCGAGCGGGAGCTGTTCCCCCGGCTGTCCTTCCGGGACCCGGCCACCCCGGTGGTCGCCGACCAGGACGGGTCGGTGCGCACCACCGCCGACGGCGTGCGGGCGACCCTGCTCGACGGCGTGGTCCGGCCGGTGCGCTGGCCCGAGGTCGTGCGGTCGCTGCGGATCGAGGGCGTCACCACGCTCTGCGTGGCCGGGCAGGACTCGCTGTTCGGCCGGGTGGCCTGCACCACCAACAACTTCAAGGTGATCGCGGCGAACCCGCGCCTGGCGATGCAGCCGCACAAGCGCCCGGCCCTCAGGAGGGCCGCATGACCGAGAACGACGCCGTGCTGCACGCCCGCTTCCTGCGCGGCCTGCGCCTCGCGCCCGGCAACACCGCCCTCCACCTGGAGGACGGCCGCAAGGTGACCTACGAGGAGCTGCACGAGCTGGCCCTGTCCTGGGCCGGCGCGCTGCTCGCCGGCTCCGACGCGCCGCCCCGGGCGATCGGCATTCTCGCCGACAAGACCCTGGAGTCCTACGCGGGCCTGCTCGCCGTGCTCTACACGGGCGCGATCGCGGTGCCCCTGCACCCGGACTTCCCGGCCCAGCGCACGCGCCACATGCTGGAGGCGGCGAAGGTGTCCGCGGTGGTGGCCGACGCGCCCGGCCTGGCCGCCCTGGGCAAGCTGGGCGTCGACCTGCCCGTGCTGGCGCCCTCCGCGGGTCCCGTCGCGGGCCGGCCCCTGGACGAGCCGGTCGCCGTCTCGTCGAAGGACCTGGCGTACGTCCTGTTCACCTCGGGCTCGACCGGCCGCCCCAAGGGCGTGCCCATCACGCACGCCAACGCGGACCACTACTTCTCGGTCCTGGAACAGCACTACGACTTCACCGCCGAGGACCGCTTCTCGCAGTCGTTCGACCTGAACTTCGACTGCGCGATGTTCGACCTGTTCTGCGCGTGGGGCGCGGGCGCGCAGGCGCACCCGGTGCCGGGCGCCGCCTACCGCGACCTGCCCGGCTTCCTCGCCGACCGGGACCTGACGGTCTGGTTCTCCACCCCGTCGGCCATCACCCTGGTGCGCCGCATGGGCGGCCTGTCGCCCGACTCGATGCCGGGCCTGCGCTGGAGCTTCTTCGCGGGCGAGGCGCTGCGCGCGGCGGACGCCGAGGACTGGCTGCGGGCCGCGCCCGCGTCCACCCTGGAGAACATCTACGGACCGACGGAGCTGACCGTCACCATCACGGGCCACCGCTGGACCCCCGGCACACCGGACCTGTGCCTCAACGGCCTGGTCCCGATCGGTGAGGTCCACGAGGGTCACGACCACCTCCTGCTCGCCGAGGACGGCGGTGAGTCGGACACCGAGGGCGAGCTGTGCATCACCGGCCCGCAGATGACACCCGGCTACCTCGACCCGTCCGACGACGAGGGCCGCTTCCTGCTCCACGACGACCGCCGCTGGTACCGCACGGGCGACCGGGTGCGCCGGCACCCCGACGGCACCCTGGTGTACCTGGGCCGGCTCGACTCCCAGGTGCAGCTGGCGGGCTGGCGCGTCGAACTGGCCGAGGTGGAGCACGCCCTGCGCGCGTGCGAGGGCGTCCTGGACGCGGTGGCGGTGACCCGCCCCACCGACACGGGCCTGGATCTGGTCGTCTACTACACCGGCACGCCCACCCCGCCCCGGCTGCTGTCGAAGGAGCTGCGGGACGTGCTGCCGAAGGGCATGCTCCCGCGCGAGTACCGCCACGTCGACGAGTTCCCGCTCAACTCCAACCGCAAGGTGGACCGGGGCGCGTTGACCAGGCTCGCGGCCGAGGGCTGATCGTCACGGGCGCGCCCACCGGTCCACGTGACCGGTGGGCGCGTTCGCGTTGTCCCGGTGTCCTGGTTCCGGCTCGTCGCGCCCACGCGGTTAGCATCCCGGCGACGAACCGGCGGACCGAGGACCGTGATGAGACCACTGACCTTCAGCGACGGCGGGGACCACCGACAGGAGTGGCTCCCGGGTGGTCCCCACTCCGCGGAGGACGCGTTCCAGGAGTTCGTCGACCGGCACCGCGGTGACGGCACCACGTCGTTCTCCGTCGAGGACGAGGAGAACGACGAGGGGCTGCTGCTCCTGTTCGGCGACCGGGCCACCCGCCGGGTCAAGGGGTCGCGGATCGAGTACCGCCTCGTCACCGGCAGCAGCGGCTACCGGAACCAGGTGGCCGACTTCGTCCGCGGCGGTTTCGCCGCCCTCGACCTCCGCGGCCCCTGGCTGCCGGACCTCGACGCCCTCGAACGCGCCCGCCTCCGGTTCGAGTTCGACGGTTCCGCGCTGCGGCGGACCCACCCGCGCGAGCTGCGCCGCCGGCTGGAGGTCCTGACCCGCGTCGACGGGCGCGAGCCGACGACGGTCGCCGGGGTCACGCGCTACGGCTACGCCAACGGGGACGGCGACACCGTCGACGCCTGGTTCACCGACGCCGGCCGCGGCCTGGTGACCACGTTCGACCACGCGAGCCCGCTCGCCTCCCCCGACGCCCGTGCGGCGCTGTACGACGGCGTGCCGACGGACCTGCTCGCCCTGTCCGGGGACGGTGTCCCCCACCCCGCCACCGGCGTCTTCACCTTCTCGGGTCCCTGCGCCCTGTCCGACGGCCTGGTGGCCCGCTTGCAGGAGGCGCGGCTGGGGGTCGAGGCCACGGGGGTCGGTCGGCTGCTGGAGGTCTTCCTCGTGGACGACTTCACCCCCGACGCGGTCGCGGGAGCCGGGCCGTGGTGGGGCGTCGAGGACGTCGCGCGGGGCTTCGCCGCGGTCGGACCGGAACGGCCCGCGACCGCGCCGCTCGACCGGGGGGCCGTGGACCGCTTCTGCGCCATCTGGGCCGACTCCGGCTACAACGACCGCTGGGACGTGCACTACGTCCTCTTCGACAACTGCACGGTCGAGGAGGCCGGCGAGACCCGGGACGAGCTGCTGGAGTTGGTCCGGGTGCTCGGGCTGGAGCGCGTGGACACCCCGCCGGGAGCCGCGGACGGCGAGGTGTGGGTCCGCACGGACCCCCGCGTCGACGCCGAGCTGGGGAACTGGGCGTGAGCGAGGTCGTGTTCACCCGGGAGAACGGCTGGATCCCGCGGGTGGTCCGGGCGGACGGCGAGCTGAGGCTCCAACTCGGCGCCGGGGCCGACGCCAACCACGACCCCCGCACGTTCACCGTCCCGGTCGCCGAGGCCCACCTCCGGGTGATCCGGGACGACCTGACCCGGCACCTGCTGTGTGGAGCGCGCTCCTGCCCCTGTGCACGGCGGCCGGGACCCGGGGCCCGCTCGACGAACGCGCGGCGGTCGCGCTGCTGGACCCGATCCTCCTCGGCGCGCCCGAGGACGTGGAATCGCTGTTCCGGGACATCGCCTGGAACCGACGCCAACTCGTCGCCCAGGGCGCGGACGTCGAACTGCTCAAACGGGGCGAGGTCTTCGCCGCACTGCGCCCCGCGACCGCGGAGTCCGACTGGCGTCGCGTCCAGGAGCACGACGCGGACCGCGATCGAGCCCGACGCGGCGTGCGACTCACCCCGCTCGACGCGGCGCTCCTCAAGTACACGGGCCGCTACCTGCACGGCGGGAGGGTCCCGACCCGGGAGCCCGGTGCCGTCGACCCCGCCCTGCTGCCCGAGGTCATGCGGGTGATCGCCACCGCGGAGCGGGCGTGCGCCGGGGTGCGGCTCTCCCCCGATCGGGGAGGCGGCCGGAACGCCCCGAAGGGGGACCGCGAGTGGCAGCGGATCGAGGAGGAGGTCGACCGCGCCGTTCGCCGCGCCCACCCGCACCTCGTCGACGACGCGGTGCGCACCGTGAGCTTCCTGATGTGCTCGGAAGCCGCCGCGCGGGCACGGGCGTCCCGGGGGCGGGCGAAGCGGGGGCCGGTCGGGTGAACTGGCGGGAACATTCGGGAGGCGCTATCGTCCGATGATCCGCAGACCACATCTCCAACCATTTTCGGTGTTTCACATCACACACCGAAGCGTATTCACAGAGCAACCGACGGAAGTCGGCAAGAAGCGGTTTGTGACCAATCTTCCACTCTGCTTCGAATAAAGCGCCGACTACCGCTCCCACCAGCACGGATGTCGGCTTTCCGCATTTTTCGGGGTGAGCGTCCCGCACAGGTCCAGACCACTTGCCCGAATGCCGGGAAAAGTGCATTCGCCGCCTATTTCCTTCGTCGGGCGCAGCCCTACGACCGGCCCGTCCCGGCCGTCGACCCGAGGCGAAAAGCTGCGATTGGTGGATCGATCCACCGCTCCGCACATCGCTGAAGGTGACATCCCATGCGAGTTCGACGCGTCCTGTCCCTCCTCGTCGGCGCCGGCGCCCTGCTGTCCACCACGGTCCTGGCCGCCCCGGCGTCCGCCGCGCCCGCCGCGCCGTTCGTGCCGCCGGGCCAGACCGACATCATCGACGGCGGCCCGGCCTCGTACGCCCCGTTCGCGGTCCGCCTGTTCAGCAACGGCAACCCGTGGTGCTCGGCGACCATCATCGCCCCGTCGTGGGTGCTGACCGCGCAGCACTGCGTCTCCGACGACAGCGCCACCTACACGTTCCGGATCGGCAGCCTCCAGCAGGACTCCGGCGGCGCCCTGGTGACCGGCGTCGAGGTCGTCGACCACCCCTCCGCCGACATCTCCCTGGTCCGGATCGACCAGGCGCAGCCGTCCTGGTGGCAGTTCGCGAAGCTCGGCACGTCCTCGGCGGTGGCGGCGAACCAGGCCGTGCAGATCTGGGGCTGGGGCGCCACCTGCCTCGGTGACGAGGTCAGCTGCCAGTCGCCGGTGCTGAAGCTGGCCACCACGCTGGTCGAGTCGGTCAGCGCGTCCGACTGGCTGGGCGGCGTCGCGATCTCGTCGACCCGCGTCGACGGCATCGCCGCCGGCGGCGACTCGGGCGGCCCGATGATGGCCACCAGCCCGGTCGACGGCCAGTACTACCAGGTGGGCGTGTCGTCCACGAGCAACCGCTTCGACTGGTGCGCCTACACGAACGTCACCGTCTACCGGCCCTGGATCTTCTCGGTCGCGGGCGTGTAAGCAGCGGGACGAATGACGAAGCGCTCGGCCGGGACACCCCGGCCGAGCGCTTCGCGTCACCCGTCCACGACGGGGATCCGGTAGGTCATCCCGTAGCGGTCACCGGGCACCACGACATCGCACGTCTCCACCGGCAGCTCACCGGCGAGGAACGTCCGCTCGATGGTGAGCACGTGCACGCCCGGCGGGATGTCCAACGCCTCGACCTCCCAGGGCAGCGGGGCACGGGTGGCCACCGACTCCACGGCCTCGGTCACGCGGATGCCGATGTGGTCCATGCGGGCGATGACCCCGAGACCGGCCAGCGGACCTTCCTCGGGGCGCTCCACGTCGGTCCCTTGGGTCAGCGCGAGCGGCTCGTACGACGTGGACACCTGGACGGGGCGGCCTTCGGCGAGGAAGCGGTACGCGGTCCTCATCACGGGAGCGCCCGGGGCGATCTTGAGCCGGGTGGCGATGCGGTCGGAGGCCGTGTCACGGGCGGAGGCGGCCTCGATGTCTGCCGTCGCACCCGCGCGGCGTGCGTCGTCGGCGAACTCGCCCGTGGGCTTGCGCCTGCGGTAGCGGTCGCGGGCCAGCCGCTCGACCTGCTGTCGCGGGCGCACGAAGCTGCCCTTGCCGCTGTGGCTGTCGACCAAGCCCTCGTTGCGCAGGACGCCGACCGCTTGACGCGCCACGATCCGGGAGACGCCGTACTGGCCCATCAACTCGGACTCGGACGGCAGCTTTGCCCCGGCGGGCAACGTGCCGTCGAGGATCTTCGCGCGGTAGTCGTTCGCGATTTGGGCGTAGGCGGGAGTTCCGGTCCAGCGGGTCACCTGATCGGTCTCCTCTCAGCCGCAGCCTGTCATACCTACCAGGTTAGCTCCGCCCGATCGGCTATTAGATCACCCAAGCTGTCCTACCTATTATGATAGGCATCGACGGCATGAAGCCGCCGACGAAACGGCCCGGTTGGGGCGGCTACCCCAACCGGGCCAAGAGAGACTCAACGGGCGGCTACCCGCGAGTCCTACGCGCAGAGCTGGACGGCCGTGCCGTGCTCTGGGACCGGGCGACCATCGCGCCCGGACGCGGCAAGCCCCAGTTCGCCAGGATCCACGTGCACCGACAGCGCCGCGCCATGCGGAAACTGCTGTGCCAGGTCTGCGGCCACCCCGCCGATAGGGACGAGGGCGGCGTCCTCTGGCTCCTCCCCGACCGAACGGGACGCCCACCCGGGTGGCCGGAGGGGATCCTCGTCAGCGAGCCCCCGGTCTGCGCGCCCTGCCTCACCCTGGCGATCCGCACCTGCCCGGCCCTGCGCGAGGAGGGGCACCTCGTGATCCGCACGGGCTCGTGCCCGACTTACGGGGTCGAGGGCTTCCGGTACCGCGCGGGACCACAGGGCCGGCCGGTCCCCGTCGAGCGCGAACTCGTCCCCTTCGCCGACCCCGCCGTCCTCTGGACCCTGGCCTCCGAGCTGGTGCGCGAACTCCTCGACTGCACGGTCCTGGAGGTCGCGGCGGGCAGGCCGGCGCGTGATGCGAGGTAGCCGCAGGAACTTCCCTATAATTCCCTATACTTCCCCATCGGCCCTCCCCTAAGGTCATGATGTGGAAGAAAAGCTCTACTCCCCCGACCAGGTGGCCGAACTGCTCGGCCTGCACGTCAAGACCGTCCGCGGCTACGTGCGGGACGGGCGGCTCAAGGCCGTCCGCATCGGCAAGCAGTACCGGATCGCCCACGCGGACCTCGAAGCCCTGACCGGCCGCCCGGTGCCCGCCGCGACGCGCGACACCAGTCGGCGCCGGCAGGTGGACGTGACGTGCGTCGTCGAGGTCGACGCGGCGCCGCCCGAGGTGGTCGAGCGGGTGAACGCCCTCCTGCTGGGCATCACCGCCAACCGCGGCCAGGGCGACGCCCCGCTGCGCGTGGAACTCGCCTACGACGAGGAGCGCGTCCGCCTGAAGGTCGTCATCCTCGGCAACCCGACCGACACCGCCCTGGTCCTGCGGCACGTCGAGGCGGTGACCGGGTCGTGAGCGTCTACCGCACGGAGAACGGCGGGCGGGAGGTCCGACGCGGCTACCTCCAACTCCTGGACCACTGGTCGGTGCCCCACGAACGGGTCACGGTGCCGACCTCGCAGGGCGAGACCTTCGTCGTGGTGTCCGGCCCGCCCGGCGCCCCGCCCGTGGTGCTGCTGCACGGCTCGGGCACGAACGCCGCGATGTGGCGCGACGACGTCGCCTCGTGGGCGCGGCACTTCCGCGTGCACGCGGTCGACCTGACCGGTGAGCCGGGCCTGAGCGCGCCGAACCGGCCTCGGTTGGGTTCCGACGGGTGCGCGCTCTGGCTGGACGACGTGCTGGCGGCGCTGGGCGTGGACCGCGTGTCGCTCGTCGGCGCGTCCCTCGGCGGGTGGTTCGCCGCCGATTACGCGACCAGGCGACCCGATCGGGTGCGGCGGCTGGTGCTGCTGTGCCCCGGTGGCATCGGCAGGCAGAAGACGGGGTGGGTGCCGCAGGCGATCCTGCTGCGCCCGTTCGGGCGGTGGGGCCTGCGGCGGACGCTGTGCGTGGTGGCCGGCCTCGGCGACGACGTGCCCGCGCTCTTCCTGGAGCAGTTCCTGGTGACGTTCCGCCACTTCCGACCTCGGCGCGAGCGGCTGCCGATCTTCCCCGACGAGGCGCTGCGGCGGTGGGCGATGCCCGTGCTGGTGGTCGTCGGCGCGCGGGACGCGATGCTCGACTCGGCGAGCACCGCGCGCCGGGTGCGCGAGCTGGTCCCGGGCGCGACCGTGAAGCTGCTGCCCGACGTCGCGCACACCATCAGGGGTCAGACCGCGGAAGTGCTCCGCTTCCTGCTCGACCGGCCCTGAACGCGCCGGTGGGGCGCCCCCGTCCCGGGACGCCCCACCGACTTGCCCGACTCAGCGCCGGCCGTGCACGGCCAGCAGCGCCGCGCGGTCCACCTTCCCGTTCGGCGTGGTCGGCAGCTCGTCCAGCACCCGCACGTCCTGCGGCACCATGTAGTCCGGCAGCGCCTCCATGCAGAACGCCTTCAGCTCCAGCTCCTCCAGCCCTTCGACCCCGCCCGCGAGCACGACGAACGCGGCCAGCGCGGGCTCCCGGTCCGGCACGGGCACCAGCAGCGCGGTGGCGGCGGCGACGCCCGGGAACTCGGCCACCCGGCGCTCCACCTCGCCCAGCTCCACCCGGTTGCCGCGGATCTTGACGAGCGAGTCCGCCCGGCCGCTGAAGTACAGCTCGCCGCCCTCGCCCCGACGGGCCAGGTCGCCGGTCCGGAACACCACCTGGCCGGCCCGCGGGTTCAGCGGGTCCAGGACCAGCGCGCGCGCCGTGGCCTCCGGGTCGTTCCAGTAGCACGTGAACAGGGCCGCGCTGCGCAGGTGGACCTCGCCGACGCCGTCGACCTCGTCGACCGGCCGACCGTCCTCGTCGATCAGGACCATCTCCGCGCCGGGGTGGGCGAAGCCGATCGACAGCTCCTCCACGTCCTCCGGCAGCGGGTTCGGCACGTCGGTGAACGACGACGCCACGGACTCGGTGCTGCCGAAGCAGTTCACGATCCGCACGCCCGGCAGCAGCGACTGCAACGACCGCAGCTCCGGCAGCGGGAACTTCTCGCCCGAGTACAGGATGCCGCGGATCGAGCCGCCCTGCTCCCCCAGCATCTCCGCCTCGTGCCGCAGCACCGGCCGCCAGATCGACGGCACGCCGTTGACCTGCGTGGCCTGCGCGTCGTGCAGGAACTTCACCAGCTTGCGCGGCCACCGCAGCAGGTCGCGCGGCACGGGCACCACGGCCGCGCCGCTGCCCAGCGCCAGGCCGATGTCCAGCAGCGAGAAGTCGAACTGGAGCGGCGACGTGGTCGCCACCCGGTCCTCGGGGCTGACGATGCCGTGGGCGAGCATCCCGCGGAAGAACGCCAGGATCGCCCGGTGGCTCATCACGACGCCCTTGGGGCGGCCGGTCGTGCCCGAGGTGAAGATGATGTAGGCGGCGTCGGTCGGGGTGACCTCGCGCCGGTGCCGGACGCGCGGCGCGGGCGCGCGCTCCACCACCAGGCCGTCCGGCCCGAACCGCGCCAGGCCCACGCCCTCGGCCACGCCCTCGCGCCGGCCGCCCGCCGCCTGGAGGTGCAGGGCGGGCTCGACGGCCTCGACGATCGCCTGCAACCGCTGCGCGGGCGTCTCCGGGCTGACCGGGATGTAGGTGAGGCCCAGCGACGAGCACGCCAGGAGCGCGGTGATCGACCACGACGTGGTGTCGGACTCCAGCACGACGCGGTCGCCGACGTCCAGGCCCAGCTCGTCCAGCTGCGCGGCCAGGGCCGTGACCCGGCGCTCCAGCTGGCGGAAGGAAATGGTGCCGAACTCGCCGCCGGCGTATTCGACGATCGCCGCGCGCTCCGGCACGAGCCGTGCGCCGACGAGCAGGAAATCATGCAACGTGGCGACCTGGTCGTGCGCTCGCGCGAATACTTCTCGACCCATGCTCTGGAGCACCTCACTGGTTGACGCTGACCGAACGCACGGACACCGAAAGGCTAGCAGCGCAGCTCAGGGGCTTAACCCGGAGAGCACCCCTAACCGACCCCTAATCCTCGACCCGCACCCCAGAGCGGTTTTCCGAACTCCGCACAACATCATTCTTGCACGGTTTTCCCGTGCTACCGTTGCCGCATCTCGGCGAAGCAATTGTCGTAAATGACCCGGAAGGGGATCGGTCACCATGTGGGAAGAGCGGTTCGAGGAGATCCTGCGCAAGCACCTGCCGTTCCTCGACGCGAGCGAGGAGCTGACCGGGGACGTCGAGCTGCGCGACGTCGGCCTCGACTCGCTGGCCATGGTCGACCTGCTCGCCGAGCTGGAGAAGGCCTACGGCGTGCGCTTCCGCGACGACGCGCTCAACCCCGAGACCTTCCGCACGCCCCAGACCCTGTGGACCACGCTGTCGGGGATGCTCGAACCGACGGCCTGACCACGTACGCGGAAGGGGGGCGGACCAACCGGTCCGCCCCCCTTCTCGCGCGTCCTGGACCCCTCAGAGCCCCTTGAGGAACTCCAGCAGCACCTGGTCGAACCGGTCGGGGTTCTCCAGGTGCGGCAGGTGGCTGGCGTCCGGCACGACCTCCAGCCGCGCGCCCGGCACCAGCTCGTGGAACGGGGCGATCGCCGCCGCGGTGACCTCGTCGTGCTCACCGCGCACCACGAGCGTGGGCGCGGTGATCGAGGGCAGCTCCGGGATCAGCGAGAAGTCCTTCAGGGTGCCGGTGATGTGGAACTCGTTGGGCCCGTTCATGGCGCCGTACACCGTCGGGTTGGTGTTCAGCTCCATGAACGTCGCGGTCAGGTCGCTCGGCAGCGAGGTCAGCCGGCACACGTGCCGCTGGTAGAACACCCCGCTGGCCTCCTGGTACTCGGCGCGGTGCGTGGTGCCCGCGGCCTCGTGCCTGCGCAGCACCTCGTCGACGCCCGGCGGCAGCGCCTTGCGCAGCTCGTCCAGCTCCTCCAGCCACAGCGGGTAGGAGGCGGGCGAGTTGGCCACCACGAGGCCGACCAGCCCGGCAGGCGTGCGCGCGGCGTGCGCCGCGCCCAGGACACCGCCCCAGGACTGCCCGAACAGGACGTACCGGTCGGCGATGTCCAGCGCCTCCAGCAGGTTGTCCAGCTCGTCGAGGAACAGCTCGGGGGTCCAGAAGTCCGCGCCCCGGTCGCGCAGGTGCGTCGAGCCGCCGTTGCCCAGCTGGTCGTAGTGCACGACCGGCCAGCCCTCCTCCGAGAGGAGGGCCAGCCTCAGCAGGTAGTCGTGCGTGCTGCCGGGCCCGCCGTGCAGGACGACCACCGGCGGCCGGTCGCCGCCGAGGTCGCCGGTGACGCGGTACCACGTCTTGTACGGCCCGAAGGGCACCGTCCCCTTGCGGCTCGGCGCCGGCGTCGCGGCCATCCGCACCACTCCTCATCCTCAAGAGCGGGGCGGGCGCCCCGCGGTCGTCACAGTCCGAGCAGCCAGTCGCGCACGGCGGACGCCGTGCTCTCGGCCGTGCTCTCCATCATCGTGAAGTGGTCGCCGGGCACCTCGACCAGCTCGTGCGCGCCGCTCCAGACCGCGCGCCACGTGCCGTCGCCCTCCTTGCCCTCGATCGACTCCTGCGGCCGCACGAACAGCACGGGCGCGGCCAGCTCCTCGACCGGGCACTCGGTGAGCAGCTTGGAGTAGCGTCCCATGGCCGCCAGCCGCGAGCCGCTGAACTCGCCGAACTCCGATTCGCGGGCCAGCAGCGCGTCGAGCATGTGGGTGAAGAACCGCGTCGTGGTCGCGCCCGTGGTCGGGTAGGTGTCCAGCAGCGCGACACCGACCGGCCCGATGCCCCGGCGCTCCAGCAGCCCGGCCGCGGCGTGCGCGAACAGGCCGCCCGAGGAGTACCCGGCCACCGCGTACGGCCCCTGCTCCGCGATCGGCCGGATGGCCTCGGCGAAGTAGTCCACCGCGGCCGCCGCCGTGGCGGGCAGGCTCCCCTCCCGGTCGAAGCCCGGGGTCGGCAGCACCACCACGTCCAGCTCCTCGCGGAACCGGGCGGCGAGGCGGGCGTACTGCTGCGGTCCGCCCAGCGCCATCGGCGAGGCGAAGCACACCAGGGTCGGCGAGCCGGGACCCCGGCTCAGCGTGACCGCGGGCGGGATCTCCCCCGCCTCGGCCGCGGTGTCGAACGACTCCATCACGTCCGCCGCGGCGGTGATCAGGGCGAGGCCCTGGGCCGGCCGGCCGCTGCGCACGGCCTGGCGGAACAACGCGCTGATCGTGTCCGAGGCGGCCTCGGCGCGCGGCGCCGGAGCGCCCTCGGCCGGGGCGGCGGCGAGTTCGGCGCGCAGGTGCGCCGCCAGCCGCTCGGGCGTGCCGTGGTCGAACACCGCGGTGGTGGCCAACCTCAGGCCCGAGGCCCCGTTGAGGGCGTTGCGCAGCTCCACGGCGGTCAGCGAGTCCAGGCCCAGCTCCACGAACGCCCGGTCCGCCTCCACCGCCTCGGGGCCGTCGTAGCCGAGCACGCCGGCGGCCGTGGCGCGCACGAGCTGCCGCAGCGCCTCGTCCTGGCCCGCGTCGTCCAGCCCGGCCAGGCGGCGGCGCAGCGCGGCCGGGTCGTCGGCCGCGGTGGCGGTGGTGCTCACGCGGGCGGCGGGCACCAGGGCGTTGAGGATCGGCGGCACCTGGCCCGCGACCGCGCCCTTCAGGTCGAGCTTGACCGGCGCCAGCACGGCGTCGGGCAGCGCGCACGCGGCGTCGAACAGGGCCAGGCCCTCTTCCGCCGGCAGCGGTCGCACCCCGCCGCGCGCCATGCGGCCCCGGCCGCTCTCGCCGAGCCCGCTGGTCATCGCGCTGTCCTCGGCCCACAGGCCCCAGGCCAGCGACTGCGCGGGCAGGCCGTTGGCCCGCCGGTGCACCGCCAGCGCGTCGAGGAACGCGTTGGCCGCCGCGTAGTTCGCCTGCCCCGCGCCGCCCATCAGGCCGGCGGCGGAGGAGAACACCACGAACGCGGTCAGGTCGGCGTTCGACCCCGAGGTCAGCTCGTGCAGGTTGAGCACCGCGTCGACCTTGGGCCGCAGCACGGCGTCCACCCGCTCGGGCGTCAACGAGGCCAGCACGCCGTCGTCGAGGACGCCCGCCGTGTGGACGACCGCGGTCACCGGGTGCTCGGCCAGCAGCGCGGCCAGCGCGTCCCGGTCGGCGACGTCGCACGCCGCCAGTTCGACCCGCGCGCCCAGCCCGGTCAGCTCGGCCACCAGCTCGGCGCCGCCGCCGGCCGCCGCGCCGCGCCTGCTGACCAGCAGCAGGTCGCGCACGCCGTGCCCGGTCACCAGGTGCCGGGCCACCAGCCCGCCGAGCGTGCCCGTCGCGCCGGTGACCAGCACGCGGCCCTCGGGGCCGAACGCGCTGCCGGGCTCCTCGCCGGCCTCGGCGACCCGGGTCAGCCGCGCCGCGCGCACCTGCCCGCCGCGCACCACGACCTGCGGCTCGCCGCCCGCGACGACCGCCGCGAGCGCCTGCGCCGACTCGTCGTGCCCGTCCAGGTCCACCAGCACGACCCGGTCCGGGTTCTCCGACTGCGCGGACCGCGCCAGGCCCCACACCGCCGCCGAGGCCGGGTCGTCGCCGTCCTGCGCGCCGCGCGTCAGCACGACCAGCTTGGTCGCGCCGTAGCGCTCCTCCGCCAGCCACGCCTGGAGCGTCGCCAGGGCGCGGTGCGCGACCGAGCGCACGGTCGCCGCGTCGAGCGAGCCGGTCGGCGCGAACTGCGCCAGCACCACCTCGGGCGCGCCGTCCACCAGGGTCTCGCCGAGCGCGGCGAGGTCGGCGTGCGCCTCGACCGCGTACCCGGCGGCCTTGAGCACGGTGCCGACGCCCAGGTCGTCGTCGCCCACCAGGGCCCAGCGGCCGGTGACCGGCGCGGCGGGCGCCGGGACCGGCACCCACTCCGGCCGGAACAGCGAGTCCGCCCGCCGCGAAGGCTGCCCGGCGAAGGGCCGCAGGACCAGCGAGCGCACCGTGGCCACCGGGCGGCCGGTCGGGTCGGCGAGGTCGAGCGACGCCTCGTCCCGACCGCCGCGGGTGATCCGCACGCGCAGACCGGGCGCGCCGGCGGCGTGCAGGGTGACCCCGTGCCAGCCGAACGGCACCGCGGGCGGCTCGTCCGCGCCCCGGTCCAGGCCGATGGCCTGCACGGCGGCGTCCAGCGCGGCCGGGTGCACCCCGAACCGGCGGGCGTCGGCCGCCGCGTCCTCGGGCAGCGTGATCTCGGCGAACAGCTCGCCGTCGCGCTGCCAGGCCCGGCGCACGCCCTGGAACACCGGCCCGTAGTTCAGGCCCGCGTCCGCCATCTGCTCGTACAGGTCGTCGAACAGCAGCTCCGACGCGCCCGCCGGCGGCCACTCGACCAGCTCGACACCCGTGCCGCCGTCGCCCGGGACCAGGACGCCCGCGGCGTGCTTGGTCCACGGCGCGTCGGCGTCGGCGTCCTGCTCGCGGCCGTAGACGGCCACCGCGCGGGCCCCGTCGCCGTCCGGCGCGGACACCGAGACCTGCACGCTCACCCCGTCGTCCTCGGGCAGCAGCAGCGGCGTGTGGATGGTCAGCTCCTCCAGCGCGCCGCACCCGGCGCGCGCGCCCGCCTGGAGCGCCAGCTCCACCAGGCCGGTGCCGGGGAACACCACCACGCCGCCCAGGTCGTGGTCGACCAGCCACGGGTGGGTGTGCCGGGAGAGGAGGCCGGTGACGATCAGGCCGTCGGTGTCGGGCAGCGTGGTGGTGGCGACGAGCAGCGGGTGCTCGGCCGCGCGCAGGCCCGTCGAGGCCACGTCGCCCGCCTCGGTGGAACCGTCCATCCAGTACCTGCGCCGCTGGAACGCGTAGGTCGGCAGCTCGACCCGCCGCCCGCCGCGCCCGGCGAAGAACGCCGACCAGTCCACGGTCGCGCCGGCCACGTGCAGCCCCGCCACCGCGAGCACGGCGGTCGTCGCCTCCTCGCGGCCCTTGCGCTGGGCGGCCACGAACGTGCCGTCCACCTGGGCCATGCCGGTGAGCACGCCGTCCGGGCCGACCTCCAGGAACCGGACGGCGCCGCGCCCGGCCAGGTCGCTCACGGCGTCGTGGAACCGCACGGCCTGCCGGACGTGCCGGACCCAGTAGTCGGCGGTCACCAGGTCCTCGCCCTCGGCCAGGACACCGGTCAGCGTCGACACCACCGGCGTCGCGGGCACCCGGTAGGCGATCCGCGCGGCGACCGCGCGGAACTCCTCCAGCATCGGCTCCATCAGCGGCGAGTGGAACGCGTGCGACACCGCGAGCCGCTTCATGCGACGGCCCTCCAGCTTGGCCGCCACCTCCTCCACGGCGTCCGCCGCACCGGAGACGACCACGGCCGTGGGGCCGTTGACCGCCGCCAGACCGACCCGCTCGTCCAGGAGTGGAACGATTTCCTCTTCGGTCGCCTCGATCGCGAGCATCGCGCCACCGGTCGGCAGCGCCTGCATCAACCGACCACGAGCCGCCACCAACTTGCAGGCGTCCTCCAACGAGAACACCCCCGCCACGTGCGCGGCAGCGATCTCACCGATCGAGTGACCAGCCAAGAAGTCCGGCTTCACGCCCCAGGACTCCAGCAAGCGGAACAGCGATACCTCAAAGGCGAACAACGCGGGCTGGCTGAACCCCGTCTGGTTCAACAACTCCTGATCATCGCCGAAAACGATGTCCTTCAACGATCGACCCAGCTCAACATCCATCAGAGCGCAGACCCGGTCGAACGACGCACCGAACACCGGGTGCGCCGTCGCCAGGTCGCGGCCCATGCCGATCCGCTGCGAACCCTGACCGGTGAACAGGAACGCGAGCTTGCCCGGCGCCACCCGGCCCTTGACCACGCCGGTCGCGCCGGCGACGTCGTCGGCGAGGGCGCGCAGCCCGGCCACCAGCTCCGCCCGGTCCCGGCCGACCACGGCCGCCCGGTGCTCCAGGGCGGACCGGTGGAGCGCGGCGGACCACGCCACGTCCACCACGTCGTGCGCGCCGTCGAGCAGGAAGGACGCCAGTCGGTCGGCCTGCGCCCGCAGCCCTTCGGCGGACCGCGCGGACACCGCCAGGGCGACCGGCTCGTCCGACTCGCGCCCCGCCACGGCCGGCGCCGCGGGCGCCTGCTCGATGATCGTGTGGGCGTTGGTGCCGCTGATGCCGAACGACGACACGCCGGCCCGGCGCGGACGGCCCCGCTCGGGCCACGGCACCGACTCCGTCAGCAGGGAGACGTTGCCCTCGGACCAGTCGACGTGCCGCGACGGCTCACCGACGTGCAGGGTCTTGGGGATGACCCCGTGCCGCATGGACATGACCATCTTGATGATCCCGGCGACACCGGCGGCGGCCTGCGTGTGACCCATGTTCGACTTGATCGACCCGAGCCACAGCGGCGTCTCGCGGTCCTGGCCGTAGGTGGCCAGCAGCGCCTGCGCCTCGATCGGGTCACCCAACGTCGTGCCCGTGCCGTGCGCCTCCACCGCGTCCACCTCGGACGGGGCCAGACCCGCGTTCGCCAACGCCTGCCGGATCACCCGCTGCTGCGACGGACCGTTCGGCGCCGTCAAACCGTTCGACGCACCGTCCTGGTTCACCGCCGAGCCGCGCACGACCGCGAGCACCTCGTGGCCGTTGCGGCGCGCGTCGGACAGCCGCTCCAGCACCAGCACACCGACGCCCTCGCCCCAGCCGGTGCCGTTCGCGCCGTCGGAGAACGACTTGCACCGACCGTCCTCGGACAGGCCGCCCTGGCGGCTGAACTCGATGAACGTCTCGGGCGTCGCCATGACCGTGACGCCGCCGACCAGCGCGAGACCGCACTCGCCGGACCTCAGGGCCTGCGCCGCCAGGTGCAGCGCCACCAGGGACGACGAGCACGCCGTGTCCACGGTGACCGCCGGGCCCTCCAGGCCGAACGTGTAGGCCACGCGGCCGGACACCACGCTGCCCGCGTTGTGGCTGGTGATGTAGTCGTGGTACATCGTGCCGGCGAAGACGCCGGTCTGGCTGCCCCGCAGCGACGCCGGGTCGATGCCCGCCCGCTCGAAGGCCTCCCACGAGGTCTCCAGCAGCACGCGCTGCTGCGGGTCGAGCAGCACCGCCTCGCGCGGCGAGATGCCGAAGAACTCGGCGTCGAACTCGGCGGCGTCGTGCAGGAAGCCGCCCTGGTCGACGTAGGTCGTGTCGGGACGGGTGCGGGTGGGGTCGTAGAGCCGGCGCACGTCCCAGCCGCGGTCGACCGGGAACCCGCCGATCGCGTCGCCGCCCTCGGCCACCAGCCGCCACAGGTCCTCCGGCGACCGCACCCCGCCGGGGTAGCGGCACGCCATGCCGACGATGACCACGGGGTCGTCGTCCACGGCCTTGGCCTTCGCCACCACGACGTCGCCCCGGGAACCGGTCAGCTCGCGGTGCACGTGCTCGGCGAGCGCGGCCGGCGTCGGGTGGTCGAACACCAGGGTCGCGGGCAGCCGCAGCCCGACCGCGGCGGACAGGGCGTTGCGGAACTCGACCGCGGTCAGCGAGTCGAAGCCCAGGTCCTGGAAGGCCCGGTTCGGGTCGACCGCGGCGGCCGTGGCGTGGCCGAGGACCGCGGCGATGTTCCCGGTCACCAGGTCCAGCACCGCTTCGCGGGCCTCGGCGTCGGGCAGGGCGGCCAACCGGTCGCCCAGGCCGCCCGCGGTCGGCGCCTTCGCCGCGGTGCGGCGGACCGGGCCGGCCAGCCCGCGCAGCAGCGGGGACAGGGCGTCGCCCTGCTCGCGCAGGCCCGCCGGGTCGAGCTTGGCGGGCACGACCAGCGCCTCGCCCGCGGCGAGCGCCGCGTCGAACAGCGCGAGGCCGTCCTTCTCGGTCAGCGGCAGCACGCCGCCGCGGGAGAGCCGGGCCAGGTCGTCGGCGTCGAGCGTGCCGGTCATCGCGCTGTCGTCCAGGCCCCACAGGCCCCACGCCATCGAGGTGGCGTGCAGGCCGGCGGCCCTGCGGTGCGCGGCGAGCGCGTCGAGGTAGGCGTTGGCGGCGGCGTAGTTGCCCTGGCCCGGCGCGCCCAGCACGCCCGACAGGGAGGAGAACACCACGAACGCCGACAGGTCCGAGGTCAACCGGTGCAGGTTCCAGGCCGCGTCGACCTTGGGCCGCAGCACCGCGTCCACCCGCTCGGGGGTGAGGGCGGTGACCACGCCGTCGTCCAGCACACCGGCCACGTGCACCACCGCGGACACGTCCACCCCGGCCAGCACCGGGGCCAGCGCGTCGCGGTCGGCCGCGTCGCAGGCGACCAGCGACACCGTCGCGCCCAACGACTCCAGCTCCGCGACCAGCTCCGGACCGCCCTCGGCGGCCAGGCCGCGCCGGCTCAGCAGCAGCAGGTCGCGCACGCCGCGCTCGACCACCAGGTGCCGGGTGACGACCCGGCCCAGCGCGCCGGTCGCACCGGTCACCACGACGGTGCCGTCGCCGAAGCCGGGTTCGGTGTCGTCGGGCACCGCGGCCCGGACCAGGCGGGCGGAATGCGCGACACCGCCGCGGAAGGCCAGCTGCGGCTCGCCGGAGGCCAGCGCGACCGGCAGCGCCGCGTCCAGCGCGGTGCCCTCGTCCAGGTCGACCAGCAGGAACAGGTCCGGGTTCTCGGCCTGCGCGGACCGCACCAGGCCCCACACCGCCGCACCGACCAGGTCGCGCACGCCCTCGTCGCCGACGGGCACCGCGCCGCGGGTCACCACGACCAGGTGCGAGGCGGCGAAGCGGTCCTCGGCCAGCCAGGTCTGGAGCACGGCCAGCACCCGGTGCGCCTCGCCGTGCACCGCGGCCGGCTCCGCGCCGGCCTCCACGGGCAGCACGACGACCGCGGGCACGACGTCGTTCACGGTGTCCCACTCGACCCAGGTGACCGGGTCGGCCACGGGCAGGTCGAGCGGGGACCAGTCCACCCGGTACAGCGGGTCGCGGCGCACCGCCGCCCGCTGCCCCGTGCCGACCGGGCGCAGGACCAGGGAGCCCGCGGTCAGCACCGGCGTGCCCGCCGGGTCCGCGATGTCGAGCCGCACGCCCGAACCGGCGGGCGCGATCCGCACCCGGACCGCCGAAGCGCCCGTGGCGTGCACGGCGACACCGCCCCAGGCGAAGGGCAGCGCGGCGTCCCGGCCGGCGTCGCCGGCCAGCGCGATGGCGTGCAGGGCGGCGTCGAACAGCGCCGGGTGCACCTCGAACCCGTCGACCTCGACGTGCTCGGGCAGCGCGACCTCGGCGAACACCTCGTCACCGCGCTGCCAGGCCGCCTGGAGGCCCTGGAACACCGGGCCGTAGCCCAGGCCGGCGGCGGCGAAGCCCTCGTAGACGCCGTCGAGCGCGATCGGCTCGGCCCCGGCGGGCGGCCACTCGGTCAGGGCCTGGCCCTCGACCGGCCCGGCCGCCAGCACGCCGGTGGCGTGACCGGTCCACGGCTCGCCGCCCGCCGCGTCCTCGCGGGAGTGCACGGCCACCGCCCGGCGACCGCTCGCGTCCGGCGCGGCCACGGTCACCTGGACCTGGACCGCGCCCTGCTCGGGCAGCACCAGCGGCGCGGACAGCGTCAGCTCCTCCACGACGCCGCAGCCGACCCCGGCGCCCGCGCGGGCGGCCAGCTCGACGAAGCCCGTGCCGGGGAACAGCACCACGTCGCCGATGCGGTGGTCCGCCAGCCACGGGTGCGTGCGCAGCGCCAGCCGGCCGGTGAACACCACGCCCTCGGAGTCCGCGAGCGTCATGGCCGCGCCCAGCAGCGGGTGGTCGGTGGCGTCCATGCCCGCGCCGACGGGCTCGCCGACCACGGCCGGGTCGTCCATCCAGAAGCGCTCGTGCTGGAACGCGTAGGTCGGCAGCTCGACCCGCCGCCCGCCGCGCCCGGCGAGGAACGCCGTCCAGTCAATCGACACACCCGACGCGAACGCCTGGCCGACGGCCGCCGTCAGCGCGACGACCTCGGCGCGGTCGCGCCGCTGCGCGGCCACCAGCACCGCCGAGTCGACCGAGTCCTGCGCCATGCCGGTCAGCACGCCGTCCGGGCCGACCTCGACGAACCGGGTCACCCCTCGGCGGGCCAGGTCGCTCACGGCGTCGGCGAACCGCACCGCCTGCCGCACGTGACGCACCCAGTAGTCCGCCGAAACAAGATCATCTTCTCCGGCGAGGGCCCCGGTCAGCGTGGACACGATGGCGTACTCGGCCGGGTGGAACGTCATACCTTCCGCCACCGCGCGGAACTCCTCCAGCATCGGCTCCATCAGCGGCGAGTGGAACGCGTGCGAGACGGCGAGCCGCTTCATGCGACGGCCCTCCAGCTTGGCCGCCACCTCCTCGATCGCGTCCGCCGCGCCCGAGAGGACCACGGACGTCGGACCGTTCACCGCCGCGAGACCAACCCGCTCGTCCAGCAGCGCAACGATTTCCTCTTCGGTCGCCTGCACCGCCAGCATCGCCCCACCAGCAGGCAGGGCCTGCATCAACCGACCACGAGCCGCCACCAACTTGCAGGCGTCTTCGAGCGAGAACACCCCGGCCACGTGCGCGGCAGCGATCTCACCGATCGAGTGACCCGCCAGGAAGTCGGGCCTGACACCCCAGGACTCCAGCAAGCGGAACAGCGATACCTCGAACGCGAACAGAGCGGGCTGGCTGAACGCCGTCTGGTTCAACAACTCCTGATCATCGCCGAAAACGATGTCCTTCAACGATCGACCCAGCTCAACATCCATCAGAGCGCAGACCCGGTCGAACGACGCACCGAACACCGGGAAGGCCGCCGACAGCTCCCGGCCCATGCCGACCCGCTGCGAACCCTGACCCGTGAACAGGAACGCGAGCTTGCCGTGCCCGGCCACCCCGCGCGCCACGGACGGCGAGGCGGTGTCGGCGGCCAGTGCCCGCAGCCCGGCCAGCAGGCCGTCGCGGTCGTCGCCGACCACCACGGCGCGGTGCTCCAGCGCGGTGCGCTGGGTGGCCAGCGACCAGGCCAGGTCGGTCGGGTCGACACCGTTCTCCACCAGCGGGAGCAGCTTCGCCGCCTGGGCGGGCAGCGCGTTCTCGGTGCGGGCGGACAGCACCCACGGCGCGGTGGCGGTCACGGTGACCGGCTCGACGCGCTCGACGTGCTCGGGCGCCTGCTCCAGCACCACGTGCGAGTTGGTGCCGCTGATGCCGAACGACGACACGCCGGCCCGGCGCGGGCGGGCGACCTCCGGCCACGGCACGGCCTCGGTCAGCAGCTCGACGTTGCCCGCGTCCCAGTCCACGTGCGAGGAGGGCTGGTCGACGTGCAGGGTCTTGGGCACGACGCCGTGCCGCATCGCCAGCACCATCTTGATCACGCCGGCGACACCGGCGGCGGCCTGCGTGTGGCCGAGGTTGGACTTCACCGAGCCCAGCCACAGGGGCTCGTCGCGGTCCTGGCCGTAGGTGGCCAGCAGCGCCTGCGCCTCGATCGGGTCACCCAACGTCGTGCCCGTGCCGTGCGCCTCCACCGCGTCCACCTCGGACGGGGCCAGACCCGCGTTCGCCAACGCCTGCCGGATCACCCGCTGCTGCGACGGACCGTTCGGCGCCGTCAAACCGTTCGACGCACCGTCCTGGTTCACCGCCGAACCCTTGACCAGGGCCAGCACCGGGTGCCCGTTGCGGCGCGCGTCCGACAGGCGCTCCAGCACCAGCACGCCGACGCCCTCGGACCAGCCGGTGCCGTCGGCGGCGTCCGCGAACGGCTTGCACCGGCCGTCCGCGGCCAGGCCGCGCTGGCGGGAGAACTCGACGAACGTCTCCGGCGTGGCCATCACGGTCACGCCGCCCGCGAGGGCCAGCGAGCACTCGCCCGACCGCAGCGCCTGCGCCGCCAGGTGGATCGCCACCAGCGACGACGAGCACGCGGTGTCCACCGACACCGCCGGGCCCTCGAAGCCGAACGTGTAGGACACGCGGCCGGACACCACGCCGCCGGAGCTGTGGCCGGTCACGTAGTCGTGGTACATCACGCCCGCGAACACGCCGGTCGGGCTGCCCTTCAGGGCGCCGGGGTCGATGCCGCCGCGCTCGAAGGCCTCCCAGGACGCCTCCAGCAGCAGCCGCTGCTGCGGGTCCATGATCACGGCCTCGCGCGGGCTGATGCCGAAGAAGCCGGGGTCGAACAGCGCGGCGTCGTCCAGGAAGCCGCCCTCGGCCACGTAGGTGGTGTCGGGCCGCACGGACTCGGGGTCGTGCAGCTTGGCGACGTTCCAGCCGCGGTCGACCGGGAACGCGCCGATGGCGTCGCGGCCCTCGGTCAGCAGCTGCCACAGGTCCTCCGGCGACCGCACCCCGCCGGGGTAGCGGCACGCCATGGCCACGATCGCGATCGGGTCGTCGTCGGCGCGCTTGGTCGCGACGACCGCCTTGGCGGTGGCGGCCGACCCGGACAGCTCGGTCAGCAGGTGCTCGACCAGCACCAGCGGGGTCGGGTAGTCGAACACCAGCGTGGCGGGCAGCCGCAGGCCGGTCGCGGCGTTGAGGCCGTTGCGCAGCTCCACGGCGGTCAGCGAGTCGAACCCGAGGTCCTGGAACGCCCGCGCGGGGTCGACGTCGTCGGGCGAGCCGTGCCCGAGGACGGCCGCGACCCTGGCGCGCACCAGGGTCAGCACCTCGGTGTGCCGCTCCTCCTCGGACAGCCCGGCCAGCCGGCCCGCCAGCTCGGAGGTGTCGGCGGCGACGGCGTTCGCGGCGGCGGCGCGCCTGGCGGGGCGGCGGACCAGGCCGTCGAACGCGAGGGGGGCGTTGTCGCCCAGCGCCCGCAGCGCGCGCAGGTCCAGCCGGGCCGCGACCACGGCCGCCGCGTCGGCGGACACGGCCGCGTCGAACAGCGCCACGCCCTCCTCCGCGGTCAGCGGCAGCACGCCGTTGCGGGACATGCGGGCCTTGTCGCCGGCGTCGAGCGCGCCGGTCATGGCGCTTTCGAGGTCCCACAGGCCCCAGGCGATCGAGGTCGCGGGCAGCCCGTCTGCGCGGCGGCGGGCGGCGAGCGCGTCGAGGTAGGCGTTGGCGGCGGCGTAGTTGCCCTGGCCCGGCGCGCCCAGCACACCGGACATCGAGGAGAACACCACGAACGCGGACAGGTCGGAGGTCAGCTCGTGCAGGTTCCAGGCCGCGTCGACCTTGGGCCGCAGCACCGCGTCCACGCGGGCCGGGTCCAGCGCGGTGACCACGCCGTCGTCGACCACGCCGGCCACGTGCACCACCGCGGACACGTCGACACCGGTCAGCACCCCGGCGAGCGAGTGGCGGTCGGCCGCGTCGCAGGCCACCAGGGAGACCCGCGCGCCGCCGGCCTCCAGCTCCGCGACCAGCTCCGGGCCGCCCTCGGCGGCCAGGCCGCGCCGGCTGAGCAGCAGCAGGTCGCGCACGCCGCGCTCGGCCACCAGGTGGCGGGACACGATGCGGCCGATGGTGCCGGTCGCGCCGGTCACCACGACCGTGCCGCCGCCGAAGCCGGCCTGCTCCGCGCCGTCGGCCGCGGTGGTCAGGCGGGCGGCGGTCACCGAGTCGCCGCGGAAGGCGAGCTGGGGCTCGCCGGAGGCCAGCGCGACCGGCAGCGCCCGCGCCAGGTCGGCGCCCTCGATGTCCAGCAGGGTGACCAGGTCCGGGTTCTCGGCCTGCGCGGAGCGCACCAGGCCCCACACGGCCGCGCCGGCCAGGTCGGTGACGTCGTCGCCGACCGCTCCCCCGGTCACCACGACCAGGCGCGAGGCGGCGAACCGCGACTCGGTCAGCCACGCCTGGAGCACGCCCAGCACGCGGTGCACCTGGGTGCGCACCGACTCGGGGTCCTCGCCGCCCTCCACGGGCAGCACCACGACCGCGGGCACGTCACCGTCGCCCAGGGCGTCCCATGCCGTCCAGGACACCTCGGGCAGGTCGAGCGAGGCGGTGTCGACGGGCTTCCAGCCCAGCACGCGCAGCGGGCTGCGGCCGGCGGCGGCCGGGCGCTGGTCGGCGGTCGGCCGCAGCACCAGCGACTCGACCGCGGCCACCGGCGCGCCGGTCGGGTCGGCCACCTCGACGGCCACCCCGCCGCCGCCCGCCGGGGACAGCCGGACGCGCAGCGCGGCGGCGCCCGTGGCGTGCACGGCCACCCCGGTCCAGGAGAACGGCAGGCCGCGGTGCTCGTCCAGGCCGCTCAGGCCCAGCGCGTGCAGCGCGGAGTCCAGCGCGGCCGGGTGCAGGCCGAAGCGCTCGGCGTCGGCCTCGTCGGGCAGCGCCACCTCGGCGAACAGCTCGTCGCCCCGCCGCCACGCGGCGCGCAGGCCGCGGAACGCGGGACCGTAGTCCAGGCCGCCTTCGGCGAGCCGGTCGTACAGGCCGTCCAGCGCCACGGGCTCGGCGTCCGCGGGCGGCCACTGGGCCAGGTCGAAGCCGGGCCGCGGGCGGCCCGCGGCGAGCCGGCCGGTGGCGTGCGTGGTCCACGGCGCGTCGGCGCCGCCGTCCTCGTCGCGGGAGTACACCTCGAACGGCCGCACGCCGCTCGCGTCGGGCGTGCCGACCACGATCTGGAGCTGCACCGCGCCCTGCTCGGGCAGCACCAGCGGGGTGGCGAGGGTCAGCTCGTCCACCACGCCGCAGCCGACGTCCTCGCCCACGCGGGCGGCCAGCTCGACGAAACCGGTGCCGGGGAAGAACACCGAGCCGCCCACGCGGTGGTCGCCCAGCCACGGGTGCGACCGCAGCGACAGCCGGCCGGTGAACACCACGCCGTCGGAGTTGGCCAGCGTCATGGCCGCGCCCAGCAGCGGGTGGTCGGTGGCGTCGAGGCCGGCCGAGGTCACGTCGCCCGCGGACGAGGAGGACTCGATCCAGAACCGCTCGCGCTGGAACGCGTAGGTCGGCAGCTCCACGCGGCGCGCGGCGCGGCCGGCGAACACCGCGGCCCAGTCGATCGCTTCACCGGCGACGTACGCCTGCGCCAGCGCGGTGACCAGCGCGGCCACCTCGTCGCGGTCGCGGCGCTGGGTGGCCACGAGCACCGCGGACTCCACCGAGTCCTGCGCCATGCCGGTCAGCACGCCGTCCGGGCCGACCTCGACGAACCGCGAGACGCCCTGGGCGGCCAGGAACACCGCGCCGTCGTGGAACCGCACGGCCTGCCGGACGTGCCGCACCCAGTAGTCGGCGGTGACCAGGTCGTCGCCGGTCGCGAGCACGCCGGTCACGGTCGACACGACCGCCAGGGCGGGCTGGTGGAACGTCATACCGGAGACGACCGCCCGGAACTCCGCGAGCATCGGCTCCATCAACGGCGAGTGGAACGCGTGCGAGACGGCGAGCCGCTTCATGCGACGGCCCTCCAGCTTGGCCGCCACCTCCTCGATCGCGTCCGCCGCACCCGAGAGGACCACGGACGTGGGGCCGTTCACCGCCGCCACGCCGACCCGGTCATCCAGCAGTGGAACGATTTCCTCTTCGGTCGCCTGCACCGCGAGCATCGCGCCACCAGCAGGCAGGGCCTGCATCAACCGACCACGAGCCGCCACCAACTTGCAGGCGTCTTCGAGCGAGAACACCCCGGCCACGTGCGCGGCAGCGATCTCACCGATCGAGTGACCCGCCAAGAAGTCCGGCTTCACGCCCCAGGACTCCAACAACCGGTAAAGCGATACCTCAAAGGCGAACAGAGCAGGCTGGCTGAACGCTGTCTGGTTCAACAACTCCTGGTCGTCACCGAAAACGATGTCCTTCAACGATCGACCCAGCTCAACGTCCATCAGAGCGCAAATCCGGTCGAACGTTTCACCGAACACCGGGAACCCGGCGTGCAGGCGGCGGCCCATGCCGACCCGCTGCGAACCCTGGCCGGTGAACAGGAAAGCCGACCGACCACCGCCTGCCACGCCGCGCACCACGGCCGCCCCGTGCTCGCGCAGCTGCGCGAGCCCGTCGGCGGTGTCGGTGGCCAGCACCACGGCCCGGTGCTCCATCGGGGCGCGCGTGGTCGCCAGCGCGGCGGCCACGTCCACCGCCGACGCCCCGCCGTCCAGCGCCTCGGCGAGCCGCTCCTCCTGGGCCGCGAGGCCGGCGGCGGTGCGGCCGGAGACCAGCCACGGCACGGGCGCGCCCTCGGGCCAGCCCGCGCCCTCGGCGGGCGCGGTGTCGGGCTCCGCCTGCTCCAGGATGATGTGGCCGTTGGTGCCGCTCACGCCGAACGCCGAGACCGCCGCGCGCCGGGGCCGGTCGACCTCCGGCCACGGGCGCGTCCCGGTCAGCAGCTCGATGTGCCCGGACGACCAGTCCACGTGCGTGGACGGCGTGCCCACGTGCAGGGACTGGGGCAGCACGCCGTGCCGGATCGCCATGACGGCCTTGATCACGCCGCTGACCGCCGCCGACGCCTGCGCGTGGCCGATGTTGGACTTGATCGACCCCAGCCACAGCGGGCGGTCGGCCGAGCGCTCGCGGCCGTAGGTGGCCAGCAGCGCCTGCGCCTCGATCGGGTCACCCAACGTGGTGCCCGTGCCGTGCGCCTCGACCAGGTCCACCTCGGTGGACGACAGGCCCGCGTTGGCCAGCGCCTGGAGGATCACCCGCTGCTGCGAGGGGCCGTTGGGCGCGGTCAGGCCGTTGGACGCGCCGTCCTGGTTGAGGGCGGAGCCGCGCACCACGGCCAGCACCTCGTGGCCGTTGCGGCGGGCGTCGGACAGCCGCTCCAGCAGGATCATGCCGACGCCCTCGCCCCAGCCGGTGCCGTCGGCGTCCTCGGAGAACGGCTTGCACCGGCCGTCCGGGGCCAGGCCGCGCTGGCGGGAGAAGGCGACGAACGCGCCCGGCGTGGACATGACCGTCACGCCGCCCGCGAGCGCCAGCGAGCACTCGCGCTGGCGCAGCGCCTGGGCGGCGAGGTGGATCGCCACCAGCGCCGACGAGCACGCGGTGTTGATCGTGAGCGAGGGGCCCTCCAGGCCGAGGGCGTAGGACACCCGGCCGGAGATCACCGCCGAGGTGCTGCCGGTGCTCATGTAGGCCTCGACGGCCTCGGGCAGGTCGGTCAGCCGGTCCCAGTAGTCCTGGCCGCCGCAGCCGACGTAGACGCCGACGGGCTTGCCGCGCAGCGCGTCCGGGTTGATGCCGGCGCGCTCCACGGTCTCGTAGGCCGTCTCCAGCACGATCCGCTGCTGCGGGTCCATGGCCAGCGCCTCGCGCGGGCTGATGCCGAAGAACCCGGCGTCGAAGTCGGCCACGTCGTGGACGAAGCCGCCCTGGTGCACGTAGCTCGACCCGGCGCGGTCCGGGTCGGCGTCGAACAGCGCGGAGGTGTCCCAGCCGCGGTCGGTCGGGAAGTCGCCGATCGCGTCACCGCCCTCCGCGACCAGCCGCCACAGGTCCTCCGGCGACCGCACCCCGCCCGGGTAGCGGCACGCCATCGCGACGATCGCGATCGGCTCCTGCTCGTCGGACTCGGCCTCCCGCAGGCGCTGCCGCGTCTGGTGGAGGTCGGCCGTCACCTTCTTGAGGTAGTCGAGGAGCTTCTCTTCGTTCGCCATCGTTGTGCCTCACCAAGTCTGCTGTACCGGAGGGGAGTGACGCCCAGGGGACCCAGGCTGGGTGAAACTCAGGCCATGCCGAGTTCGCGGTCGATGAAGTCGAAGACGTCGTCCGCGGACGCGCTCTCGAGCCGGTCGGCCACCTCGGCGGGCGCGTCGCCCGCCACGGTCTGGTTGAGCCGGCTCAACAGGTTCTGGAGCCGGGTGGTGATGTGCCCGGCCTCGATCTCCGCCGGCCCGAGGTTCGCCGCGGCGATCTCCAGGCGGTCGAGCTCGGCCAGCGCGGAGCCGACGGGCGCCT
Organism: Saccharothrix xinjiangensis; assembly: GCF_039527585.1. Taxonomy (NCBI): domain Bacteria; kingdom Bacillati; phylum Actinomycetota; class Actinomycetes; order Pseudonocardiales; family Pseudonocardiaceae; genus Saccharothrix; species Saccharothrix xinjiangensis. The sequence continues at coordinate 90,752 of NZ_BAAAKE010000016.1, read as the reverse complement.
CGCCCTCGCTGACCAGCTCGGTGTGCAGGAGGGTGACCAGGGCGCCCGGCGTCGGGTGGTCGAACACCAGGGTGGCGGGCAGCCGCACGCCGGTCGCGCCGGTCAGCGCGTTGCGCAGCTCGACCGCGGTGACGGAGTCGAAGCCCAGGTCCTTGAACGCCCGGTTGGGCTCCACGGCGTCCGCGCCGGCGTAGCCGAGCACCGAGGCCACGTGCGTCCGCACGATGTCGAGCAGCAACGCGCGGCGCTCGCCGTCGGGCAGGCCCGCGAGCTTCGCGGCGAGGTCGCCGTCCTGCTCGGCGGTGTCGTCCTCGGCGGGTTCCAGCGCCGCCCGCGCCTCCGGCACGGTGTCGATCAGCGGGCGGGGCCGGGACAGCGCGTAGGTGGGCGCGAACCGCGCCCAGTCCAGGTCGGCGACGACCACGTGGCCCTCGCCGCGGTCCAGCACGCCCTGGAGCGCGGAGACCGCGAGCCTCGGCTCCATGACGCCGACGCCGAGCCGGGCCAGGTGCTCACCCGCCTCGCCGCCCGCCATGCCGCCGCCGCCCCACGAGCCCCACGCCACCGAGGTGCCCGCCAGGCCGCGGGCCCGGCGGCCGCGCACGACGCCGTCGACCACGGCGTTGGCCGCCGCGTAGCCGGTCTGACCGCCCGAGCCCCACACCGCCGCGCCGGAGGAGAACACCACGAACGCGTCCAGCTCGCGGCCCGCCAGCAGCTCGTCCAGGTGCAGCGCGCCGGCGACCTTGGCGTGCCCGATCTCGGCGAAGTCCGCCACGGACACGTCGTCGAGGCCGGACTCGCGGTGCATGACGCCCGCCGCGTGGAACACCGCCGTCAGCTCCGGCAGCGACTCCACCAGCCCGCGCAGGGCCTCGCGGTCGGCCACGTCGCACGCCACGACCTCGGCCTTGCCGCCCAGCTCCGCCAGCAGCTCCGCCGCGCCGGGCGCGTCCGGGCCGCGCCGCGAGGTCAGCACGACCCGCTCCGCGCCGCCCGCCACGAGCCAGCGGGCCAGGTGCCCGCCGACGCCGCCCGTGCCGCCGGTCACCAGGACCGTGCCGCGCGGCCTCCACCGGTCCTCCGCCGGGCCCGCGGGCGCGCGGACCAGGCGCCGCGCCAGCACGCCGGCCGGCCGCAGCGCCACCTGGTCCTCGTCCCCGGAGTCCAGCACGCCGACCAGGCGCTCCACCACGAGGTCGTCCACGTCGACCGGCAGGTCCACCAGGCCGCCCCAGGAGGTCGGCCGGTCCAGGCCGAGCACCGTGCCGACGCCCCACAGCGCGCCCTGGTACGGGTCGGCGATCTCCTCGAAGTCGTCCACCGCCACGCCCGCGGAGGTGCCGAACCACAACCGCGCGGACACGCCCGCGTCGTCCAGGCCCTGCACCAGCACGACCGAGGCCGCCACGCCGCGCGACAGCGACGGGAACAGCGGGTGCGGCCGGGAGTCCAGGCCCAGCAGGGACAGCACCCCGTCCGGCGTGGTCTCCCCGACCACCGCGCGCACCCGCTCGGCCACCGCGGCGCGGTCCAGCTCCTCCACCTCGACCCGCAGCACGTCCGCGCCGCGCGCGGCGAAACCGTCCGCGATGACCGTGACGCGCTTGTCGTCGCGCAGGGACTCCGGCACCACCAGCAGCCACGAACCGGGGAACACCACCGGCACGTCCGCCTCGACCGGACGCCACTCGACGCGGTAGCGCCACGAGTCCACGGTGGAGTCCTCGCGCAGCCGCGAGCGCCACGTGGTCAGCGCGGGCAGCACCTGCCGCAGCGCGCCCTCGTCCACCGCCAGGTCGGCCGCCAGCGACTCCAGCCCGCCGTCCTCCACCGCGGCCCAGAACGCCGCGTCGGCGGGGTCGGCAGCGGCGGCGGCAGGCTCCTCGGTGAGCCAGAAGTGGCGGTGCCGGAACGCGTAGGTGGGCAGCGGCACCCGGGCGCCGCCGGGCAGCAGCACGGTGAAGTCCGGGCTGACGCCGCGCACGTGCAGCTCCGCCAGCGAGCGGGCGAACCGGGCCGGGCCGCCCTCGTCGCGGCGCAGCGTGCCGACCACCGCGGTCGGCTGCTCGCGGTCGTCCAGCGTCTCCTGGATGCTCATCGACAGCACCGGGTGCGGGCTGACCTCGACGAACGCCGCGTGCCCGCGCTCGGCGAGGGTGCGGATGGCCGGGTCGAACGCGACCGTGGTCCGCAGGTTGGTGTACCAGTAGCGGGCGTCCAGCGCGGCGTCCTCGACCCACTCGCCGGTCACCGTGGACAGCATCGGCACCTCGCCCGCGCGCGGCCCGACCGGCGCGAGGTCGGCCAGCAGCCGCTGCTCGATCGAGCCGACCTGCGCGGAGTGCGAGGCGTAGTCGACGTTCACGCGCTTGGCGCGCACGTCCAGCGCGGTCAGGGTCGCGACCAGCTCGTCGAGGGCGCCCGGCTCGCCGGAGACCACGACGGAGGAGGCGCCGTTGACCGCGGCGACCGAGATGCGCTCGCCCCACGGCTCCAGGTGCGGGCGGACCGCGTCGGCGGACAGGCCGACCGACACCATGCCGCCGTGCCCGGCCAGGTGCTCGCGGATGGCGCGGCTGCGCAGCGCCACCACGCGGGCGCCGTCGAGCAGCGACAGGTGGCCGCCCACGACGGCGGCGGCGATCTCGCCCTGCGAGTGGCCGACGACCGCGTCCGGGGTGACGCCGTGGTGCCGCCACAGCGCGGTCAGCGACACCATGACCGCCCACAGCACGGGCTGCACCACGTCCACGCGGTCCAGCGACGGCGCGCCCTCCGCGCCGCGGGCGACCGCGATCAGGTCCCAGTCGACGAACGCCGACAGCGCCTCGGCGCACTCGGCCATGCGGGCGGCGAACACCGGCGAGGCGTCCAGCAGCTCGGCGGCCATGCCCACCCACTGCGCGCCCTGGCCGGGGTAGACGAACACGGTCTTGCCCGCCACGTCGGCCACGCCCGTCACCAGCGCGCCGGAGGGCTCGCCCAGGGCCAGCGCGCCGACACCGGCGGCCAGCGCGTCCCGGTCCTCGCCCAGCACCACGGCGCGGTGCTCGAACGCCGACCGCGTGGTGGCCAGCGACCAGCCCAGGTCGCGCGCCGACAGGTCGGGGCGCCGGTCCAGGTGGTCGACCAGCCGCCCGGCCTGCGCCTTGAGCGCGTCGTCGGTGCGGCCCGACAGCACCCACGGCACCACGCCGGACCGCTCGGGCTCCCGCTCGACGGGCTCGGTGGCCTCGGTGGCGTTCTCCTCGACAGGGGCCTGCTCCAGCACGACGTGCGCGTTGGTGCCGCTGATGCCGAACGACGACACGGCGGCCCGGCGCGGACGACCGGTCTCGGGCCACTGCTGCTCCTCGGTCAGCAGCGCCACGTCGCCCCTGGTCCAGTCGACCTCGGGCGTCGGCTCGTCCACGTGCAGGGTGCGCGGCAGCACGCCGTTGCGCATCGCCAGCACCATCTTGATCACGCCCGCGACGCCGGCGGCGGCCTGCGAGTGGCCGATGTTGGACTTCAGCGAGCCCAGCCACAGCGGCCGCTCGCGGTCCTGCCCGTAGGTGGCCAGCACGGCCTGCGCCTCGATCGGGTCGCCCAGGCGGGTGCCGGTGCCGTGCGCCTCCACCACGTCCACGTCGGACGGCGCCAGGCCGGCGTCGTTCAGGGCCGCGCGGATGACGCGGCGCTGCGACGGGCCGTTGGGCGCGGTGATGCCGTTGGACGCGCCGTCCTGGTTCACCGCGCTGCCGCGGATCACGGCCAGCACCTCGTGGCCGTTGCGCAGCGCGTCGGACAGCCGCTCCAGCACGACCACGCCGGAGCCCTCGGACCAGCCCGCGCCGTCCGCGGCGGCGGCGAACGACTTGCACCGGCCGTCACCGGCCAGCGCCCGCTGCCGGGAGAACTCCAGGAACGTGGCCGGCGTGGAGATCACCGTGGCGCCGCCGGCGAGCGCGAGCGACACCTGGCCCGCGCGCAGCGCCTGGCACGCCAGGTGCAGCGCCACCAGCGACGACGAGCAGCCCGTGTCGACGGTCAGCGCCGGGCCCTCCAGGCCGAGGTGGTAGGACACCCGGCCGGACACCAGGCTGCCGGCGCCGAAGCTGTTGAAGTAGTCGTGGTAGACCACGCCCGCGTACACGGCGGTCCGGGTGCCCTTGAGCCCCACCGGGTCGATGCCCGCGTGCTCCAGGGCCTCCCACGAGGTCTCCAGCAGCACGCGCTGCTGCGGGTCCATCTCGGCGGCCTCGCGCGGCGAGATGCCGAAGAACCCGGGGTCGAACTGCGGCGCGTCGTGCAGGAAGCCGCCGCGCCGCACGTAGGTGGTGCCCGGGTGCTCCGGGTCCGGGTGGTACAGCGAGTCCACGTCCCAGCCGCGGTCGGTCGGCATGTCCGAGATCGCGTCGGCGCCGGAGCGCAGCAGCTCCCACAGGTCGTCGGGCGAGGCGACGCCGCCGGGGTAGCGGCAGCCCATGCCGACCACGGCGATGGGCTCGGCCGCCCGCTCCCGCAGCTCGCGCAGCTCCTGGCTGGTCTCGTGCAGGTCGGCCGTCACCCGGCGCAGGTACTCGCGGAGCTTAGCTTCGTTGGACATCGAACCACCGTTCACGAGTTGCCGAGCCTGTCGTCGATGAACCGGAAGAGGTCGTCGTCGCTGCCGCCCTCCAGCAGGTCCGCGACGTTCACCTCGTCCTCTTGGCCGCCCTCCGCGCGCTGACCACCGGTGGCCAGCGCCAGCAGGGCCTTGAGCCGATCGGCCACCTCGGTGCGCACGTCCTCGCCCAGGCCGTCGGCGAACGCCGCCTCCAGCCGGTCCAGGTCGTCGAGCACGGGCGAACCGGTGGCGGGCGCGAGTTCCAGCCGCAGCTGCTCGGCCAGCACGGTCGGGTTGGGGTGGTCGAAGACCAGGGTCGCGGGCAACCGCAGCCCGGTCTCCGCCGCCAGCGCGTTGCGCAGCTCCACGGCCGTCAGCGAGTCGAAGCCGGACTCGCTGAACGCCCGCTCCGGGTCCACGGCGTCGGCGTTCGCGTGCCCGAGCACCACCGCGACCTGCGCGCGCACCAGCTCCAGCAGCAGGGCGCGCTGGTCGGCTTCGCCCAGGCCGGACAGCCGCGCGGTCAGGTCGGTCGGGTCGACCACCTCGGCCGGCCCGGTGTCCTCGCGCAGCGCGGCCCGCGCCTCGGGCACGGTGTCCAGCAGCGGGCGCGGCCGGGACAGCGCGTAGGCCGGCGCGAACTTCGCCCAGTCGATGTCGGCGACCACGGTGTGCGCCTCGCCGCGGTCCAGCACGCCCTGGAGCGCCGAGATCGCGAGCGCGGGGTCCATCAGGCCGATGCCCATCCGGGTCAGCTGGCCGGTGGCGTCGCCGGAGGCCATGCCGCCGCCGCCCCACGAGCCCCAGGCCACCGAGGTGCCCGCGAGGCCGCGGGACCGGCGGTGCCGGACCAGGGCGTCCACCACGGTGTTGCCGCCGGCGTAGCCGAGCTGGCCGCCGGAGCCCCACACCGCCGCGCCGGAGGAGAACACCACGAACGCGTCCAGCTCCCGCTCGCCCAGCAGCTCGTCGAGGTGCAGCGCGCCCGCCACCTTGGCGTGGCCGACCTCGGCGAACTCCGCCAGCGAGACGTCGTCGACGCCGGACTCGCGGTGCATGACACCGGCTGCGTGGAAGACGGACCTCAGCTCGGGCAGCGAACCCAGCAGCGCGGCCAGGGCGTCCCGGTCGGCCACGTCGCACGCCACGACCTCGGCCTTGCCGCCCAGCTCGTCGCGCAGCTCGGCCGCGCCGGGGGCCTCGGGGCCGCGCCGCGAGGTCAGCACCACGTGCTCGGCGCCGTTGTCGACCAGCCAGCGGGCCAGGTTCGCGCCGACGCCGCCCGTGCCGCCGGTCACCAGGACCGTGCCGCGCGGTCGCCACCGGTTGTCGACGGGCACGCCCGGCGCCCGCACCAGCCTGCGGCCGAAGACGCCGGACAGCCGGACCGCGACCTGGTCCTCGTCGCCGCCGGACAGCACGCCGGCGAGCCGGTCGAGCACCCGCGGGTCGGTCGTGCGGGCGGGCTCGGCGGGCAGGTCCACGACGCCGCCCCAGGCGCGCGGCCGGTCCAGGCCGAGCACCGTGCCGATGCCCCACAGGGAGGTCTGGAGCAGGCCGCCGGGCTGGTCGAACCGGTCCACGGCCACCGCGCCCACCGTGCCGAACCACAGCGGCGCGGACACGCCCGCGTCGTCCAGGCCCTGCACCAGCGCCACGGACGCGGCCACGCCGGTCGACAGCGACACCGACAGGGGGTGGGGCCGCTCGTCCACCGCGAGCAGGGACAGCACGCCGACGGGGGTGGCGTCGCCCAGCGCGGCGCGCACCGCCTCCGCGATCACGGCCCGGTCGGGCTCGGTCACCGCGACGGGCACGACGTCCGCGCCGCGCGCGGCCAGGCCGTCGGCGATCGCGCCCACCCGGTCGTCACCGGAGGCCAGCACGGGGGCCACCACGAGCCAGGTGCCGGTCAGCAGGCCCGGCTCGTCGGGCACCGACCGCCACTCGACCCGGTAGCGCCACGAGTCCACGGTGGACTCCTCGTGCAGGCGGTTGCGCCACGACGACAGGGCCGGCAGCACCTCGCCCAGCGCGGCGGCGTCCACCGCGAGGTCGGTCGCCAGCGACTCCAGGCCGCCCTGCTCGATCGCGGTCCAGAACGCGGTGTCCGCGGCGCTGCCACCGGCCGCGACGGTCACCGCGGCCTCGGGCGCGTCGATCCAGTACCGCTCGTGCTGGAACGCGTAGGTGGGCAGGTCGACCCGCCGCGCGCCGCGCCCGGCGAAGAAGGCCGCCCAGTCGACCGAGGCGCCACGCGCGAACGCCTGGCCCACGGCCGCGGTCAGCGTCGCCACCTCGTCGCGGTCGCGCCGCTGGGTGGCCACGAGCGCGCCGTCCACCTGGGCCATGCCGGTGAGCACGCCGTCCGGGCCGACCTCGACGAACCTGGTCACGCCCTGCGCCGCCAGCTCGGTCACGCCGTCGTGGAACCGGACGGCCTCGCGCACGTGCCGGACCCAGTAGTCGGCGGTGGTCATGTCGCCGGTCGCGGTGGGCACGACGGGGATGGCGAGCGCGTGGAACGCGATGCCGGAGACGACCTCGCGGAAGTCCGCCAGCATCGGCTCCATCAGCGGCGAGTGGAACGCGTGCGACACCGCGAGCCGCTTCGTGCGACGGCCCTCGAACTTCACCGCGAGGTCGTCCACGGCGTCGGCGACGCCCGACACGACCACGGCGGTGGGCCCGTTGACCGCGGCCAGGTCGACCCGCTCGTCCAGCAGCGGCAGCACTTCCTCTTCGGTGGCCTCGATCGCGAGCATCGCGCCACCGGTCGGCAGCGCCTGCATCAACCGACCACGAGCCGCCACCAACTTGCAGGCGTCCTCCAGCGAGAACACCCCCGCCACGTGCGCGGCAGCGATCTCACCGATCGAGTGACCAGCCAAGAAGTCCGGCTTCACGCCCCAGGACTCCAGCAAGCGGAACAGCGATACCTCAAAGGCGAACAACGCGGGCTGGCTGAACCCCGTCTGGTTCAACAACTCCTGATCATCGCCGAAAACGATGTCCTTCAACGATCGACCCAGCTCAACGTCCATCAAGGAGCAGATCCGGTCAAACGATGCACCGAACACCGGGAAGGCCTCGGACAGCTCCCGGCCCATGCCGACCCGCTGCGAACCCTGACCCGTGAACAGGAACGCGGTCAGGCCACCGCCCGCCACGCCGGTCACCACGCCGGGCGCGGCCGTTCCCGAGGCCACCGCGCGCAGGCCGGCCAGCAGCTCGTCGCGCGACGACCCGACGACCACGGCCCGGTGCTCCAGCGCGGCCCGCGTGACGCCCAGCGACAGGCCCACGTCCACCGGCTCCAGCGAGGCGGCCCGCTCGGCGATCCGGGCGGCCTGGTCGCGCAGCGCGTCCGCGCCCCGCGCGCTCACCGGCCACGCCACCACGTCGGTGGGCACCGCCACCGGTTCGGCGGGCGCGGGCTCGGCGGCGGGCGGCTCCTCGATGATCGTGTGCGCGTTCGTGCCGCTGACGCCGAACGACGACACGCCGATGCGGCGGGGCGTCTCGCGCGCCGGCCACGGCCGCGCCTCGGTCAGCAGCTCGACGGCGCCCTCGCTCCAGTCCACGTGCGAGGAGGGCTCGCTGATGTGCAACGACTTCGGCAGCAGCCCGTGCCGCAGCGCCAGCACCGACTTGATGATGCCCGCGACGCCCGCGGCGGCCTGGGCGTGGCCGATGTTCGACTTGATCGACCCGAGCAGCAGGGGCCGCTCGCGGTCCTGGCCGTAGGTCTTCAGCACGGCCTGCGCCTCGATCGGGTCGCCCAGCGAGGTGCCGGTGCCGTGGCCCTCGACCGCGTCCACGTCGGCGGGCGCGAGCCCGGCGTTGGCCAGGGCCGCGCGGATGACCCGCTGCTGAGAGGGGCCGTTGGGGGCGGTCAGGCCGTTGGACGCGCCGTCCTGGTTCACGGCCGTCCCGCGCACGACGGCGAGCACGGGGTGCCCGTTGCGGCGCGCGTCGGACAGCCGCTCCAGCAGCAGCACGCCCGCGCCCTCGGCCCAGCCGGTGCCGTCGGCGCTGTCGGAGAACGGCTTGCACCGGCCGTCGGGCGCCAGGCCGCGCTGGCGGGAGAACGCGATGAACGGGGTCGGCGTGGCCATCACCAGCACGCCGCCCGCGAGGGCCAGCGAGCACTCGCCGGACCGCAGCGCCTGCGCCGCGAGGTGCAGGGCGACCAGCGACGACGAGCACGCGGTGTCCACCGACACCGCCGGGCCCTCGAAGCCGAACGTGTAGGACACGCGGCCGGACAGCACCGCCGCGGACGTGGCCGTCGCGAGGTAGGCCTCGACCTCCTCGGGCGCGTGGTCGAGCAGGTCCGCGTAGTCCTGGCCGCCGGTGCCGAGGAACACGCCGACGCGCTTGCCGCTCAACGCCCGCGGGTCGACGCCCGCGCGTTCCACCGCCTCCCACGACAGCTCCAGCGCCAGCCGCTGCTGCGGGTCCATCGCGGTGGCCTCGCGCGGCGAGATGCCGAAGAAGGCCGCGTCGAACTCGCCCGCCCCGTGGACGAAACCGCCCTCGTGGACGTAGCTGGTGCCGGGTCGGTCGGGGTCGGCGTCGTAGAGCGCCGCGCCGTCCCAGCCGCGGTCGGTCGGGAAGTCGGAGATCGCGTCCACGCCGTTCGCGACCAGCTCCCACAGCTCCTCCGGCGACCGCACGCCGCCCGGGTAGCGGCACGACATCGCCACGATGGCGATGGGGTCGTCGTCCACCGCGCCCGCCGGCGGCTCGACCTCGGCGGCGGCGGTGTCGCCGACCAGCTCCTCGCGCAGGAACTTCGCCAGCGCCACCGGCGTCGGGTGGTCGAACACCAGGGTCGCGGGCAGCCGCACCCCGGTCGCCTCGCCGAGCCGGTTGCGCAGCTCGACGGCGGTCAGCGAGTCGAAGCCCAGGTCCTTGAACGCGCGACCGGGTTCGACCCCGGCGGGGTCGGTGTAGGCGAGCACGGCGGCCACGTGGGTCCGGACGGTGTCCAGCAGTGCGCGGTGCTGCTCCGGTTCGGGCAGCGTGGCCAGCCGGGCGGCCAGTTCCGACCCCGCCGGGGCCGGGCTCGTGGGTCCCGCGTCGAGGCCGAGGACTTCCCGGACCTCGGGCAGGGCGTGCACCAGCGGCCGGGGGCGGGCCGCGGAGTAGGTGGGCGCGAACCGCTCCCAGTCGATGTCGGCCACGACCAGGTGGTGCTCGTCGTGGTCCAGGGCCTGCTGGAGCGCGCCGATGGCCAGGTGCGGCGCCATGGCGGGGATGCCGTGCAGGCGCAGCTGCTCGCCGAGGGCCTCCTCGTCGACCATGCCGCCGCCGCCCCAGCCGCCCCAGGCCACGCAGGTGACCGGTGCGCCGCGGTGCTTGCGCCGGAGGGCGAGGGCGTCCAGGTGGGCGTTGGCGGCGCCGTAGCCCGCCTGCCCGGCCGAGCCCCACACCCCGGCGCCGGAGGAGAACAGCACGAACGCGTCGAGCTCGCGGTCGCCGAGCAGCTCGTCGAGGTGCCGCGCGCCGGCGACCTTGGCGCGACCGGTCTCGACGAAGTCGGCCAGGGTGATGTCGCCCAGGTGCGCCTCGTCGGGCAGCACGCCCGCGGCGTGCACGACGGTCAGCGGCCCGTCGGGCAGCGAGGCCAGCAGCCCGGCGACGGAGTCGCGGTCGGCCACGTCGCACGCGGCCAGCGTCACGGTCGTGCCCGCGGCCTCCAGCTCGGCCTTCAGCTCGGCCGCGCCGGGCGCGTCCGCGCCGCGCCTGCTGGTGAGCACCAGGTGCGCCGCGCCGCGCTCGGCCAGCCAACGCGCCACGTGCGCGCCGACGCCGCCCGTGCCACCGGTCACCAGCGCGGTGCCGCGCGGGGCCCAGTCGCGGCGGGCGGGCGTGGTCAGGGGGGCGTGCACGAGCCGGCGGCCCAGCACACCGGCCGGGCGCACCGCGACCTGGTCCTCGGCGCCGTCGGCGAGCACGTCGCACAGGCGGTCGAGCAGGGCGCTGTCCGGGCCGGCGGGCAGGTCGACCACGCCGCCCCAGGTGAGCGGGTGGTCCAGGGACAGCACGCCGGCCAGGCCCCACAGGGACGCCTGCGCGGTGGAGGCGGGCTGCTCGAACGGGTCCGCGGCCACCGCGCCGGAGGTGATCACCCAGGTGGGCGCGGTGATCCCGGCGTCGCCGAGGGCCTGCACGAGGGTGACGGTGCGGGCCACGCCCGCGGTGATCGTCGGGTGGAGGGGGTGCGGGCGCTCGTCGAGCGCGGTCAGCGCCACCACGCCCGCCAGGTCCGGCGCGGCCGAGGCGCGCAGCAGCTCGGCCAGCGCCGAGCGGTCGAGCTCCGCGAGCTCCGCGGGCTCGACGGTCACCACGACCGCGCCGCGGGCGGCCAGCCGCTCCGCGACGGCGGCGGCGCGCCCGTCGGAGTCACGCCCGTCGGAGTCGGCGACCAGCAGCCAGCGGCCGGTCAGCGGCGCGCCGGTGGGCCGGCCGGTGGGCCGCCACACCACGCGGTAGCGCCACGAGTCGATCTCGGACCGCTCCCGGCTGCGCGCCCGCCAGGACGCCAGCGCGGGCAGCAGCTCGTCCAGCGCGCCGGGGTCGACGCCGAGCAGGTCGCCCAGCTCGCCGTCCTCGACGGCCCGCCAGAACTCGGCGTCGCCCTCGGTGGCCGCCTCGACCGTCGCGGGCACGACGGACTCCAGCCAGTACCGCTGCTTGCGGAAGACGTGGGTGGGCAGCTCGACGCGCGTGCCGCCGGGGTGCGCGGCCGCCCAGTCGGGCGCCAGGCCGTGCGCGTGCAGCCGGGCCACGGCGCAGGCGAACGCGGTGACCTCGTCGCGGTCCTTGCGGCGGGTGGCGGCCAGCACGGTGGTGCCGGGGTCGAGGAAGCCCTGCGCCATGCCGGTCAGCACGCCCTCGGGGCCGACCTCCAGGAACCTGGTGACGCCGCGCGACTCCAGGAACCGCACGCCGTCGTGGAACCGGACGGCCTCGCGCACGTGCCGCACCCAGTAGTCGGGCGAGCCGAGCGAGTCGGCGGTCTCGCCGGTCACGTTGGACACCACGGGGATGCTCGGCGCGTGGTAGGCGATGCCGGAGGCGACCTCGTGGAAGTCCGCCAGCATCGGCTCCATCAACGGCGAGTGGAACGCGTGCGACACCGCGAGCCGCTTCGTGCGACGGCCCTCCAGCTTCGCGGCGACCTCGTCGACGGCGTCGGCCGCACCGGAGACGACCACGGCCGTGGGGCCGTTGACCGCGGCCAGGCCGACCCGGTCGTCCAGCAATGGAACGATTTCCCCCTCGGTGGCCTCCACCGCGAGCATCGCCCCACCGGCGGGCAGCGCCTGCATCAACCGGCCGCGAGCAGCGACCAGCTTGCAGGCGTCCTCCAGCGAGAACACCCCCGCCACGTGCGCGGCAGCGATCTCACCGATCGAGTGACCCGCCAAGAAGTCGGGCCTGACACCCCAGGACTCCAACAGGCGGAACAACGCCACCTCGAACGCGAACAGAGCAGGCTGGCTGAACGCCGTCTGGTTCAACAACTCCTGATCATCGCCGAAAACGATGTCCTTCAACGATCGACCCAGCTCAACGTCCATCAAGGAGCAGACCCGGTCAAACGACGCACCGAACACCGGGAAGGCCTCGGACAGCTCCCGGCCCATGCCGACCCGCTGCGAACCCTGACCCGTGAACAGGAACGCGGTCAGGCCGCTGCTCTCGACACCGCTCTCCACGTTCGGGGACGGCGTGCCCGAGGCGATCGCGCGCAGCCCGGCGACGAGGTCGTCCCGGGTGGACCCGACGACCACGGCCCGGTGCTCCAGCGCAGCCCGCGTGGTGCCCAGCGAGTACGCCAGGTCCAGTTCGCCCGCCCGCGTGGTCTCCGCGAACGACGCCAGCCGCGTCGCCTGCGCGACCAGGTCGTCCGCGCCGCGCCCGGACACCGGCCACAGCCGCACCGGGAACCCGGTGACCGGCTCGGCCTCGCCGGTCTCCTCGGCCTCCGCCACCGGCGCCTGCTCGATGATGGTGTGCACGTTGGTGCCGCTGATGCCGAACGACGACACACCGGCCCGGCGCGGGCGGCCCGTCTCCGGCCACGGCAGCGACTCGGTCAGCAGGGAGACGTTGCCCGCCGTCCAGTCGACCTGGTCGGTGGGCTCCTCCGCGTGCAGGGTCTTCGGCAGCACGCCGTGGCGCATGGCCATGACGACCTTGATCACGCCCGCCACGCCGGCGGCGGCCTGCGGGTGGCCGATGTTGGACTTGATCGACCCGAGCAGCAGCGGCCGGTCGCGGTCCTGGCCGTAGGTGGCCAGCAGCGCCTGCGCCTCGATCGGGTCGCCCAGCGCGGTGCCGGTGCCGTGCGCCTCGACGGTGTCGACCTGCGCCGCGGACAGCCGCGCGTTGGCCAGCGCCTGCTGGATGACCCGCCGCTGCGACGGGCCGTTGGGCGCGGTCAGGCCGTTGGACGCGCCGTCCTGGTTCATCGCCGAGCCGCGCACGACCGCGAGCACGGGGTGCCCGTTGCGGCGCGCGTCGGACAGCCGCTCCAGCACCAGCACGCCCGCGCCCTCGGACCACGCGGCGCCGTTCGCGCCCTGCCCGAACGACCGGCAGCGGCCGTCCGGGGACAGCGCGCGCTGCTTGCTGAACTCCACGAACAGCTGCGGCGTCGCCATCACGGCCACGCCGCCCGCCAGCGCCAGCGAGCACTCACCCGACCGCAGCGCCTGCGCGGCCAGGTGCACCGCGACCGACGACGACGAGCAGGCCGTGTCGACGGTGACCGCCGGGCCCTCCAGGCCGAAGGTGTAGGCGACGCGGCCGGAGGCGATGCTGCCGGAGGTGGTGCTCTCCAGGTAGTCGTGGTGCATCACGCCGGTGAACACGCCGGTGGCGGTGCCCTTGAGCGTCGAGGGCGGGATGCCGGCGCGCTCGAACGCCTCCCAGGTGACCTCCAGCAGCAGCCGCTGCTGCGGGTCCGTCTCCAGCGCGTCGCGGGGGCTCATGCCGAAGAACACCGGGTCGAACTCGGCGACGTCGTGCAGGAAGCCGCCCTCGCGGGTGTAGCTCTTGCCGGCCTTGCCCGGCTCCGGGTCGTAGATGCCCTCCAGGTCCCAGCCGCGGTCGACCGGGAACCCGGAGATCGCGTCGACGCCGTTCGCGACCAGCTCCCACAGCTCCTCCGGCGACCGCACGCCGCCCGGGTAGCGGCAGGCCATCGACACGATCGCGATGGGCTCCTGCTCCTTGGCCTCCAGCTCGCGCACCCGCCGCTTGGCCTGCTGGAGGTCGGCGGTCGCCCGCTTGAGGTAGTCGCGGAGCTTGTCGTCGTTCGCCATCGGTGTTCCACCCATCCTGGAGGGCCGTCTTCGTGGTCGCGGGTGAGCGGTGGTCAGGAGATGCCGAGCTCGCTGTCGAGGACGTCGAACAGCTCCTCGTCGGTGGCCTCGCCCAGGTCGAGCTCCTCGTCGCCGCCGCGGCCGTGGACGTCCTGCCACGTGCGCAACAGGGCTTCGAGGCGGGCGGTGACCCGGGCGACGTCGTCGCCCGCCACGGCCTCCAGCGCCGCCTCCAGCCGGTCGACCTCGGCGAGCACGGACCGGGCGCCGTCGTCCTCGCCGACCAGGTCGGCGAGCAGGGCGCGGGCCAGCACGTCCGGTGACGGGTGGTCGAAGACCAGCGTGGCGGACAGCCTCAGGCCGGTCGCGGCGCCGAGCAGGTTGCGCAGCTCCACCGCGGCCAGCGAGTCGAAGCCGAGGTCCTTGAACGCCTTGGTGGGCGTGACCTCCTCCACGCCGGAGTGCCCGAGGACGGACGCGGCGTGCGTGCGCACCAGGTCGAGCACCAACTGCTCCCGCTCCACGGCGGGCAGCCCGGTGAGCCGGTCGGCCAGGGACCGCGCGTCGGGGCCCGTGCCGGCCTTCGCCGCGCGCCGGGCCGGGACCCGGACCAGGCCGCGCAGCACGGCGGGCAGCGCGTCGGTGCGGGCGCGCAGGGCCGAGGTGTTGATCCGCAGGGGCACCAGCGCGGCCTCTTCGGTGGAGAGCGCGGCGTCGAACAGCGCGAGCCCCTCGTCGGCGGCCATCGCGGGCATCCCGAGCCGGTCCATGCGGCGCAGGTCGGCCTCGTCGAGGTGCCCGGCCATGCCGCTGCTCTCCGCCCACAGGCCGTAGGCCAGCGAGGTGGCGGGCAGGCCCGCGGCGCGCCGGTGCTCGGCGAGGGCGTCGAGGAACGCGTTGGCGGTGGCGTAGTTCGCCTGCCCCGCGCCGGCGACCACGGCCGCCGAGGAGGAGAACAGCACGAACGCGCCCAGGTCGCCGGTGAGCCGGTGCAGGTGCCAGGCGGCGTCCACCTTGGCCCGCAGCACGGTGTCGACCTGCTCCGGGGTGAGGTCGGCGAGCATGGCGTTGTCCGCCACGCCCGCCGCGTGCACCACGGCGGTCAGCGGGTGCGCGGCGGGCACGCCGGCGAGCATCTTCTCCACCGCCTCGCCGTCGGCGGTGTCGCAGGCGACGACCGAGACGTCGGCGCCGGCGGCTTCCAGCTCGGCGGCCAGCTCGGCCGCGCCGGGCGCGTTCGGGCCGCGGCGGCTGGTGAGCAGCAGGTGCCGGACGCCGTGCCGGGCGACGAGGTGCCGGGCGAGCAGGCCGCCCAGGCCGCCGGTGCCGCCGGTGACGAGCACGGTGCCGTCCGGCCGCCAGGGCGCGGTCGACTCCTCGGTCACCACGACCCGGTGCAGCCGGGGCACGTGCACCCCGCCGTCGCGCAGCGCGACCTCGGGTTCGCCGGACGCGACGGCGGCGGGCAGCAGGTCCTCGTCGCCCGGTTCGACGTCGACGACGGTGAAGCGGTCGGGGTTCTCGGCCTGCGCGGCCCGCAGGAGGCCCCACAGGGGCGCGCGGGTCAGGTCGTGCCGGACCGCGCCGCGGGTGACCACGACCAGGCGGGAGTTCGACAGCCGCTCGTCGGCGAGCCACCCGGTCAGCAGGCCGAGCACGTCGTGCGTGACCGAGCGGACCTCGGCGGGCACGTCGACCGCGCCGACGGGGACCGCCGCCGGGTCGCCGGGCGTGATCGGCGCGAGCACGACCTCGGGCGCCGCCGTGCCCGCGTCGAGGGCCGCGCGCAGCGCCGCCAGGTCCGCGTACGGGGTCGCGGCGACCAGGGCGTCCGGCCCGAGCACGGCCCAGCCGTCCTCGTCGGGCACGGCCGCGGGACCGGCCGGGAGCGACGTCCAGCGCAGGCGGAACAGGGACTCGTGGTGGCCGCGGGGCGCGCCGCCCAGCTGCTCGGCGGTCACCGACCGCACGATCAGCTCGTCGATCGTCGCGACCGGCTCGCCACGGCCGTCGGCCACCGCCACGGACAGCTTGTCCTCACCGGTGGGCTTGATGTGCAGGCGCAGCTCCGTCGCGCCCGCGGCGTGCAGCCGCACGCCGTTCCAGGCGAACGGCAGCGGGGTGCGCTCGGCCGAGCCGTCGGCGAGGTTGCCGTGCAGGGCGGCGTCGAGCAGCGCCGGGTGCAGGCCGAACCGGGCCGCGTCGCCGTGCGCGCTCTCCGGCAGCACGGCCGAGGCGAACAGCTCGTCCTCGCCGCGCCGCCACACCGACCGCAGGCCGCGGAACACCTCGCCGTACCCGTAGCCGGCGTCCGCCAGCCGCTCGTAGAACCCGTCGAGGTCGACGGCCTCCGCCCCGGCGGGCGGCCACGCCTCCAGGTGCTCGGGCTCCGCTTCGCCGCCCGTGCCGAGCACGCCGGAGGCGTGGCGGGTCCACGGCTCGTCGGCGGGCGCGCCCTCGGGCCGCGAGTGGATCGACAGCGTGCGCCGACCGCTCTCGTCCGCGCCCTCGGCGGTCACGCGCAGCGCCAGCGCGCCCTGGTCGGGCAGCAGGAGCGGCACCTCCAGGGTCAGTTCCTCGACCACGTCGCAGCCGACCTGGTCGCCCGCGCGCACGGCCAGCTCCACCAGGCCCGTGCCGGGCACCAGCACGGTGCCGTGCACCGCGTGGTCGGCCAGCCAGCCGTGGGTGCTGCGGGACAGCCGGCCGGTCAGCACCACGCCGCCGGTGGACGGGGCCTCGACGACCGCGGACAGCATCGGGTGCTCGCCCGCCAGCAGGCCGAACGACTCGGCGTCGCCGGCCGGGCCGGCGGAGGTCAGCCAGTAGCGCCTGCGCTGGAACGCGTAGGTCGGCAGGTCGACGCGCCGCGCGCCGCGGCCGGCGAAGAACGCGGCCCAGTCGACCGCGACGCCGTGCGCGTACGCGGTGGCCAGGCCGGTGGTCAGCGTGACGACCTCGTCGCGGTCGCGCCGCTGGGTCGCGACGGCCACGCCGGCGGGGGCCATGCCGGTCAGCACGCCGTCCGGGCCGACCTCGACGAACCGCGAGACGCCCTGGGCGACCAGGAACTCCGCGCCGTCGTGGAACCGCACGGCCTCGCGCACGTGCCGCACCCAGTAGTCGGCGGCGGCGACCTCCGCGGTCACCTGCCCGCCGGTCACGGTGGACACGAACGCCAGGGTCGGCTCGTGGTAGGCGACCTTCTCGGCGATCCGCCGGAACTCCTCCAGCATCGGCTCCATCAGCGGCGAGTGGAACGCGTGCGACACGCGCAGTCGCTTGGTGCGGCGGCCTTCGAGCTTCGCCGCGATCTCGTCCACCGCGTCCTCGGCGCCCGAGACGACCACCGCGGTCGGGCCGTTGACCGCGGCCAGGCCGACCCGGTCGTCCAGCAGTGGAACGATTTCCTCCTCGGTGGCCTCCACCGCGAGCATCGCCCCACCGGCGGGCAGCGCCTGCATCAACCGGCCGCGAGCGGCCACCAGGCGGCACGCGTCTTCGAGCGAGAACACCCCGGCCACGTGCGCGGCGGCGATCTCGCCGATCGAGTGACCAGCCAAGAAGTCCGGCTTCACGCCCCAGGACTCCAGCAAGCGGAACAGCGATACCTCGAACGCGAACAGAGCGGGCTGGCTGAACGCCGTCTGGTTCAACAACTCCTGATCATCGCCGAAAACGATGTCCTTCAACGATCGACCCAGCTCAACATCCATCAGAGCGCAAATCCGGTCGAACGACGCACCGAACACCGGGAAGGCCGCCGACAGCTCCCGGCCCATGCCGACCCGCTGCGAACCCTGACCCGTGAACAGGAACGCGGTCGCGCCCGGCTGGACCTGGCCGCGCACCGCGCCCGGCGCGCCGTCCGCCAACGCGGCGAACAGGTCGTCGGTGGTGCGGCCCACGGCCACGAGCCGGTGCTCGAAGTGCGCGCGGGAGGTGGCGAGCGAGCAGGCGATGTCGAGCGCGCTCGCGCCGGTCACCGAGCGCAGCCGCCGCACCTGCGCGGCCAGCGCCTCCGGGGTCTTGGCGGTCACCACCCACGGCACCACGTCGGTCTCGACGGCACGCGCCTCCTCCGGCGCGCTCTCGTCCTCGGTGGCCTGCTCCGCGTCCTGTCCGGAGGACTGCTCAGCCGACTGCTCGGCAGGGGTCTGCTCGGCGGGGGCCTGCTCCAGCACCACGTGCGAGTTGGTGCCGCTGATGCCGAACGACGACACGGCCGAGCGGCGCGGGCGACCCGTCTCCGGCCACGGCACGGTCTCCGTCGGCAGCACCACGCTGCCCGCGGTCCAGTCCACGTGCGACGTCGGCGCGTCCACGTGCAGGGTCTTGGGCACGACCCCGCGGTCCATGGCCAGGATCATCTTGATCACGCCGGCCACGCCCGCGGCCGTCTGGGTGTGGCCCAGGTTGGACTTGATCGACCCCATGAACAGCGGGTGCTCCCGCTGCTGGCCGTAGGTGGCGATGACCGCCTGCGCCTCGATCGGGTCGCCGAGCCGGGTGCCGGTGCCGTGCGCCTCCAGGACGTCGACCTGCTCGGCGGACAGGCCGGCGTTGGCCAGGGCCGCGCGGATGACCCGCTGCTGCGACGGCCCGTTGGGCGCGGTCATGCCGCTGGACGCGCCGTCCTGGTTCACCGCGGTGCCCTTGACCACCGCGAGGACGCGGTGCCCGTTGCGGCGCGCGTCGGACAGCCGCTCGACCACGATCACCCCGGCGCCCTCGGCCCAGCCGGTGCCGTCGGCGGCCTCGGCGAAGGGCTTGCACCGGCCGTCCGGGGCCAGGCCGCGCTGCCGCGAGAAGTCCACGAAGGTCTCGGGCGAGGGCATCACCGTCACGCCGCCGGCCAGCGCCAGCGAGCACTCGCCGCGGCGCAGCGCCTGCACCGCGAGGTGCAGGGCGACCAGCGACGAGGAGCAGGCCGTGTCGACGGTGACGGCGGGGCCTTCGAGCCCGAAGGTGTAGGCGACGCGGCCGGAGAAGACGCTGCCCGCGTTGCCGTTGCCGATGAAGCCCTCCAGCTCCTCCGGCACGACGGGCACGCGCGACGAGTACTCGTGGTACATGAGGCCGGCGTAGACGCCCGTGCGGCTGCCCTTGAGCGTGGTGGGGTCGATGCCCGCGTGCTCGAACGCCTCCCAGGTCACCTCCAGCAGCAGGCGCTGCTGCGGGTCCATGGCGACGGCCTCGCGGGGGCTGATGCCGAAGAAGGCGGCGTCGAAGTCGGCCGCGTCGTGCAGGAACCCGCCCTCGCGCGCGTAGGTGTGCCCGCGCCGGTCGGGGTCGGGGTCGTAGAGGGCGTCGACGTCCCAGTCGCGGTCGTTCGGGAACGGCGAGACCACGTCCACGCCACCCGCCACGAGGTCCCACAGCTGGTCGGGACCCGCGACCCCGCCGGGGAAGCGGCAGCCGATGCCGACGACCGCGATCGGGTCGTTGTCCCGGCGCTCGGCGTCGCGCAGCCTGCGGCGTGCTTCACGCAGGTCCGCGGTCGCCCGCTTCAGGTAAGCAAGAAGCTTTTCCTCGTTTCCCACGTACGCCTCCCGGGGCCGTTCCACTCCGCGGTCAATCCGATCCGGTGCCCGAGCCCAACAGTGGACGACATGTCTTGCTGCACCGCCGTTGACGTGCGAATTTTCACACGTCCTGGATCTGCTGCGGCAACAGCGGCGATTTTACGCAGGAATTTCCCACACCGCCGCACAAGCGCACGACACCTCAGCCGATGATTTCCGACCCGCTTTTCCCGAGATAACGCTACGGAGACGCGGACACCACCGCCAACCCCTAGCAGGCCCTTAGCTCACCCCTAGGGACGTTAACCCCGGCGGCCTCCCGGGAACCCTTCCCGACCACGGCAAACCCCGATCGACCCCTTCCCGGAAACGACGGGATCCCGGCCGCACAGGGGTGCGGCCGGGATCCCGGTGGAGCTGGTGGAGCTGGTGGTGCTGGTCAGGCCGTGGAGCCGGACTTCTCCCGCTCGCTGTCGTCCTGGCCGACCGGGTCGGGGTCGGGGTCGGGGCCCGCGGCGTCCTCGGTGACCTCCGGCGCGGCGGCGGGCGGCGGGACGGGGCGCGGCACCTTGCGCAGCATGGTGAACGCCAGCACCGCGGTGACCAGCAGCACACCGGACACCGAGTAGGCGGCGACGTGCAGCTCCTCGGTGAACGCCGTCCGCGCGGCCAGCCTCAGCGCGTCACCGGCGGCCGCGGACAGCGTGCCGGCGACCTCGACGGCCTCGCCCAGCGTGTCCCGGGCGGAGTCCAGCGCGTCGGCGGGCACCCCGGCGGGCGGGTTGTCGGCGAGCTGCGAGCGGTACACGAACGCGCCGACGCTGCCCAGCACGGCCACGCCCAGCGCGCTGCCGAACTGGCTGCCGGTCTCCGAGAGGCCGGCGGCGGAACCCGCGCGCTCCGGCGGGGCGGTGGTCACCACCAGCTCGGCGGTCAGCGTCAGCGCCATCGCCATGCCCATGGTGGACAGCATCTGGCCGACGACCGCCTGGGCCAGGCCGTCCTCCACGCCCACCTGCGACATCACCAGGAAGCCGCCGATGCCGATGGCCAGGCCGAGGGCGGTGGTGGTCGCGTGCCCGAGCTTCGAGGTGAGCAACGGGGCCAGCACCGCCGCGCCGATCGCCGCGGTGAACGCCTGCGGCAGCGACCACAGGCCCGCCACGAACGGTTCGAGCCCCAGCACCAGCTGGAGGTACTGGGCGGTGAAGAACATGAAGCCGACGAGCGCGAAGTTGGCCAGCACGTTGGTGACCAGCGCGGCGGAGAACGCGGCCTTGCGGAACAGCCGCACGTCCACCATCGGGTCGTCCAGCGCGCGCTGGCGCAGGATGAACAGCGGCACGAGCAGCAGGCCCACGACCACCGCGGCCAGCGGCAGCCAGCCGAAGCCCTGCTCGGCGAACTCCTTGACGCCCCACACCACCGGCAACACGCTCGCGAACAGCAGCAGCGAGCTGACCAGGTCGATCTTCCCGGCGTTCGGGTTGCGGTACTCGGGCAGCAGCAGCGGCGAGGCGATCACGAGGACCAGCATGATCGGCACGTTGATCAGGAACACCGTGCCCCAGTGGAAGGACTGGAGCAGCACGCCGCCGGCCAGCAGGCCGATGGCGCCACCGGCGGAGAAGCCGGCCGACCACAGGCCGATCGCGGCGCGGCGCTGCTGCTCGTCCTGGAACATGGTGCGGATCAACGACATGGTGGACGGCATCAGCGTCGCACCGGCGGCGCCCATGAGCGCGCGGGTGGCGATGAGCACCTCGGGGCTGCTCGCGTAGGCCGACACGGCGGAGGCGATGCCGAAGGCGGCCGCGCCGATGATCAGCAGCTTGCGGCGGCCGATGCGGTCGCCGAGCGTGCCCATGGGGATGAGCAGGCCCGCGAGCACGAACGCGTAGATGTCGGTGATCCACAGGAGCTGGCTGCTCGACGGCGCCAGTTCGGCGCTCAGGAATGGCAGCGCGTAGGACAGCACGGTCATGTCCATGCTGATGATCAGCGTGACGAGGACGAGGACGGCCAGCCCCCACCACTCCCGCTTCCCGGCACGTTGGGCTGGAGTCATGTCCATGAAACTACACCCGATCTATACGCTTGTATATGACGTCTGTATGAAAACACTGTCCCGATCCTGTAGGGTCACGTCGTGGGCCATCGAGAACAGCTGCTCGCCGGCGCGAGAAAATGCCTGTACGAGCGCGGCTACGCCAACACCACGGCGAGGGACGTCGTCTCCGCGTCGAACACCAACCTGGCCTCGATCGGCTACCACTTCGGGTCCAAGGAGGCGCTGCTGAACGCGGCGCTCGTCGCGGCGTTCGAGGAGTGGGGCGCCGAACTGGACCGGGTCATGATCAGCGCGGGCGGGCCGGACCTCACCACGTCCGACCGCCTGGAGATCATGTGGAGCGGCGTGCTGGAGTCCTTCAGCAGCCACCGCCCGCTGTGGGTGGCGGGCATCGAGGCGTTCTCCCTCGCCGAGCGGATGCCCGACCTGCGGGAGAAGCTCGCCATCGCCTACCAGCGCGCCCGCCCGTCGCTGGGCGCCCTGGCGGTGCCCCACGAGGACCCCGACGACCCGACGCGGCTCGCCGCCGGGTCGTTCCTGCTCTCGGTGATGATCGGGCTGACCGTGCAGAACCTGCTGGACCCGCCGTCCGCGCCGACCGCGGGCGACCTGCTGTCGGCGGTGCGGGCGATCGGGGAGAAACTCGTGGGGTCCCCCGAGGGGGACGACGCCGGCGCGAACGAGGGCGGCGACGCGGCTCCCACTGCGGGGAAACCCGGCGCCCAGCGCTGAACCACCCGCACCCGAAACGCCACCGGACGGCACGCCCGCCGGGGTACCGTCGGTCGGCACACCCACCACCGGGAGACCCCCGGTCGGCACACCCACCACCGGCACACCCCCGGCCGGCACACCCACCGCCGGCACGCCTCCGGTCGGAGCGCCCGAACCCGACTCCGCCGGTCCGGTGAACACCCGCGCTGCCCTCCGTGTCCGACGTGCCCGAAAGTGCCGGCGGCACTTCCCCTTCTTCCCGCCTGCTGAACCCTCGCGCCCGCCCACTCCTCCCGTCCACCCCTTGCGGGGCGGGCAAGGGGGCCGACCCGGACCGCCCAGGGGTGCCCTAGGGGTTGTCGCGCGGTACGGCCACCGGCAGGTTCGAGGCACCGCCCCCCGCTAGCCGAGTCGAGGAGACCGCATGTCCGTTCTGGCTGCCGACACGACGGTCGAGGGGTCGAAACCGCTCGACCCGCGTGACCCGATGGTCCGGCTGGGGAACCTGCTCGACCCGGGTTCCCTGGCGCCCTTGCACGACCAGGACGGCAGCGGGGTGCGGGCGGCGCGCGGGCGCGTCAACGGTTCTCCCGTGCTGGCCTACTGCACCGACGCCACCATGATGGGCGGCGCGATGGGCTGGTCCGGCGCGCAGCGCATCGTGGAGGCGATCGAGATCGCCGTGCGCGACCGCGTCCCGGTCATCGGCCTGTGGCACTCCGGCGGCGCGAAGCTCGCCGACGGCGTGGAGTCCATGGACGGCGTCGGCCGGATGTTCGCCGCGATGACCCGGGCCTCCGGGCGGGTGCCGCAGATCTCGGTGATCCTCGGCCCGGCCGCGGGAGCCGCCGCGTACGGGCCCGCGCTGACCGACATCGTGGTGATGGCCGAGGGCGGCCGGGTGTTCGTCACCGGCCCCGAGGTCGTCCGCAGCGTCACCGGCGAGCAGATCGACATGGAGGGCCTGGGCGGCGTCGAGGCCCACGGCCGCAAGTCCGGCGTGGTCCACGTGACCACGGAGTCCGAGGAGGAGGCGCTGCGGAAGGCGCGCTCCCTGGTGGACTTCTTCACCCGGCCCGGCGTGCTGGACCTGGCGTCCGCGGACGACGGCCGCGACCCCAGCTCCTGGCTGCCGGAGTCGCCGCGCCGCGCGTACGACGTGAAGCCGTTGCTGAACGACGTGCTCGACGCGGGCTCCTTCGAGGAGTTGCAGGCCAAGTGGGCGCCGAACGTCGTCGTCGGCTTCGGCAGGCTGGCCAAGCGCACGGTCGGCGTCATCGCGAACAACCCGCTGCGCAAGGGCGGCTGCCTGGACTCGCTGAGCGCGGAGAAGGCCTCGCGGTTCGTGCGCATGTGCGACGCGTTCGGCGTGCCGCTGCTGGTGCTGGTCGACGTGCCCGGCTACCTGCCCGGCGTCGGGCAGGAGTGGGGCGGCGTGGTGCGGCGCGGCGCGAAGCTGCTGCACGCCTTCGCCGAGGCGGTCGTCCCCCGGGTCACCCTCATCACCCGCAAGTCCTACGGCGGCGCGTACATCGCCATGAACTCGCGCTCCCTGGGCGCCAGCGCGGTGTTCGCCTGGCCGGACGCCGAGGTGGCCGTGATGGGCGCCGAGGCGGCCGTGAAGATCCTGCACCGCAAGAAGCTCGCCGCCGCGACCGAGGAGGAGCGGCCGGAGCTGCTGGCCCGGCTCACCGAGGAGCAGCAGCGCATCGCGGGCGGCGTCGACCGGGCGATCGCGCTCGGCGTCGTGGACGAGGTCGTGGCGCCGGGCGACACGCGCCGCAGGCTGGCCGAGGCGTTCGCGTCCGCGCAGCCGGGCCGCGGCCACCACGGGAACATCCCGCTGTGAGCGCACCGACCTCCACCGGGACCTGGCTGCGCCGGTTCCGGCCGACCGCCGGCGCGCCGGTGCGGTTGGTGTGCTTCCCGCACGCGGGCGGCTCCGCGTCCTACTTCGTGCCGGTGGCCCGCGCGCACGCGCCGGGGGTCGACGTGCTGGCCGTGCAGTACCCGGGGCGGCAGGACCGCCGCGCGGAGCCCGCCGTCGACTCGATCCCCGAGCTGGTGGACGCCCTGGTGCCGGAACTGCTGGCGTGGACGGGCGAACCGTTCGCGTTCTTCGGCCACAGCATGGGCGCGACCGTGGCGTTCGAGGTGGCGCGCCGGCTGGAGGAGCGCGGTGTCACGCCGGTCCACCTGTTCGCGTCGGCCCGGCGCGGCCCCACCACCCACCGCGGCGAGCGGCTGCACCTCCGGGGCGACCGCGTGCTGATGGAGGAGCTGAGGTCGTTGGGCGGCACGGACCTGCGCGCCATGGACGACGAGATCCTGGCGATGGTGCTGCCCGCGCTGCGGGCGGACTACAAGGCCGTGGAGACCTACGAGCACGTGCCCGGCCCGCCGCTGCGGACGCCGATCACCGCGCTGATCGGCGACGGTGACCCGAAGGTGTCCGAGGACGAGGCGCGGACCTGGGCGGAGCACACCGCGGGCGGTTTCGAGCTGGAGGTCTTCCGCGGCGGCCACTTCTACCTGACCGATCACGCGGAGGCGGTCAACGCGCTGATCGCCGACCGCCTCCGACGGGCCCGCTGACCCCTCAGTCGAGGTGCGCGAGGCCGATGGCGCACAGGTGGGACACCCACCGGCCCAGGTCCTCGCGCACCGCGTGCCGGTCGGCGTTCCACCTCCGCGCCAGCGACGCGGACGCCTCGTCCACGCGACCGTCGTGCCGGCGCAGCGCGATCCACATCCCGGTGTGCTCGGCCTCGAAGAGGAACGACGTGCCCGTGCGGGGCATGGTGAGCAGTAACCTGCCCTCCGCGTCCACCTCCGCGCTCACCGGGTGTTCGAGTCGAACGCGCACCCGCTCCCCCTGAACGGCTCGACGACGCGGTCGCACCACGCGGCGATCCGCTCGGACGAGCGGACGGCGCACAGCACACCGCCCCCGGAGGCGGTGAACTCGCCCAGCACCGCGCGCACCACCCCGAGCGCCCACGCGTCGACCCCGGCGAACGGGTCGTCCAGCACCAGCAGCCGGCGCTCGCCCAGCAGCGCGGTCGCCAGCCGCAGCAGCAGGCGCTGCCCGGCGGTGCACCGGTACGCGGGCAGGTCGGCCGCGCCGGTCAGCTCGCACACCGACAGCAGCAGGGTCGACCTGCGCTCCGCGGCCACGCGCGACAGGCCGTGCGCCATCCCCGCGCACACCAGCACGTCGTGGCACGAGCGCCGGTCGACCACCGGCTCGTCGTCGGGCACCAGCGCGACCGCCGACCGCACCAACCCGGGGCCGTCCCACAGGTCCTCGCCGAACAGCCACATGACGCCGTCGTCGGGCGGCAGCAGCCCGGCCGCGATCGACGTCAGCGTCGTCTTGCCCGCACCGGGACCGCCGACCACCCCGACCAGCGCGCCGCCGCGCACCTCCAGGTCGACGCGGTCGAGCACGACCTCGTCCCCGAACTGCTTGCGGACGCCGTCCAGCCGGAGCAGCGGAGTCCCGGCGACCCCGGCACCCGGGAGCACCCGCTCCTCCGAAACCCTTGCACGCATGAACTCCTCCTATGAACTGACCTCAACGCTAAGAGAGGCAACCGGTGGAGGGCATGGCGCTAACGCCACAATCGAGGTGGACCTACACCAACCCCCGATCGGGAAGACCCGCGAGAGGAAAGTGACGAAGGGTCACAAGACGAGGGCGTCGAACCTCCCGGAAACGGCCCGGGAACACCGGGGGTCCCACCCGCCGCACGCACGGCGACCCGCGCAAATCTCCGACGCGTGGAATATCGGGGCCCGATCTTTCGACCGGGTGATCACCTTCCCCTGTTCGGGTGGATAACGCTTCTCGACAGGAGCCGACGCGGATTGCACGGTATTCTGCCCCAACGACTCCACTAGTGTGACCTTCGCCACTAGCCTCTGTCACGATGCCGGCTTCGGTGTTCCGAGGTGCCGCCGGTGCCCGGCGCCGAGGGGTCGAACCGGTCCCGGGTCACTCCGGCGGCGTGGCCCGCACGTCGGCCGTGAGCTCCAGCACCGCCGCCGACTTGTCCGGGCCCAGGAAGCGCAGCCCCATGAAGTTGTCGCCGGCGTTGAAGCCGGGCAGCGCCCAGACCTCCTCGTAGGGGAGGTCGGTGGGCCAGAACGCGCGCAGGCTGTAGACGTTGCTCCACACGCACCTGCCGGGGTCGGGCCGCCACAGGTGCCGGGAGAAGTCGGGGTTGCGCAGGCCGTGGCCGACCTCGCCGACCGCCAGCACGCGCTTGCGGCCGGTCAGCAGCACGACGTCGCCGGTGACGACGGTGTCCATCCGCCTGTCGTGCTTCGCCGTGGCGCCCCAGAACCGCGCCCGGCCCGACGGGTGCACGGCGGTCAGCCGGGCCAGGTCCTCCGGGTCGAGCAGGCCGGCGCGGTCCGGTTCCCGGAACGGCACGGTGCGGTCCAGGGTCTCCGCCCAGTACCGGCGCACCCAGGGCTTGCCGTAGGAGGGCTGGATGAAGACTTGCGGCACGGCCACGAGGCTACCCGCGGCGGGGCGGGGTGGCGGGTCGCGCCGCCACCCCGCCCCGACCGGTCACAGCGCGCGCTGGAGGTGGTCCGACAGCAGCCGCACGAAGCGGGCCGGGTCGGTCAGCTCGCCGCCCTCCGCGAGCAGCGCCATGCCGTGCAGCAGCTCGACGGTCCCGGCCAGCCCGTCGTGGTCCTCGCGGGCGGCGAACGCCTCGTGCAGGCCGACGACCAGCGGGTGGGTCGGGTTCAGCTCCAGGATGCGCTTGACCTGCGGCAGCTCCTGCCCCATCGCCCGGTACATCTTCTCCAGGGTCGGGGTGAGGTCGTGCGCGTCACCGACCACGCACGCGGGCGAGGTCGTCAGGCGCGAGGACAGCCGCACCTCCTTGACCTGCTCCTCCAGGGTGGCGGACATCCACGCCAACAGGTCGGCGAAGTCCTTCTGCCGCTCCTCGGCCTCCTTCTTCTCCTCCTCGGTCTCCAGGTCGACCTGCCCCTTGGCGATCGACTGGAAGGTCCTGCCCTCGAACCCGGGCACCCCGTCGACCCACATCTCGTCGATCGGGTCGGTGAGGACCAGCACCTCGAAGCCCTTGGCGCGCAACGCCTCCAGGTGCGGCGAGTTCTCGACCGTGGCCCGCGAGTCGCCGGTCATGTAGTAGATGTGCTGCTGGTCTTCCTTCATCCGCTCGACGTACTGCGCGAGCGTGGTCTTCTTCTCCGCGTCGTGGGTGGAGTCGAACGAGGCGATGCCGAGGATGGCGTCGCGGTTCTCGGGGTCGGCGAGCAGGCCCTCCTTCACGGCCGCGCCGAACTCGCGCCAGAACGTCTCGTAGTCCTCCGGCTTGTCCGCCATCATCGCCTTGACGGTGGACAGCACCTTCTTGACCAGGCGGCGGCGCATCAGCTGGATCTGGCGGTCCTGCTGGAGGATCTCGCGCGAGACGTTCAGCGAGAGGTCCTGGGCGTCCACCACGCCCTTGACGAACCTCAGGTACTCCGGCATCAGCTCTTCGCAGTCGTCCATGATGAAGACGCGCTTGACGTAGAGCTGCACGCCGCGCTTGCGCTCGCGCATGAACAGGTCCAGCGGCGCCTGCGACGGGATGAACAGCAGCGCCTGGTACTCGAACGTGCCCTCCGCCTTCATGCGGATGGTGTCCAGCGGCTTGTTCCAGTCGTGGCTGACGTGCCGGTAGAACTCGGCGTACTCGTCCTCGGTGACCTCGCTCGCCGGGCGCGCCCACAGCGCCTTGCGCGAGTTGACCACCTCGGGCTCGGCGTCGTCGCCGCCCTTGGCCAGCCGGATCGGCCAGGTGATGAAGTCGGCGTAGCGCTTGACCACCTCGGTGAGCTTGGCGGTCGAGGTGTAGTCCGGGAGCTGGTCCTCGTCGTCGGCGGGCTTGAGGTGGAGGGTGACGGCGGTGCCCTGCGGCGCGTCCGCGACGTCCTCCACCGTGTACGTGCCCTCGCCGCTGGACTCCCACCGCACGCCCTCGGCGGACCGCGGGTGCCTGGTCACGAGCGTGACCCTGTCCGCGACCATGAACGTCGAGTAGAAGCCGATGCCGAACTGGCCGATGAGGTCCTGCGAGGCGGCGGCGTCCTTGGCCTCCTTCAGCTTGCCCAGGAACTCGGCCGTGCCGGACTTGGCGATGGTGCCGATCAGGTTGACCACGTCGTCGCGGGTCATGCCGATGCCGTTGTCGCGGACCGTCAGCGTGCGCTGCTCGCGGTCGACCTCGATCGCGATGTGCAGGTCGGAGGTGTCCGCGGTCAGGTCCTTGTCGCGGAACGTCTCCAGGCGCAGCTTGTCCAACGCGTCCGAGGCGTTGGAGACCAGCTCGCGCAGGAACGTGTCCTTGTTCGAGTAGATCGAGTGGATCATCAGCTGGAGGAGCTGCCGCGCCTCCGACTGGAACTCGAGCGTTTCCACGTCCGTCCTCTCTGTCCGGCTCCTGTCGACCGCACATCGTATCCAGAACGGCGGCGCCGGGTACGTGGCCGATACTGAGTTCGTGACCGCGAGACGACCGCGCCTGGAGATCGAGTACTGCACGCAGTGCCGCTGGCTGCTGCGCGCCGGGTGGACCGCCCAGGAGCTGCTGACGACCTTCACCACCGAGTTGGGTGAGGTCGCCCTGGTGCCCGGCACGGGTGGCGTCTTCGACGTCCGGCTCGACGGGGAGGTGCTGTGGTCGCGGAAGGCGGAGGGCGGGTTCCCCGAGGTGGCGGCCCTGAAGCGGCTGGTCCGGGACCGCATCGCCCCGGACCGCGACCTGGGCCACACCGACCGGCGGGTGGTGGATTGAGCCCGGGTCGCCCTCAGACGACGTCGAGCCGCGGCGCGGCGGACGCGGCCTGCGCCACCTGCGCCAGCACCTGCGCGTCCGCGAGGTTCGCGACGCGCACCGACATCGCCGGAAAAGCCCGTTTTGTCGGTTTCGTCGTGTAGACCGAGAAGGTATTTGGTCCTCTGGTCGTAGACGACCTCCTTCGCCCGGTTCCAGTCCACCTGCAAGAACTGCCTGCGGAGCACGCCCGCGAAGAGGAACAGCAGGCGGTGGTTGGTGAGCGCTTCGGCGATGTCCGGGCGCAAACCGGGCGCGGGCTGCGCGGGCGGGTCCTGAGCCGGCCGCTCCTGCCGGACGACCTTCCGCTCCGCGGTGTGGAACGTCCAGCGACGGCCGTCCCAGTAGCGCACCAGGGCGCCGTTCAGCGGGTCGGGCAGCCACGCGGCGGGGCGTGGAGGCGGCGCCGAGGGGTGGGTCACCGGTCACTCCCCGCCGTCGTCGGACAGGTCGCCGTCGTCGGACAGGTCGCCGTCATCGCCCACGTCGGTGCGCGCGCCGACAGCGGACAGCACTGCCCCCGACCTCGACGTGGCGGCCTCGGCGCGCCTGCCGGGCTCGGAGGCGCGCCACTCGACGGCCTCGGCGGTGTCGCTGTGCTCCAGGACGTGGTCGTCGCCCAGCTCGGACAGCAGGTCCCGGACCTCCGCGGGCGTGGCGTAGAAGAACTCGCGACGGGAGTTCACCAGGTTGACCCGACGGTGGCCCAACCGCTGGTGGAGCGACGTCTCCAGGGCGACGGCGTCCTCCGAGAAGAACAACGCGTGGGTGTCGAACCGGAAGGGCACCGAGGCGTCGCCGAGTTCCCGCACCCGGTCCATCGGGTCGAGGCGCCGGGTCATGCCGATCTTCACCACGTCAGGCCCGAACGCGCCGATGTTGGAGATCACGTACACGTAGCCCGCACGCGCGTTCGCGGCGCGGTCCTCCACGCCGGCGATCGCGTCGTCGACGGAGGCCAACTGCTCCCGGGCACGCGACAGGCCTTCGAGGTCCCCGTTCGCCTCCAGCTTGGCCACCACGGTCGCGTAATGGGCGCGCTCCTTGGCCAGGCGGGCCCGTTCCCTCTCGATCTCCTTCACCACCTTGGCCTCTTCGCGGAGCCGTTCGCGCTCGGCTCGGGCCTCGTCGCGCTCGGCCTCGGCCTTGACCAGGTGATCGGCGGTCAGGTCGACCTCCACGAGCCGGAGCCGGTGGTAGTCGCCGCCACCCGCGCCTCCCGTGATCCCGTCCGGACCGACCGTGCGGTAGGCACGGGGCCCAGCATGTACTGCGGATCGGGCATTACGCCGTTCGCGTTACGCGACTGGCCCGATCGCCGTAGCAGGTCATCGGATCGGTCTAATGAGGTCAACACACCCGGTGACGCTCGGGAGCCGGGCGTCACCGAACCGGACAGGTCGACCGGTCCCGGTCCGGGTCAGTCCTCCGCGGAGCGGGGAGCAGCCGACCGGGCGGCGGCCACGAACTCGCGCATCAGCCCGTGGTCCTTCACCCCGCGGCCCGACTCGATGCCGCTGGACACGTCGACGCCCCACGGCCGGGCCAGGGTGACGGCCTCGGCGACGTTCCCCACGCCCAGCCCGCCCGCCAGCAGCCACTGCCCCTCGGGGCGGGCGCGGTCCAGGGTGGAGAGGTCCCAGCGCTCGCCCGAGCCCGCCACGGGCGAGTCGAGCAGCAGCAGGTCCTCGCCGTACGCGCCCACCCTCACGTCGGTGTCCGGCTTGAGCGCGACCGCGCGCACCAGGCGCACCCCCGAGGCCCCGACCTGGTCGAACGCCTCCCTCGGGTAGTCGCCGTGCAGCTGGGCCGCGCCGATGCCGGACGCCTCGGCCAGGTGGCGCACCTCGGCCGCGCCGACGCCGCGGAACACGCCGACGGCGAGCACGTGCGGCGGCACCTCGCGCACCAGCCGCCGGGCCGTGTCGAGGTCCACCTGCCGCGCGCTCTCGGTGAAGACGAAACCCACCGCGTCCGCCCCGGCCTCGACCGCCACGGCCACGTCGGCCCCGGTGCGCAGGCCGCACAGCTTCACGTACATGCCGGTGACAGTAGCGCGCCGGCCCGGGCGCGCCCGGAGGCGCTTGTCCACAGAGGACCAGGCGGCCGGGCCGGGCCGGGTGGAATGGGCGACGCACCGCCCGTCGGGGGCGACGCGGTGACCGCCTGGCAAGGTAGCTTCTGCGCAGCGGTCACGTTTCGGGGATTCGCACCACAGGCGTCTTGAGCAGACAGGACGGGTTCGCCATGGCCGATGAGGGTGATCACGCACCACCCGTGCCGTTGGTCGTCGACCTGACGGGTCCGCACCCGCCCGCGCTGGCCGACGTGCGGCGGCGCACCGTCGCGTACCTGCCCGTGCTCGCCGAGGACAAGGTGGACGACGTGCTGCTGGTCGTCACCGAACTGGTCAGCAACGCCTACGACCACGGCGGGCGCGCGCTGGAGCTGCGCGTGGGCACCGGCCGGCAGCTGATCCGCGTCGAGGTCGACGACGAGTCGCCGCGCCTGCCGGTGCTGGGCCGCTCCTCCGCCGGGCGCTACCGGGGGCACGGCCTGCTCATGGTGGAGAACCTGTGCAAGGACTGGGGCGTGGCGCAGCGGACCTCGTACAAGACCGTGTGGGCGGTCCTGACCAGCGACGGTTGACCGCGGGTGGTTGATCGGCCCAGTCGGGTCCTGGCGGCCCCCGCGGCCTCCGGGGCGCGCCCGACGCGTTCCCGTACGGTGGTTGCGGGCATCAGCGCCACCGGGCAGGTGACCTGGCGCCGGAGCAGGGCGGCCGACGGGGATCGCGCGGGAACGGACGAGAGGTGGCCATGGCCAACCACGACAACGACCTCGCGGTCCGGTTGAGCGAGGTCGCCCGCGCCCTCCAGCAGCGGGGAACCGCGCAGGACACCCTGGACGGGATCGTGCGCGCGGCGGTGGAGACCATCCCCGGCGCCCGGCACGCCGGGGTGATGACCGTCGTCGGCAAGCGGGAGGTCAGGACGGTCTCGGTGACCGACGACCTGCCCCGGCAGGTCGACCAGGTCCAGTTCGAGACCGGTCAGGGGCCGTGCCTGACGGCGCTCTACCTGGACCGGACGATCAGCGTGCCCGACCTGGCGGCGGACACCCGGTGGCCCCGGTTCACCTCGCGGGCCCGGTCGCTGGACGTGGGGTCCATGCTGTCGTTCCAGCTGTTCGTGGAGGGCGACGACCTGGGCGCGCTCAACCTGTACGCCCCCGAGCCGCGCTCGTTCGACGAGGACTCCCTGCACGTGGGGCTGCTGTTCGCGAGCCACTCGGCGGTCGCCCTGGCCGAGGCGCAGCAGCGGGACCGGCTGACCCAGGCGGCCCACACCCGGGACCTGATCGGGCAGGCCAAGGGCATCCTCATGGAGCGCTACACGATCAACGCCGACCAGGCGTTCTCGGTGCTGGTGCGGGTGAGCCAGCAGAACAACCGGAAGCTGCGCGACCTCGCCGAGGAGCTGGCCACCACCGGCAAGCTGCCGGCCGAGGCGTAGCGACCGCCGACCGGTTGGACGGGGGCGCGGCCGGCTGCCGGCCGAGGGACGACGGCTGCCGCCACCGGTCAGCCACGCCACCACTGCTCCGTCAGCCGCCCGTCAACCACGCCACCGCCGCTCACCGCCCCTCGTCGGCGCGCTGACGCCGCAACTGCTCCAGCGCCGCCTCGTTCGACTCCTGCTCCAGCGCGCGCCGCATGGTGTCCACCTTCTCCTCCGGCAGGTGCGGTGCGAGCAGCGGCACGTTCGGGTCCACCACGGCCTCCAGGACCACCGGCCGGTCGGCCTGGAAGGCCTCCTGCCAGGCCCTCCCCACCTCGTCGGGCGCGTCGACCCGGATGCCGCGCAGGCCCAGCAGCTCCGCGTAGGCGGCGTAGGGGAAGTCCGGCACCCGCTGCGAGGTCTCGAAGCGCGGGTCGCCCTCCATCTCGCGCTGCTCCCAGCTGACCTCGCTCAAGTCGCGGTTGTGCAGCACCAGCACCACGAACCTCGGATCGGCCCAGGTGCGCCACCGGTCGGCGACGGTGATCAGCTCCAGCAGGCCGTTCATCTGCATCGCGCCGTCACCGACCAGCGCCACCACCGGCCGGTCGGGCGCGTGCAGCTTCGCGGCCAGGCCGTAGGGCAGGGCGCAGCCCATCGACGCCAGGTAGCCGGAGGTGTGCGCGGGCGCGCCGACCGGCAGCGCGAGGTGGCGGGCGTACCAGTAGCAGGCCGAGCCGACGTCCACGGCGACCTGGACGTCCAGCGGCAGGGCGGCGGACAGCTCGTGCACCACGAGTTCCGGGTTGAGCGGGTCGGCGGGCGCCTGGGCGCGTGCCCCGGCGATCCGCCGCCACCGGGCGACGCTCGCGAACACCTCCTGCTCCCACGACCGGTCGGGGTTGGGCGTCAGCAGCGGCAGCAGCGCCCGCAACGTCTCCGTCGAATCACCCACGAGGGGTACCTCGACCGGGTACTTGCCGCCGACCACGCGGGCCTTGATGTCGATCTGCACGGCGCGGGCCTGGCCGGGTTCCGGGTAGAACTCGGTCCACGGGTCGTTGCTGCCGACGATGAGCAGCGTGTCGCAGCCCGCCATCAGCTCGGCCGAGGCGGTGGTGCCCAGGTGGCCCATGACGCCGGTGTGCCAGGGCGCGTCCTCGGTGATCACGGTCTTGCCGACCAGGGACGCGGTCGCGCCCGCGCCCAGCACGTCCACGACCTCCGCGAGCTCGCGCTCCGCGCCGGCCGCGCCGCGCCCGATCAGCAGCGCGACCTTCCGGCCCGCGTTGAGCAGGTCGGCGGCCCGGCGCAGGTCGTCCTCGCGGGGCAGCACGCGGGGCCGGGCGACGACCGCCGAGGACGGCACCACGCCGTGGGTGTGCGGCAGCTCCTCCACCGCGTCGGCGCGCTGCACGTCGTGCGGCAGGATCAGGCAGGTCGGCACGCGCTCGGAGATGGCGGTGCGCATCGCGTTGTCCAGCAGCACGGGCAGCTGCTCGGGCGCGGACACCGTCTGGAGGTACTGGCCGCAGACGTCCTTGAACAGCGCGTGCAGGTCCACCTCCTGGAGGTAGCCGGTGCCCAGCGCGGTGGACACGACCTGGCCGACGAGCGCGACCACCGGGCGGTGGTCCAGCTTGGCGTCGTAGAGCCCGTTGAGCAGGTGGATCGCGCCGGGGCCCTGGGTGGCCAGGCACACGCCGACCTCGCCGGTGTACTTGGCGTGGCCGGTGGCCATGAACGCGGCCATCTCCTCGTGGCGGACGGGCACGAACTCGGGGTCGCCGTCGGCGCGGCGCAGGGCGGCGAGGATCGGGTCGATCCCGTCGCCCGCGTAGCCGAAGACCCTGGGCACGCCCCACGTGCGCAGGCGCTGGACCAGGGCGTCGGCGACCGTGCTCATGCGTCCTCCTCGGGAAGGGTCGTGTGGTCGCCGAGTTCCCGGGCAGCGGCGGCCGAAACGCTTGCCGGACGTTGACCGCGGCCGGCATGGTGGCAGGACCAACCAGTCGTCTGTCTCCTCTGACTCGGCTGCGGGGACGCCTGCTCGGCAGGGCTTCTCCCGCACTAGTGCCAGGGAAACAGGCGCTGTACCCCCTCATGCGAGGAAGCAGCGCTGATGAACGCTCCCCTCGACCTGGTCGGCGCGGCGCCGTTCGCAGGTCTTGTCCTCTTCGCCGTCCTCAGGTGGGGCGCGGCGGTGGTCCTGACGCTGATCGCCGGTGTGATCGCCGTCCTGACGCGCGACCAGGAACGCGGCGCGCGAGCCCTGGAGGTGCTCCGCCTGGTGCACCGGCCCTCGGCTGCGCCTCGGCGGCGGCCGCCGCCGAGGCGCAGCCGGTCATGACCCGCGCCCGCTGCCCGACCGCGGTGACCGACCACCGCGGAGGTCGGTGGTGCGGAAGAGCCGCCGGGCCGGTTCAGCCCAGCCGGTACTCCATCGACGCGCCGGCCAGCACCGTGCCGTCCGGCAGCGGCACGCGGGCGGGTTCCACCTCGCGGAAGCCGAACGATCGGTAGAGCGGCACGCCGGGCAGCGTGGCCACCAGCACCAGGGACCGGAAACCGGACTCCCCGGCCGCCCGCTCGCACGCGCCCAGCAGGGCCCGGCCCAGGCCGCGGCGCGCCCAGTCGCCCCGCACGAACATCGCCCGCACGCGCGCGGGTTCGGTGGTGGGGTCCAGGAGCCGGTCCTCGCCCGGTCGCGCGCCCGAGCCGGTGTAGAGCTTGTCGCGCTTGCTCCAGCCGCCGCAGGCGACGACCTCGCCGGCGTGCTCGTGCACGAAGTACGTGCCGTCGTCGATCAGCACCACGTCGGGCACGGCGAGGTGCTCGGCGGCCGACGCCGTTTCGCGCTCGTCGTGGAAGTGCGGGAACAGCTCCAGCACCGAGCGCCGCATCAGCTCGCCGATCGCCGGCACGTCCGACCGGACCGCCGCGCGCAGCACGGGCACCGCCACCGTGGCACCTCCTCCTCGCCGTCGTACCGGTCATCCTCGCGGGAGGACCGCCGCCTCCGCCCGGGACCGGCGGCCGTCTCAGCCGGCGGCCACACCCCGGGCCGATCCCGGCCGCCAACGCGGTGACCACGACACCGCGCGGCCGCCGAGCCGCGCCACACCCGACCGCAACCGCGACGGCGTCGTGGCCGACCGGGCAAAAGGCGCCACGGGACTGATGTCGATGGTGTGATCGGTTCAGGCGCCATGGCGTCGCCGACTCGGCGGAGGATCCGCGGTGAGCGCGGGGTGAAGGCGCGCGGCCTGTGGTGCGACGGAGACGCGCCGACTGCTCCGGCGCCCTGTCCCGCGAGCCTCCCACGGAGGCGAAGAACCCTCTGTTGCGAACACTTCCGTCCGCGTGGCGGCGCTCATCACGGATCGGACTTTTTCATACCGGAAGGATTGACCCGTTGAGGGCGAGTGCATTGCCCGGCGGCAGCCCGGACGACAGCGCGGCGGCGTGCGGGTGGCCGGGGCCGGGATGTCGGCCTGCCCGGATGTCAGGCCAGGCGGGTGAAGGCCAACTCGGTGGGGCCGGCCAGTTCCGTGATGCCGGTGGTGAGGCAGGCGGTGATGTCGGAGGTCAGGAGCTGGATGGCCCGGGTGACCGCCGCGCCCTCGTAGCGTCCGGAGGTCACGGTGCCGCTGAAGATGAGGACGGATTCACCGGCCGGGCGCACGGACAGGGCGGTGAAGCTGATCTGGCTGGAGGTGCCGTCGCTCCAGTTGAGGGTCTGCTGCCCGGTGGCGATGCCCGCGAGGCAGGAGAAGGTGCCGGTGCCGGACAGGGTGGTGGTGCCCGATGCCGGCCCCGCGCCCAGGCCGAGGCACGGGCCGTAGGTGCCGCTGCCCGCGAAGGTGTTGACGCGGGGCAGGAGGACGACGCCGGGGTTGTAGAGCGTGGCTTCGGTGCCCAGGCAGATGACGGCGAGGGGGCCGCCGGTCGGGGTGGCGAGGGCCGGCGCGGCCGACCCGGTGGCAGCGGCGGTCAGCAGCGCCGCGACGCTCGTCGTTGCCAGGAATCTGCGCAGCATGATTCTCATGATTGATCCTCGATCCGGGGCGGGGTTTTTTCGAGAGGGCGGCGCGGCGTCGCCGCGCGGGAATTTCCCGGTGACGTTCCGGCTCGTATCGCCTTCTTGACTGTTGTCGAGCATGCGCTCCGGACGGGCGAAGGGGCAATAGTCCGTCCAGGTGCACGCGGACAAACCCGCAAAATGCGTGAACACCGGATTTCCCGGGTGGACACGTCCGGCCCTTTCGGACGAGCAGGGCCCGCTGCGGGTGGCTGCGCGCCCCCTCCTCGGTGAGCCTGCCCTCGGCGATCAGCGACTCCACCGCGGTGTGGTCGTGCGTGATCCGGAACAGCCCGCCGCCGCGCGGCAGGTACGCGCGCGAGTCGCCGACCGGTTCCACGGTGCGGCTTGCCCCTCGGTGAAGGCCAACCCAGGCCGGTCAGACGGGCCGCATGGCCTCCACCGGCGTCCAGTCGCGGTGCTTGCCGGGCTCGTGGTCGCCGGAGGAGATGCCGCGCAGCCGGCGGTTCACCCACGGCAGCACGTGCTCGCGGTAGTACCGGGCCTCGGCCATCAGGCCCCGCGTCGCCTCGGGGCCGGGTTCGACGGCGTGCGCGGGCACGGGGTGGCCCAGGGCGGCGAGCACCACCGAGGCGACCCGGCGGTGCCCGGCGGCGTTGAGGTGCAGCCGGTCCGGCGACCAGTAGGCGGGCCGCCGGATCTCGGTGTCGTTGAACATGTCCACGAAGAGCAGGTCGTGGCGCTCCGCCAGCTCGGCGATCGCCGTGGTCAGCTCCGCGCCCCGCCGGCGGACCACCCGCCCGAACGGCAGCCTGGCCGACGGGTCGGCCCCGCTGAGCAGGACCAGCCGCACCCCGGCGTCGAGGCAGCGCCGGACCGCGCGCTCGGTCAGCGCCACCAGGTGGGCCGTGTCGATGCCGGGGCGCATCATGTCGTTGCCGCCGCCGTTGAACGTGATCAGCGTGGGCTGCGGCGCGAGCGCCAGCGCGGCGTCGAGCTGCGTGGTCGCGATGGGTTCGAGCAGCCTGCCCCGCACGGCGAGGTTGGCGTAGTGCACGGTCTCGCCGCGGGCGGCGGCCAGGCCCGCCGCGACCAGGTCGGCCCAGCCGCGCGGCGAGCCGTCGGGCAGTTCGTCGCCGACGCCCTCGGTGAAGCTGTCGCCCAGGGCGGCGTAGCGCAGGTCGCTCACCGGTGGTCACCCCGGTTCCCGGTCCGCGCGGGGATCTCGGCCCAGACGACCTTGCCGTCCAGGGTGGTGCGGGTGCCCCAGCGCGTCGCGAACGCGTTGACGAGGAACAGCCCGCGACGCCCGTCGTCCTCGGGGCCCGCCTCGAACAGCCGGGGCAGGGTGGCGCCGCGGTCCGCGACGTCCACGGTCAGCCGCGCGCCGTCGTGGTGCAGCCGCAGCGTGCCCGGGTCCTCGGTGTGCTTGACGGCGTTCGTGACCAGCTCGCTGGTCACCGTCAGGGCGACGTCCAGCACGTCGGTCAACCCCCATTCTCCCAGTCGGTCGGCGACGAAGGCCCGCGCCCGCGCCGCGACGGCGGGGTCGGCGCCCAGCGGCAGGGCCGCGACCCGGCGGCGCCCGGCGGTGTGCCGGACGTGCAGCAGGGCGACGTCGTCGTCGTGGCGGCCCTCGGTGAGCCGGTCGATCAGCTTGTCGCAGGCCACCTGCGGGTCGAGGTCGTCCGGCAGGTGGCGCAGGCCGTCGACCAGCGCCTCGATGCCCTCGGTCAGGTCGCGGTGGCGGCTCTCGACGAGGCCGTCGGTGTAGAGCGCCAGGCACGCGCCCGGCGGGAACGCGGTCTGCTCCTGGGCGAAGTCCTCCCCCACGCCCAGCGGCATCCCCAGGCCCTCGCCGATCAGCCGCGGTTCGCCGCCGGGTGGCAGCAGGACCGCGGGCAGGTGCCCCGCACTGGCGTAGGTCAGCGTCTGCTCCACCGGGTCGTGCACCGCGTACAGGCAGGTGATGAAGGTCGCCCCGGGCGTGCTGTCGGCCAGGTTCGACACGCGGCCGAGCACGTCGGCGGGCGGGAGGTCCAGCAGCGCGTAGGACCGCACGGCGGTGCGGATCTGCCCCATGACCGCCGCCGCGGTCACGCCGCGGCCCACCACGTCGCCGATGACGAACGCGGTGCGCCCGGCGGGCAGCTCGATCACGTCGAACCAGTCGCCGCCGACCTCCGAGCCGGTGGCGGCGGGCAGGTAGCGGGAGGTGATCTCCAGGCCGGGCACGTGCGGCACGGTCGGCAGCATGCTGCGGGCCAGCTCGGTGGCCATGGCGCGCTGGCGGTCGAACAGGCGGGCGTTGTCCAGCGCGATCGCCGCGTACCCGGCGATGCCCTCGGCCAGCTGCTGGTGGCGCGCGGTGAACCGGCCGGGTTCGGCGTGGCCGAAGAAGAAGCCGCCCAGCACCTCCTGCGACGACGGCGAGATCACCGACACGGCCAGGTAGCTGCGCACCGGCAGGTGGCCCGGCGGCATCCCGCGGTAGGGCTCGCTGTGGCCGTAGCGGGGGTCCCGGGTGATGTCGTCGGAGCGGACCGTGCCCAGGCCGTCGAACGTCGCGGCGAACACCGCGGTGTTGCGCGGCATCGGGAAGCCCTCGAACGCCGCGCGCGGCACGCCGGAGAGGGTGTAGAGCGAGTAGGACTCGCCGTACTGGTCGACCAGGTTGTAGAAGAACGCGCCGAACTCCGCGCCGGTGGCCTTGGTGGCCGCGTCCGTGGCGTCCTGGGTCAGCACGTCGAGGTCGAGCTGCGCGGTCAGCCGCCGCCCGACGCCCTGGAGCACGTCGACCAGCTCGGCTTCGGCGCGGATGTCCCGCAGCGCGGTCTCCAGCGCGGCCGCCTGGCTGCGGGCGACGTCCTCCAGCACCGCCAGGTGCTCGCGCAGCGCGTCGCGCTGGGCGGTCGGGCCCGCGCCGCCCCAGGGGTGGGCGAGCAGGCCCGCGTGGACGCCGACCGCGACGGCCCGGAACAGCTCGGCGGCGCCGGTCGGGATGGGCTCGCGGGAGAACAGCACCGCGCAGAACACGTCGCCGCCGGGCAGCACCCCGCCGAACCCGAGGACCGAGGCGATGTCGTGGGCGGCGACGAGGTCCTGGTCGGGCACCCGGTCACTGCCCGCGGCCACGGGCACGTGGAAGACGCCGAACCGACCCCGGCCGTCGTCGAAGGACCCGGCGGCCACGTCCTCGGGCGGCACGCCCAGTTCGGCGATCAGGGTGGAGAGCACCGGCGCGCCGGCCACGGCCGCGGCGTCGGGCAGGGGGGTGACGCGGTCGCGCCGGGAGCGGGCGGGGTCGTCCCGGCCCGGCTCGACGCCCGCGGTGGCCTCCAGGGTCAGGCAGCGCAGGTCCGGGTCTGGCGGATCGGCGCGCGGGTCCCGCTCGGCCATCGCGGCGCGCACGACCTCCTGCGCGTCCTCGGCGAGGTCGGCGAAGCGGCGCGTGGAGAACAGCCGGACCAGCTGGAGGACCGGTTCGCCGCGCTCGTCGACGAAATCCGCGCGCAGCCCGCGGACCACGGCCTCGGCCGCCGCGGCGAAGTCGGGCGCGCGCTCGGCCGCGCCGCGCAGGGCCGCGGCGACCTCCACCATGTCGGACAGGCCGAAGGCGGCGAAGCGGTGGCCGCGCCGGGCGTCTCCAGCTCGGGTCATGGGCGGCGGCGCTCGTCCCCAGCCGGCGGCACCTCGTCGACGATGGTGAGCAACTGGTCCAGCGACGTCATCGTGATGGCCGCCTTGACCTGCGGTCGCAGCGCGGCGAGGCACAGCGCGCCGCCCGCGGCCCTGGTCACCTTGTGCAGGCGGACCAGCGCGCTGAGGGCGCTGGAGTCGCAGAACGTCAGTCCGGTCAGGTCGAGCACGAGCGCGCCGCCCGTGGCGGCCAGCGGTTCCGCGACCTCCAGCAGTCGCGGGGTCGTGCCGAAGTCGAGTTCGCCGGTCACCGCCACCACGGTGTCGTCGGCGCGTTCCAGGACGTCCACCGACAGCGCTTCGCCCACCCTCTTCTCCTCCACGCCGTTCATCCACCGGAGCCTAACCCGAGGCGCCGGGCCCCGAGCACACTGCCACATCCGTGACCGGGTGTTACGCGTGCCCAGGTCGCCAGGTGGACGAGTGTCACACCTCCGCGTGGCCACTGCGCGGAGGATGCCGAACCGGGTCGTGGACCGGCCCGCCCGGCGGGGTCGTCACCGGGGATCGCGCCGGTCGAGCGGCAGGCGGCCGACCAGCGTGGTTGAGTGGTGCCGTGACTACGCCGGAGCCGACTACACCGGAGACGACCGCCCCCGAGGCGACCACACCGGAGCCGACCGCCCCGGGACCGACCACGCCCGAACCGACCGCGCCGGAGGAGACCACGCCGGAGGAGACCGACTCGAAGGCGACCACGCCGGAGGCATCCACCTCGGAACCGGCCGCGTCCACCCCAGAGCCGTCCACCCCAGAGCCGTCCACCTCAGAGCCGGCCACCACCGGGCCGTCCACCCCGGCGGCGACCGCCCCGGCGAAGGCCCCCTGGACGCGGGTCGAGCCCCTCGCCGAGGCCCAGGCGGTGGCGGTGCGGGTCGGTGGTGACGTCGACCACAACACCGCCGAGGTGTTGGACGAGGGCCTGGACGAGGCCATGGCCAAGGCCATCGAGGCCGAGGCGCTGCTGCTGGTGGTGGACCTCCAGGAGGTGGGCTTCGTCGCCTCGACGGGCCTGTCGTCGCTGATCCGGGTGCACAACGCCGCCAAGGACAAGGGCCTGGACCTGGTCGTGGTGCTCCCCGGGGAGCACCGGCTGTCCCGCCTGCTCTGGCTGACCGCGCTGAGCCGCATCCTCACCGTGACCAACTCGGTCGAGGAAGCGCTCAAGCAGGCGCCCCGCAACCCCGCCTGACCCGCCCCTCGCGGCTCACGACACGGCGCCGAGCACCACCGGCCGGGCCGTGGACCGCGGGCATCCCGGTGTTCCCCCTCCCTCCCCCCAAGGCCGGCGGCCGGGTCGTCGACCGCCGGCTTCCGCGAGAACCGTGCGTCGCTGGGCGTGATAGCGCAGCGATAACGGGCGGTTAGCGCAGCGGAGGACGTTGAACGGCGCAGGGACGCCGACGGAGGGGGAACAGGGGCATGGCAGCGGACCGGTGGCAGGGCCGTCACCAGCCCGGCGTCGCGGTCACCGCGGTGGGGGTGGAGCACGTCCGGTTGAGCTACGAGTACCTCGACCAGCGCGACATCGACGGTTACGCGTCGTTGTTCGACGCCGACGCCGTGCTCCAGCGACCCGGCGAGCGGGAGGTGCGGGGGCGGGACGAGATCGAGGCCTACCAAGCGCGCCGGCAACACCGGTCGGCCACCCACGTCGTGGACGAGGTGATCGCCGCGGAGGGGCGCGTGGCCGTCGTCGGCAGGCTGGTCGGAGCGGGTGTCGAGACCGGCTTCGCCGACATCTTCGCCATAGGCGAGCACGGGCTGCTGTGCTCGAAGCGCACGTTCTTCTTCATCGCGCCCGCCTGATCGGGTCAAGCGCGCTGCTCCTGACGCCTCACCGGCCGGGACGAACGGACCATTTGGCATTGGTGGGTTTGCACCCTAGTGCCACATCCCAGGACTGCCGGTTACGGTCGGAGCGGGGGCTGAGCGCTGGGAGTCGAGCGTTGGAAGTCGGGGCACGGTTGTCGCAGGCCACTCCGGTGTACCGAGTACTGGGGCCGTTGCACGTCTCGAACGGGCCCGACCGCGTGGGCAAGATCCCACCCGGGCGGCAGCAGGTGGTGCTGGGCGCGTTGCTGCTGGAGGCCAACAGGGTCGTCAGCATCGATCACCTGATCGACGCCGTCTGGGACGACTCGCCACCGGCGACCGCGCGCACGCAGGTGCAGATCTGCGTGTCGGCGCTGCGCAGCAACCTGGCCACCGTCGACCGCGGCGACGCCATCACCACCCGCCCGCCCGGCTACCTGCTGCGCGTGGCGGACGGCGAGCTGGACGCCCAGGTGTTCGCGCGGCTGACCGGCGAGGCCGAGTCGCTGGTGCGCGCGGGCGACCCGCGGGCCGCCGCGGAGCTGCTGCGCCAGGCGCTGGGCCTGTGGCGCGGACCGGCGCTGGGCGGCGCCACGGGCGGGGTGCTGCGCGCCAGGGCCGCCAGGCTGGACGAGGACCGGGTGGCGGTGCTGGAGACCTCGCTGGAGCTGGAACTGGGCTCGGGCAGGCACCGGCAGCTGGTCGGCGAGATCGGCTCGCTGGTCGCCCAGCACCCGCTGCGGGAGCGGCTGCGCGGGCAGCTGATGCTGGCGCTGTACCGGTCGGGCAGGCAGGCCGAGGCGCTGGAGGTCTACCGCGCGGGCCGCGACGTGCTGATCGAGGAGCTGGGCCTGGAGCCCGGCGACGAGCTGCGCCGGCTGGAGTCGGCGATCCTCGCGGGCGACCCGGCGCTGGCCGTGCGGTCGGAGGCGCAGCAGCTCGGGGATGC
Organism: Saccharothrix xinjiangensis; assembly: GCF_039527585.1. Classification (NCBI taxonomy): domain Bacteria; kingdom Bacillati; phylum Actinomycetota; class Actinomycetes; order Pseudonocardiales; family Pseudonocardiaceae; genus Saccharothrix; species Saccharothrix xinjiangensis. The sequence continues at coordinate 47,639 of NZ_BAAAKE010000016.1, read as the reverse complement.
GGCGCTGGGGAGTTCGGCGCTGGGCGGTTCGGCACTGGGCGGTTCGGCACTGGGCGGTTCGGCACTGGGGAGTTCCCCGCTGGTGGGTTCGCCGCTGATGGGTTCGCCGTTGGGAGGCTCGCCGCTCGGCGGGCCGCCGGTCGAGGCGCCCCGGCCCGTCGCGGTCGCGCCGGAACCGGTGGTGCCGCTCCAGCTGCCCGCCGACATCGGCGACTTCACCGGCCGCGCCGAGCTGGTCGCGCGGGCCCTGGAGCTGCTCGCGCCGGGCGGGCGCGCGACCCGCGTCGTGGCGCTGGTCGGCAAGCCCGGCATCGGCAAGAGCGCCCTGGCCGTCCACCTCGCGCACCTGCTGGTGGAGGGCCACTTCCCGGACGGCCAGCTCTACTGCGACCTCGGCGGCACCAGGGCGCACCCGGCGACGGCCGCCGACGTGCTCGGCCGGTTCCTGCGCGCCATGGGCATCCCCGGCACGTCCATCCCGGACGCCGAGGACGAACGCGCCGAGATGTACCGGCAGCTGGTGGCGCGCAAGCGGATGCTCGTGGTCCTCGACGACGCGGCGGCCGAGCGGCAGGTGCAGGCGCTGCTGCCGGGCAGCAGCACGTGCTCGGTGATCGTGACCAGTCGCGCCCGCCTGACCGGGTTGCCCGGCGCGCGGGTGCTGGAGGTCGAGGTGCTCGACCACGACGAGGCCACCGCCATGCTCGCCACGGTCATCGGCCACGAGCGGGTCGACGCCGAACCGGCCGCCGCCACCGCGCTGATCCGGCTGGTGGGCTGCCTGCCGCTGGCGCTGCGCATCGTGGCCGCCCGCCTGGCGGCCCGGCCGAGCTGGTCGCTGGCGTGGATGCTGGAGCGGCTGTCGGACGAGCGGCGGCGGCTCGACGAGCTGGCGCACGGCGAGATGATGGTGCGCGCCAGCCTCGCCCTGACCTACGACGGGCTGGACGTCGAGTCGCGCCGGCTGCTGCGGCTGCTGGGCGCGCTCGACGGGCTGGGCTTCCCCACCTGGGTGGCGGCGGCGCTGCTGGACGTGGAGCTGATGCGCGCCACCGACCTGCTGGAGCGGCTGGTCGACGCGCAGATGCTGGAGATGGTCGCGATCGACGTCACCGGCGCGCCGCGCTACAAGTTCCACGACCTGATCCGGCTGTTCGCCCGGGAGCAGCTGGAGCAGCACGAGGAGGAGGCCGAGCGCCGGACCGCGCTGCACCGGGTCGCGGGCGGCTGGCTCGCGCTGGCCGGCGAGGCGCACGCGCGGGTCTACGGCGGCGACTTCACCTCGCTGCACGGCGAGGCGCCGCGCTGGCAGGCGCCGCGGTCCCACGTGGACCGGTTGCTGGCCGACCCGCTGGTGTGGCTGGAGTCCGAGCGGCCCAACCTGTGCGCGGTGGTCGAGCTGACCGCCGCGGAGGGCATGGCCGAGGCGTGCTGGGACCTCGCGGTCACGCTGGTGACGCTGTTCGAGGCGCGGTGCTACTTCGACGACTGGGAGCGCACGCACCAGCAGGCGCTGGCCGCGGTGCGCCTGGCGGGCAACGCGCGGGGCGAGGCGGCGCTGCTGTGCTCGCTGGCGTCGCTCCAGCTGAGCTGGTCGCGGGCGCGGGTGGCGCACCAGCTGGTGAGCCCGGCGCTGCGCACGTTCGAGGAGCTGAACGACGTGCGGGGCCTGGCGCTGGCCCGGCGCAACCTCGCGCTGGCCCACCACCGCCTCGGGGAGAACGAGCAGGCCGCGCCCGCCTACCTGGCCTCGCTGGAGGGCTTCCGGCTGGCCGGCGACCCCGTGGGGCAGGCGTACGTGCTGACGCAGGTCGCGCAGATCGACCTGGAGGGCGGCGACCACGAGCTGGCCGCCGGGCGGCTGTACGAGGCGCTGGACATCTGCCGCGAGTTCGGCAACCAGCGGGTGGAGGTGCAGGTCCGGTACCGGTTGAGCGACCTGATGGCGCGCCAGGGGCGGCACGCGGAGGCCGAGGGTTCGCTGACCGAGCTGCTGGGCGTGGTGCGCGCCGGTGGCGACGTGGTCGGCGAGGCGCGGGTGCTGCACAAGTTGGCTGTGGTGAAGCTCGCCCGGGGCGACCAGGAGACCGCGGAGGCGCTGCTGCGGGCGGCGCTGGAGGTCCGGGAGCGGGCGATGGACCACGGCGGCGCGGCGGAGACGCGGGCGGAGCTGGCGGTGGTGCTCGCCGGGAGGGGCGACCGGGCTCAGGCGGTCGGCCTGCTGGGGCGGGCGATCACGACGTTCGCGGAGCGGAACATGAGCGCGGCGCGGCTGCGGGCGCAGCAGGCGCTGGACCTGATCAGGACGGGCTGAGGCGCACGGTTCCCCGTCACGCCCCCGTGGGGCCCCACGGGGTGTCGTCGCCGGTCGGGCCCCAGGGCGTGTCGTCGCCGGTCGGGCCCCACGGGGTGTCCTCGGCGACCACGACGGCGGCCGGTGCGGGCGTCGCGGCGTGGGCGGCGGTCGCGCCGAGCACCGGGGCGAGCACGACGGCGGCGAAGGTGGCGGTGGCGGCGATGATCTGGTTGACGCGCATTTCGTGACCTCTTCCGGCTGTGCGTCCCGGCCGTCCCGGGCTTGCTGCAACCAAATTTAGGAATGCTCAGCATCGCGGGATTATCGCCGGCGAATGGATCCGTTATCGGGGTCGTTATCGCCGTGCGGCGGGTACCGCGATAACGCCGCGATAAGCGCGTGGCGATGCTGGTGGACGGGTCGGTGCACCAGGGCGTTCGAGCAGGTCGCCGACGGTTCACCGGCCCGCATGTCGGGGAGCAGGTCTTCATGGCCACTGGAGGTGGCGTGGACGGGAATCCAGCGCGGCGGCAATTCGGCGAACTCCTCCGGGAGCACCGGGTGAAGCGCGGCGCCACGCAACGTCAACTGGCGGACTTGTCCACCATCAGCGTGCGGGCCATCCGCGACCTGGAAGCGGGTCGGGCGAGCAGGCCGCGGCGTGACACGGTGCGGCTGATCGCGGCCGGGCTGCGGTTGCGCGGTCGCGAGCTGACCTCGTTCGAGGCGGCGGCGCTGCGGGCGCGCGGCGGGGTCGAGATCGACCTGGTGCCCGACCTCGACGCGGTGCCGCCGCCGTCGGGGCTGGACGCCCTGGTGGGGCGGGACGCCGAGGTCTCCGCGCTGCTGGACCTGCTGGGCGCGGGCGGTTCGCGGCTGGTCGCGGTGACCGGTCTGCCCGGCGTCGGCAAGACGCGCCTGGTCGTCGAGGTCGCCGGGCGGCTGCACGAGTCCGGTTCGGCGCGCGTGCTGTGGGACGCCGCGACCGCGCGGCCCGACGGCGCGGCCGGGCGGCTGCGGCTGCTGGTGCACTCCGCGCTGGCCCGCGACGGCGACGGCGAGGGCCTGGAGCCGCTGGCCGAGCTGGTCGGCGACCGCGAGCTGCTGCTGGTGCTCGACGGGCACGAGCCGGGCTGGCCGGACCCCGACCGGGCGCTGACCCTGCTGCACCGCTGCCGCCGGCTGCGCCTGCTGCGCACCACCCGCGAACCGCTGGACATCCCGGGTGAGCGGGTGGTCGCGCTGCCGCCCCTCGACCGGCCGGACGCGGTGCGGCTGCTGACCCGGCTGGCCGGTCAGGTCTCACCCATGCGGACCTCCCCCGGGCAGGCGGCCCGCTCGGCGCCCGCGCTCGCGGAGCTGGCCGACCGGCTCGACGGCCTGCCGGGCGCGCTGGAGGCGGCGGCGTCCTGGCTGCTGGTCCACCGCCCCGAGGAGGTGCTCGACCTGGTGCGCGCCGACCCGCTGGCGGTCACCGCCGACCGGCTGCCCGACCTGCGCGGCGCGCTGGCCCGCGCGCTGTCCGCGGTGGACGGTCCGGCGGTGGGAGGTCGGGCGGTGGACGGCGACCGGGCGGCGCTGGACGCGCTCGCCGCGGCGGACGGCGACTGGACCGCGCGCGACGCCGCGCGGCTGGCCGACGTGCCACCGGTGGCGTGCGCGCACCTGGTGCGGCGGCTGCGGCTGCTGGGCCTGGTGCGGCCCGTCGGCGGCGACCGCTTCCGCGTGCTGGACCTGGCGCGCGCCGCAACTGCCGCTCTGCTGCCGGTCGGGCTGCCGCTCGCCGGGGTCCGCGACTCCTAGTTTTCGAACGTCACGACCATCCTGCGACGCGAGGGGTTGCCATGGACTTGGCGGAACCGACCAGCGCCCAGCCGGGGCTCGACATCGTGGTGACGAGCCTCGCCTCGGACGCGCACACCTGGAACCTGGTGTACCTCCAACTGGTCCTGGAGGAACTGGGCCACCGCGTGGTCAACCTGGGCGCGTGCGCGCCCGACGACCTGATCGTCACCGAGTGCGCCCGGCTCGGGCCCGACCTGGTGGTGGTCAGCAGCGTCAACGGGCACGGCTTCCACGAGGCCAAGCGGGTGATCGCGCGGCTGCGCGCCCGGCCGGAGCTGGCCGCCACCCCGGTGGTGGTCGGCGGCAAGCTGGGCATCGACGGCCCCGGCGGGCGACGGCGCGCCACCGCGCTCACCGAGGCCGGGTTCGACGGCGTGTTCGAGGACGCGGCGGGCAGCATCGCCGAGTTCCGGTCCTTCCTGGACCGGCTGCCGGTGGGCGTGCGGTCATGAGCGACGGGTCGTTCGGCGGTTTCGTGGCCGCCGCCGCGGCCCGCGGGGAACTGGTGGTGCAGCCCCGCATGGGCATCGGCGACCCGGCGGCGATGCGCGCCGGGCTGCTGGCCGTGCGGCGCGCCGGGGTGCCCGCGGTCGGCACCCTCACCCTGGACAGCTACACCAGGGTCGGCGACCACGCCGCGGTGCGCGCCGCCCTCGCCGCGGGCGACGACCTCAACGGCTACCCGATCGTGGCCTACCCGCCGTCGACCACGCGGGCGGTGCTGGCGGGCCTGCACGGCCCGGACTTCCCGGTGCAGGTGCGGCACGGTTCGGCCAAGCCCCAGGACATCGTGGTGGCGCTGCTGGCCGCCGGCCTGCACGCCACCGAGGGCGGCCCGCTGTCCTACTGCCTGCCCTACAGCCGGGTGCCGGTGGCCGAGGCGGTGCGCGCGTGGGCCGAGTCGTGCCTGCTGCTGGCCGGCCTGCGCGAGCGCGGCGGCCGGCCGCACCTGGAGTCGTTCGGCGGCTGCATGATGGGCCAGCTGTGCCCGCCGGGGCTGCTGGTGGCGATCAGCGTGCTGGAGGGGTTGTTCTTCCGCCAGCACGGCCTGGGCAGCGTGTCGCTGAGCTACGCCCAGCAGACCCACCCGGAGCAGGACGCCGAGGCGGTGCACGCGCTGCGCGCGCTGGCCGCCGAGCACCTGTCCGACGTGGACTGGCACGTGGTGCTCTACACCTACATGGGCGTGTTCCCCCGCACCCGGCACGGCGCGACCGCCCTGCTGGAGCGCGCGGCGGAGCTGGCCGTGCGCACCGGCGCGGCGCGGCTGATCGTCAAGACCGTGGCGGAGGCGCACCGCATCCCCACGGTCGACGAGAACGTCGCGGCGCTGCGGATCGCGAGCCGCGCGGCCGCCCGCGCCGAACCCGGCGGGCCCGTCGCCGACACCGGCGTGCTGGCCGAGGCGCGGGCCATCGTCGAGGCCGTGCTGGACCTGTCGCCCGACGTGGGCGTCGCCCTGGTCCGCGCGGTCGAGCGCGGCTACCTCGACGTGCCGTACTGCCTGCACCCGGACAACGCCGGGCGCACCAGGGCGGTGGTGGACCCCACCGGCAGGCTCCGGTGGTCCCGGATCGGGGCGCTGCCGCTGGCGGGCCTGGTGGAGACCACCGGGCACGCCGACACCAGCGCGGCCGAGCTGCTGCGCTCGCTGTCCCACGTGGAGCGCACCTTCGACGACGCCGCCCTGGACCCGACCGGGATCGGCTGAACTCCCCCAACCCCAAGGAGCGAGAGCGACATGGACACCACCACCGCCGCCGCGGCGACCCCGCTGCCGGCGAACCCCCGCGAGCACCTGTCGTCGCCGACCACCCGCGCGGTGCTGCGCGTGCAGCACACGATGCTGGACGCGGCGCGGGAGCACCTGGGCGGCAAGGGCTTCACCGAGATGCTGCCGCCGATCATCGGGCCGGTCACCGACCCGGGCGCGCGTGGCGCCAAGCAGGTCGACGTCGACTACTACGGCCACCGCTACAAGCTGATGACCAGCGCGATCCTCTACAAGCAGGCGTCGCTGACCGCGTTCGACCGGATCTTCTGCATCGCGCCCAACGTGCGCCTGGAGCCGCTGGAGACCAGCTCGACCAGCAGGCACCTGGCCGAGTTCCACCAGATCGACGTCGAGGTCGCGGGCGCGTCGCGCGAGGACGCCATGACCGTGGCCGAGGAGCTGGTGGCGCACGTGGTGCGGCGCGTGGTGGAGCGGTCGGCCGGGGAGCTGGAGGTCCTCGGCCGCGACCCCGACGCGTTCGCCGACCTGCTGTCCGGCCGCCCGTTCGAGCGCCGCACGCACGCCGCCGCGGTCGCCGACCTGCACGGCCTCGGCCACGACCAGAACCCCGACGCGGAGATCGACTGGGCGGGCGAGGCGATGCTGTCCGCCAAGGCCAGCAGGCCGTTCTTCCTCACCGACTACCCCAAGGGCTCGCGCGGGTTCTACGACAAGGAGAGCCGCGAGCGGCCCGGACACCTGCGCAACTTCGACCTGCTCGCCCCCGAGGGCTACGGCGAGCTGTGCAGCGGCAGCGAGCGGGAGCACGAGTACGGCGCGATCATCGCGCGGATGCGCGAGACCGGCGAGAACCCGGCCAAGTACGGCTGGTACCTCAAGATGGTCCGCGACGGCATCCCGGGCAGCGCGGGCTTCGGCATCGGCCTGGAGCGGCTGACCCGGTACGTGACGGGCCTGGAGCACGTGTGGCAGGCCAGCGCCTACCCGAAGGTGCCCGGGGTGGTGTCGCCGTGAGCGGGCTGCGCGCGGCGGCGTTCCCCGAGGCCGCGGTGCGGGAACGGGCGCGCACGGGCACCGCGGCGGCGTTCCCCGACCTGGCCGGCTACGGGCACGCGCTGTTCGGCGCCGCGCCGGGCGAGCCGGGCGCCGACGAGCTGGACACCGCGCGGCTGGTGCCGCCGGTGTTCGTGCCGGAGCGGCTGGAGAAGCTGATCGACCTGGCCCGCGAGCCGCTGCACCGCGACGTGGACCTGACCACGACCGTCGGCGGGTTCGCCTCGGCGCTGCCGCTGTACCTGTCGGCGTTCGGCTCGACCCAGGTCGCCAGCGCCGACCTCGGCCAGGCCGCGAGCGGGCAGGCGGGCGCGCTGGGCGTGCCGATGGTGGTGGGCGAGAACGTGGTGCCGGTCAACGGCTACGGCAGGCTCACCGGCGGTGAGGGGCGGTCGCTGCTGGGGCGCGTCCGCGCCTACGCCGACGCCGCGCCCGACGGGCTCGGCGGCGTGGTGGTGCAGCAGAGCACCGAGGACGCCGACGCCGAGGTGTGGAACCTCGTCTACAGCGACCCGTCGGCCCGGCCGCTGCTGGACAGCGGGCGGCTCGGGTTCGAGCTGAAGGTGGGCCAGGGCGCGAAACCCGGCCTCGGCGGCATGACCGTGGTGGACGCGGCGGACTCGGGGCGGCTGTCCGAGCAGTTCGCGCTGGAGCCGGTGTTCGACCCGGAGACCGGCCGGGTGCTGCGCTGCGCGAGCCCCGGCACGTTCACCGAGGAGATCCTGCGCCAGCAGATCCGCCTGATGCGCAACAACTTCCCGCGCGCCCGCGTGTGGGTGAAGCTGCCGCCGGGCCGCGACGTGGCCGCCGCGGCGTCGGTCGCGTGGGCGGCGGGCGCGGACGCGGTGACCGTGGACGGCGCGGAGGGCGGCAGCGGTTGGGCCCCGACGTCGTTCCTGGCGGGCGTCGGCCTGCCGCTGGCCGAGTGCCTGCGCCGGATCGGGCCCCCCGAGGGCTGCCTGCTGGCGTCCGGCCGGGTGTGGGAGGGCCTGCGGGCGGTGAAGTGCCTCGCCGCGGGCGCCCGCGCCACCGGGCTGGGCCGCGCCGCGCTGATCGCGGTGGACGAGGACCCGCGCGCCGGGCTGGTGCGGCTGGTGGAGTGCCTGGCGCTGGAGCTGCGGATGCTCGTCAGCGCGCTGGGCAAGTACCACGTGTCCGCGCTGTCCGCCGACGACCTCTGGTCGCCGACCGGGTGGGCGGTGCCCGCGCCGCTCGGAGCCCTGAGGTGACCGCCCCCGCCGGGGTCCGGCGCGGCCCGCTGGCGCCCGCCTACCTGTCGTTCGTCGCCGCCACCGGCCTGTCGTCGCTGGGCGACGCGGCGTGGGTGCTGGCCCTGACCGCGTCGCTGGTCGGCACGACCAGCGCCACCGCGGCCGGCGCGGTGCTCGCGCTGGCGGGCGTGCCGCGCGTCGTCGCGCTGCTGGGCGGCGGCGTCGTCGCCGACCGGTACGGGCCGGTGCGCGTGATGGTGGTGGCCGACCTGCTGCGCGGCGCGGTGATGGTGGTGGCCGCGGTCGTGGTGCTGGCGGTCGGGCCGTCGGTGCCGGTGCTGGCGGTCGCCGCGGCGGCCCTGACGGTGCTGGGCGCGTTCTTCGTGCCCGCGTCGGGCGCGCTGCGGCCGCTGCTGCTGCCCGAGGAGCAACTGGTCCGCGGCAACGCGCTCTACCTGGTGGGGCTGCGGGCGGGGCAGGCGGCGGGCGGACCGGCGGGCGCGGGGCTGCTGGCCCTCGGCGGGGTGGTGGCGGTGGCCGTGGCCAACGCCGCGAGCTTCCTGGTGTCGGCCGTCGCGGTGGCGCGGGCCCGGCCGGTCGGCGCGGTGGCGCCGGTCGGACGCGACGGCGCCGCACGCGACAGCACCGGTCTGCGCCGGCGCGTCGCGGAGGGGCTGCGGCACGTGGCCCGCGACCCGGGCCTGCGGCTGCTGGTGCTGGTGGTGGGCCTGGTCGAGCTGGCCGCGGCGGGTCCGGTGAACATCGGGCTGGTGCTGCTGGCCGACGCGATCGGCGCGGGCGTGCCGGGCGCGGGCCTGATGCTGACCGCGTTCACCGCGGGCGCGACCCTGGCGTTCGTCGCCTCCCTGGTGTGGCCGGTCGGCCGCCGGGCGGGCGCGGTGCTCGTGGCCGGCGTCGGCGCGCAGGCCGGTGTGCTGGCCTGCCTCGGCCTGGTGGGCTCGCTGACCGGTGCGCTGGTCGGCTACGGCCTGCTCGGGTTGGTCACCGCGCAGACGGGCGTGGTGCTGACCTCGTTGATCCAGCGCCGCACACCCGCCGGGGTGCGCGGCCGGGTCATGTCGATCATGTCGCTGGTGGTGTTCGGCGCGCCGCTGCTCGGCAACGTCGGCATCGGCGTGGCCGTCGACCTGTTCGGCCTGACCACCACGATGGTGCTGCACGGCCTGGTGGCCGTCGCGGCGGTGTGCGCGTACGCGTCCTCACCTATCCTGAGGGGAGCCCGCCTTGATTGAGACCACCGCGGCCGGATGGCCGTCGCTGACCGACCTGAGGGCGCGCCTGGACCGGGGCGAGGTGACCGCCGGCGACCTGGTGGCCTCCTGCGCCGACCGGATCGCCGCGGTGGACCCGCTGGTGCGGGCCGTCCTCGCGCTCGACCCGACCGCCGCGGCGCAGGCGCGGGAGAGCGACCGCCGGATCGCCGCCGGCGCGGCCCGCGCCCTGGAGGGCGTGCCGGTGCTGGTGAAGGACAACATCGACACCGCGGGCCTGGCGACCACCGCGGGCTCCCGCGTGCTGGCCGGCGAACCGCCGCGCCGGGACGCCGACGTGGTGGTCCGCCTGCGCCGGGCGGGCGCGGTGGTGCTGGGCAAGACCAACCTGTCCGAGTGGGGCAACTTCCGCTCCACCGGCGCGGTCGAGGGCTGGTCCGCGGTGGGCGGGCAGACCCGCAACCCGCACGCGCTCGACCACAGCCCGGGTGGCTCGTCCTCCGGTTCGGCCGCCGCGGTCGCGGCCGGCATGGCGCCGCTGGCCCTGGGCACCGAGACCGACGGCTCGATCGTGGTCCCGGCGGCGCTGACCGGGGTGGTCGGCGTGAAACCGGCGCTGGGCCTGCTGCCCGGCCGCGGCGTGGTGCCGGTGTCGCGGGCGCAGGACGCCGTGGGCGTGCTCGCGGGCTCCGTCGCCGACGCCGCGGCCTGCCTGGGCGCGCTGACCGGGTTGCCGGCGGCGCCCGGCGCGCCGGTGACCGGCCTGCGGCTGGGCCTGTGGCGCGGCAGGCGGATGGACCCCGGGGTGCACGCCGAGCTGGACCGCGTCACCGAGGAGCTGCGGCACGCGGGCGCGGTCGTGGTGCCGGTCGAGCTGCCCTGGGACGTGCCGCGCCTGGTCGACGGCCTGGACGCGCTGTTCGCCGAGTTCCGCGTCGGCCTGGAGGGCTACCTGACCGCGCGGCGCGCACCCGTGACCACCCTGGCGGGGCTGGTCGAGGCCAACCTCCGCGACCCGGTGGAGCTGAGCCTGTTCGGGCAGGACGTGCTGGAGCGGGCCGCCGCCCTGACCGACGAGCAGCTGGGCGAGGCGGCCGCGAAGCGGGCGCGGGCGCGCTGGTGGGCCCAGGACGCGGTGGCGGGCGTGCTCGCGGAACACGACCTGACCGCGATCGTCGCGCCGACCACCGAACCGGCGTGGCCCCTCGACCACGGCGGCGACCCGGTGGTGCGCAACACCACCACGATCCCCGCCCTGGCGGGCCTGCCGAACGCGACCGTGCCGGCCGGGTTCATCGGCGCGCTGCCGTTCGGCGTGTCGGTGTTCGGCCCGCGCGACACCTTCGCCGCGCTGTCGGTCGCCGCGACCGTCGAAGCCGTGTGCGGCGACCTGCGACTGCCGGCGATCTCACCCGTGACGGGCTGATCCCGCGCCACGACCGGGGGCGCGCCGCGGACACCGCGGCGCGCCCTCGTGCCGGGTTGACGGGCAGGACCGACGACGGGCTGATCCCGCGCCCCGCGCTTTTGTAGCGTGCACACCATGAGCGACGACGAGCACCTGGTGAGAGCCGCGGTCGTGCAGGCCGGCGCACGCCTGTTCGACACCCCGGCCAACCTGGAGAAGGCCGTGGGCCTCATCAGGGAGGCCGCCGGGTCGGGCGCGGAGGTGGTCGTGCTGCCGGAGGCGTTCCTCGGCGGCTACCCCAAGGGCCTGGACTTCGGGGTGACCGTCGGCAGCCGGACCCCGGAGGGGCGCGAGGTGTTCCGCCGCTACCACGACTCCGCGATCACCGTCCCGGGGCCGGAGACGCGGGTGCTGGCCGGGATCACCCGTGAACTCGGCTGCCACGTCGTGACCGGCGCGGTCGAGCGGCGCGGGTCCACGCTGTACTGCGCCGCGCTGTTCTTCGGCCCGGACGGATACCTGGGCCTGCACCGCAAGGTGGTGCCGACCGCCGCCGAGCGCCTCGTCTGGGGCCAGGGCGACGGCTCGACCATGCCGGTCTTCACCGCCGGCTCGGCGCGGCTCGGCGCGGCGATCTGCTGGGAGAACTACATGCCGCTGTTCCGCACCGCGATGTACGCCAAGGGCGTCGACCTGTGGTGCGCGCCGACGGTGGACGACCGCGAGAACTGGCAGGCCACCATGCGGCACGTCGCGCTGGAGGGGCGTTGCTTCGTGCTCAGCGCGTGCCAGCACCTGCTGCGCGCCGACCTGCCGCCCGACGTGCGCCCCGTGCAGGGCGACGACCCGGGCACCGTCCTGGTCGGGGGCGGCAGCGTGATCATCTCGCCGCTCGGCGAGGTCCTGGCCGGTCCGCTGCGCGGGACCGAGGGCGTCCTGACCGCGGAGCTGGACCTGCGCGACCTGGCGAGGTCGCGCTTCGACTTCGACGTCGTCGGCCACTACGCCCGACCGGACCTGTTCTCCCTCCACGTGGACGAGACAGCCAGGATCCCAGGGGGACGCGCGTCGATGACGGACGAGGTCCTCATCGACCCCTGAGCGCGCGATCCCGGCGGGAACTCGGACCTGGTCGGCGGCCCGTCACCCGCTCGTCCCGGCGGACGTGCCCGGCGCGGGGGCCAGTTCGGCGATCAGGCCCTCGACCAGGGCCTTGATCTCGTCGCGGATGGGGCGCACCGCCTCGACGCCCCGCCCGGCCGGGTCGGTGAGCCGCCAGTCCAGGTAGCGCTTGCCGGGGAAGACCGGGCAGGCGTCGCCGCAGCCCATGGTCACGCACACGTCCGACTCCCGCACCGCCTCGACCGTGAGGACCTTCGGCGTCTCGGCGGCGATGTCGACGCCGACCTCGCGCATGGCCTCGACCACGGCCGGGTTGACCCGGTCGGCGGGTGCGGAGCCGGCGGAGCGGACCTCGACCCGGTCGCCGGCCAGGTGGGACAGCCAGGCGGCGGCCATCTGCGAGCGGCCGGCGTTGTGCACGCACACGAACAGCACCGACGGCTTGTGCCGCGTGCCGCGCCGGGGGGTCGTGGACTCGGTCATCGTGCTCCTCCGCTGGTCGGCAGCACCGCGTGCGCCGACGGGTTCGGGTACAGCAGGTGCAGCAGCGGCACCGCGAAGGCCACCGCGACCAGCTGCGCCGCCACGTAGGCGGGCACGGAGGTCGGGGCGATCCCGGCGAAGCTGTCGCTGAAGGCCCGGCCGACCGTGATGGCCGGGTTGGCGAAGCTGGTGGAGCTGGTGAACCAGTACGCCGCGCCGATGTAGGCGCCCACCGCCGCCGGGGCGCGCTCGGCCCGGCCGGACCTGGCCAGGGAGAAGATCACCAGCAGCAGGCCCAGGGTGGCGACCACCTCGGAGGCGCCGTGCGGCCAGGTGGCGCGGTCGGTGGTGGAGATGCTGATCGGGGCGGCGCCGAACAGGGTGTTGGCCAGGACCGCGCCCGCCACGCAGCCGGCGACCTGCGCCGGGGCGTAGAGCGCGAACCGGCGCCAGGGCAGGCCGCCGAGGATCGCGTCGACCAGGGACACGACCGGGTTGAAGTGCGCGCCGCTGACCGGGCCGAAGACCAGGATGAGCGCGTAGAGCCCGACCGCGGTCGCGGCGGCGTTCTCCAGCAGTTGCAGGCCAACGTCGTCGGGCGAGAGCCGTTGGGCGGCGATGCCGGAGCCGATCACCAGTGCGGCGAGCAGCAGGCTGCCGAGGAACTCGGCGACCAGTGGGCGGGAGACGGGTGGCGCGGAGACGGGCGGCGGAGAGGCGGGCGGTGCGGGGATCGGCGGATCGGGGACAGGCCGCGTCATCGCGACTCCACTTCTGCGGTGCTCAAGGGGTGCGGACCGCCGGCGCCAGGCGCTCGACGCGGTCGGCGAGGTCCCGGTAGGCGGTGTCGAAGGCGTCCTCGGTGCCGACGGCGGCGGGGTCGGGCACCGACCAGTGCAGCCGGTCGGCCGGGTCGAGCTCCTCGTGGGCGTTGTCGCACACCGCCACCACCAGGTCGTCCGACCGCACGACCTGGTCGACGTGCCGGGGGTGGGCCCGCGCCAGGGACAGGCCGTTGGCCTCGGCGGTGGCCACCGCGAGCGGGTGGACCCGCGCCGCGGGGCGCGTTCCCGCCGACGCGGCGGGCACCGCGCTGCGCTCGGACCACAGCGCCGCGGCCAGTTGCGACCGGGCCGAGTTGTGGCTGCACACGAACACCACCCGGCCGGCCCGCCGCACCCCCGAGGGCACCAGGCCCGACAGCGCCGCCGTCCGCAGCCGCAGGTAGGTCCGCCGGGCGTCGCCCTCCGACCGCGACCGCTCCACCAGGCCCGCCTGCCGCAGCAGCTTGACGTGGTGGGCCAGCAGGTTGCTCGGCACGCCCAGCTCGCCGCCGAGCTCGCCCGGGGCGGCGTCACCCAGCAGCAGCCGGTCCACGATCGCCAGCCGCGCGGGCTCGCCGAGCGCGGCGTGCAGGCGTGCCCGCGCCACCAGCTCCGGAGACCAGTCAGTTTTCATTGAGTCAATTATTGCTGACCGAACAGGACGGGTCAACCGGCTCCGACGTGGAGTCGACCGGATCGCTCGACGGGTGGATGTGGCCCACAGCGCCCGCGGTGGTGCGGTTGCGGCGCTCGGCCGGCCTGCGGCATGCCGCAGCGCTCAGGTGGACATGCCCGTGGCAGCACGATAGGACAGAGCTGCGAACGCTCCCGGTACCAGATCGTACCGAACCCCACAGAAACGGGAAACCACGTGCGTACCCTCCTGCGCAGCGCGGCGTGTGCCGTCCTGACCTCAGCCCTCGTCCTGTCAGCGGCGTCCGGCGCCCAGGCCGCCAGCCCGAACCAGCTGTGCAGCACCAACAGCTCCGCGATCCTCTACACCAGCGCCACCTCGGGGATCTGGGTCCCCCAGGGTTCGCTGGTCCGAATCCTCGACTACCGGGGGCCGCTGCACTACCTCGCCCGCTACGACGGGACCGTGGGTCAGCTGGAGCGCAGCAGGGTCATCCAGTCGAGCTGCTACTACCAGTGATCCGCGAACCCCTCGGCTTGAGTCGTTGACCGACTGCCGCGTCGACATCGGCGGCTGATCGGAACACGACGGTTCGAGCCGATCAGCGCACGACGAACGTGGTCGGGACCCGGTGTCCGGCCCGGCCGGGTAATCCGCCGCCGGACGCCGGGACCCGGGGTCCGGTTCGGCGGCTGCACGCGCTAGCGCGGGACCGGCAGGTCGGCGTTGGGTGGCAGCGGCGCGACGACGAAGCGGTCGCCGCCCGCGTCCTTGGCGATCCGCTGCGCCGCGTCGGCCGCGAGGAGGAGCCGGTCGACGCTGTCGCCGTGGTCCGTGGACAGCGCGGCGCCGAGCGAGGCGGTCAGCCCGCCCACCGGGACCGGCCCGGCCGGTGTGGTGAGCGTCAGCTCCAGCCCGCGCAGGGCGCTCAGGAGCCGGGCGCAGATGTCCTGGACGTCGTCGGGACCGGCGCCCGGCAGCAGCACCACGAACTCGTCGCCGCCGAACCGGGCGACGGAGTCGCCGTCGCGCAGCTCCGCCCGCAGGGCTTTCGCCACCACGACCAGCAGCTCGTCCCCCGCCGGGTGGCCCAGCCGGTCGTTGACGTCCTTGAAGCGGTCGAGGTCGATCATCAGCAGGGCGGCGGACCCGCCCTGCTCGCGGAGCCGGTCGAGGTGCGCCGCGGCCACGTGCGCGAAGTACGTCGCCTCCATCAGGCCGGTCTTGGGGTCGGACCGGAGGCGGCGCTGGAACTGCGGCACGAGGAAGGTGCGGTGCAGCACCGGCACGCTGAACATCTGGATGACCACCAGCCACGGCGCGTGGACCACCACCACGGCCATGCCGATGCCCAGCGCCAGCGCGGCGGCGACGATGCGCTGCTCGGCCGGGTCCCCGAAGGCCTGGCGCAGCGGCGCGCCCGGGTTGCTGAGCGCGATGACCAGGACCACGAGGGCGAGGTTGACGAACCACCAGGTCACCGCCGCCGCCAGCAGCACGACGGCGCCGAGCGGCCCGTCGGGGATGGTCGGCGTCCCGGCCGGCCCGCCGAGGGCGAGCACCGCGGCGGCCGCACCGGACGCGAGGACGAAGGTGGCGGCCGAGAAGACCTTCCGGCACGCCACCGAACGCCCGTCCACGCGGGCCCAGGCGTACAGGAAGGTCACCGCCGTGAGCGCCACCACCAGCGGCAACGGCAGCAGCAGGACGCCGGTGAAGACCCACAGGCTCTTGAGGTTCACGTAGGGCGAGCCCTGGGTCGCCACCTCGCGCAGGCGCTCGATGCCCCGGGCCGCCTCCAGGTGCACCACGGAGCCCGCCAGCAGCACGCCGAAGCGCACCAGGTCGGTCGTGGAAATCGTGCTGAACGCGCAGGTCAGCGCGATCGCCGCGGCCGCCGCGACGTCGACGAGCAGCACGTAGGCGAGCACCGGCCGGGGTAGCTCCCAGAGCCGCCAGCGGGACGGCTGAACCAGGCGCAGGCGTTGACCGGTCGCCCCGCGCTGCGGAGACTCCGCGCTCACACTCATGTTCGCAACCCCATACGGTTCCAACCGGCCGCACCTGCACGTTTCCAGCACGGTAACTACGGGACCACCCCAAGTCACGAGCCCGTAAGGGTGCGGTTTTGTCCTGGCCCAGCACGACCGGTAACGAGGAGCACCCCATGCGCATCACCGCTGGTAACGAGTGGACGTTCCGCCGCGGCAACGAGTGGACCCGGCGGGGCAACGAGTGGACGTTCCACCCCGGCAACGAGTGGACCCCGCGCGGCAACGAGTGGACCCCCGCGGCGGGGTCCTGACCGGGGGCGGCTAGCTGGAGTTCGCGCGCCGCCAGGCCGAGGTCGCCAGCAGCGCGCCGAGCACGCCGAGCCCGCCGGCGGCCGCGATGACGAACGCCGCGGACGTCGCGGTCGCCGCGAGGCCGGCCAGCACGATGCCGCCGCCCTGGGCGGTGCGCAGCGCGGTGGCGGCCAGGCCCAGGCACTGCCCGCGGTGTTCGTCCGGCACCAGCCGCACGAACAGCGTGCGCGCGACGACGTGGTACCCCGAGGCGGCGCCGGACAACGCCCACAGCACCACAGTGAGGACGAGCCCCGGGCGCGCGGCGCACAGGAGCAGCACCGCGCAGGCCGCGACCGCCAGCGGGCCCATCAGCCGCACGCGCAGCCGCGGGTCGAGCCTGGCCACCAGCACGGTGCCGACCACCGTGCCCGCCGGGTTGGCCGCGAGCAGCAGGCCGACGGCCGCCGTCCCCTCCCCGATCTCGTCGGCGTACGGGACCGCCAGGCCCTCGACCACGACGTAGCAGCCCGCGACGCAGGCGAGCCCGAGCAGCGCGCGGAGCCGCCGGTCGCCCAGCACCAGGCGCAGCCCCGTGCGCAGGGAGTTCCACCAGGACCAGGCCGCCGCGCCCGTCGACGTCGCGGTCGCCAGGTGCGCGGCGGGCCGGGCGCGCACGCCCAGGCGCACGAGGACCGCGGACACCAGGAACGTCCCGGCGTCCAGCAGCAGGCCCTCGCCGACGCCGAGCCCCGCCACGACCAGGCCGCCGGTGGCGAAGCCCAGCACCTGGCTCGACTGCACCACGACGTCCTGGACGGCGACGCCCAGCACGTAGCGGTCCCCCGTCAGCGCGGCCGCCAGGGTCGCGCCGCGCGCCGCGCCGTGGGGCGCGCCGAGCGCCTGCACGAGCACCAGGAGCACGGCGGCGACCCACAGCGGCAGGTCGGGCACCGCCATGACGCCGACGAGCGCCGCGCGGGCGAGGTCGGTCGCCACCATGACGGCGCGGCGCGGGTACCGGTCCGCCAGCCCGGACAGCAGCGGCCCGCTGACCAGGTCCGGCAGGTAGGTCAGCCCGTAGGTCACGGCGGTCCAGCCCGCCGAGGCCGTGCGCTGGTACACCAGGACGGACAGGGCGACCCGGGCGAGCTGGTCGCCCACCACGCTCAGCAGCTGCGCCGCGAACAGCGCCTGGAACTCCCGGTTGGCGAGCACCGCGCGCAGCCGCACCGGACCACCGCCCGCCTCCGCCATCCACTCCCCCTCCGCACCGCTCGTGCACGCGGACCCCAGGATGCCCGGTGCGGCGCCCGGCCGCGTGACCGCGCGCCCACCCGACCGGGGCGTCGTCGGCCCCGGCCGGCTCCTGCCGGAGCGCTGGGCGCCGTCCGCTCGGGCGGCGGGACGCGCAGCGCCCTGGTCGCGCCGGTGGGCCCGTGTCGCGCACGGCGGGTTCGTCAGGGGTGAAGACCACCGCTTCGCGCGCGGTGGTGGGGAGGGCCGGGTCGCGCCGGGGCGGCGACCGGCGATCAGCTCGGCGCGCCCAGCACCAGGTCCACGCCGAAGTCCAGTCGTTCGGCGAACGCGCGGGGCGCCAGGTGCCGTGCGATCCGGTGCAGCGCGGGGTGCAGGTCGGGCACCAGGGCGTCGACCAGCCGCGCGCCGTCGCCCCGGGAGGCCGCCTGCTCCTCCTGCACCAGGCCGAGGGTGAGGTAGGTCAGCGTCCACGTCGTCCACGCCGCGCGGCGGTCGTCGACGCCGCCGGCGAGCAGGGCGCCCACCAGCGCCTCGGAGAAGCGCAGGGTGGCGGGTCCCGCCGCGTAGGCGCCGGTGACCACGGCAGCGCCGTCCCGGTGGGCCAGCAGGGCGTGCCGCAACCGCCTCGGCAGTTCGGCCGCCCGGTCGCGCCACGGCTCGGGCAGGCCGTCCAGGTCGACACCGGCAAGGACCGCGTCGGCCATCAGCTCGCGCAGCCGCGCCTTGGTCTTGACGTGCCACAGCACGGTGTTCATCCGCACGTCCAGCCGCGCCGCGACGGCCCGCGTCGACACCGCGTCCACACCGGACTCGTCCAGCACCTCCAGCGCGGCGCGCACGACGGTGGCGCGGTCCAACCGCGCGGGGCTCGGCCGGCCCGCTCGGGTCTCGGTCACCGATCCAGCCTACGGGGCGGCGCCCCGGCGGCCGGGTGGTCGTGGCGGCCGATCGCGGAGAGGGCGGCGCGGACGGCGTCGGGCAGGTCGGCGTCCGGTCGGTCGGCCCACGCCACGTGGCCGTCGGGCCGGACCAGGGCGGCGCGCACGCCCGCCCAGTCGGCGCGGTCGCCCGCGCTCACGTCGTGCAGCACGGTCAGGCCGGGGCCGGTGGCGCCCGGTGCGGCGTCGGGCACGCCGGCCAGGTCGCCGCCCAGGTCCAGCAGCACGTGGCGGTCCGGGCGCAGGGCGGCGAACAGGCCGCCCAGGTCGGGGTCGCGTCACCGGCGAGCAGCAGCCGGCCCCGCCGGTACCGGTCGGCCAGGCGGGAGGCGTTGCCGAAGCGGGACAGCCACGACGGGTCGCGCATCCCGAAGTCGCCGCCGGTGATCGCGGTGGTGTTGGCGCGCAGCTCCTCCGGGGACAACTCCCCCGGCCGGTCCGCGCGGACGTCGCCGGGCGTGATGCCCACCAGCCGGTGCCGGCCCCGCGGCAGCGGCACGACCATGAGCAGGCCGTCGCCGGTCACCCGGGTCGCGGCGGCCCCGGTGGGCGGCTCGTCCAGCACGACGTCGCCGAGCCGGCCCAGGACCCGCGACCCCGTGCCGGCGAAGGCGATGCCAGCCGCCTCGCGCACCGTGCTGCGGGTGCCGTCGCAGCCCACCGCGTAGGCCGCTTCGACCACCAGCTCCCCGTCCGGCCCCTCGGCGCGGACCACCACCGCGTCGTCGCGCTGCCCGACCTCGACGACGCGGTGGCCGCGCCGGACCTCGACGCCCAGGCCGCGCGCGTGCTCCTCCAGCAGCTGCTCCGTGCGCGCCTGCGGCAACGCCGGCGTGAACGGGAACGGCGTGTCCAGCACCGAGAAGTCCAGCCGCCGGTCCAGCACGGCGAAGTGACCGGCGGGAAGACGGCCGCCCTCCGCCAGGAACCGCCCGTGCATACCCCGCGAGGCCAGCAGCTCCAGCGTGCGCGGGTGGATCGTCAGGGCCTTGGAACGCGGGTCGGGCTCGTCGCGCGCCTCCAGCACCACCACCGACGCGCCGCCCGCGCGCACCTCCGCGGCCAGCCACAGCCCGACCGGTCCCGCTCCCACCACCACGACGTCGACGTCCACGACCCGCTCCTTGGTCAGTGACTAATCATGCGACCCAGCTAGGGCGTGTCTGACAAAGCGTGGATCCATGCGATTGCGGCGTGGATGAGGACGGCAGCTCGGTAGACGATCGCGTGTTTGTCGTATCGGGTGGCGAGGCCGCGCCATTGCTTGGTGTGGCAGAACCGGCGTTCGATCACGTTGCGGTTCTTGTAATCGTGGGCGTCGAGTCCGACGGGCCTGCCGCCGCGTGAGCCGCGGCGTTTGCGGTGCCCCTGCTGGTCTCTGGGTTCGGGGATGACGGCCTTGATGCCGCGCTCGCTCAGGTGCTGTCGGATCGCGCGGGACGAGTACGCCTTGTCTCCGCGAACCGCATCCGGTCTCGTGCGCGGTCGCCCGACGTTGCGGCCTACCCGCAGCTGCCTCAGAAGCGGCAGCAGCATCGGGGAGTCCCCGGCCTGACCGGGCGTGATCAGCGTGACCAGTGGCAGTCCGTTGCCGTCGACGAGGTGATGGATCTTCGTCGACAACCCACCCCGCGAGCGGCCGATCCCGTGATCAGGCGGCTCGACCGCTGGATTCGTGTAGTTCGACCCGTCCCCCTGTGGGGCGGATCGTGTTCGTCGCATGCTGATGCGCGCGAGCGATCGTCGAGTCCACCGACAGCGACCAATCGATCAGCCCCTCCGCGTCCGCCTGCGCGGTGAGCGTCGCCAGCACCTTGTCCCAGGTGCCCTCGACAGCCATCCGGTGATGCCACGTCCACACCGTCTGCCACGGCCCGAACACCTCAGGAAGATCACGCCACGCGATCCCGCACCGATACCGGTAGATGATCCCATCGACCATCGACCGCGCATCCGAGAACTTCCGGCCTGGGCGTCCCGTCGGTTTCGGGAGCATCCCCTCGATCAACGACCACTGGGCATCCGAGAGCAACTGAAACCGCGACACGGGACCAGAGTTCCAGCCAGAACGCTCAACCTGTGCCAGACACGCCCTAGCCGCACCCGGCCAATGGCTTCGGGTCAGGTTCGCTTGCGTCTCGCGATCTCGTCAGAGAGCCGCCGCACGTGGGCGGGGTCCGCGTCCCGGGCAAGGGCGACGTAGTGGTCCATGACGGCCGGCCGGTAGCGCACGGGCAACGTCTGTCCTGGGGCGAGTCGGGTGAGTTCGGTGATCGTGAGGTCTTCGTCTGCGATACCGCGGAACGAGATGCCGTCGGCGGTCTCCACGTCGAACATCAGGACCACGCGTGGATTGCTGTTGACCTCCCGCCAGTCGACGAGAACCCCGAGCGCAAGCGCCCCCGTACGCAGTTCCGCCTTGCGCTTCTGTGCGCCACCGCTCAGGAGCGGGTTCGGAGTGACGCCTGGGAAGTCGGGCCCGACGCCGAGCGATTCCCGACTCAGGTCGGGCCTGAGCTGCGCCGTCAGATCGTTGAACTTCTCCGAACCGAAGAGCTTCTGCATCTTCTTCCAGCCGAACATCCTGGCCCCTCCCTCACGCCGGTGCCGGAATCTCGGCCTGGCGCTTCGCCCTCACTGCGATCGTACGTCGCGGCCATTCCCGACCTCCGTCGCATCGCCCTGTCCCGATGGGGTCGCCGTCTGCGATCGCGGACGGGCTCGGTCGGTGCACCTGTCAGTCCACCTGAACCCTGCCTATTTGTCAGACACGCCCTAACTAGGTCACTGACCAAGAGGCAATCCCCGACCAGGAGATCCGGCCCACAGGCGGGCGGCTCGCGGACCGGTTCGGGGGCGGACCGCGAACGGCCCGCCCCCGAACCCCACCACCGGGTCACTCCCGGCAGTTCTTGCCGCGGTTCACGCACCACACCAGGCGGTTCATGGTGCGCTGGTTCATCACGTTCGCGAAATCGTCGTGGTCGCTGAACGGGTTGTTGCCCTCCTGGGGGAACGAGTCCACTTTGTACTGACCGTTGACCTGGGCGTCCCGGGGGATGTCGTAGGTCAACGCGATCCGCAGCTGCGGCACGGCCCGGAAGCCGCGCGGGCAGCGGCCGGTCGCCGCGTCCGGGTAGACGATGTGGTCGCGGTGGTTGGCGCTGTCCGTGTTCCTGCCGTCCCAGCAGCTGGGGAAGTCGTGGAGGCGCTTGACCTTCGAGCCCTCCGGGCAGATCACGTACTGCTGCAACTGCACCCTGTCCTCGAACCCGGTGCAGGTCCACGAGGCGCGGGCGTTCTTCGGGCCGTTCGTGGACACCTTGGCGTCGCCGTAGAGGACGCGCAGGAACTTCGGCATCGCGCGGACCTTGCCGACCGGGCTGCCGCGGAAGGTCAGCTCGACCCTGGCGGGGCGCTGGATCTCGCCCTCGTTGCCGGGCAGCTCGTTCTGGTGGTCGGCGTGCTCGCCCGCCTGGGCGTCGGCCGGGTCCTCCTGCTCGCTGTTCTCCGAACCGTCGCCGATGGGCGACGGCTGGTCCGGCTGCTTGATGGCGCACGGCGCGAGCGCGCCGAAGTCCACCGGCTGCGCGCCGGGCCGGGCGACCGCCTGCGTGAGGCGGTCCAGCGCCTGCTTGCGCCGCTCGGTCAGCGGCCCCAGCACCTCCTCGTCCACCGCAGTGGAGCCGGGCAGCCGCTTCTCGGCCTCCTCGGTGACCTGCTCGACCTGGGCGAGCGCTTCCTCGACCCGTGGCTGCGCTTCCTCGGGCACCTCCTCGTCGATCTTGCTGGCCACGTCGGGGCACTGCACGCGCGGCTCTTCCTTGATCTGCCCGTCGGCGGCCTTCTGCCGCTCCTGCCGGGCCTGGGCCTGGGGGTCGACCGGGTTCTCCACCTGCTCCTCGCCGGTGTCGACGCGGAGCACCGGCCAGAAGTAGGCGGACTTGTCGCCGTTGCGGCACGTGGTGCCCGACGCGACCAGGCTCTGGTTGGTCGACTCGGCGTTGGCGGACAGGTTTCCGACGTAGTCGTGCAGGTGTTGCGCGCCGTGCGCGACGCCGGGCTGCGCGATGAAGTTGTCGCTGTTGAAGTGCCCGTTCTCGTTGCGGCCGCAGTTCACCGTGAACGTGCCGCGTGAAGCGCCGCGCTGCCTGTTCACCGCCTTCACGTTCGGCTGCACCGTCGTGATGTCGACGTACCGGGACCTGTCCGCCCCGTCGGCCGAAGCCGCGTCGTCACCCCCGGTGGCCGTCACGACGGCCACGGCTCCGGCGGCCACCACCACCGCCGCGCCGAGCGTGGCGATCTTCGTCCTGCGGGAGATGCGGTGCCTCCCACGGATCATCGTCATTCGATGTCACCTCAGTCGTCCGGGGCACTCGGGAACGACGACGGAAGCCGTTCCACCGTGGCATACGGGCGGTGACCGTGCCGTAGCCCAACCGAGTTTGCGTCGTTATCATTTCGTTATCATCTCCTGGGCCGGAACAGGGGTCGGGGCACGGCGGCGTCTCCGCCCGAAAACCACCCCCCGTGCGGTTGTGGCAGCACGGCGAGCGCGTGGTGCCGCCACTGTCCTCTGTGGTGTCGAGGAACCCGACGACGATGTCGGGCAGCACGGCGACCGGTGACGAGTGGGCGACGTTGAACGTTCAACGTGCTGGACCGGTCACCGCGGTGGATGATGTCCGGTACGGGAGGTGGACCGGTGCCCCGAGGCGGTGCGGACCAGGGCAGGCGGCGCGTCGG
The DNA here is from genome assembly GCF_039527585.1 of Saccharothrix xinjiangensis. NCBI lineage: Bacteria > Bacillati > Actinomycetota > Actinomycetes > Pseudonocardiales > Pseudonocardiaceae > Saccharothrix > Saccharothrix xinjiangensis. The sequence continues at coordinate 24,564 of NZ_BAAAKE010000016.1, read as the reverse complement.
CATCGTGGACGTGGCCGCCGCCGCGGGCGTGTCGCGGCAGACCGTGTCCAACGTCGTCAACGGCCGCGACGAGTACTACTCCGCCGCGACCCACGAGAAGGTCACCAGCGCCATGCGGGCGCTGGGCTACCGGCCCAACCGCGCCGCGCAGACCCTGCGCTCGCGGCGCACGATGCAGCTCGGCTACCACATCTTCGGCGAGCAGCTGGACCGCGCGCAGGGCTTCACCCTGCACTTCCTGCTCTCCCTGGTGAAGGCCGGCTCCGACGTCGACCACCAGGTGCTGGTGTTCACCCACCGCCGCGACGACCCCCTCGGCGTGTTCAAGGACCTCGTCGCCCGGCACGCCGTGGACGCGGTGGTCCTGTCGGAGTCCGGCGTGGAGGACGAGCGGGCCCGCTTCCTCGCCGACAACCGCATCCCCTTCGCCTGCTTCGGCCGGCTCGCGCCCGACCTGCCGCAGCACTGGGTGGACGTGGACAACGTCGCGGGCATGGGCGCGGTGGTGGACGCGCTCGTCGCCGACGGCCACCGGCGGTTCGCCTACCTCGGGGCGGGGGGGCGACCAGTACTGGAAGGCCGAACGCCTCGACGGCTTCAGCCGACGCCTGGCCGACCACGGCGTCCGCGTGCCCAAGACCTCGATCTTCCGCGGCCCCGACCAGGGCGTCCGCCGCCGCGCGCACCAGCTGCTCACCGGCAGGAACCCGCCCAGCGCCATCGTGACCGGCAGCGACGCCGTCGCCGCGGTCGTCGTCGGCGTCGCGCACTCGCTGGGCCTCCGGGTCGGCGTCGACGTCGCGATCACCGGCTTCGACGGCGGGGCCGTCGGCCTGGTGACCGAACCGACCCTGACCAGCGCCCGCATCCCCGTCGAGCGCGTCTCCCGCGAACTGGTCGCCCGCTGCCTGCGCCAGGTCGAGCACGGCCACGACGACGAGCCGGGCCTCCTGCTGCCCACCGAACTGGTGCGCGGCGGCAGCGCCTGACCCGGCGTGGAACCCGTTCACGCACCGCCCGTGCTCGCGATCCACCGCTCCGGGTCGACGGATCCGGGCGCGGGTCCCACCCGGTGCTCCGATGAGGGGAACGGGGCTGGGCCGATGGTGTGAAACCGGGGTCGGAGCGGATCGGCCTGAGTACCGTGGCGAATCCCGGCGCCCTCGGAGGCGCCACCCCTCCAGCGAACACCTCGGCGACGTGGACGACGCACGGGAAACCGCAGTTTTGCGAGGTATGGGACCACATGGGTGATTTTCCGGCAGTTCGCCCGCGGAAGCCCGCACCGCCTCCAGACTGGTCCGGTGAACACGGGCCGCGACGCCGCGCGCACGGGGCGGAGCCGGTGCGCCGGCCGGCCCGCACCACCGACCGACACCACTGCGAGGATGGATGACTCCGGTGCTGGAACTCGAATTGAGGCTCGTGGCGGCGGACGGGCGGCGGAGCGGGGCGGTGCGGTCGCGCCGGGAGTTGCAGGACGCGCTGCTCGACGCCGGCGCCGCCAAGGTCGACGAGGTGGACGTCGACCACCCCCCGCCCGGCCGTCGAGCGGGTGAACTGGAGATCGTCGGGTTGCTGGTGTCCTCCACCGGCACGCTGGCCGCGGTGGTCCAGGTCTTGCAGGGCTGGAAGCGGAAGAAGGCGCACACCGCGGAGCCCGACACGGCGCTCACGCTGACCATCGGCGGTGTCACCGTGAACATCAGCGACGTGCCGACCCCGGAGGAGCTGAACGAGATCCGGGCCCTCCTGGAGCGCTTCGACGGCGAGGGCGAACCCGATGGCAGCTGAACCGCTGAAGGTCCTCGAAGTCCACGTCAGCGAGAAGGACGGCGTCAGCCGCTACAGCTACAAGCTGGTCCGCTCCGACAAGACCGAGCACGGCCCGCTGACGCAGGAGCACACCGTCGAGGTCAACCAGCAGCTCGTCCGGGACCTGTGCCAGGAGATCGACGAAGCGCTCAAGGGCGCGTTGTCGGGCGAGCCCGGGCACCACGACAAGCTGGTGGCCAACGGGCAGACCCTCTACAGCCACCTCTTCCGCCCGGTGCAGGGCACCGACGAGCTGGCCCTCATGGTCGAGGTGCGCGAGTCGCCGGGGCCCATGCTGGTGCGCAGCAACGAGATGCTCGTGCCGTGGGAGCTGCTCCACGACGGGCGGGAGTTCCTCGGGCTCGCCTACGACCTGGGCCAGGGGTCGGTCGTCTCGGGGCCTTTCCGCATGGGGCGCGACATCGGCCGGCTCGAACAGGTGCTGATCGTCGGGGACCCGCTCGGGGACCTGCCCGCCGCCCGCCGCGAGGCCGAGCGCATCGCGGAGTGGCTGCGAGCGCGCGGGACGCGGTGCGAACTGCTCCTGGGCGAGCAGGCCACGCTGGCCAACGTGGTGACCAAGCTCAGCTCGACCCAGTACGACCTCCTGCACTACTGCGGGCACGTCACCATCAGGAGCAGGCCCGCCGACAGCGGCCTGCTGCTCCACCGGCGGAGCCTGCTGAACGAGAGCGCGCTGATGACGGCTTCGCGGATCGGCGCGCCACCGGTGGTCTTCGTCAACGGGTGCCGCGCGGTCGGGCCCATCGCGAACCTGTGCGTCTCCTTCATGACCATGGGCGCGAAGGTGGTGATCGGCACCCGCGCCGAGGTGGCCGAGGAGAGCGCCCAGCGGTTCGCCGAGGAGTTCTACCGCCGCCTGCTGGACGACCAGACGGCCGGCGCGGCGATCCGGGAGGCGCGCCGTTCGGTCCTGGACGAGCGGGACGGCGCCTGGGCGTCGTTCCTGCTGTACGGCAACCCGGGCGTGCACATCACCGGTGGCCGGGGCGTGCCGGTCCGCCCGCAGGCCCTCGGACCGGGGCCGTACTCCCCCGCCGCCGCCGCGATGATGGACCGCGTCCACGCCGTCGCGCGCGGGCGAGGCGTCGTGATCTCCCTCGACCTGCTCTTCGGCCTGGTCACCTGCCCGGAGTTGCGGCCGTTCATCGAGCGGTCGATCGGCGTCGACGGCCTCGCCGCCCTCACCCAGATGCTGCACGGCTTCGGCGGCGTGATGCCGGACGCCGAGGGCCACCACCGCTCGGCGAACGGCCGGGAACCGGAGGTCCAGCTCTCCGACACCGTGCACGCCACCCTCATCAAGGCCACGGGCATCGCGTCGGCGGAGGGCCGTTCCGTGGTCACGCCCCGGGACATCGCCGCCGCTTTCACGGAGATCGGCGGCGGCAGCTCCGGGCAGATACTGGAGCTGTTCGGCGTGTCCCTGCGGCAGTTGATGTCGGCGAACGCCGCACCGGGCCGGGTGCGCGGCGCCGGTGCGCGCAGCTCGCCGGACGTCGCCGCGACGCTGTTCGACCAGGACGGCTCGTTGCGCGCCGACGTGCTGGACGACCCCGCGGCCACGGCCGTCCGCGCCGCGCTGCTGCTGGCCGCGGCGAAGCGCGCCCCCATCGGGACGCACACCTTCTTGCAGGGCTTCGCCCTGGCGGGCAGCGAGGTGCTGCGCGAGGCGTTGGAGCAGCAGGGCGACGTCGGCAGGCAGGCCGTCCAGCGGCTCTTCTCCCCGACCCCGCGGCGCGCGGACTTCTCGCAGCGCTCGCTCACCGCGCTGGACCGGGCGCGGGAACCGGGAGCCGGGGCCCCGGCGGGCGAGGCCGCGCTCCTGCTCGCCCTGCTGCACGACGAGGGATCCGCTGCCCGGCAGCTGTTGGACAAGCTCGGGATCGACTCGGAACGGCTCGTCCAGGACCTCGAACGGTCGGGGTGAGGTCGCGCGCGGGGGCGCGTCGTCCGGCTCGGGCTCGCGCGACCGCCTCCCCGCCGCGTCTCGGATCCCCGTCGAGTCCCGGATATCAGCCAAGTCCTGGACATCGGCTGTATCGGCGGGGTTGGCGTCCGGACCGCGTCCCCGAGCGGCCCGTGGAAGGGGGGTGTGTTCGCATCGACGAGAGAGGACCCGCGCGGAGCGAGGGCGCCGCCACGGCCTCCGCGGGCGCGCGGTGGTGGTGGCGGCTGGTCCGGCGGTGGCGTTTCCGCCGGGCGCTGGCCGCGTTGCGCGCCGGGCGACCGGACGACGTCTTCCCCGGGCTGGCGCACCCCGGCGCCGTCGGAGACGAGCACGCCGAGGCGCTGCTCGCCGTCGCCGCGGTGACGGCGCGGCCCTCGTGGGACAACGTGGCGGGGTGCGTCGCGGTCCTCGAACGCGTCGGCCGCGCACTCGACCCGCGCACGATCGAGGCCGCCACCGCCGTCCTGGAGCTCCTGCTCTGGCAGGGGCCGGGCACCGGGCCGGAGCGGGTCGCGGACGTCGCGCGGCTGACCGCCCGGCTGGCGCGCGTCACCGGACCGCTGCCGTGGGGGCGCTACAACCTGGCCGTGCACGCGCTCCAGGCGGGGGATCCCGTCGCGGCGGCCGGTCACCTCGCTTCCGGCGCCGTGGCCCCGGCCTCCGGCTGGCCGATCCCCGTGCTCGCCGCCGCCTGCGCCGTCATCCGGGGAGAGCCCGCCGCGCTCCCGCCCCGCTTGGCCGAGCCCGTCACCGACCCGGACCTCGTCCACGACCACCGGTTCTTCGCGGGCGTCCACGCGCTGTTCGAGTGCTTGCGGGAGGACCGCCCGACGGGCCCGGCCCGGCTGGACGAGGTGTTCGACGGCCCGTCCGGGCCGCTGACGCGGACGGTGCCGCAGCTGTCCGCCCTGAAGGCCCTGCTGACCGACGCGGTCCGCGACGTGCCGCCCCGGGTGGGGCGGGCGGACCTCCGCGGGTGCGAGTGGGGGCGGTGGCTGGCTGACCGGCTCCACTACGCGGGGCACGAGGCCACCCGCGTCCTCTCGGCCTGCGCGACGGCGGGTGAAGGCGAGCCCGTGGGTGGCGGCGAGCCGGCGTCCGCCTGGCAGCGCCTCGGCTCGCGGCAGGACCTGCTCCCGCTGCTGCCCGAGGAGGACGCGCGGGCGCTCCGGCGGCAGGTGGTCGGGTTCCGCGAGCACCGCGGCGGGCACGACGCCCCCGGCGCGGTCTGGGCCCGGCTCGTCGACCTGCGCGTCGCCCTGGGCGGCGAGCCGACGACGGCCGAGGCGGCTCCCCACCCGGAGCCCGGTGCGAAGCCCGACCCGAAGACCAACCGGGAATCCGGTCCAGAGCCCGACCCGGAACCCTCCCCGGACTCCGGCCCGTGCCCGTGGTGGCCCGCCGACGGCGCGCTCCAGGCGGTGGCCCGTCAGGAGGCCGAGGTCGAGCGCTGCTACCTGGAGGGCAGGCTGCTGCTCCGGCGCGGCTCCCCCGCCGGGGCCGTGCGCCGGTTCGCCAGGGCGCGTGGACGCCTCGCCGGCGACGGCGCGGCGACGCGCTTGGTCCTCCTCCGCTTCGGCGCGCTCCTGGACTACTGGGAAGGCGTGGCCCTGGCGCACCTCGGCCGCCACGAGGAAGCGGCCGACCTGCTCCGCGCCCGCGTGGACGGCGTCAAGGCGCGCGAGGCCAGGGCGCAGCTCGGCCTGCTGGCGGTGGCCGTCGGCGACCTCGCCGGGGCGGTCGACCTCCTGGCGTCGATCCCGGCGCCGCGCCCGGCCGCCGCGGACTACCTCGCCGCGGTCCTGGCGGTCCGCGAAGGCGACGCGGCGGCGACGGGCCTGCTGGAGCGCCTCGACGCGCGGGAATCTGCCGCCGGGGTCTACCTCGCGGCCGGGCGCCGGCTCCGGGGTCGGGCGCACGAGGCGGCGGGTGAGCTCGCCGAGGCGACCCGGCAGTACCGCCGAGCCCTCACCCGCGCCCCGGGCGACCCGGTCGCGGCGGCCCGGCTCGCCAGGGTGTGGCTGCGGCAGCGCCACGAGGGCGTCGAGGTGGACGCCGAGCCGCTGCTCGACGGGCGGTGGTCGGCGCTGACCGGCGTCGGGTGGGCCGCTCCGCTGCCGCTGGTGCGCGACTGCCTCGACGGTGTGGACCCCTCGTCGGCCCGGGAGCTGCTCGACCGGGTCCCGGCCGATCCGGGGCTCCGCCTGCTGGCCGTCCGGAGCGTCGTCGCGGCGGGTGGGGCGGAGGCGGCGGAGCGGGCGCTGCGGGCGTGGGTCGGGGAAGGGCCGGACCCGGACCCCCGGCTCGTGACCACGGCGCGCGTCGCGCGGGCCGCCGCGCTGGTGCGGGACTTCTGCCGCGCCGGCGGGCGGGGGCCGGCCCGGTTCGAGCTGGCCGGGCTGGAGCGGGAGCTGCGCTCCGGACCCGTGGACCCGGTGACGCGGTTCTGGGCGGAGGCGGCGCGGTTGGTGCTGCACCCCGGTTCCCTCGCCGCCGCGCCCCCGCTGCCCGCCTCGGACGACGGGGACCGCTCCGCGGCCACGCGGCTGTTCGCCGGCCTCATGTCGGTGTTCTCCGACGACCCCGAGCAGCGCCGGGCCGGCGCCCGCGCCTGCCGGGCCGTGCTGGGAGCCGAGGGGGCCGAGCCGGTGGCGGACGACGGCGTGCGGGCGGCGGTCCGGTGCCTGGCCGCCGCGGCGCTCGACGACGAGCAGGAGTTCCTCCGGGCGTACGGCGAGGTCGAGGCCGGTGCGACGGCCCTGCCCTGCGACCCCGCGGCCGTCTACCTCGCGGCGACCGAGGCGCGGTTGCGCGCGGGCGACCTGGACCGCGTCATCGACGGCTTCATCCCGGAGTCGCTCGCCGACCTCGCCGACCCGGGCGTGCGCCGCGCCATGGGCGTCGCCTACGCGAGGCGGTCGGTCCGGACCGCCGAGCGGGACCCGCGCGCGGCGCTGCGCGACCTCGACCAGGCCCGTGAGCTGCTGGGTGGGACACCATGATCGTCAACGACCGGGGCTTCGACGTCGAACCCGGCCTCGCCGACGTGCTCGGCGACGGCTCGGCACTCGTGGCCGAGGCGGCGGAGACCTCGTGCGAGCTGGTCGAGCCGGCGCACTTCCTGGCGCACCTCGCCCGCCGGGACGGGTCGATCCTGCGCGCCGAGGTCCTGGGGCGGCGGGGCGTCGACCCGGAGCTGTTCCGCGAGCAGCTGTACCTGGCGGCGCTGGACGAGGACCGGCGGCCGGGCATGCCGACCGGCGTCGGCGCGGAGGCGATGTCGGAGGCGTCGCTGCGCGTGCTCGACGACTTCGGGCAGCGGGCCGCCGCACCGGGGGGCGCGGGCGCGGGCGAGGCGTTGTTCCTGCTGGTCCTGATCGACCACGTGCCGGGGGCACGCGCGCTGCTGACCGCGGTCGTGGGCTCGGACGAGGACTTCGCGCAGCTCGTCGGCGACCTCGTCCGCCGGGGCGGTGGGTCCCGGCCGGTCCTGGAGCTGTTCGACCCGGAGTCGGGCGCGGTCCGGAGCGAGGCGTTCGACGTCACCGGCCGGAAGGTGCTGACCGTCCTGCGCGAGGAGGTCGCCGCGCTCGGCTACCGGAGGGCGACCGCCCTGCACCTGCTCTACGCGCTCGTCGGCATCGACAGCGGCGCGGTGCAGAGCGCCCTCCAGTTCCAGGGCGTCGACCCGCTGCGCGAGGTGCACAGCGCCCTGGCGCTCCAGCTCCGCCGACCAGCGGCCAAGCGCGCCGAACACCTTGAGCTGGAACGGGACACCCTGCACGCGTCGGTGCGGCTGGTCCTCGAACGGGCGGTGGCCGACGCCGCCCGCGACGGCGTCAAGGCGAGCGAGACCCACATCGCCAGGGCCGTCGTCGCCGCGGACCGCGGCGTCATCGCCGACTGGCTCACCGGCCGCGGGCTCGACACCAAGCGCTTGCGCGAGTACCTGCGGCACGCCGAGGCCGTCGAGGACGAGGACCCCCACGAGCGGCTCACGCCGGTCGGTGAGATCGGGGACCGGCTGCGCGACCGGATCCTCGGCCAGGACCACGCCATCGCCCGCGTGCTGCCGTGGGTCAAGCGGCTGCGGTTCGGGTTCCCCCGGGAGCGCGGGCCGGCGGCCGTGCTGCTCTTCCTCGGGCCGAGCGGCAGCGGCAAGACCGAGTTGGCCAAGGAGCTGGCCCGCACCCTCTACGGGTCCGACGAGCACCTGCTCATGCTGGAGATGGGCCAGTTCGCCACCAAGGAGAGCGGCAACCTGTTCATCGGCGCGCCGCCCGGCTACGTCGGCTACGGCGAGGGGAAGCTGACCAACGGGTTGAGGGACAAGCCGCAGAGCGTGGTCTTGTTCGACGAGATCGAGAAGGCGCACGAGGACGTCTGGCCGGCGCTGCTGCGCTTCCTCGACGAGGGCCTCATCGACGACCCCGCCGGACCGACCCGCGACGGCCGCGGCTGCGTCGTCGTGCTCACCTCCAACGTCGGCGCCGACACGCTCGCGCGGTTCACCCCGATCGGGCGCCCCACCGACGACGGGCCGGACGACGCGGCCGAGGCCGCGATCCGCGCCGAGGTCCTGAAGTACCTCAAGCGGCCGGAGGTCTACAACCGGGTGGACGACAAGGTCGTGTTCCGGGCGTTCGACGAACGCACCTACCGGCGGTTGGTCGAGCGCCAGGTGGCGTCGGAGGCGGCCAGGTTCGCGGAGCGCGGCGCCCGGGTCGACGTCATGCCCGACGTGTGCGAGTGGCTCACCGGCCGCGCCGTGGCGGCGCGCGAGGAGGGCGCGCGCTGCGTGCCACGGCTGACCAACCGCCACGTCGTGTCACCCGTCATCGACGTGCTCGTGCTCGACGACGGCCCGCCCGCCGGGACGGTGGTCGTCAGCCTGCGCGGGGACGGCACCGTCGCGGAGAGGGCCTAGCCGCATGGAGGACCTGGCCCCCGGCACCGTCCTGGACGGGAGGTTCGTCGTCCGGCGCCGCCTCGGCGCGGGCGGCTTCGGCACCGTCTACCTCGCCGACCAGCGGGTCTTCGACGTGACGCTGCGGCAGGTGGCGCTGAAGCTGTTCCACCGCGGCCTGGTCACCGAGGCCAACGCGCGCGAGCAGCTCAACGACGCGGTCGTCCTCATGCGGCTCCAGGAGGAGGAAGACCACCCGGAGGCGAGCCGGCACCTGATCACGGTGCTGGACGCCGGGTTCCTGCGCGAGCCGGAACCGCGGGCCTTCGTCGCGATGGAGCACGCGGCCGGGTACCGGCTCGCCGGTGGCGGCACGGCCCGGACCCTGCGCGACCTGGTCGACGCGTTCCGGCCCGTGCCGGTGGAGCTGGCGCTGCGGTGGATCACGCAGGTGCTGCGCGCCGTGGCGTGGATGCACGCGCTCGACCCGCCGGTGCTCCACTGCGACCTCAAAGCCGACAACGTCCTGCCCGACGGCCCGGACGCGCTGAAGGTGGCCGACTTCGGGCTCGCCCAGCTCGCGTTCGGCGCGGTCGGGCTGTGGGGCGGTGCGGGCGCGCTGACCTGCCAGTCGCCCGAGACGCTCGCGGGCGTCGAGCCGACACCCGCCTCCGACGTCTACTCCCTGGGCCTGCTGCTGCACGAGGTCCTCGCCGGCCGCCACCCGTTCCACGAGGTCGACCTCGCCGCGACCGCCGCGGGCGACGACGAGGCCGGCCGGCGGCGGCGCCACGTCGAGGCGCGCCGCACCGGCCCGGCGCGGCTCACCGAGGCCGACAACCCCGACCTGGTGGACCACCCGCTGCTGGGCGAGGTCATCGCGAAGTGCCTGCGGTTCCGGGCGACGGAGCGCTACGGCAACGCCGCGGTGCTGCTCGACGAGATCGGGGCTTACACGTCCGGGGGCGAGCTGACGGTGTCCCTCCCGGGTGTCCGGGTCCCGGAGGGCGCCACCGAGCTGCGGCGGTTGCTCGCCGAGGCCGAGGCGTTCCGCAGGCGGGGACGCCCGGCGGAGGCCCGCGAGCGCGCCGGCGCGGCGCTCGCCCGCTTCCCGGGCGAGGCCGCGCCGCACGCGAGCCTGGCGAGGTTGAGCCTCACACCGGCCGACTGGCCGGCGGCGCTCCGGCTCTGCGCCGCCGGCCTCGCCCTGCCCGACCTCTCCCCCGCCGACGCCGCCGAGCTCCTGGACCTGAGCGCCGAGGCCTACGAGACCGGTGGGCAGCCGTCGCTCGCCGCCAGGATGCGCGAACGCGCGGCCGCCGCGCGGAAGGGACGGCGTCGATGAGCGCGGACGAACTGCTGCGGCGGCTGGACGAGCTGGGCGCCGAGCTGAAGGTGCGGGACCGCCCCGAGCGGCGCGCGTGGAACAGGCTGGAGCCGACCAGGAGCGGGTGGACCAGGCGGCTCTACGACGATCAGGCGTTCCTGCTGTGGAAGGACGTCCTGCGGCGGTTCCCGGACGACCTGCGCACCGTCCACCACCTCGCCATCATGCACCACGCGCGGGCCATCGACGCGGAGCAGTCCGCCCACCCGCGCAAGTCCGACGCGGACTGGCGGGAGGCGCTGGCGCACTGGCACCGGTTGTTCGAGGCCGAGGAGTTCTGGGCCGGGCTGGCGGACCGCGCCGAGGTCGCGCCGGCCCTCGTGGCGGAGGTCCGGCAGGACCTGGCCGAGCGGCTGCTGCGGATCCACTTCGACATCGCCCTGGACGAGGGGAGCCCGCACCACCGGGCCCGGTTCCACGTGGAGTTGGCCCTCGGCTCGCCGTTCCCGGGCGACCTGGTGGAACGCGTCCGGGTCAAGGCGTACGAACGGGCCGTCGAGGGCCTCGACGCCTCCGTGTGGGGACCGACGTCGTTCGACCAGGAACTCCTCCGCACGGCCGTCGACACCGTGACCCGGCACCTGGACCGGGACCGGGGTTGCGTCGCGGCGCTGACCGACCTGCTCAAGCTGCTCGTGCAGGTGCAGGGGGACCAGGTGCGGCAGGCGAACGGGACCGTCGGCCGGGACGAGACCGACCGGGCCCTCGACGCCGTCCGGGCCACCGCCCGGAAGTACGACGGGCACGTCTCACGCCTGGAACCGCAGCTGCTGGGTGTGACCGAGCGGGACCCGCTGGTCCTCTCCGACCTGGCGCTGTGGCACTCCCGGGCGGGGCAGGCCTGCGTCGCGAGGCACGCCTACGAGGAGGCGGCCGGGTTCTACCGGCGCGGTCTCCGAGCGGCGCGCGCCGGCGAGGACCCCCACGTCGGGGAACTCCGCGACGGCTGGCTGCTGGCCACGGTGCTGGCGGCGCGGGAGCACGCGGCCGACGACCGGGAGCGGGCCCGGCGACTGCTGTCGTCGATCAAGGACGTCGAACGCCCGCCGGGCGTCGTCCTGCTGGTGCGGGCCCAGGCGCGGTTGCGGCTCGGGGACCTCGACGAGGCGGAGCGCGACGCGGACGACGCCCGGGCCGCGATCGAGTCGTCGCCGGACGACGCGCACGTCCGCTGGGGCGAGGACGCCGAGGGCCTGCGCGTCGCGTGCGCCCAGCTGGTCGCGCACATCCACCAGGCCCGGCGGGCCGAGGACATCGCGCCCCACCTGAAGATGGCGGAGGAGGCCATGGCGTCCGCCCGCTGGTCGGAGGCCGCCGCGCGGTTGGACGCCGCGCTGGAGGTGGACGGGGACTTCGTCCCGGCCCTGGTCCGGCGCGCGGAGTGCCGCCTGGGGCAGTACGAGGTCGACGCCGCGGGCGCCGACCTCGACCGGGCGGAGCGGCTGGTCCGGTCGTCGGGCGGGGACGAGCGGGCGCTGGAGGCCGTGCGGGAGCTCAGGAAGGTCCTCGCCGGGCTGCGCGAGCAGGTCACGGCGTGCGGCGGTCCGGGAGCGGCCAGGCTCCACCAGGAGGGCATCAAGGCGTTCAACGCCGGGCGCCACGACGAGGCGATCAGGCTCCTGCGGAGCGCCCGCGCCGCCGCCCGGCCGAGGTCGACGAAGAAGCTCGACCGGGAACTGGCGACCTGTTTGAACGCGGTGGCGTGCGAACTGGTGAAGCCCGTGACGGACGACCTCGTCTCCCGCGGCCCGGCGAACTCCTCCTACCTGGCCTTGGACGAGTCGGTGCGCCACCTGCTGCGGTCGCGGGGCCTGCCGGTCGACTTGCCGGGACTGGGCGGGCCGTCCCTCGGCGACCGGCCCCTCAACGCCCTGGCGAGGGTCCTCCGGGCCGAGCAGATGCTGAACGAGGCCATGAAGCTGCACGCGAACCGGGTCGTCGTGGCGAACCTGGAGCAGGTGCGGCTGTTGCGCCGCCGCGTCGAAGGAACCTGGTGAGCACGGTGAGGGAGGGGTGGACGTGCCGTTGAGATGGGTCCGGGGCGAGAACCCGTACCGCCTGAACCACTTCGGGGTCCTCCAGGTGGGCGCGGACGCCAACCCGTGGGTGATCACCTTCCGCCGCAAGGACCTGGAGCGGAAGATCAGCGGTGGCGGCGAGCACCGGGTGGCCGACCGCCTGGTCACCGAGGCCGACCTCGCCGAGGCGGAGTCCCGGCTGCTCGACCCGGTCCGGCGGGTGTCGGAGGCGCTGCTCGTCCACCCCCGTCCCGCCACGAACACCGGCAGGCTGCCGGAGCTGTGCGCCGCGGTCGAGGAGGCGGCGGCGCTCGAACCGTCGCGCCGCCCGCTGCGCCTGACCGACCTCGCCGACCTCGCACCGCTGGTCCCGCCCCTGGCCGCGGCGGACGTGCCCCGGCCGCCGTGGGCGGACCTGCCGGTGCCGGGACCGGACGGCACCCACGACGCGCAGGCCGACGTCCAGTTCGACCTCTAGCCCCGGGAGCGCCACGTGATCATCGGAATCGACCTCGGCACGACCTTCAGCGTGCTGGCCGTGAAGGGGCGCGTCGACCTGGTCGACGGGTACCCGCCGCCCACCTACCTGGAGGCGCTCGACGTCACGATCATCCCGGACCCGTACGGCAACGACGTCATCCCGTCCGCCGTGTGGGAGGACCCCGACAACCCCGGCTCCCTCGTCGTCGGCACCGACGCCAGGGACCGCGCCGCCGAGGGCCAGGCCCCGATCCTCGCCTCCAAGCGCACCATGGGCACGAACGTCGGCCACCGGCTGCTGGGGCGGGAGTACAGCGCCCGCGAGGTCGCGACCATCATCCTCTCCTACCTGAAGGACGTCGCCGAGCAGGCCCTGGGCGAACGCGTCGACCGGGCGGTGATCACCCACCCCGCGTTCTTCGAGGGCGCGATGATGCGGGAGACCGCCGAGGCCGCGCTCGCCGCCGGGTTCGACTTCGACCAGGAGAAGCACCTCATGATGGAGCCGACCGCGGCCGCACTGGCCTACGCCGGCGCCGATCAGCGCGACCCGCTGCGGCTGCTCACCTACGACCTCGGCGGCGGCACCTTCGACGTGACCGTCATGGAGCGCCGCGGCGGCGTGGTCACCATCAAGGCGTTCGGGGGCGACCGCCTGCTGGGCGGCTACACGTTCGACCGCAGGCTGGCGGACTGGCTCTACGAGCGGCTGCGCGAGCGCGGCGTCCGGATCACCGTGGACGACCAGGACCAGCGCCGCCACGCCACGTGGACCAGGCTGGTGCGGGTCGCGGAGGACACGAAGCTCAAGCTCGCCAACGCGCGCACGGACCGGGTGCCGGTGCACATCAGGGAGCAGCTCACCGACGACGACGGCCGAACGGTCACGCTGCTCGACTCGATCAACCGGCTCCAGTACACCGAGCTGATCCAGGACCTGCTGGACGACACGCTCGGGGGGCGCGGCGGCGCGGGCGAGACCAAGGGCTGCGAGCTGATCCTCGCCGAGGCGGGCCTGACCATCGACCAGGTCGACGAGATCCTGCTGGTCGGCGGCTCCACGTGGGGCCCGTGGGTGACCGAGACCATCCGCCGCCGGTGGGACCGGGAGGTGCGGCTGCTGGAACCGGACCGCGTCGTCGCCGCCGGCGCGGCCCTGCGGGCCGGTTCCCTCCCGGCCGAGATCGCGGGCGACGGCGTCACGGTCCACCTCGACGTGGAAGCCCGCTCGCCGCAGGAGAGCATCACCGTCGCCGGTCGCGTGGACGGCGGGGCGGCGGCGACCCTGACCCTCGTCCTGACCGACGACGGCGGCACCCGTCACGTGACCACGCCGGACGAGGAGGGCCGCTTCCACTTCGAGGACGTCGACCTGCGGCCCGGGGCCACCACCCGGTTCGTCCTCACCGCGGGCGAGGGCGAGCACCGGAACCTGGTCGAGCACCGCTTCGAGGTCGAGCACGTCGCCGAGGACGCCGAGGACCGCGGCACCTCCGTGCCCGTGCTGACGGTGCTGCCGAAACCGCTGTTCATCGAGAAGGCCGACGGGATGGAGCCGCTCGCCGACGAGGGCGCCACGCTGCCCGCCCGCCGGAAGCTGGAGTTCCAGCGCACCAACGACTTCGACACCATCGAGATCAGGCTGTTCCAGGAGTACGACCTCATCGGCTCGGTGCTGATCAGGGACGTGCCGCCGGAGGCCACGCGCGGTTCCAAGGTGATCCTCACCGTGGAGATCAGCCGCAGCAACAAGATCGAGGGCAGCGCCACCGTCCACACGCGCGCCGGGACGGTGATCCGCGAGGCCGCGGTGGACATCAGCATCCCCCGCATGGAGGTCCCGACGGTGGCGGAGCTCCGGGAAGAGCTCGCCACCCTCGAAGCGGAGCTGGAGGAGCGGCTCGCCCTCGAAACCGACGCCACCGCGCGGATGACGATGCGGGCCGCCGGCGACCGGCTCCGCCGGAAGGCGCACCGGCTGTTCGACAGCCCGGTGCCCGACCGGCAGGAGATCTGGTTGGTCCTGCGCGCCCTGGACCGCGTCGTCCGCCCGCCGCGCGACGAGCTGAACCCGCCGCTCGCCCACTTCGAGGCGGTGGTCCTGCGCGTCAGGGACGTGATGGCGGCCCAGGGCTCCGACCCGAACGTCCAGGCGCACGCCCAGATCCTCGGCCGGCTGGAGCAGGAGGGCAGGTCGGCGCACGCCCGGCGCCAGGCCAGGCGCTGGGCCCAGGTCAACGACGGGTTGCACAGCCTGCTCGGCAGGCTGGAGCGCCCGACCGGCCACGACCGCGCCGACGAGCTCCCGCCCGCGAGCGTGCAGAAGGTGATCGCCGTCATGCACCTGGACCAGGTGCGCCAAGAGCTGCGCGCGAAGGAGGCCGAGCTGGTGGACCGCGGCGACTTCGACCGGTTCCGGCCCCGGGCCGACCGGATCCGCGCCGCCGTCGACGACCTCCAGGCCGTGATCGGGAAGGTCGGTGACGACAGCGCGCCCCGGAGCGCCGAGGCCCAGCTCGTGGTCGTGAAGCACAAGGCCAGGTCGATCTCCGAGGACATCCGCCTCCTGGACCAGGACATCATCTGACAGGGGTTGACCTCGCCGCTACCCTGCGCGCCCCCTAGCACGTGACCGGCCCGTCATGCCCGTTTTGCGAGATCAGTTTCACATCCCGTGGACGGGTCTTCCGGCTTGCACGACGGACAGTTACGTTAGGCAAGGCTAAACACACTTCGGGATGACGAACGCGCGTCCCCGGCGCTCACGAGGCGCTCCGTGTGGGCACCGGCACCCGGCGCCTTGCCTCGATGAAAGGGGTTCGTGTCGTGCGCTCACGCCGCCTGCGGGTCGGAGCCGTCGCTTCCGTCGCCGTGCTGGTACTGGGCGCCTGCTCGTCCACGAGCGGGAACGACGGCGGTGGCGCCGCGACCGGCAGCCCGTCCGCCCCCGGCGACTCGTTCCCGGTCACGGTCGAGCACGCGCTCGGGTCGACCACGATCCCCGAGAAGCCCGAGCGGGTCGCCACCGTCGCCTGGGCCAACCACGAGGTGCCGCTCGCGCTGGGCGTCGTGCCGGTGGGGATGGCCAAGGCCAACTTCGGCGACGACGACGCCGACGGCCTGCTGCCGTGGGTGTCCGAGAAGCTCAAGGAGCTCAACGCCCCCACGCCGGTGCTGTTCGACGAGACCGACGGCATCGACTTCGAGGCGGTGGCCGACACCAAGCCCGACGTCATCCTGGCCCCGTACTCCGGTCTCACGCAGGAGGACTACACCACGCTGAGCGCGATCGCACCCGTGGTCGCCTACCCGACGACGGCGTGGGCCACGCCGTGGCGCGACAGCATCGAGCTGAGCAGCAAGGCCATCGGGCGATCCGCCGACGGTGACGAGCTGATCTCCGACATCGAGCAGCGGATCGACGAGGTCAAGGCGAAGTACCCGCAGCTCCAGGGCAAGTCGACGATGTTCATGACGCACTTCGACACCACGGACCTGAGCAAGATCGGCTTCTACACCACGCACGACACCCGCGCGATGTTCTTCGAGGACCTCGGCCTGACCACGCCGGGCAGCATCGCCCGGGCGTCGGCGGCCACCGACGAGTTCTCCCTCCAGCAGAGCACGGAGCAGATCGACGCGTTCGACGACGTGGACATCGTCGTCGGGTACGGCGACGAGCAGGTGGGCCGCGCCCTGGCCGCCAACCCGCTGCTGTCCAAGATGCGCGCGGTGGCCAACGGCTCGGTCGTGATGCTGGCCGGCTCCGGGCCCGCGGGCACCGCGGCCAACCCGACGCCCATGTCCGTGTCGTGGGTGCTGGACGAGTACGCGGGCCGGCTCGCCGCGGCGGCCGACAAGGTCAAGTGAGCGCGTCGACCGACCGGGAGGCCCCGGGCGCCGCCACCGCGCGGCGCCCGGGGCGCGTCCGGGCCTCCTGGCTGCTCGCCGTCCTGGCGGCCCTGGTCGCGACCGCGGTCGCCTCGGTGGTGCTCGGCGCGCGCGACGTCTCCGCGTCCGACGTCCTCGCGGGCGTGCGCGGCCTGGAGGACACCCTCCCCCGGGCCGCCGTCGCGCAGCGCGTGCCGCGCACCTTCCTGGCCGCGCTGGTCGGCGCGGCGCTGGGCTTGGCCGGCGCGGTCATGCAGGGCGTGACCCGCAACCCGCTGGCGGATCCCGGCATCCTCGGCGTGAACACGGGGGCCTCGCTGGCCGTCGTGACCGGCATGGTCTCGTTCGGGCTGGTCAACCCCGTCTCCCACGTCTGGGTCGCCATCTTCGGCGCGGCGACGGCCGCGGTGTTCGTCTACGCCGTCGGCTCCCTCGGCCGCGGCGGCCCCACCCCGCTCAAGCTCGCCCTCGCGGGCGCGGTCACCTCGGCCGCCCTGGTCTCGCTGATCAGCGCGGTCGTGCTGGCGCGCGCCGACATCGCGGCCACCTTCCGGTCCTGGCAGGTCGGCGGCGTCGGCGGCGCGTCCTTCGACCGGATCGGGCAGGTGCTGCCGTTCCTGGTCGTCGGCGCGGTCGTGTGCGCGGTCTCCGCGCGGGGCCTGAACTCCCTGGCGCTCGGCGACGACCTGGCCGCC
The DNA here is from genome assembly GCF_039527585.1 of Saccharothrix xinjiangensis. NCBI lineage: Bacteria > Bacillati > Actinomycetota > Actinomycetes > Pseudonocardiales > Pseudonocardiaceae > Saccharothrix > Saccharothrix xinjiangensis. Next base: position 7,400 of record NZ_BAAAKE010000016.1, on the reverse strand, counting down.
GGGCTCGGCGAGCGGGTCTGGCTCATCCGCCTCGGCGCCTCGTTCGGCGCGGTCGTGCTGTGCGGCGCGGCGACCGCGGCGGCGGGCCCCATCGGGTTCGTCGGCCTGGTCGTGCCGCACCTGTGCCGGCTGCTGATCGGGGTCGACCACCGCTGGCTGCTGCCCTTCTCCGCCCTGGGCGGCGCGGTGCTGCTGACCTCCGCCGACGTCGTCGGCCGCGTCGTGACCCGGCCGGAGGAGATCGACGTCGGCATCATCACCGCGTTCATCGGAGCGCCGTTCTTCATCTGGATCGTCCGCCGGCAGAAGGTCCGCGCACTGTGAACGCCACCGCACCCGACACGCCCGCGCCCGTCTCCCTCGCGACCGCCTCCCCCGCGACCGTCGACCTCGTGGTCCGCACGAGGCTCAGCCGGGCCAGGCGGCGCCGCCTCGTGGTCGCGCTGCTCACCGCGCTCGTCCTGGTGGCGATGTCGGTGTCGCTCATGGTCGGCCAGCGGTTCTACCCGCCGGGCGACGTGCTCGCCGTGATCCTCGGCGAGCAGGTGCCGGGCGCGTCGTTCACGGTCGGGCGACTGCGCCTGCCCCGCACGGTGCTGGCGGCGCTCGTCGGCCTCGCCTTCGGCCTCGGCGGCGTGACCTTCCAGACCATGCTGCGCAACCCGTTGGCCAGCCCGGACATCATCGGGGTCAGCGCCGGGGCGAGCGCGGCCGCCGCGTTCGCGATCGTCACGCTCTCGCTGTCCGGCCCCGCCGTCGAGGTGGCCGCCGTGGTCGTGGGGCTGGGCGTCGCGCTGCTCATCTACCTGCTGTCCTACCGGGACGGTGTCGCGGGCACCCGGCTGATCCTGATCGGCATCGGGATCGCCGCGGTGCTGGACAGCGCGATCAACTGGGTGCTCAGCGGAGCCGGCCAGTGGGACCTCCAGCAGGCGTTGCGGTGGCTCACCGGCAGCCTCAACGGCGTCGCGTGGTCGGACGTCGTCCCGGTCCTGTGCGCCGTGCTCGTCCTCGGCCCGCTCCTGCTGGCCCAGACCCGCGCGCTGGGCGCCATGCGGCTCGGCGACGACGCCGCCTCGGCGCTGGGCGTGCGCCTCGACGCCACCAGGGTCGTCGTGATCGTCTGCGCGGTCGGGCTGATCTCGTTCGCGACGGCGGCCACCGGCCCGATCGCCTTCGTCGCGTTCCTGTCCGGCCCGATCGCCGCCAGGCTGGTGGGGCCGAGCGGGTCGCTGCTGCTCCCGGCCGCCCTGGTCGGCGCGCTGCTGGTGCTCGTGGCGGACTTCACCGGCCAGTTCCTGCTCGGCGCGCGGTACCCCGTCGGCGTGGTCACCGGCGTGCTCGGCGCGCCGTACCTGATCTACCTCATCATCCGCACCAACCGCGCCGGAGGCTCCCTGTGACCGCCACCCACACCCTCGCGGTGGAGGAGCTGACCATCGGATACGGCGACCGCGCGGTCATCACCTCGCTGGACCTGGTGGTCCCTCCGGGGAGGATCACGGTGGTCGTCGGCGCGAACGCCTGCGGCAAGTCGACCCTGCTGCGCTCGATGTCCCGGCTCCTGGCGCCGAAGTCGGGCCGGGTGCTGCTGGACGGCAAGCTGGTCCACCGCACGCCCGCCAAGGAACTGGCCCGCACCCTGGGCCTGCTGCCCCAGTCGCCGCTGGCGCCGGAGGGCATCACGGTCGCCGAACTCGTCGGCCGCGGCCGCCACCCGCACCAGGGCATCCTGTCGCGCCGGCGCAAGGAGGACGACGCGGCCGTGGCGGCGGCCCTGGAGGCGACCGGGACGGCGGACCTGGCCGACCGCGCGGTCGACGAGCTGTCCGGCGGCCAGCGCCAGCGCGCCTGGATCGCGATGGTGCTCGCCCAGCAGACCGACCTGCTGCTGCTGGACGAACCCACCACGTTCCTGGACGTGAGCCACCAGATCGAGGTCCTGGACCTGCTCACCGACCTCAACCGGTCGCGCGGCACGACCATCGTCATGGTGCTGCACGACCTCAACCTGGCCGCGCGCTACGCGGACCACCTCATCGCGCTCGCCGACGGCGGCCTGCACTCGGCGGGCACCGCCGAGGAGGTCCTCACCGCCGAGGGCGTGCGCGCCGCGTTCGGGCTCGACTGCCGGATCATCGTCGACCCGGTCTCCGGCAAACCGCTCATGCTCCCGATGGGCAAGCACCACACCACCACCGCCTAGCTGGTCGGTCCGGTGGTCGCCGGCCCGCTCGGCGGGCGCGGCCCGGGAACGGGCGCTCACCGGGCCCGCCGCTCACCGGCGGGGTTCCCAGCGGAAGAGCTTGGCGGCCAGGGCGACGGCGACGACGACCCAGGCCAGGGTGGGCGCGAGCAGGAGCAGCGAGTCCGTGACGGCGACGCCGCCGTTCCAGGCGTTCACGGCCAGTTCGGTGGCCGAGCCGCCGGGCAGCAGCCGCTTGAGCAGGGTCAGCTCCTCGGTGCCGGTGATGCCCACCCAGGTGGCGACGGCGATGGTGCCGAGGCTCACCGGCAAGGTGGTGACCTGGGCGTGCTCGGGCGAGTTGGTCAACCCGGCGGTGGCCAGGCCCAGCGCGACCATCATGGCCGCCGTGGCCAGCGTGGCCACCACGAGCAGCCCGATGTCGTCCGGCGCGCCGGTGACCGAACCCAGCACGACCAGGATCGCGGTCACCTGGACCAGCGAGAGGGCGGTGACCGGCAGCACCAGCCCGGCCAGGATGCCGGCGTCACCGGCCGCGGTGGAGCGCAGCCGCTTCAGGAACAGGTTCTGCCTGCGCGAGGCGAGGGTGGTCACCGCGCTGGTGTAGAGCCCGAACGCGCTCACGGTGAACACGATGATCGCGGCGATGTAGCCGAGGCTGCCGATCGCCGCGAAGACCTCGTGCCGGTGGATGAAGAACGCGCTGATCGCGACCGGCACGACGAAGCTGTTGATCAGCACCGAGCGGTTGCGGAAGATCTGGATCAGCTCGCCACGAGCGATCGAGAGCATGACTGGTGTACCTCCTGGCGTGCGGTTGCGGCCTGCCGGCCCTGGTGTGCGGTTGCGGTCTGCTAGTCGTCGATGGCGCGGAACACGTCGTCCAGCCGGGTCGGGCCCGCCTGGAGGTCGCGCAGCTCCACCGCGTGGTCCCGTGCCCACCGCAGCAGGGTGAACAGGTCCTCCTGCAAGGCGAAGGTCTCGACGTGGAACGTCCCGTCACCCGCGCGCCGCGCCTTCGGCGGCGCCTCGGGGGTCGATGGCGGGAGGGCGAAGCGGATCACGGCGGGCAGGGTCCGGGTCAGCTCCGCGACGGTCCCCTCCCGGTGGAAGGAGCCCCGGTGCATCAGGCCGATGCGGTCGGCGCGCTGCTGCGCCTCCTCCAGGTAGTGCGTGGTGAGCACGATGGTCGAGCCGCCCTCGCGCAGCCTGTCCACCGCGTCCCACAGCGCGTCCCGGGACTGGATGTCCAAACCGGTCGTCGGCTCGTCCAGGAACACCAGCTCCGGCGCGCCGTACACGGCGGTGGCGAAGTCCAGCCGCCGCTTCTCGCCACCGGACAGCTGTGACACCTTCGTGTTCGCCTTGCGGGTGAGGTCGACGACGCCGAGCACCCGCTCGACCCGGTCGGCGCGCCGGGTCAGCTCGCCGATCAGCCGGACGGACTCCTTCACCGTCAGGTCCGGCGAGAACCCGCTCTCCTGCAACATGATGCCCATCCGCGGCCGGACGGCGGCCCGGTCCGACGGGCTCTGCCCGAGCACCCGCACCGTGCCCGACGTGGGCGTGCGGTGGCCCTCGACGGTCTCCAGGGTCGAGGTCTTGCCCGCGCCGTTCGTGCCGAGCAGGGCGTAGAACTCGCCCCGCCCCACCTGGAAGGACAGGTCCTTGACGGCGTGGAAGTCGCCGTACCTGACGTTCAGCCGGTCCACGTCGATCACTGGTGTCGAAGTCATGCGCCGATCCCACCGCCATCGGGGGACGACCGGCAGTGCGACCACGTCATCGGGCCGCGTGACATTTCCCGGGGGAAGATGTGACGCGACGTCACTGGTGCCCCACCGCCGGGCCGGACGATGCTGGCGGGCACACTTCGTCCGGCCGACCCGGGAGGGCCGCGCATGAACCCCAGACCGCCGAGCGACCCGGGCGACGCCGAGCCGGCGCGGGGTCAGCTGCGCAGGATCAACCTCACCATGTTCCTGCCGCTGCTCGCCGTCTCCGGGACCATCACGGTGGCGGTCTACGCCCGGTCCTGGTGGGAGGCCGCCGTCCTCGGCGCCGGCGTGGTGGCGACCGCGGTCTCCTTCAGCCGGTGGGCGGCGGGCGACGTGCTGCGCGTCGCGGTCCCGTGCCTGGTCGTCACCGCGGCGGTGTGGCCCTTCGCCGTGCTGGTGGTCGGCAGCTCGGCGGCGTTCTTCGGCCTCTCCTGCGTGGGCTCCTACGTCATCCCCCAGCTGCCGCGGCGGCGGGTCGCGGCGATCGTCGCGCTCCTCGCCTACGTCGGCGCGGTGGGGGCGACGCGGCTGCTGCTGCCGCACGAGGACGTCTCCGACGTGCTGTTGCGGTTCGTCCTCGTCCCCACGGGCGCCACCGCGGTGCTGATCGGGTTGATGTTCCCCAACAAGAGGTTCTACGACGTCGTCGACGAGCTGGAGGAGGCGCGCGAGCGGGAGGCGGAGCTGGCCGTCATCCGCGAACGCGTCCGGTTCGCCGGTGACCTGCACGACATCCAGGGCCACACCCTGCACGTGGTGAAGTTGAAGACCGCGCTCGCCCGGAAGCTGGTCGACACCGACGCGGAACGGGCCAAGCAGGAGCTGCGGGAGATCCACGCGCTGGTCAGCGACACCATCGCCCAGACCAAGGAACTCGCCTACGCGCAACGGCGGCTCAACCTCTCCGCCGAGCTGGAGAACGCGCGGAACCTCTTCGAAGCCGCGGGCATCCAGGTACGCGTCGACCGCGAGGCGGACGTCGACCCGGGCGCGGGCGAGCTGCTCGGCCAGGTCCTCCGCGAGACGACCACCAACATCCTGCGCCACGCCCAGGCGACGTGGGTGCGGATCACCCTGTCGTCGTCGAGCATCACCATCCTCAACGACGGCGCGCCGCGCGCGCCGCGACCCGAGCTCCGGGGGCTGGCCGCCCTCGGCCAACGCGTCGCCGCCGACGGGGGCGAGCTGACCGTCGAGCAGTCGGACGGCCGGTTCCTCACGGCCGCGGCGTTCCGCTCCGAAGCACAGGAGGACCGATGACCACGGTGGTGCTCGCCGACGACGAAGTCCTGCTCCGCAAGGCCATGGCCGCGTTGCTCCCGCTCGAGGGCGAGATCACGGTGCTCGCCGAAGCGGAGGACGGGGCGACCGCCGTCGAGGCCACCCTTCGGCACCGGCCCGACGTGCTCGTCATCGACCTGGAGATGCCCGGTGTGGACGGTCTGGGCGCCGTCGCGGAGATCCGCCGCACCCGACCGGACCAGGTGATCCTCATGCTGACCCGGCACGCCAAGCCCGGGGTGCTCCGCAAGGCCCTCAAGCTCGGCGTCCAGGGCTTCGTCAGCAAGTCGGCCGAACCCGCGCACATCGTCGCGGTCATCGCCACCCTGCACGCCGGCAAGCGCTGGATCGACCCGGACGTCTCCGCGCTGGCCGTCGTCGACGACTGCCCGCTCACCGACCGGGAGGTCGACGTGCTGCGCGCGACCCGCGACGGCTACTCGGTCGCCGACACCGCCGCCCGGCTCCACCTCGCGGAGGGCACCGTCCGCAACTACCTCTCCAACGCCATGCAGAAGACCCAGACCAGGACCCGGCACGAGGCCGCCCGGTACGCGCGCGAGCACGACTGGCTGTGAGGCCCGGAGCCCTGCTCGGCGCGCCCCGCGTCACGCGCCCGGGTCGCCGGGCCCCCACACGCCTCGGGCCCGCCGGTGAAGACCGGCGGGCCCGAGCGGTTCGGCGGTGTCGCGTCAGCCGTGGGCGCGGTGGCCCCGCTTGGTGACGACGTGGTAGATGCCGAGCACGATCAGCGAGCCGAGGATGGCCAGCAGCCAGGTGCTCAGGTCGAAGAAGCTGCCGATGTCGGAGCCGAAGATCGCGCGACCGATGAAGCCGCCGAGAATGGCGCCGACGATGCCCAGCAGCATGGTGATGATGATGCCGCCGGGGTCCCTGCCGGGCATGATGGCCTTGGCGATGGCGCCGGCGATGAGACCCAGAACGATCCAACCCAGGATGCCCACGGTGCTTCCTTGTCCTCGTGCCACGCCGTCTCCTGTGACGCGGCGTGATCGTTACCGACACCGGGTTGCCCAACTCAACCGGATTTCACACCCATGTTTTGCGGATCACAAAAATCCGCTCCCCCGCCACCCTTGATCGCCCACCGCGACCGGCGGCCTGGCACCACCGGTCGGATCGGCTCCCACCTGCGTAGACGTGCGGTTGCGGAACGGTCCGGCCGCCACCGGTCGCCTGGTCCACCCGGCCCGCCGGTGCGCGGCGATGCGCGAGAGGCGTGCCGGGTTCCGCCACCGGGCCGGTGCTCCCGCTTCCCCTCCCGAGGCAACCGATCGGGCCCCTCAAGCGTGCACTGCACGACGAGGAAGGGGGGCCGTGTGATCGTGTTGCCGCCCGTGGAGCACGTGGAGGAGCAGGCGGCCGTGCGTGACTTCACCGAGTTCGCGCGCGCCTCCATGCCCGGGCTGCTGCGCTACGGGCACGTCCTGACCGGCAACCCGCACGACGCCGCCGACCTGGTCCAGGCCGTGTTGGAGAAGGTCGCCTCGCGGTGGGCGGCGCTCGTGCGCGGCAATCCCGACCCGCTGGCGTACGTGCGGCGGGCGATGGCGAACGCCCACGTCAGCCGGTGGCGGCGGCGCAGGCGGGAGAACCTGGTCGCCGACCTCCCCGACGAGCCCGCCGAGGCCGGTGTGGACCGGTTGGAGCACGAGCCGCTGTGGCGCGCGCTGCGCGACCTGCCGCCGCGTCAGCGCGCGGTGGTGGTGCTGCGGTTCTACGAGGGCCTGTCGGAGGAGGAGATCGCCCGTGCCCTCGGTGTCTCGCGGGGCACGGTGAAGAGCCAGAGCAGCAAGGCGATGGCCTCGTTACGAGCACGGGCGGGTGAGTGGGCGTGAACACCGGGGACGACCTGGACGGGGAACTGCGCGCGCTGCTGGCGGACGACCGGCTGGCGCTGCCGGTGCGGCCGGGCGCGGCCGAGGCGCTCGCCGCCCGGGGCGCGCGGCGGGCGCGGCGCCGGGCGGCGGCGGCCGTGGGGACGGTCACGGCGCTGGTGCTCGCCGCCGGCGGGGTCGCCGCGGCGGTCCTGCGCGACGCGGGTTCCGAGCCCGCCGCGCCCGACCTCCTGGAGACCGTCACCGTCACCGTCGCGCCCCCCCCCCGCTTCCGGG
>NZ_BAAAKE010000015.1:0-212601 GCF_039527585.1 Saccharothrix xinjiangensis | reverse complement strand
GCTGTCCAGTAACAATCTCAAAGGAATCCTCTTGACGAGGATCATAAATTTACTGGCTATTCGGCACGCTGTTGAGTTCTCAAAGAACACGCGCTCACCATCTTGTCCCGCGTCTTACCGCGGTTCATTCCGGGGCTTTGTGTTTCCGGTGTTTCGCTTGTGTTTGAAGCTTAGCTCGTTCGTTTTCGCGGTGTCAAATCGGCCGGTTCCGGCTTCTTCGCGCAGCGCTGAACCCGCTTCGCATTCAGTTTGTTCCTTGTCCCGTCCGGGCTGAGGCAGCACGCTGTGCTGCTTGTTCTGCTCCGGGGGGGTTTCGCCCCGCTCCGTTCCGGTTTGTCCGGCCCGTTCCGCGCTGGCAGAGAGAAAGTTACACCCCTGTCGCGCGGGAGACAAATCGGGGGGTCGGGTTCGATGTCTCCGCAGCTAGGCGTGGTGCGGGCGGCGTGGGCGGTGGATGCTGGCGTGGTGCACCTGCTCCCCCGCCTCCGCTCGTGGGGTCCGCACGCGGCTCGGCTCCTGCTGGTCGCCGCCTGCTACTACCTCGGCGCGCGCCTGGGTCTGCTCCGAGCTCTGGTCGACGACCAGGTGACACCGTTGTGGCCGCCGACGGGGGTGGCGCTGCTCTCCCTGTTGCTGGGCGGCTTGCGGTTGTGGCCGGGGATCGCGGTGGCGGCGTTCGTGGTGAACGCGCCCCTGGGCGGTGTCGGGGAGGCGCTCCTCATCTGCGCGGGGAACACGCTGGCGCCGGTGGTCGGTTTCCTGCTGCTCCGGCGGGTGGGTTTCCGGTTGGAGCTGGACCGCACGCGGGACGCGCTGTCCCTCGTGCTGCTGGGCGCGTTCACGGGCATGCTGGTCAGCGCCACGGTGGGCAGCGGCGCGCTGCTGCTGTCCGGGGTGGTCGACGGCGTGGACTTCTGGGCGACGTGGTCGGTGTGGTGGACCGGTGACGTGTTGGGGGTGTTGGTGCTCGTGCCGTTGGCCTTGACCGCGCGGTCGTTGCGCGGGCGCCGTCCGGCTCCTCGTCGGGTGGTGGAGGCCGTGGCGCTGCTGGTGAGCACGACGGCGGTGATGGCGGTGGCCACGACGACGGACATCAGGTTGATGTACCTGGTGTTCCCGTTCCTGATCTGGGCGGCGTTCCGCTTCGGGCACGCGGGCACGGCGCCGTGCGCGTTGATCGCGGCGGTGTTGGCGGCGCACGGGGCGACGCGGGCCTCGGGGCCGTTCGAGGGGTTGGAGCTGCTGGTGCGGATGGTGACGTTGCAGGCGTTCAACGGGACGGTGGTGACGACGGCGTTGCTGCTGTCGGCGGTGGTCGCGGAGCGGAACGCGGCGAGGGCGGCGATCGAGCGGACGGTGGCCCAGTTGACGGACGTGGTGTCGCGGCACCGGCCGCTGCTGGTGCGGGACGTGCCGCCGCCGCGCCCGCCGGAGGCGCGCTAGTGGCCGTGGTGGTGGTCGGCGGCGGGCCGGCGGGGCGGGCGCTGGCCCGGGAGTGCGCGGCGCTGGGGTTGCGGACGACCCTGGTGGACCGGGATCCGGGTCGGCCGTGGCGGTCGACGTACGGGGCGTGGTTGGACGAGCTGCCCGAGGGGACGCCGGTGGGTGTGGTGGCGTCGCGGGCGCGGGTGGTCACCACGCGGGAGCACCGGTTGGCGCGGGCGTACGCGGTGTTGGACAACGAGCGGCTGTGGCGGTTGCCGGACGAGGTGGAGGTGGTCGCGGGCCGGGTGGTGGAGCTGACCGGTTCGGGGGCGCGGTTGGCCGACGGGCGGGTGGTGGCCGGTCGGGTGGTCCGGGCGACGGGCGCGGTGGGCGGTCGGGCGGCGCAGACGGCGGTGGGGGTGGTGGTGCCGGCGGCGTCGGCGCGGCCGTTCGTGGCGCCGGACGAGGCCTTGATCATGGATTGGCGGAAGCCGCCCGCGGCGACGACGGCGGACCCGACGTTCCTCTACGCGATCCCGGTGTCGGCGGACGAGGTGCTGCTGGAGGAGACGTCGTTGGCGCGGCGGCCGGGGTTGCCGCTGCCGGAGCTGCGGTTGCGGTTGCACGCGCGGTTGGCGGCGCACGGCGTGCCGGTGCCGGGAGGCGAGGAGCGGGTGCGCATCCCGCTGGACGGGCGGCCGGGTTCGGGCGCGTTCGGCGCGGCGGCGGGGTTCGTCCACCCGGCGACGGGGTACAGCGTGGCGGTCTCGCTGCGGCGGGCGCCGGTGGTGGCGCGGGCGTTGGCGGAGGGTCGCCCGGTGGTGCGGTCGCCGCAGGAGCGGGTGGTGCACGCGTTGCGGTTGCGCGGGTTGACGGCGTTGTTGGCGATGGGTCCGGACGAGGTCCCGGAATTCTTCAACGAGTTTTTCGGATTGTCCGAGATTCATCAACGCGCTTACCTCGGCGGCCACGGTGACCTGCGCGGAACGGTCGGTGCGATGATCAGTTTGTTCGAACTGGCGTCGTGGCGGATGCGCACTCGCATGGTATTTCCTGTGCATTAGGCCAAATCTCCGGGAACAGCTGGTGAACGGCCTCGGTTTTCGGCCGGTCCGGGGAGGACGATCGGCGCGTGCCCGCCTTGCTGGATGACGTCCGCTTCGCCTTCCAGCCGTTGTTCAACCTCCACACCGGGGGTGTGGTGGCGGTGGAGGCGCTGGCCCGGCCGCACGACGGCCACGTGCGGGACCTGCTGAGCGAGGCGTTCCGCGCGGGGTACCTGGCCAACACCGACGTGGCGCTCGCCTGCCGGGCGGTGCGCCACGCGGCCGACCACGGCCTGGGCGTGCCGCTGCACGTGAACCTGCTGGCCGTGACGATCGCGGACCGGCCGGAGCTGTTCGCGCCGCTGCACGGGGCGTTGCGGGAGGTCGGGCGCTCGCCGTCGGACGTGGTGCTGGAGGTGGGCGCGCCGTACTCGCGGGTGCCGAGCCGGCGGCTGGTCGCCAGCCTGCGGCGGTTGCGCGAGGACGGGTTCCGGATCGGCCTGGACGGGGTGGGCGAGGGCGACTCGCCGCTGTCGCTGCTGGTCGACGCGGAGCCCGAGGTGATCAAGCTCGACCGCGGGGTGGTCGTCGCGCTGCCCGAGGACCCGGCGTGGTGCGCGCTGGTCCAGGGGTTGCAGCACCTGTGCGAGCACACCGGGGCGCTGGTGGTGGCCGAGGGCGTGGAGACGGAGGCGCAGCTGGCCGCGCTGCGCCGGCTCGGGGTGCGGCTGGCGCAGGGCAACCTGCTGGCGAGCGCGCAGCGGCGGCCGCGCGTGGACGCGACGATCGCCGCGGTGCTCAGCGAGGTCAACGACCCGGAGGCGGTGAGCAGGACCATGACCGCGCCGCTGCGCCGCCGGTCGGGTCCCGCGGTGACCGACTTCCTGCACCCGGCGACGACGCTGCCGGACTCGGCCACGTCCGAGGAGGTGCTGGAGGTGCTGGCCGGCCAGCCGACGGTGACCGGCGTGGTGCTGGTGGACGAGGGCAACCGGCCGCGGTGGACGGTGGACCGCAACCGGTTCCTGCTGGCGGTGACGGGCCCGTTCGGGCACGCGCTGCACGCCAAGCGGGAGGCGGCGCGGCTGGCGGACAAGCCGAAGGTGATCGGCGCGGGGTCCAGCGCGTTGGAGCTGCTGGACGTGGTGGCGCACGCCAACCGGGAGCGCACCAACGACGACCTGGTGGTCGTGGACGACGAGGACCGGTGCCTGGGCGTGGTGCGGGTGGCGGACGTGGTGCGCGGTGTGGCGGAGCTGAAGGTGGAGCAGGCGGCGGCGCTGAGCCCGCTGACGCGGCTGCCGGGCAGCGACGCGATCGCGCGGGAGGTCGACCGGCGGATCCTGGGCGGCGAGCTGTTCGCGGTGGGCTGGCTGGACGTGGACGCGTTCAAGCGGGTGAACGACTCGCTGGGCTTCGCCGCGGGCGACGACCTGATCAGGCAGCTGGGGCGGGCGCTGACGGAGGGCGCGGCGTCGTACCCCGGTGTGCAGGTGGGTCACGTCGGCGGGGACGACTTCCTGGTGGTGGCGGGGCTGGACGAGGTCGTGCCGTTCGCCGCGGGGGTGCTGGACCGGTCGTTCGCGGCCGAGGGCCTGGCGGTGACGCTGTCGCTGGCCGCGTTGATCTGCGCGGCCGGGTCGGTGGGGTCCTACCGGGAGGTGTCGCGGCTGCTGGCGCCGTTGAAGGAGCACGCGAAGTCGCTGCGCGGGACCAGCTGGGTGCTGGGGCGGCCGGGCAGCGACCACGTGGACGTGCTGCGCGGGCCGCACCTGGCGGTGGGTTAGCGGCGCGTCCGCTGAAGGGCCCGGAGGAACTCCGCGACGGCCTCGGCCAGCTCGGTCGGGGCGTCGTCGTGGATCCAGTGGCCGGCGCCGGGCACCTCGACGAGGTGGGTGTTCGGTCGCCTGGTCGCGGCCCGTCGCGCCAGGTCGGCGGGCAGGAGGGGGCTGTGCTCGCCGCGCAGCAGGAGCGCCGGGCAGGTGGAGGCGAGCCAGTCGGGCCACCAGTCCCCCGCGCCGTGGCGCTGGACCTCGACCATGTCGTCCCAGTCGAACAGCAGCCGCCAGTGGTCGCCGGCCTCGACCGCGCTGAGCGCGAAGTAGCCGGCGTCGGGGACGCCTTGGGCTTCGATGGCGGCCTTGAGGGCGGACCGGGTGGGCGCGCGGTCGGGCCAGCCGCGGACGTCGAGGACGGGGTGGGGCACCTCGGGGCGTCGCGTGACGGGGCCGATGTCCTCGATGACCAGGGCTTCGACCAGGTCGGGCCGGCGGGCGGCGAGCTGGTGCGCGGTGGTGCCGCCCAGCGAGTGGCCGAGCACCACGACGGGGCCGAGGTCGAGGTGGTGGAGCAGGCGCGCGGCGTCGTCGACGAAGTCCTCGCGGGTGTAGGAGGCGGCGCGGTCGCTGCGGCCGTGGCCGCGCTGGTCGGGGGCGATCACGCGGGCCAGGTCGCCCAGGTCGGCGGCGAGGCGGTCGAACACCGCGCCCCTGCCGAAGGTGCCGTGGAGGGCGAGCAGGGGTGTGCCGGGGCCGCCGTGGTCCGCGTAGGCGAGGGTGCGGTTGTCGAGGTGGAGGCGGTGGAGGCGGTGGGAGCGGTGGGAGCGGTCGGGGCGGGAGTGCTCGGGCACGCGGGCGAAGGTAGCCGGGCGCCGGATGTCGACCAACCGCTTTTGTCGGTGGTGGCCGGCAGAATAAAAGCAGGGGCCCCCTCGGGAGGGGACCCCTGCGAAGTGCGGTCGGTGGGCCTGGCCGTCGGGTTCACGGCCAGGCGCCGGACCGGGTCAGGCGCTGGACCGGACCAGGTGCTGGACCAGGTCACGCGCCGGACCGGGCGCTGGGCCAGGTCAGACGGTGAAGCCGAGGGCGCGCAGCTGTTCCCGGCCCTCGTCCGTGATCTTCTCCGGGCCCCACGGCGGCATCCACACCCAGTTGATGCGGAAGTCGTTGACGAGGCCGCCGCCACCGCCGCCGACCAGGGCGGAGCGGGTCTGGTCCTCGATGACGTCCGTCAGGGGGCACGCCGCCGAGGTCAGCGTCATGTCGATCAGGGCGACGTTGTCCTCGTCCACGCGGATGTCGTAGACCAGGCCGAGGTCGACGACGTTGATGCCCAGTTCCGGGTCGACCACGTCGCGCATGGCCTCCTCCAGGTCGTCGAGCGACGCCACGTCGGCCTTCGGCGCGGGCGGTTCGGGCATGCCCTCGACGCCGCGCACCACGTCCTCTTCGGTGCTCATGCCTTCGCTCCCTCGCTGCGGGACACCGCGTCCTTGAAAGCCATCCAGCCCAGCAGCGCGCACTTCACGCGCGCCGGGTACTTCGCCACGCCCGCGAACGCGATGCCGTCCTCCAGGACGTCCTCGTCGGGCTCCACCTGGCCGCGGCCCTGCATCAGTTCGACGAACGCGTCCATCTTCGCGAACGCCTCGTCCAGCGGCCTGCCCACGACCAGGTCCGTCAGCACCGAGGTGGACGCCTGGCTGATGGAGCAGCCCTGCCCGTCGTAGGACACGTCGGCGACCTTGCCGCCGTCCAGCTTCACGCGCAGGGTCACCTCGTCGCCGCACGTGGGGTTGATCTGGTGCGACTCGGCGTCGAACGGGTCGCGCAGGCCGCGCCCGTGTGGGTTCTTGTAGTGGTCCAGGATGATCTCCTGGTACATCTGCTGGAGCTGCATCAGGCCTACCCGAATCTATCCGACACCGAAGAACTTCTGCGCCTCGCGCACGGCGTCCACCAGCGCGTCCACCTCGTCGAGCGTGTTGTACAGGTAGAAGCTCGCCCGGACCGTGGCCGCGGCGTCCATCCTGCGGTGCAGGGGCCACGCGCAGTGGTGGCCGACCCGGACCGCCACGCCCAGGCTGTCGAGCACCTGGCCGGCGTCGTGGGCGTGGACGCCGTCGACGACGAACGACACCGCGCCGCCGCGGTCCTCGGTGCCCAGGGGGCCGACGACCCGCACGCCGGGGATCCCGGCCAGGCCCTTCAGGGCCGCTTCGGTGAGCTGGTGCTCGTGCGCGGCGACCCGGTCCATGCCGATCGCGGTGAGGTAGTCGACGGCCGCGCCCAGGGCGATCGCCTGGGACGTCATGGGCACGCCCGCCTCGAACCGCGCGGGCGGCGGCGCGAACGTGGAGCGGGCCATGTGGACCATCTCGATCATCGACCCGCCGGTGAGGAACGGCGGCAGCGCCTCCAGCAGCTCGCGGCGGCCGTAGAGGACGCCGATGCCGGACGGGCCGAGCATCTTGTGGCCGCTGAACACGGCGAAGTCCACGCCCAGGGCGTGGAGGTCGACGGGGCCGTGCGGCACGGACTGGCAGGCGTCCAGCACGGTGAGCGCGCCCACGCGCCGGGCGGCGTCCACGAGGACGCGCACCGGGTTGACCGTGCCCAGCACGTTCGACTGGTGGGTGAACGCGACGACCTTCGTGCGCTCGGTGACCAGGTCGTCGATGCCCGACAGGTCCAGGCGGCCCTCGTCGGTCACGCCGAACCAGCGCAGCTCGGCGCCGGTGCGGGCGGCCAGCTGCTGCCACGGCACGAGGTTGGCGTGGTGCTCCATCTCGGTGACGACGATCTCGTCGCCGGGTCCGAGGCGGAACCGCTCGGCCTCGGGGCCCGCCGTGGCGGCGTTGCCCATCGCGTAGGCGACCAGGTTGACGCCCTCGGTCGCGTTCTTGGTGAACACGACCTCGCCGTAGTCGACGCCGACGAAGTTCGCGATCTTCTGCCGCGCGGCCTCGTAGGCGTCGGTGGCCTCCTCGGCCAGCTGGTGGGCGCCGCGGTGCACGGCGGCGTTGGCGGTCTCCAGGAACGCGCGCTCGGCGTCGAGGACCTGCCTCGGGCGCTGCGAGGTGGCGCCGGAGTCCAGGTAGACCAGCCGCTTGCCCTCCCGCACGGTGCGGCCCAGGATCGGGAAGTCCGCGCGCACGGTAGCGACGTCCAGTGGAGCGGCTGTGGTGGTCACGGCTCCGACGCCTCCTCTCGGTACGAAGGTCACAACAGGTGCAACGTCAGCCGGTCGTGGCGGCTTCCTGCTTGCCGATGTACTTCACGTAACCCTCGGCCTCCAGCTGGTCGGCCAGCTCGGGGCCGCCGGACTCGACGACGCGGCCACCGGCGAAGACGTGCACGAAGTCGGGCTTGATGTACTTGAGGATCCGGGTGTAGTGCGTGATCAGCATCACGCCCGCCTCGCCGGACTCCTTGTACTTGTTGACGCCCTGGGACACCACGCGCAGCGCGTCGACGTCGAGGCCGGAGTCGGTCTCGTCCAGGATCGCGATCTTCGGCTGGAGCAGGCCCAGCTGGAGGATCTCGTGGCGCTTCTTCTCGCCGCCGGAGAAGCCCTCGTTGACCGAGCGCTCGGCGAAGGCGGGGTCGATGTCGAGGTCGGCCATCGCGCCCTTGACCTCCTTGACCCAGTGCCGCAGGGCCGGGGCCTCGCCGCGCACGGCGGTGGCGGCGGTGCGCAGGAAGTTCGACATCGACACGCCGGGCACCTCGACCGGGTACTGCATGGCGAGGAACAGGCCGGCGCGGGCGCGCTCGTCCACGCTCATCTCCAGCACGTCCTCGCCGTCCAGCAGCACGCTGCCGGAGGTGACGTCGTACTTGGGGTGGCCCGCGATGGCGTAGGACAGGGTGGACTTGCCCGAGCCGTTCGGACCCATGATCGCGTGGGTCTCGCCGGACTTGATGGTCAGGTCGACGCCCTTGAGGATCTCCTTGGACGTCTCGTCGGTCTTGACCGAGACGTGCAGGTCCTTGATCTCCAGAGTGGCCATTGGTGCTCAGTTCTCCTGGTGTGGCAAGCGAAAGTCAGTTCGTGGTGGCGTTCGTGACGGCCGTGACGTCGAGGTAGACGTCACCGCCGCGGAGTTCTACGGCGAACACGTCGACCGGCTCGGTGGCGGGCGGCGAGGACGGGCGGCCGGTGCGCAGGTCGAAGCACGACCCGTGCAGCCAGCACTCCACGCCCTTGCCCGTGACCTCGCCCTCGCTGAGCGAGACCTCCGCGTGCGTGCACAGGTCGCGCAGGGCGTGGACGGCGTCGCCGTCGCGGACGAGCAGGACGGGGGTGTGCCCGTCGCCGACCTCGACCGCGACCGGCTTGCGGTCGTCGAGGTCGGCGACCGAGCACACCCTGATCACACGCCCACCGCTTCCAGCTCCGCCTCGATGGCGGCTTCCAGGCGCTCGCGCACCTCGGGAACGACGATCTTGAGCAGGATCTCCTGGAAGAAGCCGCGCACGACCAGCCGGCGGGCCTGGTCCTCGGGGATGCCGCGCGCCTGGAGGTAGAACAGCTGCTCGTCGTCGAACCGGCCGGTGGCGCTGGCGTGGCCCGCGCCCTCGATCTCGCCGGTCTCGATCTCCAGGTTCGGCACCGAGTCGGCGCGGGCGCCGTCGGTCAGCACCAGGTTGCGGTTGAGCTCGAAGGTCTCGGTGCCCTCGGCCGCGGCGCGGATCAGCACGTCGCCGATCCACACGGTGTGCGCGCCCTCGCCCTGGAGCGCGCCCTTGTAGACCACGTTGCTGCGGCAGTTGGACACCGCGTGGTCGATGAAGGGCCGGTGCTCCAGGTGCTGGCCCGCGTCGGCGAAGTACAGGCCCAGCAGCTCGGCGTCGCCGCCGCGGCCCGCGTAGGTCACCACGGGGGTGAGGCGGACCAGGTCGCCGCCGAGGGTGATGACGGTGTGCTTGAACGAGGCGTCGCGGCCCAGCTTGGCGTGGTGGGCGGACACGTGCACGGCGTCGTCGGCCCAGTCCTGGATGGCCACGACGGTGAGGTGGGCGCCGTCCTCGACGACGAACTCCACGTTGTCGGCGTAGGCGCCGGAGCCGCGGTGGTCGAGGACGACGACGCCCTCGGCGAACGGCTTGGCGTGCACCTGGAGGTGCCCGTAGGCGACGCCGCCCTCGCCGGGGCCGGTGACGGTGACGGTGGTCGCCTCGGACTTCGCGTCACCCGGCAGGGTGATGACGGTGGCCTCGGGGAACGAGGACCACGCCTGGGCGGCGACGCGGTCGCCGGGGATGCCGGCGACGCCGAGGCGCCGGTCGTCGCGACCGACGGTCTCGGCGGTGACGCCCTCGGCCGCGGCGACCTCGACGGCCGCCTTCGCGGTGGCCTCGGCGCCGTTGTGCAGGTTCGCCAGGCGCTTCATCGGGGTGAAGCGCCAGATCTCCTCGCGGCCCCCGGGCACCTCGAACGCGGCCACGTCGAAGGACGTGAAGTGGTCCGCGCGCGAGGAGACGGGGGCGCCGGCGCCGTGCGAGTGGGCCGTCAGGCCGTGCTGCTGGTCTTCGGTGGTGACGGCCATGTCAGCCGACGGCCCCTTCCATCTGAAGCTCGATCAGGCGGTTCAGCTCTAGCGCGTACTCCATGGGCAGCTCGCGCGCGATGGGCTCGACGAACCCGCGCACGATCATCGCCATGGCCTCGTCCTCGTTGAGACCGCGGGACATGAGGTAGAACAGCTGGTCCTCGGAGACCTTCGAGACGGTGGCCTCGTGGCCCATCGACACGTCGTCCTCGCGGACGTCGACGTAGGGGTAGGTGTCCGAGCGGCTGATGGTGTCCACCAGCAGCGCGTCGCACTTGACCGTGGACTTCGAGTGGTGCGCCCGCTTGTTGACCTGCACGAGGCCGCGGTAGGAGGTGCGGCCGCCGCCGCGCGCCACCGACTTCGACACGATCGTGGACGACGTGTGCGGCGCCATGTGGACCATCTTCGCGCCCGCGTCCTGGTGCTGGCCCTCGCCCGCGAACGCGATCGAGAGGACCTCGCCCTTGGCGTGCTCGCCCATCAGGAACACGGCCGGGTACTTCATGGTGACCTTGGAGCCGATGTTGCCGTCGATCCACTCCATGGTCGCGCCCTCTTCGGCCTTGGCGCGCTTGGTGACCAGGTTGTAGACGTTGTTCGACCAGTTCTGGATGGTCGTGTAGCGGCAGCGGCCGCCCTTCTTGACGATGATCTCCACGACGGCGGAGTGCAGCGAGTCCGACGAGTAGATCGGCGCGGTGCAGCCCTCGACGTAGTGCACGTACGCGCCCTCGTCGACGATGATCAGCGTCCGCTCGAACTGGCCCATGTTCTCGGTGTTGATCCGGAAGTAGGCCTGGAGCGGGATGTCGACGTGCACGCCCTTCGGCACGTAGATGAACGAGCCGCCCGACCACACCGCGGAGTTCAGCGCGGAGAACTTGTTGTCACCCGAGGGGATGATGGAGCCGAAGTACTCCTTGAACAGCTCCGGGTGCTCCTTGAGCGCGGTGTCCGTGTCGAGGAAGATGACGCCCTGCTCCTCAAGGTCCTCGCGGATCTTGTGGTAGACGACCTCGGACTCGTACTGGGCCGCGACACCGGAGACCAGGCGCTGCTTCTCGGCCTCCGGGATGCCCAGCCGGTCGTAGGTGTTCTTGATCTCCTCGGGCAGGTCGTCCCAGGTCGCGGCCTGCTTCTCGGTCGACCGGACGAAGTACTTGATGTTCTCGAAGTCGATGCCCGACAGGTCGGAGCCCCACGTCGGCATCGGCTTGCGGTCGAACAGGCGCAACGCCTTGAGCCGGTGTTCCAGCATCCACTCGGGCTCGTTCTTCTTGGCCGAGATGTCCCGAACGACGTCCTCGTTCAGGCCCCGGCGAGCGCTCGCGCCTGCCACGTCCGAGTCGGACCAGCCGAACTCGTAGTTGCCGATGCTCGCCAGGGTCTCTTCCTGGGTGAGCGGGGCTGTGGTGGTGCGCTGCTCGGCAGCGGCAGTCATGCGGGCTCCCCTCCATCTGGGGTCTGATCGTCGGTTCCACCGACCGTGAGCCGGGGTGTGTTCGGGATGTGCGTCGTGCACACGGCGTCGCCGCGCGCGATCGTGGCCAGGCGCTGCACGTGGGTGCCGAGCAGGTCGGCGAACGCCGCCGTCTCGGTCTCGCACAGCTGGGGGAACTCGGCCGCGACGTGCGCGACGGGGCACAGGTGCTGGCAGAGCTGCTCGCCCGCCCCCACGTGCCGCGCCGAGGCAGCGTAGCCCTCCCTGGACAAGGCGACCGCGAGGGCCTTGGCCCGTTCGGCGGCGTCGGGTTGGGCCACGATGGCCGCCCGGTGCTGCTCGACGAGCGCGGAGACGCGTCGCTGCGCGAAGGCCCGTACCGCCTCCTCCCCGCCCTGTTCGGCGAGGAACCGCAGCGCGGCCACGGCGAGGTCGTCGTAGGCGTGCCCGAAGCGGGCCCGCCCCTGCTCGGTCAGCAGGAAGAGCTTGGCCGGGCGACCCCGGCCGCGCTGCCCCCGGCGAGAGGCCTCCCTGCTGGTCGCCTCACCGTCGGCCACCAGCGCGTCGATGTGCCTGCGCACCGCCGTGGGGCTCAGGCCCAGCTGCTCCGCGACCGAGGCCGCGGTGACCGGGCCCTGCTCCAGCAGCAGGCGTGCGACGGCGTGCCGGGTCCGCCCGTCGTGCCCGGCGGGCACGGCGGTCAGGTGGTCCCCGACGTTTTTCACAACACCAGTGTTGCGTATTTCGGCGGGACTCGCAAAGATCACCCCGCGACGGGTGACCCGACTCACCCCGCGAGGGCGGTCGATACCCTTCCGGCGTGACGGCGGGCGGAATGGTGACGGGCGATCGGTCGGAGCTCCGCGAGGCGGCGCCCCTGGACGCGCCGGAGCGCCGTCAGCTCGACATCATCCGCCGCTGGGGCACGGTCGGCGCGCTGCTGCTGGTCGTCGGCTCGCTCGGGTCCGGCGCGGCCCCGGTGTTCAGCCCGCTGCCCGGCACGCCGCTGCTGGGCCTGTTCGTGCGGATGCCCACCGCCTCCATGGCCGTGGCGTGGACCGGCATGTTCATGGTGGTGTCGGCGTGGCTGTGGCTGGGCCGGTTCGCCCGGCCGGGCAGGCCGCGGCTGGTGACGCGCAGCCAGCTGGACCGGACGCTGCTGATGTGGATCACGCCGCTGGTGTTCGTGCTGCCCATGTTCAGCCGGGACGTCTACAGCTACCTGGCGCAGTCGCAGATCGCGGCCAACGGCCAGGACCCCTACGAGCTGGGCCCGGCCACGGCGCTGGGCGTCGAGCACCCGCTGACCAAGAACGTGCCGAACATCTGGCGCGAGACGCCCGCGCCGTACGGGCCGCTGTTCCTGGCCGCCGGGCGGGTCATCTCGATGGTGACCGGCGACAGCGTGCTGCCCGGCGTGTTCCTGCACCGGCTGCTGGTGCTGCTGGGCCTGGCCATGATCGTGTGGGCGCTGCCCCGGCTCGCGCGCCGGTTCGGCGTGCCGCCGGTGAGCGCGCTGTGGCTGGGCGCGGCGAACCCGCTGGTGCTGTTCCACCTGGTCATCGGCGTGCACAACGAGGGTTTGGCGATCGGGTTGATGCTGGTCGGCCTGGAGCTGGCGCTGCGCAGGATGCCCACCACGCCCGGCGCGCCGATGACGCGCGAGGAGCTGCTGTGGATCGTGCTGGGCGCGACCATGATCACCATGGGCGCGGCGGTGAAGATCCCGGCCGCGCTGGCGCTGGGCTTCCTCGGCGTGATGATCGCCCGCCGGTGGGGCGGCCGGTTCTCCGACCTGGTGCGGGCGGCGCTGCTGTTGCTGCTGGTCTCCGGCGTGGTGATGGTGGGCACGTGCGTCGGCACGGGCCTGGGCTTCGGCTGGGTGCAGACGCTGAGCGTCGCCTCCGAGGTCAAGAGCTGGATGTCGCCGCCGACCGCGATGGGCTACCTGGGCGGCGGCCTGGGGCTGGTGCTCAAGCTGGGCAACCACACCGAGTCGATGATCGTCCTGATGCGGCTGGTGACGCAGGCGGTGTCGGTGGCGATCGCGGCGACGCTGCTGTGGAAGGCGTTCCAGGGGCGGATCAAGGCGGTCAACGGGCTGGGCGCGGGCCTGGGCGCGGTGCTGGTGCTGGGGCCGGTGCTCCAGCCGTGGTACGTGCTGTGGGCGGCGTTGCCGCTGGCCACGGCGGTGCTGGCGCGCCGGTTCCGGGTGTTCGCGACCACCGCCAGCGCGGTCATCGCGGTGGTGCTGCCGCCCACCGGCTCGGCGTTCGACGGCCGCGCCTACATCGTGCCGCAGGCCGTGCTGGGCGCGGTGGTCGCGTTCGCGGTGTGCGTGCTGGTGGCGCGCCGCCAGGTGTTCCCGCTGCTGCGGCGGGACCCGCTGCCGGGCTCGGTGTGAGCCGCTCCGGGGCGTGCGCGGGCCGCCCCGAGGTGTAACCGGTTGCCCGGTTCGGGCGAGACACGGTTGCTGGGATGATCGGCCGCACCCCGGGGAGGGATGGCAGATGACCGACGTGCCGCAGGAGCAGATCCGGTTCGCCGTGGTGCTCAACGGCGGGGTGAGCCTGGCCGTGTGGATGGGCGGGGTCGTGCTGGAGCTGGACCGGCTCACCAGGGGCGACGGCCCGTACGCGCGGCTGCTGGACATGGTCGGCAGCACCGCGCGCGCCGACGTCATCACCGGCACGTCCGCGGGCGGCATCAACGGCGCCGCCCTGGCGTTGTCGCAGGTCAACAGCAGTGCCCGGTTGGAGCGGCTGCGGGACCTGTGGGCCGAGCAGGGCCGCATGGAGCAGCTGCTGCGCACCCCGTTCCGGGGGCAGCCGGTGTCGCTGCTGCGGGGCGACGAGTTCTTCCTGCCGCGGCTGCGGGAGGCGCTGGGGCGGCTGACCGCGGACTTCGAGCCGACGCCGCAGCACGAGCGGCCGGTCGACCTGCGCATCACCACCACGCTGCTGACCGGCGTGCCCACGGTCACCCACGACGACCTGGGCCAACCCCTGGTGCAGTCCTCCCACCAGGGCAGCTTCTCGTTCCGCCGCGACCCGGGCGGGCGCGACGACTTCACCGCCGAGCGGCTGCCCACGCTGGTGGAGCGCCTGGCGCTGGCCGCGCGCTCCTCGGCGTCGTTCCCGTTCGCGTTCGAACCGTCGTTCATCCCGGTCGCGCCCGGCGCGCCCGACCAGGGCAGGCCGAACATGGCCGAGGTCGCCTCGTGGGGCAACGGCTCCGACAACCGGTCCCGCTACGCGGTCGACGGCGGCGTGCTGGTCAACACGCCCACTCGGGAGGCGCTGGAGGCCATCGACCGGATGCCCGCCGAGGGGCCGGTGCGGCGGGTGATGCTGCTGGTGTTCCCGCACGCCCGCGACGAGGTCGTGGAACCGGTGGCCCCGGTGGACGGCGCGCTGCCCAGCACCGTCGCCACCGGCGGCAGCCTGCTGGGGGCGCTGACCAGCCAGAGCGGCCGCACCTACGTCGAGCGCATCGAGGAGCACAACCGCGACGCCGCCTCCCGCCGCGGCGGCCGCAACGCGCTGCTGGACCGGCTGGCGTCCGGCGGCTCGGTCACCGCGAAGCTGTACGCGCTGGCCGGCACGCTGCACGAGCACTACGAGGACGTGCGCATCCGGCACGCGGCCCGCGACATCACCGCCCGCCAGTTCGAGGTGCCCGGCGCCAACGCCGCCGGCTGGACGTTCGAGCGGGTGCGCGCGGCGGCCGAGGCGGCCCAGCGGGTGCACCACGCCGAGCGGGGCAGCCTGCCGTACGTGCCGGCCGCGCCGCAGCCCACCGCGCTGCCCGAACGCGGCTGGCCGTGGGGCATCTCCATGGCCGAACGGCTCGCCTCCGCGGCGATGGACCTGCTCAAGCGCCTCGTGTGGGTGATGCCCGACGCGCAGCGGCTCGGCCTGGCCCGCACCGACCTGCACGACGTGCGCGCCCGGCTGCGCGCCCTGCGGTCCGAGCTGGACGAGCACTGGACCACCGCCGAGCTGGAGGAGCTGGACCAGGGGTACTGGGAGCGGCGGCTGCACCGGTTCGCCGACCGGATGCTGACCGCGCCGGACGGCGTCGGGCAGCGGGTGCGCGAGCAGGTGGACCGCATCGCGGCCATCCTCGGCGACGCCCACGGCATCCTCGACGGCCTGGACGACGACCAGCTGCGCCTGGGCGTGCTGCGGTCGTGGCAGCGGCTGCTCACCGAGCCGCGCACCGAAGCCGAGGCCGAGGCCGGGCTGGCGGGTGGCGAGCTGTGGCTGTCGCGGGCGCTGGCGCTGGAGGTGGCGACCACCTGCCTCGCCGACGACACCCGCGGCGAGCTGGACCAGGCCGTGGAGCTGGTGCAGATCAGCCTCCAGACCCGCAACGCGTTCGCCGAGTACAGCCTCACCCCCGACGACAAGGCGGGCGGCGCGGCGCTGAGCCGGTTCTCCGGGTTCCTCAAGCGGTCCTGGCGCGTCAACGACTGGATCTGGGGCCGCCTCGACGGGGCCACCATGCTGTGCAAGGTGGTGTTCGACCCGAAGCGGCTGCTGCGGGTCGACCGGCTCACCGGCGCCGGCGGTGACCCCGCCGAGCGGGCCGGGCGGCGCGTCGACGAGCTGGTGGGCGCCCTGTTCGGCGACGGGCTGCCCGACGACCTGCGGCCGTGCGTGGCGAAGGCCAAGGACGAGCTGGCCCGCGTGTACGCGGACCCCGACGGCGACCACCCGCCGACGTGCGCGGCGCTGGCCGAGCTGGCCTCGTGGGCGCTGCACATCCAGATCGTGTGCGAGGAGCTGCCCGCGCTGCGCGCCGCGATCCTGGCCGACCGGCTGGAGGGCGCGGACCGGCGCTCGCGCGGCGAGCTGTTCCTGGAGGAGCAGGCGGCGCTGCTGGCCCGGCTGCCCGTGCGCACCGACGCCGAACGGGTCGAGGTGGGCCTCCAGGCGCTGCGCGCGTTCGACCGGTCGGGCATCGGGCGCGAGCCGCTGGTGCAGGAGGCGAGCAGCGACCAGGTCATCCGCACCGCGGCGACCGCGGCGGCCGTGGCGGTCACCGTGGTCGACAGCGAGAACTCCGGGTTGGGCACGGCGAAACCGCTGACCAGGGCGTTGCGCGGGGCGGCGCTGCTGCCGTACTGGACGATCACCGGGCTGACCCGCGGCGGGCAGCTGGCGCAGTTCCTCGGGCTGCTGGGCTTCGCGCTGGGCGGCGCGCTGCTGGTGCTGTCGCTGTTCGACCTGCTGCCGCCGTGGGCGGTGGGCCCGGCGGCGGCGCTCGGCGGCGGCACGCTGCTGGCCGCGTTCGGCTACGCGGCGCTGCGGTCCGGGACGCTGCTGCACGGGCTGGTGCTGCTGTCACCGGTGATACCGCTGGTCACGGTGGCGATCGACCGGACGCGGGACGCGATGGCCGGCGGCGAGACCGGCGAGCAGGCCACCACCGGCATGGTCGCGGTGGGCGGCGTGCTGCTGGTCGTGGTGGGCCTGCTGGTCATCGGCAGCCTGCCCGCGCCGGTCGGCACGCCGCTGGCGGTGCTGGCGAAGATCCGGCTCAAGCCGCGCCTGCTGCTGCGGGTGCTGGTCGCGGCGGCGATCGTGGTCGGCGTGTGGGTGTTCGTGCGGTTCCGGCTCTACGACCTGCCGCCCGTGCTGGTGGCCGTGGGCACCGCGGTGGCCGTCCTGTTCGGCGCGGTCACCTCCTACGTGCTGGGCAGCTCGCTGCGGCGGTGGCGGCAGGTCGACGGCGAGTGGGACACCGAGCCCGCCGAGCCGCCCGCGGCGGCGACCGCCGGGTGGGCCGCCGTGTACGGGTCCGTGCTGCTGGTGGCGGCCGCCGCGGTGCAGGTGTTCGAGCTGCGGTTCACCGGCTGGGAGGCGGTGCTGGTCACGGCGCTGGCGTTCGGCCTGGTGCTGCTGTTCGTGACCACGTGGTGGGTGCCGCTGCGGGCCCGGCGCACCATCGCGACGTCGCTGGTGGAGCAGATGGCGATCGTGGACTTCGACCCGGACGACGTGGAGGGCGCGCTCCTGCGGCGGCTGGAGGGCCACGGCATGTTGTTCAAGTTCCTGACCGAACTGACCCCCGACGGCCACCCGCGCCTGAACGCCGCAGGACAACGCATCGCCCACCGCGCCCAGCGGCTGGCCACCGGCGGGGTGGACCGGGACTGAGCGGCTGACCGGCGCTCAGACGATGACGGCGCCGGCTCGTTCGAGGGCTTCGAGCTTCTCTTCGGAGAGACCGCAGTCCCGGCTGAGCTTCAGGCCGACGTTGCTCCGGCCCACGGACGTGCGCCACCGCACCTCGCCGGTGCGCGCCCGGCGGATGGACACCTCGCCGTACCGGCCCACTACGACGAAGTCCTCCCTGTTCGCCGCCGCGGCCATAGTCATGAAGCCGTAACCGCTGTCCTGCCACAGGAGTTCGCCGGTCTCCACGTCGATCCCGGCGAAGTCGCGCCCGTCATGAACGACCACGGTCTTCGACGACGAGAGCAGCACCTCGCTGGGTCGGACCACGAGATCGCCGAAGGAAAGGCCGATCGACCGGATCAGTTCTCCCGAAGGAGCGAAAAGCGACAGGTTCTCGCCTCGGTAGGAGTACACCGCGAGCATTCCGTCGAAATAGTCCCCCGCGAAGACCGGACGGGGCAGATCGGCCACACCGGCTCGCTGGAGGTCCAAACGCGTCGTTGGTTCAACGGACACGATGTCATCCACGATCCTCACCGGGCACACGACACCCGACGAGTCGATGACGAATACCTGCCCTGTTTCGTCACGGTACCCCGTGACCCACTGGTCGGTAATATTGCCGATTCTCAGCGGAGGAGTGCCGTCCACGTGCACGATCTCCCAAGTGAATTTTTCTCCGTCACCACGCTGCACAAGGAATCCTCGGTAGTCACCGCTCATCACCTCTATATAGCCGAGAGTTTTTTCGGCAATCACTTGGCTCCTACCGTCCACTACGTCGAGAAAAGACAGCGTCGAGCCTTCCCACATCGCCAGGCGCGAATCCTCGAAAGGAAACTCGATCTGAGCGTGGCTGGCGTCCACCGGGAAAACCCCACCCGACAGCAGTTCCCTGGGTTCTCCTTCCGGGTCGGCTCCCGGCCAGTGCAGCAGGGATTCGTCGGAGAGCCCGACCACCAGTCCGTGCCTCCCTGTGGCGATTGAGCACGGGTACCACCCCTCCAGGCCGAAATCGACGACTTTGGCGAGCGAAGTGGAGGTCAGGTCGACATCGACGAGGATGGCGCCCTCCAGATCGCCGCCTTCCAAATCCGCCCCCGCCAGAACCGCTCCGGTGAGGTCGACGTACCCGGAGCTGGTTGGGCTTAGCCGGGCGCGCCGCAGGTCGGCGCCCTTCAGATCGGCTCCGCGCAGCGCGCAGCGGTCGAGCTGGGTCAGCAGAGTTGCGGCGTTGCCGCCGACCAGGCCGAGCGTTCCGGTCGGAAGTGGTTTCGTCTGTTCGAGGAGGTGTCGGAGCACCTGCTCCCCCGCTCCCGCATCGACCATGACACGCATGAGGTCGACCACCACCGGCGACAAGATGACCGCGCCGAAGGTGGTGACGAGCCGGTCAGTCGACTCGGTCTCGAACGCGCCGATGAAAGGCCGGTGGGCATCCCCGTTCTCGCGGTGGAAGTACTCCGACCACTTCACCGCGACCGCGCCGCCTCCACCATCCTTGACCAGGGTCAGGAAGTCCTCGTTCAGAACACCCAGTTCAGCAGCCAGCTTGTACGCCGAGAAGAACTCCAGCAGCGACCGGTGCGCAGGCGAGTAGTCGCCGTCACTGTTCCTGATCAGCATGGTCTGGCCGAGCATGTCGTGGTGCCAGTGGTCGAGGTCCTTCTCCTCCTGCACGGCCGCGCCGAAACAGGTGCGGATGCGGTCGGGGAACTGCCGGTAGTTCATGCTCATCGTGTCGGTCGACAGCATTTCCCAGGACAGCTCCGAGAGGAAGAAGACCTTGTCGCTCATCGACGTGAACGTGCGCTCGGAATTGATGTCGCGCGCGATCTTGCGCCGCACCGCGTAGAGGTACACGCGGGCGAGGTCGACCTGCCTCCCCTCAGCGATCTCGGGCAACGCGTCCAGCACCAGTTCCGACATCACCGGGCGGCGCATGAGGTCGCGCAGCTCCTCGTGCCCGGTGATCACGTCGATGACGTCGGGCGTGGTGATGTGCCCGAGCAGCTCGCGCACCTGGTCGTCGTCGAACGGCAGCAGGTCGAGCACCTCGAACTGCGGCGGCGCGCCGGTCAGGGCCTGGGTCGACGCCTTGAGCTGGGCGTTGAGCAGGTCGCGGCTCTCCCGGGCCTCCGGGAAGTGCTCCGTGCGGCAGGTCAGCAGCACCTTGGCGCCGGGCACGACGGCCTTGGCCAGCTCCCAGAAGTTGTTGATCCGCGCCTGCCGGTCCACGCGGGAGGCCATCTCGTCGAAACCGTCGAAGATCAGCAGGAGGCGGCCGGACCGGTTGAGGTACTCGAACACCGAGTAGTTGGCCAGCTTCACCTCGTGCTTGCGGAAGAAGAACTCGGAGAACAGCGACTCGACGCTGACCGCCTTGGCGTAGTCGCGCAGGGGGATCAGCAGCGGCAGCCTGGGCCGGGGCAGGCCGCGGCGCTTGGCCTCCTGGTAGCGCGCCGCCAGCCGGGACGCGAAGTGCAGGCAGAACCAGCTCTTGCCGGTGCCGAACTCGCCCAGCACCGACAGGTGCTCCTTGGAGGGGTCGGCCAGCCAGCTGTCCACGTACCCGTCCAGGCCGCCCGCCCCGGCCTCGTAGGTGCTGTGCGCGGTCGCCTCCCCGCCGCCGTCGTACTCCGTCTTGCGGCAGTGCATCGCCACGTAGTCCGTGTCGATGCGGCGTCGGGCGACTTCCGCCTGGAGCCACTCCAGGTACCCGTCGAAGTTCGCGTCCTGGTCGATCAGCTCGTCCAGCGTGTAGCAGGCGACCCGGTCGTCGGCGGCCTCCCGCGCGGCCGGGCTGACCCGGCGCGGCGCGATGACCCACGCCTCGTCGGCGCGGTTGTCCTCCAGCGACCTGCGCGCCCGGTCGAGGTGGGAGGCGGACAGCTCGCCGACGACCCCGAGCACGACCACGCGGTCGTACCGCCGTCGCAAGGGCACCTGGATGATCCACTCGAACGACGAGGACGACGGCTCCTGGTGGCGCTCGAACGGGTAGCCGATGGCGTCGAACCACGCCTTGACCTCGGCCGCCAGCCACTCCAGGGGGTTCGACTGGCCCGCGGCGGGCGTGGTCGCGACCTCGCGCACCTCCTCGATCGAGGCCAGGGAGGCCAGCTTCCGGTCCAGTTCGGAGAGCTGGTCCTGCAAGCCGTCGATCTTGCGCTCGGCCCGCGCCTCCGCCGCGCCCCGGCTGCGGTCGACCAGCGCGTTGAACACCGCGGTGAACTTCGCGAACTCGCGGCGGCAGTCGCGGCGGAAGTCCCGGCCGAGGTGACCGAGCGCCCCGGTCTCGTCGTTCCAGTCGATGACGCCCTCGGCCTCGCGGTCGAGGTGGCTCGGGTCGCCGGTCGAGAAGGAGTCGAAGAAAGCCCGCTTGACGTACTCGTTGCGGAAGAACTCCACGACCGGTCCCGGCTTGCCGTAGCAGTGCTCCACCAGCGCGTACACGTAGATGCCCTCGAAGTCGCGCGGCGGGACCGCGGGCTCCAGCCTGAGCTTCTTGAGCAGCGCCACGACCTTCTCCTGGCGCGCGACCGCGTCCAGGGCCGGCTTGGCGGCCGCACCCGCGAGCGCCTTCACCGCCACTTCCAACAGCACCCGGCAACCTCCTCGGTCGAAGCTGCCATCCTCGCCGCCCCGGCCGCGGCGTCCTCCGCAAAAGTGCGCCGGAGGACGACCGCGACGGGCTGCGTCCGAGCCGCGACCCGTCGCGCTCCCGGCGGTCAGGCCGCCAAGGCCGTGACCTGCACGGGCGGCAGCCCCATCGCGCGGGCGTACAGCGACTCGAAGGTGTCCAGGGTCGTGTCCAGGGCGTGGGCGGCGATCAGGTCGCTGCTCGCCGCGCCCAGGCGGGCCGTCACGGCCGGGTCGGCGACCACCGCGTGCAGGCGGTCGGCCAGGCCCCGGACGTCGCCGGGGGTGAACAGCCAGCCGTTGCGGCCCGGGCGGCACAGGTGCGGCAGCGCCATCGCGTCGGCCGCCACCACCGGCTTGCCCGCGGCCATCGCCTCCATGGTGGCCAGGCTCTGGAGCTCGGCGATGCCGGGCATGCAGAACACGTCGGCCGCCGCGTAGGCGTCCAGCAGCTCCTCCTCGGACACGAAGCCCCGGAACCGCACCCGGTCGGCGATGCCCAGGTCCCGGGCCAGCAGCTCCCACCCCGACCGGCACGACCCGTCGCCCACGACCTCCGCGCGCAGGCGCGGCACCAGCGCCACCGCGCGCAGCAGCTCGTCCACGCGCTTCTCCTCGTCCAACCGGCCCACGAACAGCACGGTCGGCGCGTCCGAGCGCCGCTCCGGGCACCGACCCCGGTACCGGTCGATGTCGATCCCGCACGACACCGGCACCGCCCGCGGCGGGAACCCGTTGTCGTGCAGCAGCTCCACCGCCCGCGGCGTCGGGGCGGTCACCACGTCCGCCACCCCGTACACCCGCCCCAGGTCGCGCCACGCCCACCGCGACGCCACGCCACGCAGCCACTCCGGCACCCGCGCGTGGCCGAACAGGTTCTCCGGCATGAAGTGGTTGGTCGCCACCGTCGGCACCCCCAGCTCCGCCGCCCGCCGCAGCACGAGCCGCCCCACCACGAAGTGCGCCTGCACGTGCACCAGGTCCGGTCGCAGCCGGTCCAGCAGCACCTCCACGTCCCGGCGCACCTCCCACGGCAGCCCGATGCGGAACGTCCGGTGGAACGGCGTGCGGTGCGACCGCAGCCGGTGCACGGTGATGCCGTCGACGTGCTCGAAGCCCGCCCGCCCCGTCGGGGACGCGCAGATCACGTGCACGTCGTGACCCCGGCCGGCGAGGCCCACGGCCAACCGGTGGGCGAACCTGGCCGCGCCGTTGACGTCCGGCGGGAAGGTGTCCGCGGCGATCACGACCCGCTGGGCGCGTCCGTCGTTCACTGTCTTCTCCGTTCTGGTGGGAACAGCTCGTGGTCCACGTGCCAGCACCACCACGCCGCCGACGGCGACCAGGGCGCAGGCGAGTTCGGCCAGGGCGACGGCGCCGCTGGTCCGGTTCGCCTCACCGAGCAGCCCCGCGCCGATGCCGACGGCCACGAGCGGGTCCACCACGGTGAGGCAGGCGACCGCCAGGTGCGGCGGTCCACTGGCATAGGCGTGCTGGGTGAACCAGCCACCGACGATCAGGGCGACGGCGATGCCCGCCACCGACAGCGCGGTCGTCCAGGACAGGCCACCCCGCTGGACGTCCTGGGACACCGCGCGCATGAGCACCGAGACCAGGCCGTAGGCGACACCGGCCGCCGTGCCGAACCCGAGGGCCCGCGCCGTCGGCCGCTTCGCCAGCACCCCCAGCAGGGCCGGCCCGGCGACCAGGCCGAGCGCCAGCAGCCCGGCGCGCGCCTCCGCCTCCGGCGCGACCGCGGTGGACGTGGCGCTGCCCGCGGCCAGCAGCACGAAGGCGCCCACCCCGAACGTGGTCACCAGCACCGCGGGCAGCTCGCGGCGACGCCCGTCGAGCAGCGCGGTGATGCCGATGGCCACCACGCCCACCGGCTGCACCACGCTCAGCGGCGCCATCCCCAGCGCCACCGCGTGCACACCGGAGCCGAGGACGAGCAGCAGCAGGCCCAGCAGCCACCGCGGCCGGCGCACCAGCTCCGGCAACCTCGGCGCGCCACCGCCCGCCCGCACCGCGTCGTGCTGGAAGCGGGCGGCGAAGGCGAAGCACACCGCGCCCAGCACCGCCAGCGCCACCGCGAACCACGTCACGACGACACCCCCCGGCGGACCGCAGCGGCGGCCAAGGCGAACAGCAGGCCGTAAAGCAGGGCGAACAACACCCGTTCGAAAAGACCCAGCAGAACCGCGCCGCTGCCCGGCCGGACCACCGCGACGTGGCTGAGCATAAAAGCGACCGAGGTGATTCCGGCAGCCACGGAAAATCGACGAACCGCGGTACTGGTGGTGAACGTGCGGGAAACCAACCACCCCGCCAGCGGCAGCGCCGCGAACATCACCGCGCCCGCGTACCGGTGCACCGCCCCCGAGAACGACGTCGGCTCGCCGACCGGGTCCGTCGGGAACACCGCGGCCACCGCCAACCCCGCCGACCACAGGCCCAGCAGCCACGACGCCGCCCCGCGCCCCGGCAGACCGGACCGCACCAGCGCCAGCAGCAGCCCCGCCGACGCCGCCGACAGCGACAGCGCGGTCACCGCCAGCAGCACCGCCCCGTCGTCGACGAAGATGTAATCGCTGACCGTGTGCCGCACCGGGCTCAATTCACCGACCGAAACCACGTGCAGGTACACGACCGGGAGCAGTGAGCCGATCAGCCCCACCACCGCCAACGGCAGCACCACCGCCTGGCTTTTCCCCCTGAATCCCGCCACAACAGGAATCCTGGCGGTCCGAGCGCACCGGAAGATATCCGGAACGCCCCCGAGGCGACCCTGAAGCGAGCCGGGGTAAACCCTGGTAGGGCTGACCCCACCACCGGCCCGAACCGGCCAGGTCCTACGCTTCGCTGTCGTGAGCCCGCACCCCCAGCAGCCTGCCGTGGAAGTGTCGGGGCTGGTCAAGCGCTACGGCTCCACCGTCGCGGTGAACGGACTCGACCTCGCCCTCGACACCGGCTCGGTCCTCGCGCTGCTCGGCCCCAACGGCGCGGGCAAGACCACCACCGTCGAGGTGTGCGAGGGGTTCCGCCGAGCCGACGCCGGGCAGGTCCGCGTCCTCGGCCTCGACCCCGCCCGCGACGGCGACCGGCTGCGCGCCCGCATCGGCGTCATGCCGCAGGGCGGCGGCGGCTACCCCGGCGTGCGCGCCGACGAGCTGCTCCGCCTCGTCGCCGCCTGCGCCGCCAACCCGCACGACCCCGCGTGGCTGCTCGACGTCCTCGGCCTGACCTCCGTCGGCCGCACCCCCTACAAGCGCCTCTCCGGCGGCCAGCAGCAACGCCTGTCGCTCGCCTGCGCCCTCGTCGGCCGACCCGAGCTGGTGTTCCTCGACGAACCCACCGCCGGCCTCGACCCGCAGGCCCGCCACCTCGTGTGGGACCTCGTCGCCGCCCTGCGCGCGGACGGCGTGGGCGTGCTGCTCACCACCCACCTCATGGACGAGGCCGAAGCCCTCGCCGACCAGGTCGTCATCGTCGACGCCGGCCGCGTCGTCGCCCAGGGCAGCCCCGCCGAGCTGACCACCCGGCACGACGAGCAGCAGCTCCGCTTCCGCGCCCGCCCCGGCCTGGACCTGACCCTGCTGCACGAGGCCCTGCCCGAGGGCATGGAGGTCCGCGAGACCACCCGCGGCGCCTACCTCGTGCGGGGCACCATCGACCCGCAGGTCGTCTCCACCGTCACCTCCTGGTGCGCCCAGCAGGGCGTGCTCGCCGAAGAGCTGACCGTGGCCAGGCGGAGCCTGGAAGACGTGTTCCTGGAGCTGACCGGCAGGGAGCTGCGCTCGTGACCGAACACCGGTTCGCCCCCGGCACCTTCACCCCCGCGCCCGGCCG
The DNA here is from genome assembly GCF_039527585.1 of Saccharothrix xinjiangensis. Lineage (NCBI taxonomy): Bacteria > Bacillati > Actinomycetota > Actinomycetes > Pseudonocardiales > Pseudonocardiaceae > Saccharothrix > Saccharothrix xinjiangensis. The sequence continues at coordinate 187,677 of NZ_BAAAKE010000015.1, read as the reverse complement.
CGGCAACCTCGCCCGGATGCTGTTCGCCCAGGCCCGCACCGAGACCGCGCTCACCCTGCGCAACGGCGAGCAGGTCCTGCTGACCGTCCTCATCCCGGTCGCGCTGCTCGTCGCGATGAGCCTCATGTCGGTCATCCCGGTCCCCGAACCGCGCGTCGCCTCCGCCACCGCCCGCGTCCTCGCCCTCGCGGTGATCTCCTCCGCCTTCACCGGCCAGGCCATCGCCCTCGGCTTCGACCGCCGCTACGGCGTGCTCAAGCGGCTCGCCGCGACCGCCCTGCCCCGCTGGCTGCTCGTCGCCGGCCGCGTGACCGCCGGGCTGGCCGTCGTCGCCGTGCAGGTGCTGGTCCTCTCCGCCGTCGCGCTCCTGCTCGGCTGGCGGCTCCCGCCCGTCACGGGCCTGCTGTGGGCGGCCGCGCTCCTCGTCCTCGGCTCCCTGACCTTCGGCGCCCTCGGCGTCCTGCTCGGCGGCGCGCTGCGCGCCGAGGTCGTGCTCGCCCTCGCCAACATCGCCTGGTTCGTGCTGCTGCTCATCGGCGGCGTCGCCCTCGGCGTGGACACCCTGCCCGCGTGGCTGGGCGTGATCGTGGACGCACTTCCCTCCGCCGCCCTCGCCGAAGGACTGCACCATGCGGTCGTCGACGGCGCCGCACCCGCGCTCCGCCACGTGTTGGTGCTGGTCATCTGGGGTGCGGTCGCGGGCGCGCTGGCCGCCAGGACCACCCGGCTCGACTGACCCCGCCCGGAACGCCCCGCATCGCGGTACCTACCATCGGGAGGTGCCCGCCTGGTTCACCACCGCCCTCAGCCGGTTCCAACGCGCCTTCGCCGTCGCCGTGGTCATCGCCCAGGGCGGCATCGCGGTCACCGGCTCCATCGTGCGCGTGACCGGCTCCGGCCTCGGCTGCCCCACCTGGCCGCAGTGCTTCGAGGGCAGCCTCGTGCCCACCGAGCACCCCGAGGTCGCCTCCCTGCACCAGTGGGTCGAGTTCGGCAACCGCACCCTCACCGGCGTGGTCGGCGTCATCGCCGCGCTGTGCGTGCTCGCCGCCTGGTTCGACCGGCCGCGCCGCAAGCGCGTGGTGACCCTCGCCCTCGTGCAGTTCGGCGGCGTGGTCCTCCAGGCCCTCATCGGCGGCGTCACCGTGCTGACCGGCCTGCTGTGGTGGACCGTGTCCGTGCACTTCCTCGTGTCCATGGCGCTCGTCTGGTTCGCCGTGCTGCTGGTCGCCGCCCTCGGCGAGGGCGACGAACCCGCCCGACCCCTCGTGCCGCGGCCCCTGATGGCGCTCCAGACCGTGCAGGCCGCCGTGCTCGGCCTCCTGCTGCTGGCCGGCACCTTCGTCACCGCCGCCGGGCCGCACGCGGGCGACGCCGACACCCCGCGCCTGGACGCGCCCGTCGACACCCTGTCCCAGCTGCACGCCGACCTGCTGTTCCTGTTCCTCGGCATGCTCGTCGCGCTCGGCTTCGCGCTCAAGGGCCACCCGGTGCCGCGACGGCCCTACTACGTGCTCGTCGGCGTGGTCCTCGCGCAGGGCGTCCTGGGCATGGTCCAGTACTGGACCGGCGTGCCCGAGGTGCTCGTGTCGCTGCACGTGCTCGGCGCCGGCACCGTCGTCGTCGCCACCGCCGCCCTGTGGGTGTCCACCAGGGAACGGGCTCACCGCGCCGAGGGTGGCCTCCGCTCCCAGACCGCGGGCAGCTCCGTCGCCAGCCACGCGTAGAGGTCGTCGACCGCGCGCAGCCGCACGGCCCGCTCCGGGTCACCGCTCATCAGCCGCATCCCCGCCTCGGTCAGCTCGCGCACGCTGACCAGGGCGTCCAGCTTGGCCTGCACCAGGTCGGCCCACCGCTTCTCGTTGATGCGGTACTGCGCCGCCTGCCTGCCCCGCCGGGTCCGCTTGGTCACCAGGCCGGCGTTGACCAGGAACTTCAGGTTCGTGCTGATCGAACCGCTGCTCGCCTCCAGCTCCTGCGACAGCTCCGCGGCCGTGCGCTCGGTGGGCTGGCACACGAGCAGGTAGCCCATGATGCGCCCCCCGATGAGCGGGAAGCCCTCCTTCTCGAAGTGCGCCGCGAACCTCTCGATCCACGCCGACAGCCGGGTCTCCCGTCCGACGCTCACCGCCACCCCCCATGTGCTTCGGTCAACACTGAAACCATAGTAGGTCGCGTGCTGATCTTCGCGCAAAGGCGCGGCGCCGCGTGTCGGGTCCCGGTTCCGGGGGTTCGGGGGTCAGAGGCGGCGCAGGCCCGCCAGGACGCGTTCCATCAGGCCCAGGTCCGGCTGCTCGGCGGAGGCGGTGTCGTGCACGTCGATCAGGCCGCGCTCGGCCATGTCGCCGAGCAGCACCTTGGCCACGCCCAGGGGCAGGCGCAGGAGGGCGGCCACCTCCGCGACCGACCGGGGGTGGTCCACGAGGGTGATCACCTCGTGGTACTCGGCCTTCATGCCGCCCGGGTAGTCCCAGTCCACCGCCGAGACCAGGGTCTCGACCTCCAGCTGGTAGGACGAGGTGGTGCGCCCCCCGGTCCACGAGTAGGCGCGGACGATCGACGCCGCCTCCTCCCGGGGGTAGTCGAAGTCGTCGTCGTCGAACACCGGGCGGTGCGGTTGGGTGTCGCCGGCGTCGCCGGTGTCATCGCCGCCACCGACGGCGGCCGGCTCCTCCGGCGCCGGCCCGTCGCCCGGCTTGCGCCGCCGGGAGTCCAGGCTGAACCCGTTGAGCAGCGCCGCGAACGACTGGTCCGACGACCCGGCTGGGTCTTGGTCGTGGCTCATAACCACCTCATGCGGACGGGCGGGCCATCATCCGCTTGGCGCCGTGGAGCTGGGCGCGCAGCTCGGGGGTGAGGACCTGGCCGACCTGGTCGACCACGACGGTCATCTCGTAGGCGATCTGGCCGACGTCGGCGTCCGGCGCGGCGAGCACCGCCAGGCACGAGCCGTCCCTGATCGACATCAGCAGCATGATCCCGTGCTGCATCTCGACCACCGACCTGAGCACGCTGCCGCCGTCGAAGCAGCGCGACGCCGACTCGGTCAGGCTCGCCACCCCCGCCGCGATCGCGGCCAGCTGGTCGGCCCGGTCCTCCGGCAGGCCGCTGGACGCGGTGAGCAGCAGGCCGTCCACCGAGATCACCACCGCGTGGGCCACACCCGGCACGCGATCGGCGAAGCTGCTCACCAACCAGCCGAACTGGTCGACCTGTCGGGACTTCTGCGCGCTCATCCGTTGTTCTCCTGACCGGCTCGGTTCTCCCCGGACTCCTGCACACCTTGCCGGATACCGGTCTGGTAGCTGGACAGGAAACCGCGTGTCGCCTGCGGATCCCTCCGTACGGGTGCCACCGCTTCGGGTGCGCCCGGCCGTTCGGCCACCAGGTTCTCCACCAGGTTCTTGCGCGGCCGCCTCTTCGGCAGGCCTGACGCGCTCTCGGTCACGGGCGCCTCCCCGCGCTCGTGGTCTTCCGGCGCGCGGTGGCGCGCCGGCTCGGCAGGTCCGGTCGGCACCCTCGTGCCGCCGAACCACGTCGACCCGTTCCGCTGCGGCGCGGGCGCCGGTGTCGGCGCGGGCGCCGGTGCGGTGGGGGTCGACGAGTCGGTGGTGCGGCCGCTGAACGGCGACCAGCCGTCCTCCTTCAGCGGCACGGCGGGCGGCAGCGGCGGCACCGCCGGCGGCATGACCAGCGATTGCGGTCCGGTGGCCGGGGGCTGCGGCAGCACCGGCTGCGGGCCCGTGGACGGCGGCGCGGACGGCGCGGCGGAGGACGGCGCAGTGGAGGAAGGCGCGGCGGAGAAGGGCGCGGGCGGCAGGCCGTGCGCGGGGAACGGCTGCGGGCCCGTCGACGGTCCACCGGGAGGGGCGCCGGCGGGGCGGGCCTTGGGCGAGGGGACGCCGGTCGGGGAGCCCTTCGGGACGGCGCGCTGCGAGCCGGCCATGCCGAGGCCAGGAAGGCGTTGCGGCATACCGGCCACGTGCTTGCCGTTGACCGGCGCGGCGGGGGCCGGGATGTCCTGCGGCGCGACGGCGGCGTGGGCGGGCACGGGCCGGCCGGGCGCGGCGCCCACCGCGCGGACCAGCTCGGCGGGCAGCGCCACCACGGCGCGCAGGCCGTCGCCCTGCTCGCGCAGCACCACCTCGACGCCGTGCCGCCCGGCGAGCCGGCCGATCACGTACAGGCCGAGCTGGCGGGACACCGTCAGCTCGCCGGAGTCCTCGGCGGCGGCCAGCGCGATGCGGCGGTTGGCCTGGGCCAGGTCCTCCTCGGACATGCCGACGCCCTGGTCCACCACGTCCACCAGCACGCCGCCGCCAGGGCGGACCCGGCCGCCCACCACGACCTGGGTGCGCGGCGGCGAGAACGTGGTGGCGTTGTCCAGCAGCTCGGCCACCAGCCGCACCAGGTCGCCCGCCGCGTAGCCGACGACCTCGACCGACGGCGTGGTCTGCACGACGACCCGCTGGTACTGCTCGATCTCGGACGCCGCGGCGCGCAGCACGTCGCCCAGCGGCACCGGGCGGGTGAAGCGGCGGGCCACGTCGCCGCCGGAGAGCACCATCAGGTTCTCGTTGTTGCGGCGCATCCGGGTGGCGAGGTTGTCGAGCTTGAACAGGTTCGCCAGCTGCTCGGGGTTCTCCTCCTGGCGCTCCAGCTCCTCCATGAGCTTGAGCTGCCGCTCCACCAGGCCCTGGCTGCGGCGGGACAGGTTGGTGAACGCGTTGCGCATCGCGGCGCGCAGGTCGGCCTGCTCGGCGGCGGAGCTGACGGCCTGCCGGTGCACCGCGTCGAAGGCGCGGGCCAGCTGGCCCAGCTCCTCCCTGGTGTGCACGGGCACGGGCTCGACGGACACGTCGGGCGCGGCGTTGTCGCGCAGCTGCGCGACCAGCTCGGGCAGCCGGTGCTCGGCCACGTCGAGCGCGGCGCCGCGCAGCGCCCGCAGGGAGCGCAGCAGGTAGCTGCCGACCACGAACCCGATGCCCGCCGCCGCGAACAGCGACGCCAGCAGGATCACCGACGCCGCGCCCGCGCGGTCGCTGGTGGCGTCCTGGAGGCGGGCGGCGGCGGCGTCGAGCTGGTCCTCCAACGTCCGCAGCACGACGCCGACCTGCCTGAGCGCGCCGCGCGAGCTGCTGTTCCACTCGTCCACCGGCACGTCGTTCGAGACCACGCCGGGCACGCTGCGCACGTACTGGAACAGGCGGTTGCGGGTGTCCACGTCCGGGCCGGAGAACGTGGTCCGGTAGTCCTGCTGCTGGCGCGGCGTCGCGACGGCGGCGAAGTCGGCGAGCTTGTCCTCCTGGCGGGTCCAGGACTGCTCCAGCATGGTGAGCTCGTTGGCCAGCAACGTGCCCCGGCTGATGCCCGCGAGCACGGTGGCCTGCTGCCAGGACATCTGCTCGGCGGCCATGGCCAGGTTGTGCAGGGCGGTGGCGGTGCCGGACAGGGCGGGGTCGCCGAAGTCGCCGACCATGGCCTGGTCGAAGTCCATCAGGGCGCGCAGCACCACGCTGTAGCCGCCGACGCCGCCGGCCAGGTCGACGGTGCCCGTGAGCACGCGGTCGCGCAGCTGCGGCAGGCCGTCGAGCTGCACCACCACGTCCTGGAAGCGGGCGGCCGCCACCTCGCCGAGCCTGGCGCGGTCGACGAGGTTCTTCACGCCGGCGGCGGCCGTGTCGGTGGTGCGGACCTGGACCCGGAAGTCGTCCGCGTCGACGCCCTGGCCCTCGGGGCGCCGCGCGGCCATCGCGCGTTCCGACTGCACGCCCTCGATCAGCGGGTCGAGCCCGGCGCGCAGCGTCACCAGGCGCTGCATCGCGGCGTAACCGTCCGCGCTCGCGACGTAACCGCGGATCTGCACCAGGCCCGCGCCGACCGCCACCATCACGGGCACCGCCAGCACGGCGGCGAGCTTGATCGGCAGGCGCCAATTCCGCCAGTCCGCGACGGCGGACCACCACTGCCGTCGCGAGTTGTTGTCGCCAGTCACCAGACAAGCCCCGGAAAGTTCGTAGTTGTTTCAACTTTGAACGACGCCGACAGCTTTATGGCGGCGGGCGGCGGATGTTGCTGCGCGATAGTAAGTGGTGGACAGGCCCGGGACAATGACCTTGCGGTCTGTCCTCATCCGATTGGCGCAGCGTGACGATCGCCGGATCCATCGGACGCCTATTGAGACATCGCGCGACGTCGCAGCGGAGCGACCGGCGCGAAGCCGGCCACCCGGTTGCCCGGGAGGCGTTGACTGGCGGGCCGGCGCGGTTACGCTGAGCACTCGCCGGCGATCCGCGCGATCCCCCGCGCGCGGCGCGGCAAATCCCCGTGGAGGATTGATGACGAAGGCGATCCTGCCTCCGACGGATTCGAGAGCGGCCCGCGGCGGGCGCGGCTTCGCGACTTTCGACGAACCGCAGGCGCCCCTGTTGGTCGACGAGTCCGGGGCGCCGGACTTCGTGGCACTCCAGGCGAGCGACGACTTCCGCGAGCTGCGCCGCCGGACGACGGTCTTCATCCTGCCCGCCACGTGCGGCTTCCTGCTCTGGTACCTGGGTTACGTCGCGCTGTCGGCGTACCTGCCGGAGTTCATGGGCACGCCGGTGTACGGGGTGGTCAACGTGGGGCTGCTGTTCGGGCTGCTCCAGTTCGCCACGACGATCGCGCTCACCCTGGCCTACGCCCGGTACGCGCGCCGCAAGCTCGACCCGCAGGTGGCCGCGGTCCGCTCGCTGACCGACGAGGAGCGGGCCTGATGGGCGGCAACACCGCGATCAACCTCGGCGTGTTCGGCGTCTTCGTGCTGATCACGCTCTACGTCGTGTACCGGGCGGGCTCCCGCAACAGCACCGCGTCGGACTACTACGCCGCGGGCAGCAGCTTCACCGGGCCGCAGAACGGCATCGCGCTGTCGGGCGACTTCCTGTCCGCCGCGTCGTTCCTGGGCATCTCGGGCAGCATCGCGGTCAACGGCTACGACGGGTTCCTGTACTCCATCGGCTGGGTCGTCTCCTGGCTGATGGGCCTGATGATCATCGCGGAGCGGTTGCGCAACACCGGCCGGTTCACCCTGGGGGACGTGCTCGCGTTCCGGATGCGGCAACGCCCGGTGCGCGCGGCGGCGGCGAACGTGACGCTGGTGATCTCGCTGTTCTACATGATCGCGCAGATGGCGGGCGCGGGCGCGCTGATGGCGCTGCTGCTGGACGTGCACACCAAGGGCGGCCAGGCGGTCATCATCGCGGTGGTGGGCGTGGTCATGGTGCTGTACGTGCTGGTGGGCGGCATGAAGGGCACCACCTGGGTGCAGATGATCAAGGCCGTGCTGCTGGTGCTGTGCGTGACCCTGATGACGGTGTTCCTGCTGGGCAAGTTCGGGTTCAGCCTGTCGTCGATCCTGGAGACCGCGTCCCGCAACACCCCGCTGGGCCCGCAGGTGCTGGAGCCGGGCGCCCGGTACGGCGGCACGCCGCTGGCCCGGCTGGACTTCATCTCGCTGGCGCTGGCGCTGGTGCTCGGCACCGCCTCGCTGCCGCACGTGCTGATGCGGTTCTACACGGTGCCCAATGCGCGCGAGGCGCGCCGCTCGGTGGTCTGGGCGACGTGGATGATGGCCACGTTCTACCTGTGCACCCTGGTGATCGGCTTCGGCGCGCTGGCGCTGGTCGGCGCGAACGACATCACCAAGGCGCCGGGCGGCGAGAACTCGGCCGCGCCGCTGCTGGCCTACGAGATCGGCGGCGCGGTGCTGCTGGGCGTGGTGAGCGCGGTGGCGTTCGCGACGATCCTCGCGGTGGTGGCGGGCCTGACGCTGACCGCGTCGGCGTCCTTCGCGCACGACGTGTACGCCAACGTGATCAAGCACGGTCAGGCCGACCCGCGCTCGGAGATCAGGGTGGCCCGGCTGACCGCGGTCGTGGTCGGCCTGCTGGCGATCCTCGGCGGCATCGCGGCCAACGGGCAGAACGTGGCGTTCCTGGTGGCGCTGGCGTTCGCGCTGGCGGCGTCGGCGAACCTGTCCACGATCATCTACTCGATGTTCTGGAAGCGCTTCAACACCAACGGCACCCTGTGGGCGATCTACGGCGGCCTCGGCTCGTGCATCGTGCTGCTGGCCTTCTCCCCCGCCGTGTCCGGCGCGCGGAACTCGATCTTCCCGGACGTGGACTTCGCCTGGTTCCCGCTGAGCAACCCGGGCCTGGTGTCGATCCCGTTCTCGTTCCTGTGCGGGTACCTGGGCACGGTGCTGTCGAAGGAGCGGGCCGACCCGGCCAAGCAGGCCGAGATGGAGGTCCGCGCGCTGACCGGGATCGGGTCGGGACTGAGGTGACGCCGACCGGACCGCAGACCGGACCACCGCCCGGGGGCGAGGGGGAACCGCCGGGTGTCACGGACCCGGTGCTCCTCCGGATCGGCGAGGCGGCGCAACTCGGCCACCGGGGCGAGCGGGAGGCCGCGCGCCTCCTGCTGACCGGGCTCTGGGACGAGATCGGCGGCGAGCGGGGCGACCCGCTGCACCGCTGCACCCTCGCGCACGCGATGGCCGACGTGCAGGACGACGTGCGCCAGGAACTGGTCTGGGACCTGCGCGCGCTGGAGGCCGCCGACCTGCTCGACGACGAGCGGATGGCGCGGGCGGGCGTGGCGCTCCCGGTGGCCGGCCTGTACCCGTCGCTGCACCTGAACCTGAGCGAGTGCCACCGCAAGCTCGGCGACCTCGACCGCGCCCGCGAGCACCTGCGACTGGCCCGGGACATGATCGGCGCGCTGGGCGACGACGGGTACGGGCGGCTGATCAGGCAGGGCTTGGAGGAGATCGCCGAGAAGCTGCGCTGACCCTGTGCCCCTGTGCCCTCCGTGACCCCGTGGCCCTACCGCCGAGCCAGCGCGGCCCGCACGGCCGAGGCGAAGCGGAGCGGCGCGGTCGCGTCGGTCTGCCGGAAGCCCAGCGACGGCTCGACCAGCTCCAGCTCCAGCAGCAGGGGCGAGCCGTCCGCGCCCGGCACCAGGTCGACCCGCGCGTACAGCAGGTCGTGGCGGGCCAGGCCGGTCAGCGCGCCGGCCGCGTCCAAGGCGTCCTCGGCGACCCGCCGCTGCGCGGCCGACGGCGACGCGCCGGCCAGCCGCTCCACGACGTAGAGCCCGGACTCGTCGTACTCGACGTCGGGGGTGAGCATCGCGCCCTTGGTGAAGGCGTGCGAGTACTGGCCGCCGAGGAACACCAGCGCCGTCTCGCCGACCACGTCCACGTCCGCCTGGTACGGCTGCACCAGCGCGCGCACGCCCAGCTCGACCAGGTACCGCGCCGCGGCGTCGCGGTCGCCGGCCGCGAAGCGCAGCACGCCCCGGGAACCCGCGCCGACGACCGGCTTGACCACGAACTCGCCGTCCGGCCAGTCGGTGAACCCGGGCTCCGCCAGTGCCGTCGGCACCACCGGCACACCCGCCCGCGCGAGGTCGAGCAGGTAGGACTTGTCGGTGTTCCAGCGCACCACGCCCGCCGGGTTGACCAGGGCGGGCTGCGCGTCGCACCAGGACAGGAACTCCGGCAGCCGCTCGGTGTAGTCCCACGTGGCCCGCAGCACGACCAGGTCGGACTCGACCGGCGTGCCCCACTCCACCCAGTCGGCGTGCACGCCGACGTCGGCCAGGGCGCCGAACAACGCGTCGTCGTCACCGTCGCCGGCGGGCAGCCCGGCGCAGGTGGCGAAGAGGACCTTCACCGGCCCGCCATCTTGCGGCGGTGCGCGGGGCCGATCTTCACCGCGGCGGTCGTCTCGCGGTCCCAGTCGTGCTTCTCCAGGTCCGGCGTCGCCTCGACGACCGCCTCGGCCGTCGCCACGTCCGGCAGGAACACGTCGCCCATGGCCCCGTCGTCGCCGACCAGCACGAGCCGGGCCCCGGCCCGCCCGACGGGCTCGACGACCGCACGCGCCGGCTTGCCGTGCGCGGCCACGAACTCCGACGCGGTCTTCACCGCGCGGCCGACCTTCTTCGCCTCGGTCTTCTTCTCCTCAGCCACACCTCCCAGACTAGAACCTGCCGGTAACTTCCGCGCACGTGGCAGCGCTCACCGCGCCTCCCGGGACGAGGAACCCGCCGACGGCGCAGGGGCGCGCATCGGCCTACTCCACGAACGTCGCACCGGGGAACAGCGGCGCGACTTCGCCCGCGGCGGCGCGTTCGCGAGCCGGCGCGCTCCTCGCCCGCCGGAGCCGCGGAAGTTCCCGAAGCCGTGGAAGTTTTCGGAGCCGCAGGAGTTCCCGGGCTCCCGAAGGCCGCAGGAGTTTCCGGAGCCGCAGGAGCCGCTGACGTCCTGGGCGCACGGGACCTGAACCCACGCGCGGTCGGCTCGCGTTCGAGGAAGGGGGCGCAAGGCCGCGCAGTGGACCGTGAAGAGCTTCGCATCGTGTGACATGGGCCAATCATCGAACAGGTGTTCGACCAGAAGCAAGATCACTTTCGAGTGAAGCGCTACCCGGCAGCCGCCGGACCGGGCACTCCGGCACCCCCGCCAACGCGGCCCCCGGAGTGTCAACGGGCAAGGCACGACCGGTTCGGCAGCCCCGGGCGCATGGGTCGACCAGCAGGTAACTTCCCTGCTCGTGACTGCGAAGACCGAGGCCGACCGACTGGTCGGCGAGTTCCTGGCCTGGCACTTCGACCGCACTCCGGGGAACGCGGCGATGCTCGGCTCATTGGCCCACGACCACACGCTCGGCGATTTCACCGCCACCGCTTTCGCCGACCACGAACGCGAGGCCGGCTCGTGGCTCGACCGGTTCACCGCCCTGGAGACCGACGACCTCCAGGAGTCGGTCGACCGCGACCTGGTGGTCGCCGTGCTGCGCGGTGTGCGGGCGAAGGCGTCGTGGCCCGCGTGGCGGCGTGACCCGTCGGTCTACACCGGAGCGGTGCTGTTCCCGCTGTTCAGCGCGTTCCTCAACCGGTTGCGGCCGGAGCCGGAGCTGGTGGCGAGCGTGGTGAAGCGGCTGGCCGAGGTGCCGTCGGTGCTCGCCGCGTGCCGCGCGAACCTGGACCCGGAGCTGGCGTCGCCGAAGATCGTGCTGCGCGCCGCGGCCCAGGCGAGGACCGGGCGGGCGTTCCTGACGGGCACGCTGCCCGCCGAGGTGGTCGACCCGGCGCTGCGGGCGGAGCTGGCGGAGGCCGCGGAGCCCGCCGCGCGGGCGTTCGACGAGCTGGCGGCGTTCCTGGACGGGTTCGCGGAGCGGGCGACCGGCGACTGGCGGATGGGCGAGCGGCTGTACTCGACGCTGCTGCGCGAGCAGGAGGTGCTGGGTTACGGCGCGGCGGAGCTGCACGAGCGCGGCAAGGCCGCGTACGCCGAGCTGGACGCCGAGATGCGGGAGCTGGCCGGGTCGGACGACTGGCACTCGGTGATGGCGGGTCTCCAGGACGACTTCCCGCCGACGCCGGAGGCGATGCGGGCGGAGTACGAGGCGGAGACGCGGCGGGCACGGGCGTTCCTGGTGGAGCACGGCCTGGTGACGCTGGCCGAGGGCGAGGAGTGCCGGGTGGTGCCCTCGCCCGCGTTCCAGCGCCCGGTGCTGGCGGTGGCCTCCTACATGTCGCCGCCGCCGCTGACCGACCAGCGGACCGGTCACTTCTTCGTGCCGTTCCCGCCGGAGGGTTTCAGCGCCGAGGAGGTGGAGCAGCGGCTGCGCACCAACTCGCGGGCGCAGCTGGCCACGATCGCCGTGCACGAGGCCTACCCCGGCCACCACTGGCACCTGTCGTGGCTGGCCGCGCAGGACCGGCCGGTGCGCAAGGTGTTCCGCACGCCCTACTTCTCCGAGGGCTGGGCGCTCTACTCGGAGAAGCTGCTGCGCGAGCACGGCTTCTTCACCACGCGGGCCCAGGAGCTGGCGCACGTGGAGGCGCGGCTGTTCCGGGCGGCGCGGATGGTCGTGGACACCGCGCTGCACTGCGGCGACATGGGCGTCGAGGAGGCCGAGGAGTTCATGTCGACCAAGGCGTCGCTGACGCCGGGCACGGCGACCGGCGAGGTCACCCGGTACTGCGCGTGGCCGACGCAGGCGCCGTCCTACCTGACCGGCGCGCTGGAGATCGACCGCATCCGCGCCGAGCACACGGGGTCGCTGCGCGAGTTCCACGACACCATCGCCGGGTCGGGCGCGCTGCCGCTGGGCCTGGCGCGCCGGGTCGCCCTGGCCAAGTGAGACGGCGGAACACGGCGCGACCGCGCCCGGTTGCCCCTGGTGTACGACGCGTGAGCTGTGGACGGAGGACGGCGGATGCCGAAGGCAGTGGTGGTGCGCGCGACGGGTGGCCCCGAGGCGCTGGAGTTCACCGAGGTCGAGGAGCGCTCGCCCGGCGCGGGTGAGCTGCTGGTGGACGTGGCCGCGGCGGGGGTGAACTTCATCGACTGCTACCACCGGGAGGGCCGCTACCCGCTGCCGCTGCCGTTCGTGGTGGGCCTGGAGGGCACCGGCCGGGTGAGCGCGGTGGGTCCGGACGTGGCGGGTTTCGCGGTGGGCGACCGGGTGGCGTGGTCGCAGGCCCCCGGCAGCTACGCGGAGCAGGCGGTGGTGCCGGCGTCGGGCGCGATGGTGGTGCCGGGGGGCGTGGACGACGAGACGGCGGGCGCGCTGATGCTCCAGGGCCTCACCGCGCACTACCTGGTCGCCTCCACCTACCCGGTCCAGGAGGGTGACGTGGTGCTCGTGCACGCCGCCGCGGGCGGTGTGGGCCTGCTGCTGGTGCAGTTGGCCAAGGCGCGGGGCGCGCGGGTCATCGGCACGGTGTCGACCGAGGCCAAGGAGGCGCTGGCGCGGGAGGCGGGCGCGGACGAGGTGATCCGGTACGACCAGGTCGACTTCGCGCCCGAGGTGCGGCGGTTGACCGGCGGCGCCGGTGTCGCGGCCGTCTACGACGGCGTGGGCCGGACCACGTTCGACGGCAGCCTGGCGAGCCTGCGGCCGCGCGGGGTGCTGGCGCTGTTCGGCGGGTCCAGCGGCGCGGTGCCGCCGTTCGACCCGCAGCGGCTCAACCAGGCCGGCTCGGTGTTCCTGGCCCGGCCGTCGCTGGGCGCGCACGTGGCCACCCGCGAGGAGCTGGAGTGGCGGGCGGGCGAGCTGTTCGCGGCCGTCGCGGACGGGTCCCTGCGGGCGCGGGTCGGCGGGCGCTACCCGCTGGCCGAGGCGCGGCGCGCGCACGAGGACCTGGAAGGCCGCCGCACGACGGGCAAGCTGCTGCTCCTGCCCTGACGGGTCACCGGGCGACACGACGGAGGGCCCCGGCGGGTCGCCGGGGCCCTCCGCGCGCCGGGTCAGCCCGCCTGGACCGCGACCGCGTCGACCACGAAGATCAGCGTCTCGCCGGGCTGGATGTCGCCGCTGCCGTTGGGGTAGCCCAGGGCCGGCGGCACGACGAGCAGGCGGCGCCCGCCCTCCTTGAGGCCGATCAGGCCCTGGTTCCAGCCCTGGATGACCCGCGCCTGGCCGATGTCGGTCACCTCGAACGGCTGGCTGCCCCACGACGACTCGCGGGTCTGCTGGTCGCTGAAGGTCGCCAGCACGTAGTTGATCGAGGCCGTGGAGCCCGGCTGGATCTCCGCGCCGGAGCCCTCGGTGATGTCCTTGACGAGCAGGCCGTCCTTCGGCGTGCAGCCGGTGGGCACCGTGATGGACGGCTCCTCGCCCGGCGCGCCCGTCACCTGGTACTGCGAGTCCTCGCACGGCGGGCCGCTCGGCTCGGGCAGCTCGGCCTCGGTGGGCGCGGCCTCCTCGGGCGCGGGGACGGTCGCGGACGGGGTGTTGGTGAGGGTGGACGGCCGGTCGCCAGCGGTGCACGCGGTGAGCGCCAGACCGGCGGACAACAGGGACGCGAGGGCCAGGGCCGTACGGCCGACAGTACGCATGGTTGCCGAGCCTAGGGTGCGACCCCGGAGGACGCGCCGCAGGGCCCACCAGCAGGCCCAACGCCGATCACGGTGCGCTGTCATTGATCTTCGATTGAATCCGCAAACGTGCCACTAATTACCGCTTCCGCCGTTGCGTACCGGCGCGTACAGTTACTGCGCGCACTTGATCGGATACCGAGAGCATTCGGCCGTTCGAGTGGCGATAACCAGGGAGGTGACCCCGTGCGCGCGGAGCCGAAGGGCGTCCGCAGCAATTTGTTGCAGGAATTGTTCTGGACCCGGACGGGCCTGCTGCTGCTGACCCTCGTCGTGATCTCCGGGACCTGCCTGGCCATTTCCAGTCCGATGGAACCGGGCGGAATGCGCTCCTTCCTCACCACGGTGGGCACCAGCACCCTGATCTCGGCGGTGGTCGGGTTCTGGCAGACGCTGCTCACCAGCACGGCCGCGCGCCGGTCGCTGGTGGAACCGGTCGTCGAGGAGAGCAGGAAGGCGCTGCACGAACTGACCGCCGAGTACCGGGCGCTCGACCGCGAGTTCTTCCCCAGCCACGTGTTCGAGCCCACCGCCAGGCCCGATCCGGCGTTCAACCAGGTGATGATGCAGGACCTGGAGCGGACCCGGCTGTACGCGTTCCGGGGCTTCGCGGGCCGCTACGCGGCCTGCCGGCTCCTGCTGTCGCAGACGGAGTGCGAGCTCAGGGCCGTCCTGGCCGACCCGAGGGACGAGGACGCGATCAGCGGCCGCGCCCGCTACCTGCTGCGCCACGAGGGCGCGGACGGCGACTACGACACGATCGTGGCGCGGCTGCGCGAGCAGATCCACGTCGGCCTGGTCGGCCTGTTCCTGGCCAGGGGCCGCTGCTCGCGCATCGACCTCACCATCGTGTCGGACCCGCCGCTGGACCGGATGGAGCTGTTCGACGACAGCGTGTGGCTGACCCTCTACAGCAACGCCGGCGCGGACGTGGTCCGCCTGTACCCGCGCTCGCTGCGGTTCACCGAGGGTTCGTTCATCTACGGCATGGAGCGCGCCGAGTTCCTGCGCATCAGCAATTCCAAGGCGGGGCTCCACGTCGTCATCACCCCGAGCACCACGCGAGCCGATTTCCTCGCGCTCTTCGAGAAGATCACCGGGACCTGGATCGGCGACGACGGGTTCCGGGCGCTCGAAGCGAAGTTCCACAGCTTTCGCAAGGAATTCGCCGCCACCGCTCAGTTGGGGAGCTGATAAACCGTGCTGACCGAGTTCACCGGGACCTCCGCCCTCGCGGAGCTCGCCTCCCTCATCTCCGTGGCCGACCCCCCTGTCGTCGACCGCTGGAGCCACGTCGAACGGGGGTTCCGGGTGTGGGCCGATCGGCCGGGCCTGCGGGAGAGGCTGCGCGGTCACCTCCGCGCCCTCTCCCCGCAGGACCAGGTGCGCGTGGCGGCCAGGTCTCGGGAGACGACGACGCACTTCGCGTGGTGCCTGCGCGACGAGCCGGCCGAGCCGTTCACGTTCTGGCTGCACGAGTACAAGCCGCAGCGGGACTGGCGGCAGGGCTACGCCGACTCCGTCCACAACCACCGCTACCACTTCTGCACCGTCCTCTTGCAGGGCTCCTACCTGCACGAGCGGTTCAGCGCGGAGGTGACGGACGGCGGCGAGGCGATCCTGTCGACCACGCTGCTGCGCCGGGCCGAGGCGGTGGAGGGCCACTCCGGCACGATGCTGGCCCACGAGTTCCACCGCATCCCGCAGGCCGCGGACGACACCATGACGTTCCTGGTCAAGTCCCGCGCGGTCCGCCCGTGGAGCCTGAGCTTCGACCCGGACACCCGCACCAGCCACCGCCACGTGCCCGTCGAGGCGAGGTTGGAGGACCTCACGAACAGCATGTGATCCGCCGCGGAGGTCCACCGCGCGCCTCTACCATCGGCCCACCCGGCACGGGAGGGTCCAATGAGCACTGTCACGAGCTCCGTCACGGCGCAGGCGATCTCCGAGGTGGGGCGCGAGGTGTGGCGGCTGTGCCGCGACCTCGCGCCGAAGCTCCAGTTCCACGGCTGGCACCACGTCAGCTTCGTGCGCGACAAGGCGGTCCACTTCGCCCGGCGCAACGGCGCGGACGCGCCGCTGGTCGAGGTGGCGGCCCTGGTGCACGACGTCAACTACATGGTCCGGCGCAACTCGCTGCCGGTGGACGGGCGCGGGCTGCGGCTGGACATCCTGGCCCGCGCCGGGGTGCCCGACGACGTCGCGCGGCGCGTCGACCGGGTGGTCGAGGAGGCGGAGATGCGCACCCGGGACCGCCACATCTCCCCCGAGGCGCAGGCCCTGTCCGACGCGGACACCCTGTTCAAGGCGCTGCCGGTGACGCCGGTGGTGCTCGCGCCCCGCTACCTGGAGGAGAACGGCATCACGCTGCGCGAGCTGGCGCACAAGATCGTCGGCGAGCAGCGGGACAAGCACGACGAGGGCTACTACTTCTACGACCCGGAGGCGGCGGCCACCTATTCCAGGTGGGCGACGGCCAACCTGGAGCTGTGGTCGTGCATCGTCGAGTCGCTGGACGACCCCAGCGTCACGGAGCTGCTCTCGGCGGTGTCCTGACCACGCAGGGTGACGAAACGCCCGCCGTATCACCGTTAGGTGTGCGGCGGGCCTTCCGCCCGAGGCGTCAGAACGGCCAGCCGAGCACCGGCAGGCCCACCACGGCGTCCACGGCGAGCCCGCAGAACACCAGCATCAGGTACAGGTTCGACAGGTGGAAGAACTTCATGGTGTTGGTCGAGCCGCCGCGCCGCACGACACCGTGCAGCCGGTGCGCGAACACCGCGAACCACACGCCCGACACGGCGGCCACCGCGACGTAGATCCACGAGGTGACCGGCGCCAGCAGCAGCGTGCACACCACCGTGACCCAGGAGTAGATGACGATCTGCCTGGTGACCTGCTGCGCGGTGGCCACCACGGGCAGCATCGGCACGCCGGCCCGCGCGTAGTCCTCCTTGAACTTCATCGCGAGCGCCCACGTGTGCGGCGGCGTCCAGAAGAAGATCACGCCGAACATCACCAGGGCGGGCCACGCCACCGTGCCGGTCACCGCGGACCAGCCGATGATCACCGGCATGCAGCCGGCCATGCCGCCCCAGATGATGTTCTGCGAGGTCCGACGCTTGAGCACCAGGGTGTAGACGAAGATGTAGAACAGGATCGTGGCCACCGCGAACACGGCCGAGATGAGGTTCGTGGTCAGCCACAGGAAGCCGAACGAGACCACGCCGAGCACGATGCCGAAGATCAGCGCGTTGCGCGGCGGGATCGAGTCCTTCGCCAGCGGCCGGGCGCTGGTGCGCTTCATCACCGAGTCGATGTCGGCGTCGACGTAGCAGTTCAGCGCGTTCGCCGAGCCCGCGGCCAGGGTGCCGCCCGCCAGGGTGCACGCGATCAGCCACAGCGGCGGCAGGCCGCGCTGGGCCAGCAGCATCGCCGGGATCGTGGTGATCAGCAGCAGCTCGATCACCCGCGGCTTGGTCAGCGCCACGTACGCCCCGACGACCTGTCGGGGCGACCGCGCCGGGGCCTCGGTGACGGCACTCATCGCAGGGCGCTCCTCGTCGGGGTCAAGGGGGATGCGCAGATCGTAACCAGGGGTTCCCCGGACAGCCCGTTCGGGTACTCCTCGATCGCACGAACTAAGCCTGTGCGTACGCCCACAGAGCGTGTGACGACACGAGTGTCCGCTCGCCGGACTAGGCTTGCCGGCGGACCTTGGTAACCGCGGATCGGACCTGACGGAAACGATTGAGTTCACCGCCAGCCGTCACCCGTAGCCGCCTATGCGAGTTTGGAGCTGGAAGTCAGTGTCCGTCACCGATGACATCGCCCGGTTGACCGAAGCCCACCTGCCCGACGACTGGACCGATCTCGACAAGCGCGCCGTCGACACCGCCCGCGTGCTGGCCGCGGACGCGGTGCAGAAGGTGGGCAACGGCCACCCCGGCACGGCGATGAGCCTCGCGCCCCTGGCCTACACCCTGTTCCAGCGCGTGATGCGGCACGACCCCGCCGACGGCGACTGGCTCGGCCGGGACCGGTTCGTGCTCAGCGCGGGCCACTCCAGCCTGACCCTCTACGTCCAGCTGTTCCTCAACGGCTACGGCCTGGAGCTGGACGACCTGAAGGCGCTGCGCACGTGGGGCTCGAACACCCCGGGCCACCCCGAGCACCGCCACACCCCCGGCGTGGAGATCACCACCGGCCCGCTGGGCCAGGGCCTGGCCTCCGCGGTCGGCATGGCGATGGCCGCCCGCCGCGAGCGCGGCCTGTTCGACCCGGACGCCCCGGTCGGCGAGAGCCCGTTCGACCACCACGTCTTCGTGATCGCCTCCGACGGCGACATCGAGGAGGGCGTGACCAGCGAGGCGTCGTCCCTGGCCGGCACCCAGAAGCTGGGCAACCTGACGGTCGTCTACGACGACAACAAGATCTCCATCGAGGACGACACCACCATCGCGCTGTCCGAGGACACCGCGAAGCGCTACGAGGCGTACGGCTGGCACGTCCAGGTCGTCGAGGGCGGCGAGAACGTCGCCGGGATCCTGGAGGCGCTGGAGAACGCCAAGGCCGAGGTCGACCGGCCGTCGTTCGTCCTGCTGCGCACGATCATCGGCTACCCGGCGCCGAACAAGCAGAACACCGGCGCGGCCCACGGCGCGGCGCTGGGCGCCGACGAGGTCGCCGAGGTCAAGAGGATCCTGGGCTTCGACCCGGAGCAGACCTTCGAGGTCGCGCCCGAGGTGCTGGAGCACACCCGCTCCGTGGTCAAGCGCGGCGAGCAGGCCCGCGCCGAGTGGCAGGAGTCGTTCGACGCGTGGGCCGGGGCGAACCCGGAGCGCAAGGCGCTGCTGGACCGGCTGCTGGCCGACGAGCGGCCCGACGGCTGGACCGACGCCCTGCCGTCCTGGGACCCGGACCCCAAGGGCGTGGCCACCCGCAAGGCGTCCGGCGAGGTGCTGAACGCGCTGCGGGACGTGCTGCCGGAGCTGTGGGGCGGCTCGGCCGACCTGGCCGAGTCGAACAACACCACGATGAAGGGCGTCGACTCGTTCGGCCCCGAGGCGATCTCCACCAAGATGTGGAACGCCGCGCCGTACGGCCGCACCCTCCACTTCGGCGTCCGCGAGCACGCCATGGGCGCGATCCTCAACGGCATCGCGCTGCACGGCCCGACCCGCCCGTACGGCGGCACGTTCCTGGTGTTCAGCGACTACATGCGCCCGGCGGTCCGGCTGGCCGCGCTGATGAAGTCGCCCGCCGTCTACGTGTGGACGCACGACTCCATCGGCCTGGGCGAGGACGGCCCCACGCACCAGCCGGTCGAGCACCTGGCCGCGCTGCGCGCCATCCCGGGCCTGCACGTGGTGCGCCCCGGCGACGCCAACGAGACCGCCGCGGCTTGGAAGACGACCGTCGAGCGCCGCAACGGCCCGGTGGGCCTCGCGCTGACCCGGCAGAACCTGCCGGTGCTGGTCGGCACCAAGGAGAAGGCGCCGGAGGGCGTGGCGCGCGGCGGCTACGTCCTGGAGGGCGAGGGCGAGCCGGAGCTGATCCTGGTCGCCACCGGCTCCGAGCTCCAGATCGCGGTCGAGACCCGGAAGGTGTTCGAGTCCGAGGGCATCGCCACCCGGGTGGTGTCCATGCCGTGCGTGGAGTGGTTCGACGCCCAGGACGAGTCCTACCGCGAGAGCGTGCTGCCGACCTCGGTCAAGGCGCGCGTGGTCGTCGAGGCGGGCATCGCCCAGCCGTGGCACCGCTTCGCGGGCGACGCGGGCGAGATCGTCTCCATCGAGCACTTCGGCGCCTCCGCGGACTACCAGACGCTGTTCCGCGAGTTCGGCTTCACGACCGAGAACGTCGTCGCGGCGGCGCGGCGGTCGCTGTCCCGGACCCGCTAAGAGACTTCTTCGCAGGGAGATGACGACATGAGCAGCAACCCACTCGCCGACCTCAGCGCCGCGGGCGTGTCGATCTGGCTGGACGACCTGTCCCGCGAGCGGCTGAACACGGGCAACCTGGCGAGCCTGATCGCCGAGCAGCACGTGGTCGGCGTGACCACGAACCCGACGATCTTCGCCGCCGCCCTGTCCAAGGGCACGGCCTACGACGAGCAGGTCCGCGAGCTGGCCGCCCGCGGCGCGGACACCCACGCCACCGTGCGCGAGGTCACCACGACCGACGTGCGCAACGCGTGCGACCTGTTCCGCGACGTCCACAACGCCACCGACGGCGTCGACGGCCGCGTGTCGATCGAGGTCGACCCGCGCCTGGCCAAGGACACCGAGCGCACCGCGGCCGAGGCGCTCGACCTGTGGAAGACCGTCGACCGGCCCAACCTGATGGTCAAGATCCCGGGCACGGTCGAGGGCCTGCCCGCGATCACCCGGACCCTGGCCGAGGGCGTCAGCGTCAACGTCACGCTGATCTTCTCCGTCGAGCGCTACCGCCACGTGATGGAGGCCTTCGTCGCGGGCCTGGAGCAGGCCAAGGCCAACGGGCACGACCTGCGCACCATCCACTCCGTGGCGTCGTTCTTCGTGTCCCGCGTGGACGCCGAGATCGACAAGCGGCTGGACGCGCTGGACGACCCGCGGGCGAAGGACCTGCGCGGCAAGGCGGCCACCGCCAACGCCGTGCTGGCCCACGCGGCGTTCCAGGAGACGTTCCAGGGCCCGCGCTGGGAGGCGCTGGCCGCCGACGGCGCCCGCGCGCAGCGCCCCCTGTGGGCGTCGACCGGCGTCAAGGACCCGGCGTACTCCGACACGCGCTACGTGGACCAGCTCGTCGTGGCCGACACGGTCAACACGATGCCCGAGAAGACCCTGCACGCGGTCGCCGACCACGGCAAGATCGAGGGCGACACCGTGACCGGGCGGGCCGCCCAGGCCCAGGAGGTCTTCGACGCGCTCGTCGAGGTCGGCATCGACCTGGACGACGTGTTCATCACGCTGGAGACCGAGGGCGTGGACAAGTTCGAGAAGTCCTGGGCGGAGCTGCTCGAGACGGTGACCGGACAGCTGGACCAGGCCAAGGGCTGAGGACGAGGACAACATGACCGAGGTGATCTCCGTGGAGATCGTCCGCACACCGAACCAGGACCAGGTCGACACCGTCATCGGTGACCTGGTCCGGGACTCGGCGCCGAGCAGGCTCGCCGCCGGGGACGCCACCCTGTGGGGCCCCGCGGCGGAGCCGGAGGCGTCGATCCGCCTGTCGTGGACGACGCTGCACGAGACGTCGCGCCCGCTGGTGGCCGAGATCACCGCGCTGCGCGAGGAGCTGCACGCGGAGGGCGTGGACCGCGTGGTCCTCGCCGGCATGGGCGGCTCCTCGCTGGCCCCCGAGGTGATCACCGGCACGGCGGGCGTGCCGCTGGTCGTGCTCGACACCACCGACCCGGGCCAGGTCGCCGACGCGCTGGAGGGCGACCTGGAGCGGACCGTCCTGGTGGTGTCGTCGAAGTCGGGCGGCACCGTCGAGACGGACAGCCACCGGCGGATCTTCGAGGAGGCGTTCGCCGCCGCGGGCGTCGACGCCGCCTCGCGGATCGTCGTGGTGACCGACCCGGGCTCGCCGCTGGAGGCGGCGGCCCGGGAGGCCGGCTACCGCAGGGTGTTCCTGGCCGACCCGAACGTGGGCGGCCGCTACTCGGCGCTGACCGCGTTCGGCCTGGTCCCCTCGGGCCTGGCCGGCGCGGACGTCGCCGGGCTGCTCGACGACGCGGCCGCCGTCGCGCCGCTGGTCTCGGCGGACTCGCCGGACAACCCGGCGGTGGTGCTGGCCGCGACGTTCGCGGTGGCGCACGCGCACGGGGCCGAGAAGATCGTGTTCGCGGACACCGGCTCGGGCATCTCCGGCTTCGGCGACTGGGCCGAGCAGCTGATCGCCGAGTCGACCGGCAAGGACGGCACCGGCCTGCTGCCGGTGGTCGTCGAGGGTCCGGGCGCGCCCGGTTTCTCGGACGCCCGCTCGGACGCCACGACCGTCGCGATCGGACCGGCCACCGGCTCGTCCACCCTCGCCGTCGAGGGCAGGCTCGGCGCGCAGTTCCTGGTGTGGGAGTACGCGACCGCGCTGGTGGGCCGCGTGCTGGACATCAACCCGTTCGACCAGCCGGACGTGGAGGCGGCGAAGAAGGCCGCCCGGTCGCTGCTGGACGCCCCCGCCGCGTCCTCGGTGTCGCCCGCGTTCACCGACGGCCCCATCGAGGTGCACCCGAGCGAGGGCTGGCTGTCGCCGGACGTGAAGACCGTCGCCGAGGCGATCAAGGCGCTCGTCGCGGCCACCTCGGAGCACGGGTACCTGTCGGTGCAGGCGTACCTGGACCGGATCGACGACGCTTCTTTCGCCCTCGTGCGCCCGGAGTTGGCGCGGCGTTCACATCTCCAGACCACCTTCGGCTGGGGACCGCGGTTCCTGCACTCCACCGGCCAGTACCACAAGGGCGGCCACCAGAACGGCGTGTTCCTCCAGCTCACCGGGGCTTCGGAGACGTCGTTGGACGTGCCGGGCCGCCCCTACGACCTGAGCACGCTGCAACTGGCGCAGGCGCTGGGCGACGGCCAGGTGCTGGCCGAGCACGGCCGGCCGGTGCTGCGGCTGCACCTGACCGACCGCGTCGCCGGGCTGGCGCAGCTCGTCGAGGCAATCCAGGAGGATGGTTCGTGACTGCGCCTTCCGCCAAGCGCAATCCGCTGCGGGACCCGCGGGACAAGCGGCTGCCCCGCATCGCCGGGCCCTCGGGCCTGGTGATCTTCGGCGTGACGGGTGACCTGTCGCGCAAGAAGCTCATGCCCGCGATCTACGACCTGGCCAACCGCGGCCTGCTGCCGCCGGGCTTCGCGCTCGTCGGCTTCGCCCGCCGCGACTGGGCCGACCAGGACTTCATGCAGGTCGTGCACTCCGCGGTCAAGGAGCACGCCCGCACGCCGTTCCGGCAGGAGGTCTGGGACCAGCTCGCCGAGGGCATCCGGTTCGTCCAGGGCACCTTCGACGACGACATCGCGTTCGACACGCTGGCCACCTGCCTGTCCGACCTGGACCGCGAGCGCGGCACGGGCGGCAACCACGCGTTCTACCTGTCGGTGCCGCCCAGCGCGTTCACCACGGTGGTCAACCAGCTCAAGCGCGCGGGCCTGGCCACGCCGCCGAACGACAACCCGGGCCAGTGGCGCCGGGTGGTCATCGAGAAGCCGTTCGGCCACGACCTGAACAGCGCCAAGCAGCTGAACAAGACCGTCAACGACGTCTTCCCCGAGGAGTCGGTGTTCCGCATCGACCACTACCTCGGCAAGGAGACGGTGCAGAACATCCTGGCGCTGCGCTTCGCCAACCAGCTCTACGAGCCCATCTGGAACGCCAACTACGTCGACCACGTGCAGATCACCATGGCCGAGGACATCGGCCTGGGCGGTCGCGCGGGCTACTACGACGGCATCGGCGCGGCGCGGGACGTGATCCAGAACCACCTGCTCCAGCTGCTCGCGCTGACCGCGATGGAGGAGCCGGTCTCGTTCCGGCCGAGCGACCTGCGCGCGGAGAAGGTGAAGGTGCTCTCCGCGACCCGGGCGATCACGCCGTTCGACGAGACCAGCGCCCGCGGCCAGTACACCGGCGGCTGGCAGGGCGGGCAGAAGGTGCCCGGCCTGCTGGAGGAGGGCGGGTTCGCCAAGGACTCGACCACCGAGACCTACGCGGCCATCACCGTCGAGGTCAACACCCGCCGCTGGGCCGGGGTGCCGTTCTACCTGCGCACCGGCAAGCGCCTCGGCCGCCGCGTCACCGAGGTGGCCGTGGTGTTCAAGCGGGCGCCGCACCTGCCGTTCGACGACACCGCCACCGAGGAGCTGGGGCAGAACGCCCTGGTCGTGCGGGTGCAGCCGGACGAGGGCGTGACCATGCGGTTCGGCTCGAAGGTGCCCGGCAACTCGATGGAGGTCCGGGACGTCACGATGGACTTCGGCTACGGCCACGCGTTCACCGAGTCGTCCCCCGAGGCCTACGAGCGGCTGCTGCTGGACGTGCTGCTCGGCGAGCCGTCGCTGTTCCCGAAGAACGACGAGGTCGAGCTGTCCTGGGAGATCCTCGACCCGGTGATCGAGCGCTGGGCCTCGCACGGCGAGCCCGAGAAGTACAAGGCAGGCACCTGGGGCCCGGCGTCCGCGGACGCGATGCTGGCCCGCACCGGCAGGCAGTGGAGGCGTCCGTGATCATCGACCTGCCCTCGACGACCACGTCGCAGGTCAACAGCAAGCTGGTGCAGATCCGCGAGGAGGGTGGCGCGGTCACCCTCGGCCGCGTGCTGACCCTGGTCATCGTGACCGACGACGGCGCGAAGACCGAGGAGGCCGTCGAGGCGGCCAACGACGCCAGCCGCGAGCACCCCTGCCGGGTGATCGTGGTGGCCCGCGGCGCCCGCAAGGCCGCGCCGCGGCTGGACGCGCAGATCCGCGTCGGCGGCGACGCGGGCGCGTCCGAGGTGATCGTGCTGCGCCTGTACGGGGAGCTGGCCAACGAGGGCGCTTCGTGCGTGGTGCCGCTGCTGCTGCCGGACACCCCGGTGGTGGCGTGGTGGCCGAACGAGTCGCCCGCCGTGCCCGCGGAGGACCCGATCGGGCAGCTGGCGCAGCGCCGCATCACCGACGCGGCCGCCGAGAAGAACCCGATCAAGGCGCTGGAGCAGCGGCGCGCCTCGTACACGCCGGGTGACACGGACCTGGCGTGGACGCGGCTGACGCTGTGGCGGGCGATGCTGGCGTCGGCGTTCGACCTGCCGCCGTACGAGAAGGTCACCGAGGCCGAGGTGAGCGGGGAGAGCGACTCGCCGTCGACCGACCTGCTGGCCGCGTGGCTCGCCGCGTACCTGAAGGTGCCGGTGAAGCGGTCGAAGGCCACGCACGGCGAGGGCATCGTGGACGTGCGGCTGGTGCGCCGGTCCGGCATGGTGGAGCTGGCGCGGCCGGACGGCAAGGTCGGCACGTTGAGCCAGCCCGGCCAGCCGGAGCGGCGGGTGGCGCTCCAGCGGCGCGTCGTGCGGGACTGCCTGGCCGAGGAGCTGCGCCGGCTCGACCCGGACGAGGTGTACGACACGGCGCTGAAGGCGCTGGGCAAGGTGGTGCGGGGGCGGCCCGCGCCGAAGGCCGCCGCGGCGACCGCGCGCAAGCCCAAGCCCGCGCCGGCGAAGGTGTCGACGGACCTCAAGACCGTCGAGGCGAAGGCGCCGATCCCGGCCTCCGTGCCGGCCCCGGAGTCGGTTTCGGTGCCGGAGTCGGTTTCGGGTTCGACGTCGGGTTCGGGTTCGGACGGCAAGGCCGCCGAGGGCAAGCCGGCGTCGACCAAGCCCGCGGCCAAGTCGTCGAGCGCCAAGCCCGCCGCGAAGTCCGCCGCCAAGCCCGCGGCCAAGGCCAAGGCGGCGTCGGACGGCAAGGCCAAGGCCCCGGCCAAGGCGACGAAGTCACCGGGCAAGGCGAAGGCGGGTTCGTGAGCCGCCCGGACGTCGTGGTGCACCGTGGCGGCGACCTGTTGGCCGCCGCCACGGCCGCCCGCCTGGTGACCGCGCTGGTGGACGCCCAGGCCGCGCGCGGCGAAGCGCACCTGGTGCTGACCGGCGGGCGGACCGGAGCCGCCGTGCTGGAGCAGGTGCGCGCCACGCCCGCGCGGGACGCGGTGGACTGGGCGCGGGTGGAGCTGTACTGGGGTGACGAGCGGTTCCTGCCGTCCGGCGACCCCGAGCGCAACGAGACCCAGGCCCGTCGGGCGCTGCTGGACCACATCCCCGTGCCCGCCGAGCACGTGCACGTCGTGGAGCCCTCGGACGGCCGGTTCGGCGACGACCCGGACGCGGCCGCCGCGGCGTACGCCGAACTGCTGGGCGGGGGTGTCGCGTTCGACGTGTGCCTGCTCGGTGTCGGCGAGGAGGGGCACGTGGCGTCGGTGTTCCCGGACTCCCCCGCGGTGCACGAGCGGGAGCGCCCGGTCGTGGCGGTGCGGAACTGCCCCAAGCCGCCGCCGACCAGGGTGAGCCTGAGCCTGCCCGCGATCCGGGCGTCGCGCGAGGTGTGGCTGATGACGACCGGCGCGGCGAAGGCCGGCGCCGTGGCCGCCGCGCTGAGCGGTGCCGGCGAGGTGGACCTGCCCGCCGCGGGCGCGGTCGGCACCGAGCGCACCCTGTGGCTGCTGGACACCGCCGCGGCGGCGGAGCTGCCGCCCCGCTAGGTGACCTCCCGCTGGAGGGAGGGCCGCCAACCGCCCTCCCTCCAGCCGCACTTCCTGCCAGCCGCACTTGCCGCGCCGGCCCTCCCCGCGCCGGCCCTCCCCGCGCCGGCCCTCTCCACGCCACCCTCCCTGCGCCACCCTCCCTGCGCCACCCTCCCTGCGCCACCCTCCCTGCGCCACCCTCCCTGCGCCACCCTCCCCAACCTGGCCTCCCCAACCTGGCCTCCCCAACCTGGCCTCCCCAACCTGGCCTCCCCAACCTGGCCTTCTTCCTCTCGGCTCTGCTCTCCTCTCCTCCCGGTTCCGCTCTCCCGCGTTCGCTCAGCGGACGTTCGCGGTCGCAATTTGTTGGCCGTCCGAGCGTCCCTTTCCGGTGATCAGCCAGTCTCGATGGGTGAGCGGGCGGGTCGGAGGCGGAGGTGCGGGTCATGCCAAGCGTGATGGCGGCGCAGTACGGTGAGGACCGGCGGATAGCTGACTCGGGAGGTCCGACCCTGGCCGGCAACGCTGTGGAGAGGCCGCCGGGCGGTCGGGTCAACGGCGTTCCGACCGATCGGGTGTCGAGTGCTGCCCGGGGTTGGGTGGGGCGGTACCGGCAGGTGGCGTTCGACGTGGCCGCCGTGGCGATCGCGGCGCTCGACGTGTGGCTGCGGGTGGTGCCCGAGGCCGAGACGTACAACTACGTGCTGTCGGCCTTGGCGGTGGTGGCGGTGGCGCTGCGCCGCCGGTTCCCGTTCCTGGTGGTGCTGGTCACCGCGCCGGGGTTCCTGGCCGGGTGGGCGCAGCTGGCGGCGATGATCGCGCTCGGCACGTTGGCGCGGCGCAGGCTGCTGTCGACGCAGACGTTCATCGGCGCGGGGCTGGTGTGGTTCAGCCGGTTCTTCCTGTGGCCGCCGGCCGAGTTCGTGGAGCTGGACTGGAAGACCCACGTCCACAACGCCATCTACGGGTGCCTGGTGGCGGGGATGCCGATCGCGATCGGGCTGCTGGCGCACGCGCGCGAGGAGCTGTCGGCGCGCATCGCCGAGCTGGCCGCGAGCCGGGAGCGGGAGCGGTTGCTGCACGCGCACACCGTGCGGGCCGACGAGCGGGCCCGGCTGGCGCGCGAGATGCACGACGTGGTGTCGCACCAGGTGAGCCTGATCGCGATGCAGGCGGGCGCCCTGCGCGTGGCGGCGGACGACCCGAACGCGCGGCAGGTGGCGGGCACGATCCGCAAGCTGAGCACCCGCACCCTGGACGAGCTGCGCCAACTGGTGAGCGTCCTGCGGACCACGAACGGCGACGACTCGCCCCAACCGAGGATCGAAGACCTGCCACAACTGGTGGCCACCGCGGGCTTCCCCACGACCCTGACCGTGCACGGCGAGGTGTCGACCCTGCCGGCCCCGGTGTCGGGCGCGGTGTACCGGACGGTGCAGGAGGCGCTGACGAACGTCCGCAAGCACGCCGGCGGCGCGCCCACGAGGGTGCTGGTCATCGCCGACGCCGAGGAGCTGCGCGCGGAGATCCGCAACGACCACCCTCGCCACCGGCAGGAGACCGGAACCCTCCCCGGCGGCGGCCACGGCCTCATGGGCCTGCGCGAAAGAGCCGCCCTGCTGAACGGGGACTTCGCCGCGACCCCCACCGAAGACGGCGGCTACCTGGTCCGCGTGACGTTCCCGGTGACCAGGACGCTGAACACCTGACCCGACACACGATCGGGTGGCCGATGTACGGAAACACCGTTACGGCCATCGGTTGGAACATGAGGAAACCCGACCACACCCCTCGGCCACCGCAACCCCGCCCCCACCACCGGCGACCACCACCAGCGAGACCACCACAGCCCCCGCCATGGCAGCCCCCCGAGCCTCGCACCAGCACCCGCACTGGCATCGCTGCCGCCGCCCACAGCACCCGCACGGCCGGCCGCCACACGGCCCCGGCCATCTGCCCGCCGCCCCCTGCCCGGCACCCCACAGACCGACACCCACGGCCCGACACCCACGGCCCGACACCCACGGCCCGACACCCACGGGCCCGGCACTCCCACGGCCCGGCACCGCCGCTACCCCACCAGCTGAACCCGCACCCGCCCCCAAGCCCGCGTCCGCGCCCGCACGGTCACCCCACGCGCCCAGGCAACGGCCGAACAATGCGTTGGGTCGCCTCGGGATCGGCAGGCGGCGGCGCGTCGTCGGTGTCCGGGTTCGGCGTCAGGCAGCCCAGCACGAACGCCACGACAGCCGCGCCCAGCACGATCGGCACCTCCAGGGCGGGTGAGAGGGACACGAACCGCAGCACCGACAGCGAGACCACCGCCACCAGCCCGGTCCCCACCCCCGCGGGCAGGAAGCGGGCCGCTCGCCGCCACCGGTTGGGCGGCAGCCGTCGACGTGACAGGGCCAGCAGGACGCCGCCCCAGGCCAGCACGGTCAGGCCGAACACCGCGAGCCCGAACAACCCGTACACCGACCACGTCGAGCCGCGGACGTCGCCGATGGTCTCGGCGGAGCCGATGACGTCCCGGTTGGCGTCCAGCACCTCCAGCGAGGTCGGCACGAAACCGGTCGCCTGCCCGCCCACCTGGCTCACGTCCAGCACGAACGCCCGCGTCACGCTCTGCCTCCCCGGCACCTCGAACGGCAGGGTGGTGTCGTAGGAGAAGAAGGTCAGCGCCAGCGCGCCGCCGGACAGCCGGATCGACTTGACGTGCCGCACCACGTCCGTTCCATTGTGGACGGTCACCTCGATGCGCGGCGAGGTCGTCGGGTCGAGCACCAGCGGTTCCTCGCCCACCGGTGTTCCGTCCACAGTGGCGTTGACGGTGACCGACTCGCCCTGCGCGACGGCCGGGGCGACGCCGAGGGAGGTCCCGCACAGGAGCAGTAGGACGAGGCTGCTCATAATGCGTCTCACAGGGCACCTCTGAGTGGGGAAGGTCGACATGCGATCGG
The DNA here is from genome assembly GCF_039527585.1 of Saccharothrix xinjiangensis. Classification (NCBI taxonomy): domain Bacteria; kingdom Bacillati; phylum Actinomycetota; class Actinomycetes; order Pseudonocardiales; family Pseudonocardiaceae; genus Saccharothrix; species Saccharothrix xinjiangensis. The sequence continues at coordinate 158,574 of NZ_BAAAKE010000015.1, read as the reverse complement.
CAGGAACACTAGCTCTACTCGGCGCCCTGGCCTACGGCGTGGCCGCGCTCGTGGCGACACCGGTGTCCGCCCAACCGCGGGCCACCGCCACCGCGTCGCCCGACACCGGTCCGGCGGGCGCGTCGTTCACCGTGAGCTGGGCCGACCTCTACCTGGACCCGCGCTGTGCCAACCGCACGGTGCAGCTCGTCTGGGACTCGGGCCAGGTCGTCGGCACGGGGCGGCACGGGGATCGGGGGCGCGGTTCCGGCACCGCGACCGTCCCGGCGGGGGCGGCGCCGGGTCCTCACTCGGTCACGGCTCGCCCGCTCTGCGCGGCCACGGGCAGTCCTGCCGACACCTTCACCGTGACCGCCGCGCCGACCACCACGAACCCGGTCACGACCACGACGACCGCTCCCCCGGCCGCCACGACGACGACCGGTTCGCCGAGGACGACCAGCAGCTCGACGACGACCACGACCACCACCACGACAACAACGACCACGACGACAACGACGTCGTCCGGCAGTTCGTCCGCCCCCGCGACCACGCCGTCGTTCGAGGGTGACGGCGCGCTGACCCTCGACAAGGACAGCGTCCAGCCGGGTCACGCCCTGACCGCCACCGGCACCGGGTGCACGCCCGGCTCCGAGGTGAAGCTGACCTCGTTGGACGAGGACGTCGGCGCCACGAGGGCCGACGCGTCCGGGACCTTCAGCGCCGACGTCGAGTTCAGGACCGTCCAACCGGGTCGTCACGTCATCCGGGCGGACTGCGGCATCGTGCTGGTCGGCAGCGTCGACGTGGCCCTGACCAGCTCGACCGGTGGCGCCACGGCCGCTCTCGTGGTCCTGTTCGTCCTGCTCGGCGCCTTCGTGGTCGGCCGCCAGTTCACCGGGCTGTTCGCCAGGCGGACCTGATCGCGGGGTCGTCCGGGTGCGGCAACGGCCCCCGTGGGATTCCCACGGGGGCCGCTGTCACCTCAGGTCCCTTCCCGACTAGGGCTCTTCGCGCTGCTTGCGCAGCTTCATGAGCGCCTCTTCGAGGATCGCCTCGCCGTCCGCGTCGGAGCGGCGCTCCTTCACGTACGCCAGGTGCGTCTTGTACGGCTCGTTGCGCGGCGGAGCAGGGGGTGCCTGCTCGTCGCGCCCCGCCGGAAGACCGCACCGGGGGCAGTCCCAGTTCTCCGGGATCTCCGCCTCGACCGCGAACGACGGCCTGGACTCGTGCCCGTTCGCGCACCAGTACGACACCCGACGTCGGGGCGCGGACTCGCCGCGTTCCGATTCGCCCATCGGGCCTGCGCCGACGCGGGTACCGCGAATCGCGTTACCACCAGCCATCGACCCTCACACCCCCACCACGTGGTTTCCCTGTCTGCCGGACCGAAGCTCGGACCGAGGAGAGCTCGGTCAGAGCTTCATGAGCAGCCCGGTGCCCACGATGGCGATGACCCAGATCGCGCCGACGAACAACGTCAGCCGGTCGAGGTTCTTCTCCACCACGCTGGAACCGGACAGGCTCGACTGCATACCGCCGCCGAACAGCGAGGACAGACCGCCGCCACGCCCGCGGTGCAGCAGCACCAGCAGGATGAGCAGCAAGCTGGAGACGATCAACAGGATCTGAAGGAACAGGATCATTTCATCCTCGCTGTCAGGCAGGTGACGCCACAGAGTACCCGGTCAACTGCCGACCGTGGACCACTGCCGTGGGAGTGCGTGTCAATCACATCAGGGTAGAGGGCCACCCGCGGCGAGCGCGCAGAGCTTGGCGAACTCGTCCGCATCCAGGCTCGCACCACCCACGAGGGCGCCGTCGACGTCCTTCTGGGCGATGAGCTCGGAGATGCTGCCGGACTTGACCGAACCGCCGTAAAGCACCCGAACGGCCGAAGCGACGTCCTCGCCGTGCAGCTCGGCGAGCTTGACGCGCAGGGCGGCGCAGACCTCCTGCGCGTCGGCCGCCGAGGCGACCTTGCCGGTGCCGATGGCCCACACGGGCTCGTAGGCGATGACGACCTTGGCCACCTGCTCGGCGTTCAGGCCCTTGAGGCCCTCGACCAGCTGGGTGGTGCAGTGCGCGACGTGGTTGCCCGCCTCGCGGACGTCGACCTGCTCGCCGAGGCAGAAGATCGGGGTGATGCCGTGCTTGAGCGCGGCCTTGACCTTCTTGTTGACCAGGGCGTCGTCCTCGTGGTGGTACTCGCGCCGCTCGGAGTGGCCCACGGTGACGTAGGAGCAGCCGAGCTTGGCGAGCATCACGCCGGACACGTCACCGGTGTAGGCGCCGGAGTCGTGCGGCGACAGGTCCTGCGCGCCGTACTTGAGCAGCAGCTTGTCGCCGTCGACGAGGGTCTGGATGGACCGGATGTCGACGAACGGCGGCAGCACCGCGACCTCGACCTTGGCGAAGTACTTCTCCGGCAGGGAGAAGGCGATCTTCTGCACCAGGGCGATGGCTTCGAGGTGGTTGAGGTTCATCTTCCAGTTGCCCGCGATGAGGGGCTGGCGCGCGGCCATCAGTCCTCCAGCACCTTCACGCCGGGGAGTTCCTTGCCTTCGAGGAACTCCAGGGATGCGCCGCCACCGGTGGAGATGTGCGAGAAGCCGTCCTCGGGCAGGCCGAGGGCGCGCACGGCCGCGGCGGAGTCGCCGCCGCCGACCACGGTGAACGCGTCGCTCTTGACGAGGGCCTCGGCCACGGCGCGCGTGCCGCCGGAGAAGGCCTCGAACTCGAACACGCCCATGGGGCCGTTCCAGAACACGGTCTGCGCGTCGGCGAGCTTGCCGGCGAACAGCTCCCGGGTCTCGGGGCCGATGTCCAGGCCCTCCCGGTCGGCCGGGATGGCGTCGGTGCGCACGACCTCGTGGGACGCGTCGGCGGCGAACTCGGTGGCCGCGAGCACGTCCACGGGGAGCACCAGCTCCACGCCGCGCTCCTCGGCCTCCTTGAGGAAGCCGCTGACCTGCTCCAACTGGTCCTCCTGGAGCAGCGACCGGCCGACCTCGTGGCCCTGGGCCTTGAGGAAGGTGTAGGCCATGCCGCCGCCGACGAGGAGCCTGTCGACCTTGGAGAGCAGGTTCTTGATGACGCCGAGCTTGTCGGAGACCTTCGCGCCGCCGAGCACCACGACGTAGGGCCGCTTGAGGTCGTCGGTGAGCTTGCGCAGCACCTCGACCTCGGCCAGCACGAGGCGGCCCGCGTAGTGGGGCAGCTTCCGGGCGACGTCGTACACCGAGGCCTGCTTGCGGTGCACCACGCCGAAGCCGTCGGAGACGAACGCGTCGGCCTTGGCGGCGAGCTCGTCGGCGAGGGCGGCGCGCTCGGCGTCGTCCTTGCTGGTCTCGCGCGCGTCGAAGCGGATGTTCTCCAGCAGCACCACGGAGCCGTCGGAGTCGGCGGTCCCGGTGCCGATCACGACGTCCTGGCCGAGCAGCTCGCCGAGCCGCGCGGCGACGGGCGCGAGGGAGAACTTGGGGTCCGGCTCGCCCTTGGGGCGGCCGAGGTGGGCGGCGACGAGGACGCGGGCGCCCGCGTCCACGAGCGCCTTGAGCGTCGGGACCGACGCGCGCACGCGGCCGTCGTCGGTGATCCGGTCGCCGTCGAGGGGGACGTTCAGGTCGGCGCGCACCAGCACGCGCCGACCTGACACACCCTCGCTGAGCAGGTCTTCGAGAGTCTTCACAGCGAGCGTCCCGTACTTCGTCAGAGCTTGCCGGCGACGAGGTTGACCAGGTCGACGAGGCGGTTGGAGTAGCCCCACTCGTTGTCGTACCAGCCGACGACCTTGACCTGGTTGCCGATGACCTTGGTCAGCGGCGCGTCGTAGATGCAGGACGCCGGGTCGGTGACGATGTCGGCCGACACGATCGGGTCCGTGTTGTAGCGCAGGTAGCCCTTCAGCGGGCCCTCGGCGGCGGCCTTGTACGCGGCGTTGACCTCGTCCACGGTGACGTCGCGGCCGACCGTGACGGTCAGGTCGGTGGCCGAGCCGGTGGGCACGGGCACGCGCAGCGCGTAGCCGTCGAGCTTGCCCTTCAGCTCGGGCAGCACCAGGCCGATGGCCTTGGCGGCGCCGGTGCTGGTGGGCACGATGTTCAGCGCGGCGGCGCGGGCGCGGCGCAGGTCCTTGTGCGGCGCGTCCTGGAGGTTCTGGTCCTGCGTGTAAGCGTGGATGGTGGTCATCAGGCCACGCTCGACGGTGAAGGAGTCGTGCAGCACCTTGGCCAGCGGGGCCAGGCAGTTCGTGGTGCACGAGGCGTTCGAGATGACGGTCTGCGAGCCGTCGTACTGGCCCTCGTTGGCGCCCAGCACCACGGTGAGGTCCTCGTTCTTGGCCGGGGCCGAGATGATGACCTTCTTCGCACCGCCCTCGTCGACGTGCTTCCGGGCCACGGTGGCGTCGGTGAAGAAGCCGGTCGACTCGACGACGACGTCGACGCCCAGGTCCTTCCAGGGCAGCTTGCCCGGGTCGCGCTCGGCGAGGGCCTTGATGACCTTGCCGTCGACCGAGATGCCCTCGTCGGTCACCGCCACCTCGCCGTCGAGGCGGCCGAGGATGGAGTCGTACTTGAGCAGGTGAGCCATCGTGTTGACGTCACCGAGGTCGTTGAACGCGACGATCTCGATGTCGTGCCCGCTGGCCTGAACGGCGCGCCAGAAGTTGCGACCGATGCGGCCGAAACCATTGACACCTACGCGAACCGTCACGGTGGGTCTCCTCGATACTCGACTGGCGATAGGAACGCCAGGGGCGTGCAGTCATGGGCTGACCAGGCAGCCGTTGGTCAGCCTAGCCTCCGCGTTGAGGCCCTGGTCACTCGCACCACCAGGATCTCTTTATCGAGCAAGAAAATCCAGCTCGACCGCATTGTTACCAGCAGGTAACAGACTTCGGGGTGCGGCGGGGCGAACGCCACCCGGGATTTCCGGCCGAAGTGGGACCCGGGTCACACCCGGGGTCCGGTCAGACCTCGGCCTCCAGCATTTCCGCGGTCACCGCGGACTCCGTGTCGGGCATGCCCAGCTCCCGGGCGCGCTTGTCGGCCATGGCCAGCAGCCGCCGGATCCGGCCGGCCACCGCGTCCTTGGTCATCTGCGGTTCCGACAGCTGGCCCAGCTCCTCCAGCGACGCCTGCCGGTGCGCCAGCCGCAGCGCGCCCGCCGCCGCCAGGTGGTCCGGCGCCTCGGCGCCGAGGATCTCCAGCGCCCGCTGCACGCGCGCCGCCGCCGCCACCGCGGCCCGCGCCGAGCGCCGCAGGTTCGCGTCGTCGAAGTTCGCCAGCCGGTTCGCCGTGGCCCGCACCTCGCGGCGCATCCGGCGCTCCTCCCAGGCCAGCACGCTGTCGTGCGCGCCCAGCCTGGTCAGCATCGCGCCGATCGCGTCGCCGTCCCGGATGACGACCCGCTCCGCGCCGCGCACCTCGCGCGACTTCGAGCCGATGCCCATCCGTCGCGCCGCTCCCACCAGCGCCAACGCCGCTTCCGGCCCCGGGCAGGTGATCTCCATCGACGACGAGCGGCCCGGCTCGGTCAACGAGCCGTGGGCCAGGAACGCGCCGCGCCACGCCGCCTCCGCGTCGCACACGCCGCCGGACACCACCGGCGCGGGCAGGCCGCGCACCGGGCGGCCGCGGGGGTCGAGCAGGCCGGTCTGGCGGGCCAGGCCCTCGCCGTCCTTGACCACGCGCACCACGAACCGGGTGCCCTTGCGCAGACCGCTGGAGGTGATGGTGAACACGTCCGACTGGTGCCCGTACAGCTCGTGGATCTCGCGGCGCAGCCGCCGGGCCGTCGAACCCAGGTCCAGCTCCGCCTCCACGACCACCCGGCCGCCGACGATGTGCAGCCCGCCCGCGAACCGCAGCAGGGACGCGACCTCCGCGCGGCGGCAGCAGGTCTTGGAGACGGCCAACCTGCTCAGCTCGTCCTTGACCGCAGACGTCATCGCCACGGTGCCTCGCCTTCCCTGGTCGTGCGTTCTTCCTGCAGGGTTGTACTCGACGCCCCACCGGTCCCGTCAGCTGGGCTGCCCAACGCCCGCTGGATGCTCAACGCCAGGGCGGCCGGGTCGTGGCGGTCCGGCGCGCCGTCCACGGCGACGGGCGCGAGGAGCGCCTCGGCCCCCAGAGCTGCGGCGGCCCGCCGCAGGCGGTCCGGGACGGGCACCGCGCCGGTGTCCGCGACCACCGCGTCCACGCGCAGCCCCGGCGCGTGCTCGCACAGCACGTCGAGGTGCAGCTCCGGGGAGAAGCCGGCGGTTTCGCCCGGTTGGGGGACGAGGTTGAGCACCACGACCTTCTTCGCGGTGGTGCGCGCCAACGCGTCGTGCAGCTCGGGCACCAGCAGGTGCGGCAGCACGCTGGTGAACCAGGAGCCCGGCCCGAGCAGCACCACGTCCGCGCCCAGCACCGCTTCGACGGCCTCCGGGCAGCCGCGCGGCGCCTCGCCGGGACCGCCCGGCCCGTGCAGCCGGATGCGCCGCACCCGGCCCGGGGTGGTGGCGATCGCGACCTGGCCGCGGATGCGGCGCACCACGTCGGCGTCGTCGTCCAGCCCGGACACGTCCGCCTCGATCTCCAGCGGCTCGGTGCACATGGGCAGCACGCGCCCGCGCACGCCGAGCAGCCGGGCGGCCTCGGCCAGCACCGCCACCGGGTCGCCCAGCTGCTCCAGCAGGCCCGCCAGCACCAGGTTGCCCACCGCGTGCCCGGCCAGCGCGCCCGTGCCGCCGAACCGGTGCTGGAACAGCTTCGCCCACATCGCGCTGGCGGGGTCCTCGCCCGCCAGGGCCACCATCGCCTTGCGCAGGTCGCCGGGCGGCAGCAGGCCCAGCTCACGGCGCAGGCGGCCGGAGGAGCCGCCGTCGTCGGCGACCGTCACCACGGCCGTCACGTCGTCGGTCACCCGGCGCAGCGCGGTGAGCGTGACGTGCAGGCCGCGCCCGCCGCCCAGCGCCACAGCTGTCCAGCTCACTCGCGTCCCAGGTCCCGGTGCACGACCTTGACCGCCATGCCGTCCTCGCTGGCCAGGCGCGCGGCCAGCTCCTCGGAGATGGCCACGCTGCGGTGCTTGCCGCCGGTGCAGCCCACCGCGAGCGTCAGGTACCGCTTGCCCTCGCGCCGGTAGCCGGCGCCGATGAGCCGCAGCAGCTCGTGGTAGCGGTCCAGGAACTCCTCCGCGCCCTCCTGGGTGAGCACGTAGTTCCGCACGTCGCCGTCCAGGCCGGTCTGCTCGCGCAGCTCGGGGATCCAGAACGGGTTCGGCAGGAACCGCACGTCCATGACCAGGTCGGAGTCCATCGGCAGGCCGTACTTGTAGCCGAACGACAGCACGGTGACGCGCGTGCGGGTCGCCGCCTCGGTGCCGAAGGTGTCCTCGATCTTGTTGCGCAGCTGGTGCACGGACAGGCCGGAGGTGTCCAGCACCAGGTCGGCCTCCTCGCGCAGCGGCGTGAGCAGGACCCGCTCGGCCTCGATGCCGTCCGCGAGGCGACCGTCGCCCTGGAGCGGGTGGCCGCGGCGGACCGACTCGAACCGGCGGATCAGCACCGCGTCGGTGGCCTCCAGGAACAGCACCTTCGGCTTGTAGCCGCGGGCGTCGAGGTCCTTGATGATCGCCGCCAGGTCGTCGGTGAACGCGCGGCTGCGCACGTCCATGACGACCGCGACCCTGGTGATGGCGCCCCTGGCCTGCGCGCCCAGCTCCACCATGGTCGCGATCAGCTCGGGCGGCAGGTTGTCCACCACGAACCACCCGAGGTCTTCCAGGCACTTGGCGGCGGTGCTGCGGCCCGCTCCGGACAGGCCGGTCACCACCGCGACTTCGATGCCGGACTTCTCGCCGGCCGGTGCGCTCACTTCGTTTCCCCTTCGGTACCGGACGCGCTCAGCGTCGCGTGCACGGCCTCCGCGGTGCGACGGCCCACGCCCGGCACCACGCTGATCTCCTCGATGCTCGCCTCACGCAGTCTCTTCAGCGAGCCGAAGTGCTTGAGCAGGGCGGTCTTGCGCGTCTGCCCCAGACCCGGCACGTCGTCCAGCGCCGAGGTCGTCATGCGCTTGGACCGCTTCTGCCGGTGGTAGGCGACGGCGAACCGGTGCGCCTCGTCGCGCACGCGTTGCAGCAGGTAGAGGGCCTCGCTGGTGCGGGGCAGGATCACCGGGTCCGCCTCGCCGGGCACCCACACCTCCTCCAGCCGCTTGGCCAGGCCGATCACCGCCACGTCGGTGATGCCCAGCTCGGCCAGCACGTCGGAGGCCGCCTGCGCCTGCGGCGCGCCACCGTCGACGACCAGCAGGTTCGGCGCGTAGGCGAACCTGCGCGGCCGGCCGGTCTCGGGGTCGATGCCCGGGTTCGGGCCGGCGTTCGCGGTCTCCTTCAGGTAGGCCTGGAAGCGGCGGCGCACCACCTCGGCGATGGAGGCGACGTCGCCCTGGTCGGCGGCCTCGCGGATCGCGAAGCGCCGGTACTCGGACTTGCGCGCCAGACCGTCCTCGAAGACGACGAGCGAGGCCACCACGTCGGTGCCCTGGACGTGGCTGATGTCGGTGCACTCGACGCGCAGCGGCGCCGAGTCGAGGCCCAGCGCCTCCTGGAGCTCCTGGAGGGCGGCCGAGCGGGCCGTGAGGTCGCCCGCGCGGCGCAGCTTGTGCTGCTGGAACGCCTCCTTGGCGTTGCGCTGGACGGTGTCCATGAGGGCCCGCTTGTCGCCGCGCTGCGGGACGCGCAGCGCCACCCGGCCGCCGCGCAGGTCGGACAGCCACTTCTCCACGGCGGGCGCGTCGTCGGGCAGCTCGGGCACCAGCACCTCGCGCGGCACGGGCGCCGCCTCGACCCCGCCGGCCCGCGCGGAGTCGACCTGCTCGCCGTAGAACTGGGTGACGAACTGGTCGACCAGCTCGGGCACGCCGACCTCGTCCACCTTGTCGACGACCCAGCCGCGCTGGCCGCGCACGCGCCCCGCGCGCACGTGGAAGACCTGGACGGAGACCTCCAGGTCGTCCTGGTCGAACGCCACCACGTCGGCGTCGGTGCCGTCGCCGAGGACCACGGCCTGCTTCTCCAGGGCCCGCTTGAGGGCGGCCTGGTCGTCGCGGAGGCGGGCGGCCTTCTCGAACTCCAGCTGCTCGGCGGCGGCGGTCATCTCGCGTTCGAGCCTGCGGACCATCGAGTCGGTCCGGCCGGCCAGGAAGTCGCAGAAGTCGTCGACGATGTCGCGGTGCTCGTCGGCGGTGACGCGGCCCACGCACGGCGCGGAGCACTTGTCGATGTAGCCGAGCAGGCACGGGCGGCCGATCTGGCCGTGGCGCTTGAACACGCCGGTGGAGCAGGTGCGGGCGGGGAAGACGCGCAGCAGCAGGTCCAGGGTCTCCCGGATGGCCCAGGCGTGGGCGTAGGGGCCGAAGTAGCGGACGCCCTTGCGGCGCGGGCCGCGGTAGACGTGCAGGCGGGGGAACTCGTCGCCCAGCGTCACGGCCAGCACCGGGTAGGACTTGTCGTCGCGGTAGCGGACGTTGAAGCGCGGGTCGAACTCCTTGATCCAGTTGTACTCCAGCTGGAGCGCCTCGACCTCGGTGGTGACCACGGTCCACTCGACGCTCGCCGCGGTGGTGACCATCTGCCTGGTGCGCGGGTGCAGGCCCGCGATGTCGGCGAAGTAGGAGTTGAGGCGGGAGCGCAGGTTCTTGGCCTTGCCGACGTAGACCACCCGGCCACCGGCGTCGCGGAACTTGTACACGCCGGGGGCTTCGGGGATGGTGCCTGTCGCGGGGCGATAGGTCGACGGGTCGGGCACGCGACAAGCCTACGTGCGGGCACCGACAAACGATCGCGTGGTCGGTTCACCCGGTTCGGTGGGCGGCCGGTCCCGGGCCCGCGACGTCCGTCGCGGGCCCGGGACCGGTGGCGCCGGGGTGCCCGGGTGTGCGGCACGCGGCGCCCGGGTGGACGACTCGCGGTGCCGGAGTGGAGGACACGCGGTGCCGGAGTGGAGGACACGCGGTGCCGGAGTGGACGACACGCGATGCCCGGGTGGAGGACACGCGGGTCAGGCCAGGAGGACCTGGTCCCCCTCCACCTTGACGCCGACCTCGGTGAGGCCCTTGGTGGCCGGGCCCTTGGCCAGCGAGCCGTCCGCGGCGCTGAACTGGCTGCCGTGGGCCGGGCAGGTGATGGTGCCGTTCTCCGGCGGGGTGACGGCCACGCCCTGGTGGGGGCACGTCGCGTCGTACGCCTTGACGGTGTCGCCGGTGCGGACCAGCACGAGCGGTTTGCTGGTGGCCGGGTTGCCCGCGACCAGGCCGCCGCCGTCGGGCACGTCGGCCAGCGCCGCGATCACCGCGGCGCTCGTCGTGCCGGTCGGGGCGCCGCCGCCGGTCGGGGCGCCGGTGGCGGTGTTGCCGCCGGTCTGGGCGGGCTCGCCGCTGCTGCACGCCGCGAGCCCACCGGGCACCGCGAGCGCGACGAGGACCCCGCACAGCACCGAGCGGCGGGGCAGCCCTGCTTTCTCCGTTGAACTCAAAACCGGTCCTCCGCTGCGTGGTGGGTGGTGGTCGTTCGGGTACACACGCAATACGACACCACGTGAAGCGGGGTTCAACAGATCCCGCGGACTGGGACGTTCTTCAGGAGAGCACCACGTCCGCCCCGGTCACCGCGACCGGCACCTCGACCAGCCCGCGCGGCGACGGACCCGACAGCACCTCGCCCGAATCCGGGTCGAACGTGCTGCGGTGGGTCGGGCAGGTGATCACGCCGGCCGTGGGCGGGCTCACCGTGGTGCCCTGGTGCGGGCAGGCCGGGTTGAACGCGCGGACGACCTCATCGGACGGCCTGACCAGCAGCAACTGCCCGTCGCCCGCCACGTCGACCAGCGCGCCGGAGCCGACCGGGACGTCGGCGAGCCCGGCGACGCGGTCACCGGGGCGGGCCGAGCCGACGCCGGGGCGGCGCGTGGGCGAGCTGGCGCCGCACGCGGTCAGGCCGGCGCCGCCGGCGGTCAGGGCGAGCAGGCCGCACAGCAGCGTTCGTCGGTCCACGCGCCCATTTTGACCGGTGACGAACGGCGCAGCGCGGGCGGCCGGGTGGAGCAAGGCAGGACCCTGGGCAGGACCTGAGGGGTGCGGGCGCGGATCGGGCCGCGACGCGGACCTGGCGGCCGGCACCCCGGATCGGCCGCGTGGGGCGGCGGTCCCGGGTGCCGGCGCCCCGGCGGCCCGGTGGTCGGAGCGCCTCCCGCAGCGGCGCGCCGGCGTCCCGGGCGGTCGGAGTGCGAACGGCCGGCGCCGCGGGCTTCGGGGGTGCCCGCGGCGCCGGCTCAGCGGCCCGGCTCAGCGGTCCTGCGCCACGGCGGTCCGCGCCAGCGCCAGCACCGCCGTGAACGGCGGGAACCAGTGGCGCGAGTGCGACGGCGGGTTCGCCCACCTCAGCGAGCCGTACCGGGTCATGGTCGGCGGCAGGGCGATGCGCTGCGGCGAGCGGACGAACTGGACCTCCGGCGGCGCCTTCAGGTGCGTGGGCAGCAGCGCCACCAGCTCGGCGAGGAAGATCCAGTGCTCCCGCGGGCCGGGTATCACCGTGACCGGGCCCGCCAGCATGCGCGCCTTCAGGTCGGCCAGCACCCGCGAGCCGATCCGGGCGGGCATGGCGAGGGCCGTGGTGGCCGGCCCGAGGGGCAGGAAGACGCCCTGCTCGGTGACGGAGACCTTCCAGCCGAGCAGCCGGTAGCCCGCGATGGCCTCACCCAGTACCTGCTGGTGAGCGCGCTCGCGTGGCCCCAGTCGCGGGCCGTTGTCTGCGGTGGTGGCAGCGGTGACGCTCATCGGTGCGTTCCTCCCCGGTCGGGTGGAGCGGGCGTGGTGCTCGGGGCCGCGGGTCGTCCCGGAACCGGCACACCTCGGAGGGTCCGGGCGCGCGGCCCGCTCCACCACACCGCCGTCGTGTGGGATCCATGCACCGGACGGATCCCGCTCATCCACCACTCGGCGTCACCAGGCCGGGTTCGGCGGGCCCACTTCGCCATATGCATGAAATGCATGGACTCCCGATCACATCTCTATACACTGTTGACCACGCTCAGTGACGGGAGCGAGGCATGGACCGGAAAGCCAGGAGAGCCACCACCAGGCGCGCATGCCCGTCGTGCGGGGCGTTGGTCGCAGCCGACAACACCGATCAGCTCTGCCAGCGCTGCCGGCGCACCGCGGGCGCGGAGCTCAACGGACCACCCCGCGTCCCGGGGGACTTCTGGGACCACCAGGCGATGGCCCCCGCGTTCTCCGACCGGAACATGGGAGCGCTCATCGCCGCCTACCGGCACCACCCCGGGCACGTCAGCCGCATCACCCAGGACCGCATGGCGTCCTGGCTGGGCATCTCCCAGGCACAGCTTTCGCGGTACGAGACCGGTGAGAACCCGATCGACCGGATCGACCGCCTGCGGCACTTCGCGCGGGTGCTCGGCGTCCCCGGCGACCGGCTGTGGTTCGACCGAGTCGGAATCCCAAGCCAGGCGGGCCCCGATGGTGGTGCCCCGCCCGATGTGCTCGGCGCGGCGTGGGACGCGTCGAGCATAGCCAGATCGGTCGAGGAGACGGCGAGGAACGACTTGGCGATCAGCAGACGAGCGGCGCTCAGCGGAGCTGCCGCGGTGGCGATGGGTCCCGCACTGGTCGAGCCGTTGCAGCGGTGGCTCCACCCCTTGCAGCCCCTGTCCCGGTGGTCGTCCAGCGCGGCGATCAGCGAGGAGGAGCTGGCGGCGTTGCAGCACGTCGCCGACGGGCTGCGCGGGTGGGGCGGTCGAGGCGGGTACGGGCTGGCGCGCAAAGCGGTGCTCGGGCAGTTGGAGGAACTGGCCGAGCGCTTGTCGCGCGCGCCGGCGAGCCCGACCACGGAGCGGGCCTTCTTCATCGGCGCGGAACTGTCCAAGGTCGCGGCGAGCATGTCCTGGGACGCCGGCATGCACGACGCGGCGCAGCGGTACTACGTGCTGGGCGTGCGCATGGCCAAGGCCGGGCGCAACGACCCGTTCGCGGCGCTGTGCCTGGCCGCGATGGCGCGGCAGATGTTCGACCTGGGCCGTTCGGAGGACGGCCTGGAGCTGGTCCAGCTGGCCCAGTACGGCACCAGGCGCACCGCCACGCCGACGTTGCGGGCGCTGTTGCAGACGCGGGAGGCGTGGGCGTACGCCCAGCTGGGTCAGGTGCAGGAGTTCCACCGCGCGGTCGGGCAGGCGCAGGACAGCTTCGCCCGGCGGCGGACCGACTCCGACCCGTGGTGGCTGGACAGCTTCGACGAGGCCGAGATGGAGGGTGTCATCGGGGCGAGGATGCGGGACCTGGCCAAGCACGACCCGTCACAGGCGCCGAAAGCCGAGCACCACATCCGGCGGGCGCTGAGCCTGCGCGACCCGTCGCGGGTGCGGAACCGGGCGTTCGACGTCATCGGGCTGGCCCGCACGAAGATGGTGGCGGGTGAGCCCGAGGAGGCGTGCGCGCTGATCCAGCAGGTGCTGCCGAAGGCGGCGGGTCTCGCGTCCGGGCGGGTGGTGCGCAAGCTCCAGGACTTCGCCAAGGAGGCCGAGCTGCACCGGGACCTGGCCGTGGTGCGGGACACCCGGGAAGCGATCAGGGGACTGCGGACGGCCTAGTGATGCGCGTGGGTGTGACGGGGCACAGCAAACTGGTGCCCGAATGCGTCGACGACGTCCTGGACGCGATCCGGGCGGCGTTGGAGGCCGAGGCGGCGGGCGGGTCATCCCTGGTCGGGGTGACCTGCCTGGCGCCGGGCGCGGACCAGCTGTTCGCGCGGGTGGTGCTCGACCTCGGCGGGCGGGTGGAGGTCGTGCTGCCCGCCGCCGACTACCGGGACAAGCTCAAACCGGAGAAGCGCGCCGCCTACGACGAGCTGCTGGCACGGGCGCACGTGGTGAGCGTGCTGCCGAACGAGCTGTCCGGGCGGCACGCGTACGTGATGGCCAACGAGCGGATGCTCGCGTCGGTGGAGCTGCTGGTCGCGGTGTGGGACGGGCAGCCGCCCGACGGGCGCGGCGGCACCGCGGACGTGGTGGAAACGGCGCGGGCGTCGGGCGTGCCGGTGGTCGTCGTGTGGCCGGAGGGCGCTGAGCGGGGGTAGCCGGAGGGCGCCAGGGGGAATGGCGGACGGTGGTTGTCCTCGATGTCCGGCAGACTCGGCGTCGTGCTGGAGACCTCCGCCCGCTTGCTCAGGCTGCTGTCGTTGCTCCAGGTCCGCCGCGACTGGACCGGGGCGGAACTGGCGCGGCGGCTCGACGTCGACGTGCGCACCATCCGCCGGGACGTGGACAAGCTCCGCAACCTCGGCTACCCGGTGAACGCCGCGCCGGGCGTCGCGGGCGGCTACCAGCTGGGCGCGGGCGCCGAGCTGCCGCCGCTGCTGCTGGACGACGACGAGGCCGTGGCGGTGGCCGTCGGGTTGCGGACGGCGGCCAACGGCACGGTGTCCGGCATCGAGGAGACCTCGGTGCGGGCGCTGGCGAAGCTGGAGCAGGTGCTGCCGTCACGGCTGCGGCGGCGGGTCAACGCGCTCCAGGCGCACACGATCTCCCTCGCGCCGGACGTGACGCGGGTGGACCCGGCCACGCTCACCGCGATCGCCGGGGCGTGCCGTGACCACCAGCGGCTGCGGTTCCCCTACTCGGGGCGGGAGGGCAACGCCACCCGCAGGCACGTGGAGCCGCTGGGCCTGGCCCACACCGGGCGGCGGTGGTACCTGGTCGCGTGGGACGTGGACAAGGACGACTGGCGGACCTTCCGGGTGGACCGGATCGAGGCCGAGCCGACGCCGGGCGCCCGGTTCACGCCTCGCGAGCCGCCCGAGGAGGACCTCGCCTCGTACGTGTCGCGGCAGCTGTCGGTGGCCCCCTACCCGCACGAGGCGCGGCTGATCATGCACGCGCCCTACGACGTGGTGGCGGCGCGGACGTCCTACACCTCGGTGCACCTGGAGCGGATCGACGACGAGCGGACCAGGCTGACCGTCGGCGCGCCGACGCTGGAGGACCTGGGCCCGTGGATCGCGATGATCGGGGTCGACTTCGAGGTGGAGGGCCCGGAGGAGCTGAAGCGGCACCTCCGGGCCGTGGCCGAGCGGTTGTCGCGGGCCGCGGGCGACCGGCCCTGAGCCTCAGTCGCCGACCCGCGTGCGGGCCAGGCGGTAGGCGGCGGCCCCGATCAGCTCCAGGGAGACCTGGAGGCGTTCGGTGCTCACGTTCTGCGCGATGGTGTCCTCCGGCGTGTGGTACAGCGGCTCCAGCTCGTGCGGACCGCCCTCGCCGCGCCAGCTGAAGTTCGCCGACGCGATCCCCCGCTCGTGGAACGGCACGTGGTCGCTGCTGCCGCGCGGCACCGGGCCGTGCACCCGGGCGCCGTAGCCGAGGCGGGTGGCGGCCGCGGCGACCTGGGCGGTGGTGGCGTTGTCGCCGCCGTCGACCGACAGCAGCCAGTAGGCGGTGGCCGGGCCGTGGCTGGTGGCGACCATGTCGTTCTGGAAGACGCCCGCGATGCGGCCCGCCTCGGCGTCGGTGAGCTGGCTGACGTGGTGGCGGGAGCCGATCAGGCCCTGCTCCTCCGAGCCCCACAGCGCGAAGCGGAGGGCCCGGTGGGTCGGCAGGTGGCGCAGGACGCGGGCCAGTTCGAGGGCGAGGACGGTGCCGCTGCCGTCGTCGTTGGCGCCGGGCGAGCCGGGGACGCTGTCGTAGTGGGCGGTCACCATGACCACGCCCTGGTCGCGGCGGGAGGGGAACGTGGCGGGCCGGTCGGCGATGACGTTGTACGAGGTCAGGTTGGCGTGGTGGGTGGTGGCGACGGTGACCTCGACCGGACCCGCGGCGCGCAGCCGCTCCACGTGCACCTGGGCGATGCCGAGCACGGGCACGGCCACGTTCGCGGTGAGGGTGGGTGAGAACGCGCTGGTCTTGCCCGCGGGCGGGGTCGACACCCGGCCGATCAGCACGGCCGCCGCGCCCAGCCGGATCGCGTCCGTCACCGCGGTGGCGCCGGCGGGCACGTTGACCAGCAGCGCGACCTTGCCGGTGAGGTCGGCGGGCAGGGACGCGCCGTTGTCGAGGTCCACCACCTGGCCGGACGCGGTGGCGCCGAGGGCGCCGAAGCGGGACGCGCCCGCGGTCCAGGTGTCCCGGCCGACCTTCAGCGTGGACAGGTACTTGTCGGGGGCCGGGAACGGCTGGAGCGTCACCCGGTAGCGCAGGTCGCGCAGGACGTGGGCGAGGTAGTCGCGGGCGCGGTGCTCGGACTCCAGGCCGCCGATGCGCGGACCGATCCGCTCGCTGAGCACCCGCAGGTGCTCCATCGCCTTGCGCGACCGCACCCGACCCACCACGGGGTGGTCGCCCAGGCCGAGGTCGGGCAGGTCGGAGGCGCCGGGCCGCTGGGCGCGGGCGGCCGGGTTGAGGCCGAGCGTCACCGCTCCCGCCACCGCCGCGGCACCGGTGATGAGTGAACGTCTGCGCATGAGCGGACCCCCAAGGTTCGTGGTCACCCGAACCTAGGCAGGCCCCCCGAACCGGACAAGCCGCCGATGGAGCACACCGGATCCGCCAACGGCACCACGCCGATCAGCGGGTCGACCCCCGATCGCGCGACTCACCGGGCCCCACCGGACGACACGCGATGCCCGAGTGGACGACACGCGATGCCCGAGTGGACGACACGCGATGCCCGAGTGGACGACACGCGATGCCGGAGCGGAGGACACGCGGACCTGAGCGTTGAACTCGGGGGGCCTGGGCGTTCGACACGGTCGACCTGGACGTACGACTCGCGCGCGAGTCGTACGTCCAGGTCGCGCGAGTCGCACGTTCAGGGCAGGTGAGTCGTACGTTCAGGGCAGGTGAGTTGTGCGTTCGAGGCCGTTGCGGGTGGTCAGGGGTGGGCGGTTCGGTGCAGGTCCCGCAGGGCTCGGACGGCGGCCACCGCGTGTTCGCGGTCCACGGCCTGGATCGCCATGACCGAGATGTACTCGTCCTCCGGGAGCTCCAGGCGCGCCCAGGAGGCGCCGTCGGGGAACGAGACGTGCAGGACGTCCTGCCAGGCGAAGCGGTGGCTGGTGATCACGTTGCGGACCTCGACGCCCTCGGCGTCGGCGCGGACGCGCGGGCGGGTCAGCAGGAGGACGCCGCAGGCCAGCAGGACGCCCAGGCAGATCATCGCCACCTGGTCGGAGGTGCGGAAGATGACGCCGGTCGGCGTGTCGCCCAGCAGGAGGCCGACCACGGTGAACACCGCGACCAGGAACACCGCGCAGGCGCCGGCCACGAGCCGGATCTTCTTCGGGCGGAACTCGACGGCGGCCACGGCGGTCCTCACGACCCCGCTCGCAGCCCGCGCAGGACGAGCGCCGTGTCCAGCGCCGCCACGCACGCCTCGAAGCCCTTGTCCTCCACCGAGCCCGGGAACCCGGCGCGGTCCAGGGCCTGCTGCTCGTCGTTGGTGGTGAGCACGCCGTTGCCGACCGGGGTCGACGAGTCCAGCGCCACCCGCGTCAGCCCGGCGGTCACCGCGTCGCACACGTACTCGAAGTGCGGTGTGCCGCCGCGGATCACCACGCCCAGCGCCACCACCGCGTCGTACGCGCGGGCCAGCTCCTGCGCGACCACCGGCAGCTCGACCGCGCCGGCGACCCTGACCACGGTCGGCGACGGCACGCCCGCCAGGGACGCCGCCTCCAGGGCCCGTGCGACCAGGTTGTCGGTGATCTCCGCGTGCCACCGCGTGGCCACGACGGCCAGCGTCAGCCCCGCCGCGTCCGGGACGTCGCCCTCGGGCCGCCCTTCGCCGCTCATTCCGCTCCTTCCGTGGTGGACACCACCGCGCCGCCCTGGGCCAGCGCCTCGTACTGCTCCAGCTGGTGCAGCTCGTGGCCCATCCGGTCGCGCTTGGTGCGCAGGTAACGCAGGTTCTCCGGGTTGGGTGAGATAGGCAGGGGCACGCGGTCGAGCACCCTCAGCCCGTAGCCCTCCAGCCCCACCCGCTTGGCCGGGTTGTTGGTCAGCAGCCGCATCGACCTCACGCCCAGCGAGCACAGGATCTGCGCACCGGTGCCGTAGTCGCGCGCGTCGGCGGGCAGGCCCAGGCCGAGGTTGGCGTCCACGGTGTCCGCGCCGCGGTCCTGGAGCTGGTAGGCCTGCAACTTGTGCATCAGGCCGATGCCGCGGCCCTCGTGCCCGCGCATGTAGAGCACGACGCCGCGGCCCTGCGCCGCGACCACCTCCAGCGCCGCGTCCAGCTGCGGGCCGCAGTCGCAGCGCAGCGAGCCGAACACGTCGCCGGTCAGGCACTCCGAGTGGACCCGCACCAGCACGTCCTCGCCGTCGCCGAGGTCGCCGTAGACCATCGCGATGTGCTCGATGCCGTCGAGCGTGCTGTCGAAGCCGACCGCGGTGAACGTGCCGTGCGCGGTCGGGATGCGCGCCTCCGCGACCCGCTCCACCTGCGTCTCCACCCGGCGCCGGTAGGCGATCAGGTCGGCGATGGTGATCAGCGCGAGGTCGTGGTCGGCGGCGAACACCTCCAGCTCGTCGCGCCGCGCCATGTCGCCCTCGTCCTTCTGCGACACGATCTCGCACAGCACGCCCGCCGGCTCCAGCCCGGCCATCCGGGACAGGTCGACGGCGGCCTCGGTGTGCCCGGCGCGGCGCAGCACGCCACCGTCGCGGGCGCGCAGCGGCACCACGTGACCGGGGCGGGTGAAGTCCTTGGCGGTGGACGCCGGGTCGGCCAGGAGGCGCATCGTGCGCGCCCGGTCCGCGGCCGAGATGCCCGTGGACACGCCCTCGCGCGCGTCGACCGTCACCGCGTACGCGGTGCCCCGCTGGTCCTGGTTGGTGTGGTACATCGGCGGCAGGTCGAGCCGCTCGCAGTCGGCCTCGGTGAGCGCCACGCACACGTACCCCGACGTGTAGCGGACCATGAACGCCAACAGCTCCGGCGTGGCCTTCTCCGCGGCGAAGATCAGGTCGCCCTCGTTCTCGCGGTCCTCGTCGTCCACGACGATGACGGGCCGGCCGGCCGCGATGTCGGCCACGGCCCGCTCTATGTCGGCGAAGTCCTTCACCGCTCCCCCTCGACGTCGGCCTGTGCCCGGAAGTGGGGTGCGGCGAGCCGTTCGACGTACTTCGCCAGGACGTCCACCTCCAGGTTGACGGTGTCGCCCGGCAGGCGCCTGCCGAGCGTGGTCAGCTCCAGCGTGGTCGGGATGAGGCTGACGGTGAA
Source organism: Saccharothrix xinjiangensis (assembly GCF_039527585.1). Lineage (NCBI taxonomy): Bacteria > Bacillati > Actinomycetota > Actinomycetes > Pseudonocardiales > Pseudonocardiaceae > Saccharothrix > Saccharothrix xinjiangensis. The sequence goes on along the minus strand of NZ_BAAAKE010000015.1, from coordinate 139,321 downwards.
CGAGTCCTCGTTCGCCGACACCACGGTCAGCGACACGCCGTCCACGGTGATCGAGCCCTTCTCCACCACGTACCGCGCCAGCCGGGGCGGCAGGCCGACGTGGACGACCTCCCAGTGCTCGGCCTTCTCGCGCGCCAGCACGGAGCCCGTGCCGTCCACGTGGCCCTGCACGATGTGCCCGCCCAGCCGCTGCCCGACGGCGGCGGCGCGCTCCAGGTTGACCGCGTCGCCCCGGGCGACCTTGGCCAGGCTGGACCGGTTGAGCGTCTCGCGCATGACGTCCGCGGTGAAGGCGCCGCCCTCGACGTCCACGACGGTGAGGCAGACGCCGTTCACCGCGATGGAATCGCCGTGCTTCGCGTCGCTGGTCACCAGCGGGCCCGCGATGGTGACGCGCGCCGCGTCCGGCAGGTCGGCGACGGCGACGACCTCGCCCAACTCCTCGACGATCCCGGTGAACACCCGTGTCCTCCTCTAGGGGCCGGGGACGGCGGAGATCCGCACGTCCGGCCCGGACATACTGACCTGCTCCACGACCAGCCCGACCGCACCGGTGATCGTCGACACCCCGGCGTCCCGCAGTGCGGGAGCACCGTCGCCCAGGAACTTCGGGGCGAGGTAGGCGAGCACCCGGTCGACGCGGCGCGCGGCCGTGAACGCACCCGCCAGGGTAGGCCCGCCCTCCAGCAGCACGTCCACGACACCGCGCCTGGCCAGTTCGGCGAGCACCGCGTCGGGGTCGTGCGTGCGCAGGTGCACGGTCTCCGCCGCGTCGTCCAGGACCCGGGCGCGGGGCGGCAGGTCGCCGGCGCCGACCACGACCCGCAGCGGCTGGCGGGTGACGGCCGGTCCGCGCGCGGTCAGCCCGGGGTCGTCGACGCGGACCGTGCCGGCGCCGACCACGATCGCGTCCACCTTGGCGCGCAGGTCGTGCACCTCGGCGCGGGAGGCCTCGGAGCTGATCCAGCGGCTGGTGCCGTCGGCGGCGGCGACCCGGCCGTCGAGGGTGGCGGCGTACTTCCAGGTCACGTGCGGGCGGCCGGTGCGGGCGAAGTGCAGCCAGGCGCGCAGCGGGCCGCGCTCCACCTCGCCGGCGAGCAGGCCGGACTCGACCGCCACCCCGGCGGCGCGCAGCGCCCCCGCTCCCCCGGCCGCCTCCGGGTTGGGGTCGGCCGCGGCGTGCACGACCCGCGCGACGCCCGCGGCCAGCAGCGCGTCGACGCACGGCGGGGTGCGGCCGTGGTGGTGGCAGGGCTCCAGGGTGACCACGGCCGTGCCGCCGCGGGCGCGTTCACCCGCCTGGGCGAGGGCGACGACCTCGGCGTGCGCCTGGCCGGGCGGCCTGGTGGCGCCCTCGCCGACCAGCTCGCCGGACGCGTCCAGGACCACGCAGCCGACCGGTGGGTTCGGGCTGGTGGTGCCCCTCACCCGCTCGCTCGCCGCGATGGCCCGCGCCATCGCCTCGTCCAGGTTCACCGGGCGCGGGCCGCCTGCTCGCGCAGCCGCTCCAGGGCCGCGCCGGGGTCGGCGGCGTCGTAGATCGCGGACCCGGCGACGAAGCAGTCGACGCCCGCCTCGGCCGCCTGCTCGATGGTGTCCGCGTTGATGCCGCCGTCGATCTCCACGACGAGCTTGAGGTGGCCGGTGTCGACCAGGCGGCGCGCGGTGCGCACCTTGTCCAGCACCTCGACCATGAACTCCTGGCCGCCGAAACCGGGCTCGACCGACATCACCAGCAGGGTGTCGTAGTGCTTGAGCACGTCCAGGTGCGGTTCCAGCGGTGTGCCCGGCTTGATCGACAGGCCGGCCCTGGCGCCCGCCGCGCGCAGGTCCTTGGCCAGCGCCACCGGGTCCTTCGCGGCCTCGACGTGCACGGTCACGTTGTGGGCGCCCGCCTCGGCGTACCCGGTGGCCCAACGGTCCGGGTCGTCGATCATCAGGTGGCAGTCCAGCGGGATGTCGGTCGCCGCGCGCAGCGCCTTCACCACGGGCAGGCCGATGGTCAGGTTGGGCACGAAGTGCGCGTCCATCACGTCCACGTGCAACCAGTCGGCGCCCGCCACGGCGGCGGCCTCGTCCGCGAGGCGGGCGAAGTCGGCGGACAGGATGCTCGGGGCGATCATCGGCTGGTGGACCACGGCTGGTGAGTCTAAGCTTCCGCGCCCCGGCGGACCCGGCCGGGACTTGTGTTCCGGCCCACTGCCCGATCACCCGGTTTTCCCCTCCGGGTCGTCCATTCCCGACTACTCACGCGGGTAGTTCCCCTGCCGTGCGCGGCCTATTACGTTCGAGTCGGGGGGTAAGTGCTGGGGAGTGTTCGGATGAATGGCGAATTCCGCCGCCGCGTCGCGCTGGTCACCGGCGCCTGTTCGCGGTTCGGCGGCGAGGTGGTGGAGGCGCTGGCCCGGCGGGGCGCGCTGGTGGCGGCCGTGGACGGTGACGGGCCGCGGCTCGCGGACCTGGTCGAGCGGCTGCGCGACGAGGGGCTGCTGGTGGCCGGGCGGCAGGTCGACGTGACGTCGAGCGACGCCGTGGACGCGCTGGTGGACCAGGTGGAGCGCGAGTTCGGGCCGGTGGACGCGCTGGTCGCGATGGCGGGCGCGCTGCGGCTCGGACCCGCGCTGTCGATCACCGACCAGGACTGGGCGCACAGCTTCGCGGTGAACGCGACCGGGGTGTTCAACGCCTGCCGGGCGGTGGCGACGCGCATGGTGGGCCGGGAGCGCGGCACGATCGTGGTGGTGCCCGCGCACGCGGTGGCGGCGCCCCGGTCCGGGATGGCGGCCTACGCGGCGTCACGGGCGGCGGCCGTCGCCTACGCCGAGTGCCTGGCCGTGGAGGTCGCGTCGGGCGGGGTGCACTGCGCCGTGGTGGCGCCCGCGGACGCGCGGCGGGTGGTGGACGAGGTGTGCTTCCTGCTCGGCGGGGCCGGCGCGTCGGACGCGCTCGGGGCGTGACCACGGGGCGGGGCGCGGGGACTGGTCGCGGGGCGGGGCGCGGGGCGTGACCACGGGCGCGGCTCGGGTTCACGCCTTCGAGGCCTCCTGCTCGTGGGCCAGGCGGGCGAGTTCCACCCGTGAGCTGATGCCGAGCTTCTTGAAGATGCCCCGCAGGTGGTAGTTCACCGTGTGCGGGGACAGGTAGAGCTGCTTGGCGACCTGGCGGTTGGTGAGCCCGGCGCCCACTAACCGGGCGATGTCGCGCTCCGGCTCGGACAGCCGCTGCCAGTCCGCGCCACCGCTCTCACGCGCGTGCCCGGCGCTCCCCCGCGCGTGCCCGGCGCCCTTGCGCAGCCGCGCCGCCTCGCCGTCCGCGCCCATCCGCTCGAAGATCCGCAGCGCCAGCGCGGTGTGCGCGGCGGCCCGGCCATCCTGCCCGGCCTCCGCCAGCAGCGCCGCCAGGTCCTCGTTGGCGTTGGCCTTCGCCCACGGGTGGTGGTGCCGCCCGGCCACCCGCAGCAGCTCGTCCACGTCGCGGTCCAGCACGGCCCGCGCGTGGGCGGCGGCCACCGCGACCGTCGCGATGCCCGGGTTGTCCGCGGCCAGCCCTTCCGCGGCGTCCACCACCGCGGCGGCCAGCTCGTCGTCGTCCGCGGCCAGCGCGAGCCGCACCAGCCACGCCGCGGCGCCCGGCTCGTCGACGAGCATCCGCCGGGTGGCGTCCTGGTCGGCCACGCGGCGCCGCACGTCCTCGACGGCCGCTACCGGGCCGCCCCGGGCGTGGGAGAGCAGCAGCTCGACCCAGTCGTACTGGCCGGAGTGCAGCACCGCCTCGCCCGCAGCCAGGTCGGCCCGGTAGCGGCGCACGTGCTCGGCCGCCGCCACGACCTCGCCCCGGTGCAGCGCCACCGTGGCCAGCACCGTGGAGGCGAGCGGGACGAGCAGCCGGAGGCCGCGGTCGCGGGCCGTGACCAGGCCCTGCCGGGCCGCGGCGTGGGCCTGCACGAGCCGCCCGGCCTGGGTGAGCACGCGGGCGCGGGCGATGGTGCGGGCCGCGGACGCGCCGCGGGTCACCACGTGGCCCTCGTCGAGGCCGTCGCCGCGCACCAGGCGTTCCGCGTCGGCGAACTCGCCGAGCGCCGACAGCTTCAGCGCGAACGACACCGCCGACTGCGACTGCCACCACGCGGTGGGCCGGTCCAGCTCCCAGCGGGTCGACTCGCGACCCCAGTACACGCTCTCCGCGAGGTTCCCGGCGCTCCACTCCAGGCACGAGTGGACGGTCGCGGCCATCACCACGTCCGAGTCGCTGGCCTCGCGGTCCCGCGCGGTCAGCACCGACAGCGCGTGCGCGCCCGCGCGGGAGCCGGTGGCGAAGTACAGCGACAGCAGCCTGCCCGCCGCGGCCAGCCGCCGCACCGGCTCGGACACGTCCGGCATGGTCGCCACGTGCTCGACCTCGGTCGCCGCGTCGGACGGGCGGCCGTCGGCGAGCAGGATGCCCGCGAGCACGACGCGCAGCTCGGCGGCCGCCTCGGGGGAGGGCCGCCGGGCCAGGCTGTCCCTGGCCAGCGCGATGGCCGCGCCGAGGCGGCCGTTGGCGGCCAGTTCGCGGACCCCGTGCACGGCGCTCGCGCCGTGGTCCTGGTCGGGGAGGAGGACAACCGCCGGGTCGGCCCGCTCGGTCTCCCCCGCCCGCTCGCTCTGCACGGTTTGCCGGGTTCGTGCGGTCGGCCCGGTCTGCCCGACCTGCTCGGTGTGCTGGGCCTGCCCGGCCTGCCCGGCCTGCTGGGTCTGCTCGGTCCGCAGCGCGGCCGCGTCGCGCCGCAGGGCGTACCGCACCAGCTCGGGGGTCGACTCGACCACGGCCCGCCACACCAGCTCCGAACCGAACTCCAGCTGCTCGTCGGTGCACACCACCAGGCCCGAGGAGATCACCTGGTCCGTGGCCAGCAGCAGCGCGGCGGAGGTCTCGCCCATCACCGCGGCCACGTCCCGCAGCAGGAACGACCTGCCGATCACCGCGGCGGTCCGCACCAGCTGGGCCGCCCTGGCGGGCAGGTCCTCGACCTGGCCGCGCACCAGGGCGAGCACCCGACGCGGCAGCCGCCCCCCGGGTGACCGGTCCGCGCGCAACCGGGCCACGCCGGCGCGCACGTCCAGCCGCTCCTCCTCGCACAGGCCGACGACCAGCTCGGCGACCAGGCGCGGGTTGCCGCCCGCGGTCGCGACGAAGGCCGCCAGGTCGGGATCGGGCACGGCGTCCAGCAGCTCGCGGACCACCCGCTCCACCACCGCCGCGCCCACCGGTCCGAGGGTGAGCACGTCGCCTTGCTCGGCCAGGGCGCGCCGCACCTCGGCGCCCGCCACCGTGCCGGTCAGGGCGACCAGGGCGGTGACCCGGCGCTCGCGCAGCCGCGGGAGCAGGGCCAGCAGGGCGGCCGGGTCCTGGTGCGCGTGGTCGACGGCGATCAGCGGGCGGGCGGCGTCCTGCTCCAGGGCCCGGGACAGGTCCGCGGAGGTCGCCAGCCGCTCGCCGGGGACCGGGACGACGGCGTAGCCCAGGCCGCGGGCGGCCTCGACCGCCTCGCGCAGCAGGAGCGTCTTGCCGGCGCACGGTGGGCCGTCGATGGCCAGCAAGCCACCGGGCTCGGACAGGAACCGGAGAACCGAAGCCCGTTCACGATCCCGTCCGTACGATTTCGACACAATCAAGCCTGCTACGCATCTTCGCGGGCTGTCAATTCATCGGTCAGGGCGTGTTGTCACCATTTTTGCGGAAAGGGGCGGGCGGACCGACGCGTTCCAGTTCGCGGACCACGGCCCGGGGATCGGCCGCGAGCGCGACACCGGCGGAAGTCAACACGTTCAGGTGACCTTCGAACGCGGGGTGCGCGGCCTGGTCGGCCGACAGCTGCGGCATGACCACCACCGGCGCGCGGCTGCCCAGGCCCTCGCACAGCACGGTGAGCGCCTGGTTGTCGCCGATGCCCAGGGCCAGCTTGGCCAGCGAGTTCGCGGTGGCGGGCGCGAACGCGAACGCGTCGGGCACCGGGTGCGGTTTCGGCTCGGTCGGCAGGCGCGAGGTCCAGCGGACGGGCAGGTCGGTGGTCCCGGCCAGGGCGGCCAGGTGCGGTTCGAGCCAGCGGGCGGCGGTCGGGGTGAGGGTGATGGCCAGCCGCCAGCCCCGGGCCGCCAGGGGCCGGGCGAGGTCGTCGACCAGCCACCGCTCCACCCCGCCCGCGGCGGAGGCGACCAGGGCCAGCACGGGTCGGTTCACCGCGGTGCCCCGGGCGCCGGGGAGGGGACGGGGCGGGCCCCGTCCCGCACGACCGCGAAGGGCGTGCGGGAGGGGTGGGGGCCGCCGGTCACGCGGGCCGCCGCAGCACGGCGCAGAACATCGCGTCCGTGCCGTGCAGGTGCGGCCACAGCTGCACCTGCGGCCCGTCGCCCAGCTCCGGCACGTCGGGGAAGAACTCGCGCGCGTCCAGCCGCTCGGCGCCGGTCCGGCGGGCCACGTCGGCGACCACGCCCACCGTCTCGGACAGGTGCGGCGAGCACACCACGTACGCCACCACCCCGCCCGGCCGCACCAGCTCCAGCGCGGAGGTCAGCAGCTCCCGCTGCAAGCGGGCCAGCGGCGCGACGTCCGACGGCTGCCGGCGCCAGCGCGCCTCCGGCCGGCGGCGCAGCGCGCCCAGCCCCGTGCACGGCGCGTCCACCAGCACCCGGTCGAACGAGCCGGCCGGCAGGCCCGGGTCCCGGCCGTCGGCGACGTGCACGGTGACCGGCAGGTCACCGATCGCCTTGCGGACCAGCTCGGCGCGGTGCGGCGCCTTCTCGACCGCGTCCAGGTCGGCGCCGGACAGCGCGGCGAGCGCGCCCAGCATCACCGCCTTGCCGCCGGGGCCCGCGCACAGGTCCAGCCAGCGCGAGTCGGGGCCCTCCAGCGGCGCGCGGGTCAGCGCCAGCGCGCACAGCTGGCTGCCCTCGTCCTGCACGACCGCCAGCCGCTCCCGCACCGCCTCCAGGTCACCGGGGTCGCCGCCCTCCTCCAGGCGCACCCCGTACGGCGAGTACGGCGCGGGCTCGCCGCCGGTCATCGCGGCCAGCTCGTCCGAGGTGACCTCGCCGGGCCGGGCGGCCAGGTGCACGGCCGGTCGCGCGTCGTCGGCCGCCAGGGCGTGGCGCAGCGCCTCGCCGCGGCTGCCCAGCGCCTCGGCGAACGCCTGGGCGATCCACTTCGGGTGGGCGTTGGCCATGGCCAGGTAGCCGATCGGGTCGCTGTCCTCGTCGGGCGCGACCTCCTCCACCCAGCCCTGCTCGTCCTGCCCGGTGACGCGGCGCAGCACCGCGTTGGCGAACCCGGCCGCGCCGGAGCCCAGCGCGGCGCGCACCAGGTCGACGGTCGAGGCGACCGCCGCGTGCGCCGGGATCCTGGTGCGCAGCAGCTGGTAGGCGCCGAGCCGCAGCGCGTCGAGCACCGAACCGTCCACTTCGGACAGCGGACGGTCGGAGCAGGCGGCCAGCACGGCGTCGAGCAGGCCGCGGGCACGCAGGGAGCCGTAGGTGAGTTCGGTGGCCAGGGCCGCGTCGCGGCCGGTGATCCGGCGGTCCCGCAGCAGGCCGGGCAGCACGAGGTTGGCGTAGGCGTCGCGCTGGCGCACCGCGCGCAGGGTGTCCAGCGCCGCCTGGCGCGCCGGGTCGTCCTGCGGCGGCCGGGCGGGACCGGTCCGCCGGCGGGGCGGGTGGGGGCGATGGGGTCGCGAGGGCTTGGACGACCGCTGTGTCATGAGATCCGCTCCCCCGCCTCGACCCGGGCGCCCCGCGCCCAGTCCGTGGCGGGCATCCGCTTCTTGCCCTGCGCCTGGACCTCGCCCAGGGCGACGGGCTCGGTGGCCGTGCCTACGAGCACGCGCTTGCGCTCTGCCTTGATCTCGCCCGGGGCGAGGTCGTGCTCCTCTTCGACCGGCAGCACCGGGCCGAGCTTGAGGCGCTCGCCGCGGAACTCCGCCCACGCCCCCGGGTCCGGGGTGACCGCGCGGGCCACCCGGTCCAGGGCGGCGGCGGGCGTGCCGAAGTCGAGCCGGGCGTCGTCCACCGCCACCTTCGGCGCGTAGCTGACGCCCTCCTCCGGCTGCTCGACGGCCCGCAGCGTGCCGTCCTCGACGCCATCCACAGTGGACAGCAGCAGCTTGGCGCCGGACTCGGCGAGGCGGGCCAGCAGCTCACCGGCCGTGTCGCGCTCGCGCACCCGCTCGGTCAGCACGCCGAACACCGGACCCGCGTCGAGGGCCTTGACGATGCGGAACGTGGTCGCGCCGGTGATGTCGTCGCCGTGCCGCACCGCCGCCTGCACCGGAGCCGCGCCGCGCCACGCGGGCAGCACGGAGAAGTGCAGGTTCACCCATCCGTGGGTGGGGATGGACAGGGCGGACTCCGGCAGCAGCGCGCCGTAGGCCACCACCGGGCACAGGTCCGGTCGCAACTCGCGCAGGCGGGCCTGGAACACCGGGTCACCGGCCTTGGCCGGGGTCAGCACCTCGATGCCGTGCTCGTCGGCCAGCGCCGCGACCGGCGACCGCTCCACCTTCCGACCGCGACCGGACGGAGCGTCGGGCCGGGTGACCACGGCCACCACCTCGTGCCGGTCGGACTCCAGGAACGCCCGCAGCGACGGCAGGGCTACCTCGGGCGTACCCGCGAAGACCAGGCGCATCGTCACGCGCCCCCGGACGGCACGGCGGGACTTCGGTGGGACGGCGGACTGGCTGGGTCGAACACGCGCTCTCCTCGCATCGGGGCAGGGCGCAAGTCTAGGAGAGCCCGCCAGTCCAGGAGAGCCCGCCGGCGCTAGCCCGCTCCACCGAGCAGCGGGTGCGGCGACTGCTTGATCGTCGGCACGGCGCCGTCGAACCACGACTGCTGCCGGATCTCCCGCATCGCCCTCTTGCGGGTCTCCTCGTCCAGGCGGTCCAGGAACAGCACGCCGTCGAGGTGGTCGGTCTCGTGCTGGATGCAGCGCGCCAGCAGGTCGGTGCCCTCCACCTCGACCGGCTCGCCGTGCATGTTCCAGCCGCGGGCGATCACCTGGCGGTGGCGGCGGCAGTCCCAGCCCAGGCCGGGGATGGACAGGCAGCCCTCCAGGCCCTCCTGGTACTCGTCGCCGACCACGTCGAACGTGGGGTTGACCAGGTGACCCGCGAACCCGTCGCAGTGGTAGGTGAAGACGCGCAGGCCCACGCCGAGCTGCGGTGCGGCGAGCCCCGCGCCACCGGCGTCGCTCATGGTGTCCCACAGGTCCTTGACCAGCCTGCGCAACTCCGCGTCGAAGTCGCCGACCTCGACCGCGGGGCTCCGCAGCACCGGGTCGCCGAACAGCCGGATCGGTTGGACGGTCACGCACACTCCTCGCACTCGCGCCGGGAGGCACCAGTCTACGGAACGTGAGGGGGGTGGGTCAGTGCTCCAGGTCAGTGCTCCAAGTCAGTGCCCCAGGTCACCACCCCGGAGGGCCACGCCGAGCAGCGCTGCCGCGCAGTGACCGACGAAGCGGGTGGCGGGGAGGGTGCTGGTGCTGGTGAGGACAGGGCGGGGCCGGGGGCAGAGGTGGTGATAGCAGAGATGGGGGTGGTGAGACGCCTCGGGCCCACCCGAACGGCAGGTGGGCCCGAGGCGTCTCACGGGGCGGTGACGGGTGTCAGCGGGAGGGCCAGACCGCGCGGGCCGCGCCGCCTCCTCGCCTGCTGGTCTCGGCGGCCGCGCGCCAGCGGCCGTCGTGGAGGCGTTCGACCGCGGTCACCGCGCCGATCTCGCCGGTCGAGGTGAAGCGGTGACCCAGGGCTTGCAGGGCCTGCGCCTCCGGGGTGGCCAGGAAGGCGGCTTCGGCCTGCGTGCTCGCGGCGTTGCGCTGGGAGGCGCGCGGTGCGGCGATGGCCTCGACGAGGGGCACGCCCCGGTCCAGCCGCTGGGTCAGCACCTGGATGACCGTGGTGATGATGCTCGCGCCGCCGGGTGAGCCGAGGGCCAGCACCGGCTTGCCGTGGTCCAGCACGATGGTCGGCGACATCGACGAGCGCGGGCGCTTGCCGGGACCCGGCAGGTTCGGGTCGGGCACGCCCGGCGTGACCGGGGTGAACGAGAAGTCGGTCAGCTCGTTGTTGAGCAGGAAGCCCCTGCCGGGCACGACGATGCCGCTGCCGCCCTCCTGCTCGATGGTCAGCGTGTAGGCGACGACGTTGCCCCAGCGGTCGGCGACGGTGAGGTGCGTGGTGTCCGTGCCCTCGTACGGGGTGGCGGCGGGTTCGCCGGTGGTCGCGCACGGAGCCGGGTTGCGCGGGTTGCCGGGGGCGACGGGGCTGGTCAGGGCCTTGGCCGGGTCGATGAGGCACGCCCGGCTGTCGGCGAAGCGCTGGGACAGCAGCTCCCGGGTCGGGACGTCGACCGCCGCCGGGTCGCCCACCCACCGGTTGCGGTCGGCGAAGGACAGGCGGCTCGCCTCCAGGAACCGGTGCAGGTACTGGGTGGGCGTCTCCTCGGCGAGCTTCGTGGTCTCCAGGATGTTCAGGGCCTCGCCGACCGTGGTGCCGCCGGACGAGGGCGGGGCCATGCCGAACACGTCGAGGCCGCGGTAGCGCACGTGGGTCGGCTCGCGGCGCGGGACGGTGTAGCCGCGCAGGTCGGCGGTCGTCATCCCGCCCGAGCGGACCTCGCGGGTGACCCCGGCGACGACCGGCGGCTGCTGGACGGTCCGCGCCACCTCACGGGCCAGGTCGCCCTCGTAGAAGGTGCGGACGCCCTTCTTGCGCAGGTCGCGGTAGGTGTCGGCGAGGTCCGGGTTGCGGAACGTGCTGCCGACGGCGGGCGGGGTCCCGTTCGGCAGGTACAGCTCGCGGGTCGAGGTGAAGTCGGCGAACCGGGCGGCGTTCTCGGTGACCTGGCGGTTGAAGGTGGCGTCGACCTGGAAGCCGCGCCGGGCCAGCTCCTCGGCCGGCCTGACGGCCCGGTCCAGCGAGAAGGTGCCCCACCTGCGGAGCGCCTGCTCCCAGGTCTTGGGCGTGCCCGGGACACCGATCGACAACCCGCTGGTGACGGCTTCCGCGAACGGGATCGGCGCCCCGTCCTCGACGAACAGGTCGGCGTCGGCCGAGGCGGGCGCGGTCTCCCGACCGTCCAATGTGGAGATCTGGCGCGTGCGGGCGTCGTAGTGGACGAAGAAGCCGCCACCGCCGATGCCGGCGGAGAACGGGTCGGTGACGCCCAGCGCGGCGGCGGTGGCGACCGCGGCGTCCACCGCGTTCCCACCGCGGCGCAGGACTTCGACCCCGATCTGCGAGGCGTCGGGGTCGACGCTGGACACCACCCCACCACTGCCGACGGCTTCGGGCACCCGTGGCGGCGCGGCGGCGGTGGCACCCGCGACGGCAGGCAGGAGCGGGACGAGGAGGAGTGATGCGAGGGCGCTGGCGACAGTCGACCGGAGCATCGTTCCCTTCTACTCCAAGCCGGCGGAAACCTGAACCTCCCGAGTGGCTGGTTCCTGATGGACGAGGGCAGGGCGAGAGCGGATGCGGGAGGGCGGACGCGGCTGAGGATCGGGTAGGGCAGCAGGCCCGACGACCGGCGGCGGGTGCTCGGGCGGGTTCAGGCGACCGGCGACCGGCAGCAAGCGACCAGCAACAAGCAACTTGCGGTCAGCGACCGGCGACCGGCGACCGGCGACCAACAGCGGGCAACAGGTAGCCAGCGGCAGGCGACCGGCAACAGGTAACCGGAGGCAGATGGCGAGGGGTTCGGTGTGGTTCGGGAGTTGGGTCAGAGGACTTCGAGGGGGTCCAGTTTCACGCGGACCGCCTCGGGTTCTTTCCGCGCGCTGCGCACCGCCTGGACCTCGCCGAGGATCGCGGCCAGGTTCCGGCCTTCCGGGCGGGCCACTCGCACCAGGGCGCGTTCCCGGTCCTCGTCGAGTGGGACCGGGCCCAGGATTTCGCCGGTCGGGGGCAGGTGGAGGTCTTCCAGGACGGCGGCCAGCGCGTCCCGGGAGCCGTCCACCGTGGCCATGCGCACCGCCGGCGGGAAGCCCAGCTCCTCCCTGGCCGCCAGCTCCTGCCTGGCGTGCCACACCGGGTCCCAGCGGACCAGGGCCTGCACCGGCGCGAGGGCCGAGTCCGCGACCACCACCACCCGTCCCGCCTCGTGCACCAGCGCCGCCGCCGTCATCCAGCGGCGCAGGGCCTCCTCGGCGGCCCGCAGGTCGGCGCGGCCCAGCAGGGCCCAGCCGTCCAGGAGCAGGGCCGCCCCGTAGCCGCCGGGGGCCACCGGTTCCGCGCCGGGGGTCGCCACCACCAGCGACCGACCGCCGGGCACGGTGGACAGCACCTCGTCGCCGCCCGAGGTGCGGACCGGGACGCCGTTGAACGCGCGGCCCAGCTCCTCGGCCGTCCGGCGGGCGCCGATGACCTGCCCGCGCAGGCGGCGCGAGCCGCAGTTCGGGCAGCGGTAGGCGGCTTCCGTCGCGCCGCACCAGCGGCAGTACGCGGGTCTCGGCTCGCCGTCCCGCGTGCCGCCCGGCAGGGCCAGCGGCCCCGCGCAGCGGCGGCACCGGGCAGGTGCCCGGCACTGGCCGCACGCCAGCGCAGGCACGTAGCCCCGGCGCGGCACCTGGATCAGGACCGGGGTGTCGGCCGACAGCGCGGCGCGCGCCGCGTCGAACGCGATGGACGGGAGTCTCGCCGACCTCGCCGCCGGGTCCTTCACCTCCTGCCAGTCGTTGTCCCCGACGGCCGCCACGCGCGGCGCCACCGAGCGCAGCGTGTCGCGGGCCGCCACCACCTCGTGCGCCCAGCCGCTGTCGACCAGCACCTGGGCCTCGGCGGTCCGGGCGAAACCGCCGACCAGGAACGACGCCCCGGTCAGGTGCGAGCGCTGCACCAGCACGTCGCGCACGTTCGGGTAAGGCATCCTGGGTTCGGCGTGCAGGTCGTCGCCGTCGTCCCACACCACGACCAGGCCCAGGTCGTGCACCGGCGCGAACGCGGCCCCGCGCGTGCCGAGCACCACCCGCACCGAACCCCGCCGCACGGCCAGCCACCGCTTGTACCGCTCGGCGGGCCCGAGGTCGGCCAACAGCGCCACCACGTCCGCCTCGTGCATGAGCTCCAGGCACGCCGCGTGCAGCCTCGCGAGGTCGCGGTGGTCCGGCACGACCACCAGCGCGCCCCTGCCCGTGCTCGCCATCGACGCCGCCGCCTCGGCCAGCCGGGCCGGCCAGTCCTCGGCGGGCAGCGCCTGCCACACCGCCCGGGCGGCGCGGCCCGAGCGCAGCGCTTCGAGCAGGCGCGGCCCCAGCGGGTACCGCTCCCAGCCCTCGCCCGAGGGCACCGCCGGGGCGGGCCCCGGCTCCGGCGACGGCTTCGCCTCGGCCCGCGCGTGCCGGGGCGGGATGGCCATCCGCAGCACGTCGATCAACGACCCGGCGTACCGGTCGGCCACCGTCCGCGCCAGCTCTGCCACCTCGGGGGACAGCACCGGCTCGGGCGAGACCACCCGGTCCAGGAACGTGAGCTTCCGGTCGTACTCCGACGACTCCGCCCGCTCCAGCAGGTAGCCGTCCACCAGTTGCCCCGCGAACCGCACCCGGACCCGGCAGCCGGGCACCGCCTCCGCGTCCTGCTCCGTGGAGATCTGGTAGTCGAACGGGCGGTCCAGGTGCGCCAACGGCACGTCGACGCACACGCGGGCAACCGGCATCGAGGCGGCGGGGACCCGCTCCCCGCGCCTGGTGCTCGCCTCGCCCGCCACGGAGGGAGGTCTACCAGAGACCGCTGTGGACGCTCGCGCCCCGGGTCGCCGCCACCGGTCCGTCACGACCGCGCTCGGAGAACGGTGGGCGGGACGCGGCGGACGAAGGGGAAGGCGAGGACAGGGAGGAGGGCCGAGAAGAGGGCGACGGAGAGGAGGGCACAGGAGAGGGGAACGCCGGAGAGGAGGAAGTGGCAGGAAGGAGAAGAGCTGGGCTGATGAGGGGGTTTGACGTGGTCATGGGATTAGTATCGAACAGGTGTTCGACGGGGGCAAGTTCCCTATCGGGTGATCATCCGGAGATGCTCTCCCGGCCGTTCTCCACGTGCCCCGCCAGCCTGCGGTGGAACGCGCCGCAGGTCACCACCAGGTCGTACCACCCGTGCCGGAACTCGGTCAGCCACGGCACCAGCCGGCGACGCCCCGGTCGCACGGCCACCTTGAAGTCCCGCCCGTCGCCGGTGATCGAGAACGTCGCGTCCGACGTGCCGGAGTTCGCCAGCGTCACGCTCAGCACGCGGCTGTGCCCGTGCACCGACGACGACGCGGACACCGACTCGCCGCGCGTCCCCGCGAACTCACGCCGGAAGCCGTTCGGCCCGATGAGCGTGAACCGGTACGAGTCGCCGAACGGCACCGCGAAGTCCTCCGACGAGCGGACGTCGAAGTGCGCCGGGAACTCGAACTCCCCCGCGTACGGGTACAGCGCGAGGTGCGCGCTCTCCGCCCCGGAGTTCACCATCGTCAACCGCACCTCCCCGCCCGAGACGACCCCGAACGCGTCCGGCTGGTACGGCAGCGCCCGCGCGGGCCGCACGCCCGGCTCCTGCCCCGGCATCCGCTGGTCCGCGGGTGGCGTCGGCCGCCAGCGCGGCGCGGCGGGCGGCACCTCGGGCGGCGGCGCGATCGCGGGGCGGCGCAGGCGGCGGCTGAAGTCGAACGCCGAGGTCAGGTCGCCGCACGCGGTGCGCCGCCAGGCGCTGACGTCCGGCGCGGGCACGCCCAACCAGCGCTCCAGGAAGCGGGTCGTCGAGGTGTGGTCGAACACCTGGGAGTTGACGTAGCCGCCGACGGTCCAGGGTGACACCACGGTCATCGGCACCCGCGGGCCGAGGCCGAGCGGCCGGTCGCCCACGTGCTCGTCGGCGACCCGGCCGGGCGGGCGCGGCGGCGGGACGTGGTCGAAGTAGCCGTCGTTCTCGTCGTAGGTGATGAACAGCGCGGTGGTGTCCCACACCTCCGGCACGGAGGCCAGGGCGTCCAGGACCTGGTAGGTGAGCGACGCGCCCGCGGCGGGCGAGGACGCGCCGGGGTGCTCGGACCCGGTGGACGGCGCCACCAGGTACGAGACCCGGGGCAGCCGGCCCGCGGTCACGTCGGCGCGGAACTCCGACGCGAGGTCACCGGGCCGCACGCGGTGCAGGCCGCGGTCGTAGAGCGCGCGTTCCACGGGCGTGAGGGCGTTCACGCCCTCACGCAGCTCCGCCAGCATCTTCTCCGGCTCCGCGGAGCGCGCCAACGCGGCGTAGAAGGAGTCGAGGCTGCGGTGCCCGCCGCGCAGCGCCTTGCGCGCGACCTCCTTGAAGCGGGTGAAGAACTCCAGGTTGTTGTCCTGGAAGTTGTCCCACTCCTGGTACACGCGCCAGGAGTGACCGGCCTCCTGGAGCCGCTCGGCGTAGGTCCGCCACGAGTAACCGGGGTGGGTGTCCTCCGCGTAGGCGGCGTTGGTGACCGCGCGTTCACCGGAGGGCTCGAACCCCGTGTAGCCGCTGACCCAGTAGTTGCGGTTGGGGCTGGTGGAGGTGGGCACGGAGCAGTGGTAGGCGTCGCAGAGGGTGAACGTGTCGGCCAGCTCGTAGTGGAACGGCAGGTCCCGGCGGTCGTAGTAGGCCATGGTCGCGGGGGTCTTCGCCGGGACCCAGGAGTCGTGCCAGCCGCCGCGCAGGGCCCGGTGGCCGCCGTCCCAGCTGTGGTCGAGGTCGCCGATGTACTGGGCGTCGCCCGCGCCGCCGCGGACCGGGAACGGCAGGGTGCCGCCCTGGTCGAACACGCCTTCGAGGGCGTTGCGGTCGGCGAAGCCGCGGACGCCGCGCAGCGTGCCGTAGTAGTGGTCGAACGACCGGTTCTCCTGCATCAGCAGCACGACGTGCTCGATGGCGGACAGCCCGCCGCGGCGCGGTTCGCGGGCCAGGGCCTGGTGCACCGAGGGCGGCAGGAGGGAACCCGCCACGGCGGCGGTGAGCAGGGCGCGGCGTGAGACGACCATGGTCACGGTGTCTAGTGGCCCGAGGTGAACCGGCGGCCACGCCGGTGTGGCGGGCAGCGGCCGGCCGCCGGAACTGTCGCAGCCGGGACCGCCGGCGCCGGGGTGGTCACCACTGGAACTGCCACCGACGGGACGTGGGCCGCGGTGGGACAAGTACGGTTCGCCCCGAACGCCGCTCCGGGTTCGCCGGCACCGGGAGGACCAGATGCCCGAGCACGCCTTCCACCCCGACCTCCGGGCCGCGCGCTTCCTCCCGCGCGCGGCGGTCGGCCCGCGCACCCTGCCGCTGCTCAGGCTGGTGTCGAAGATCGGCGGGAACCGGCCGCTGCCGGGCGCGGAACGGGTGGTGGTGGAACCCGGGGTGTCGATGCACGTGTTCCGGCCGAGCGGCGCGCCCGGACCCGCGCTGCTGTGGGTCCACGGCGGCGGGCTGGTCATGGGCAGCGCCGCGCAGGACGCGCGGTTCTGCCGCCGGGTGGCCGACGAGCTGGGGGTCGTGGTGGCCTCGGTGGAGTACCGGCTCGCGCCCGAGCACCCCTTCCCCACCCCGCTGCACGACTGCTGGGCGGCGCTGCGCCGGCTGGCCGACCTGCCGGGCGTGGACCCCGACCGCATCGCGATCGGCGGCGCCAGCGCCGGCGGTGGGCTGGCCGCCGCGCTCGCGCTGCTGGCGAGGGAGCGCGGCGACGTGCGGCCGGCGTTCCAGCTGCTGGTCTACCCGATGCTGGACGACCGGACCTCGGCGCGCACCGATGTCGACGAGAGCCGGCTGCGCATGTGGAACGTGAGCAGCAACCGCTTCGGCTGGCGCTCCTACCTGGGCGCCGACCACGCCGCCGAGGTGCCGCCGCTCGCGGCGCCCGCGCGCTGCGAGGACCTCTCGGGCCTGCCGCCCGCCTGGGTCGGCGTGGGCACCAACGACCTGTTCCACGAGGAGGACGTCGCGTACGCCAACCGGCTGCGGCGGGCGGGCGTCGACTGCGGGCTGCTGGAGGTGCCCGGCGCCTACCACGGGTTCGACGCGGTCCAGGGGAAGGCCCCGGTCTCCCAGGCCTTCGTGGACGCGCAGGTCGCGGCGCTGGCCGGCGGTCTCGGCATCACGGCCCGCGGCTGACGGCCGGGGGCTCGCGACCCACAGCTCACCGCCCCCGGCAGCCCACAACCCGGCAGCCCACGAAACCCGACCCGCGAAACCCGCGGCCCCGGCGGTCGCCGGGGCCCGGGGAACGTCGTCAGGCCCCCGCAGCGGAGCGCAGGGCGGTCGCGCGGTCCGTGCTCTCCCACGGCAGGTCGACGTCGGTGCGGCCGAAGTGGCCGTAGGCGGCGGTCGGGGCGTAGATCGGGCGCAGCAGGTCCAGGTCGCGGATGATCGCGGCCGGGCGGAGGTCGAAGACCTCCTGGATGGCCTGCTGGATCTTCTGCGGGTCGACCGTCTCGGTGCCGAAGGTCTCCACGAACAGCCCGACCGGGGCGGCCTTGCCGATCGCGTACGCCACCTGCACCTCGATGCGCGTGGCCAGGCCCGCGGCCACGGCGTTCTTCGCCACCCAGCGCATCGCGTACGCCGCCGACCGGTCCACCTTCGACGGGTCCTTGCCGGAGAACGCGCCGCCGCCGTGGCGGGCCATGCCGCCGTAGGTGTCGACGATGATCTTGCGGCCGGTCAGGCCCGCGTCGCCCATCGGGCCGCCGATGACGAACCGGCCGGTGGGGTTGACCAGCAGCCTCACGTCGGAGGTGTCCAGGCTCAGCTCGGCCACCTCGGGCGCCACCACCTGCTCGCGCACGTCGACGCCGAGCAGCTTCTCCAGGTCGATGCCGTCGGCGTGCTGCGTGGACACGACCACGGTGTCCAGGCGCACCGGCTGGTCGCCCGCGTACTCGATGGTGACCTGGGTCTTGCCGTCGGGCCGCAGGTACGGCACGGTGCCGTCCTTGCGGACCGCGCTCAGCCGGCGGGACAGGCGGTGGGCCAGCGCGATCGGCAGCGGCATCAGCTCGGGGGTGTCGGTGCAGGCGTAGCCGAACATCAGGCCCTGGTCGCCCGCGCCCTGCTTGGCGATGTCGTCCTGCTCGCCCTCGACCCGCTGCTCGAACGCGGTGTCCACGCCCTGCGCGATGTCGGGCGACTGGGCGCCGATGGCCACGTTGACCCCGCAGGAGTGGCCGTCGAAGCCCTTGGCCGACGAGTCGTAGCCGATCTCCAGGATCTTGTCCCGCACGATGGCCGGGATGTCCGCGTAGACCTCGGTGGTCACCTCGCCCGCGACGTGCACCTGACCGGTGGTGACCAGGGTCTCCACCGCCACGCGCGAGCGGGGGTCCTTGGCCAGCAGCGCGTCCAGGATCGAGTCGCTGATCGCGTCGCAGATCTTGTCGGGGTGCCCCTCGGTCACGGACTCGCTGGTGAACAGCCTCCTGCTGTGCTGGCTCACGGCACTCCCTAGCTAGACCTACCCGACAACGGGTCAAGCTTACTGAGCCCGGCCGGGGACTTCCTCAATGTTCGGTCGAGGACGCAATGGCGTCCCACACAACGGACGCCAGTTTTGCCTTCGGACCGTGCGGGATCGGGGTCTCCGCACCGCCCGAGGAGAGCAGCCAGCCGGCGTTGTCCTCGACCTCGAACGCCTTGCCGTCGCCGACCGCGTTGACCACGAGCCAGTCGCAGCCCTTGCGCTTGAGCTTGGCGCGGCCGTGGCCGAGCACGTCGGTCTCGCCGTCGCCGGTCTCGGCGGCGAAGCCGACGACGACCTGGCCGGCGCGCCGGGCGGCGACCAGCTCGGCGAGGATGTCCGGGTTGCGGGTGAGCGCGACGGGGTCCGGGTCGCGGTCACCCTTCTTGATCTTGTGCTCGGCGAGGGCGACCGGCCGGAAGTCCGCCACGGCGGCGGCCATCACCAGCACGTCCGCGGTCTTGGCGGCGGCGTGCATCGCCGCGCGCAGCTCCTCGGCGGAGCCGACGCGCACCAGGTCCGCGCCGGCGGGGGTGGCCAGGTCCGCGGTGTGCGCGGCGACGAGCGTGACGCGCGCGCCGCGCTGGGCGGCGACCCTGGCCAGGGCGTAGCCCTGCTTGCCGGACGAGCGGTTGCCCAGGTAGCGGACGGGGTCGAGCGGTTCGCGGGTGCCGCCCGCGGACACCACGACGTGCCGGCCCTCCAGGTCGCGCGGCAGCGCGTCGGGTCGCGCCAGCAGCAGCCGCGCCAGGTCCACGATCTCCGCGGGCTCGGGGAGCCTGCCCTTGCCGGTGTCCTTGCCGGTGAGCCTGCCGCTGGCGGGCTCGGCCACCACGACGCCGCGCGAGCGCAGCAGCGCCACGTTGGCCCGGGTGGCCGGGTGCTCCCACATCTCGGTGTGCATCGCGGGCACGAGCAGGACCGGGCAGCGCGCGGTCAGCAGCGTGTTGGTGAGCAGGTCGTCGGCCAGGCCGTGGGCGGCCTTGGCGATCAGGTTGGCCGTGGCGGGCGCCACGACGACCAGGTCGGCGGTCTGGCCCAGCTTCACGTGCGGCACCGCGGGGACGTCCTCGAACACCCCCGCCCGCACCGGCTGGCCGGACAGCGCCTCGAACGTCGCCGCGCCGACGAACTTCAACGCCCCGTCGGTGGGCACGACGCGCACGGAGTGGCCGGACTCGGTGAGCCGGCGCAGCACCTCGCACGCCTTGTACGCGGCGATGCCCCCTCCGACCCCGAGGACGATCCTGGGCCGGTCGGGGGCGTCGGCGGTCCCGGTCACTCGCCTTCGGTGTGCTCGAGGAGACCGGCGTGGATCTCCCGGAGCGCGATCGACAGCGGCTTCTCGCGGGGACCGGGCTCGACCAGCGGGCCGACGTACTCGAGCAGGCCCTCGCCGAGCTGCGCGTAGTAGTCGTTGATCTGGCGCGCCCGCTTGGCCGCGTAGATCACCAGCGCGTACTTCGAGCTGACCTGCTCCAGCAGGTCGTCGATCGGCGGGTTGGTGATGCCCTCCGGAGAACCCGACAGCGGGCCCAGCTCGGTGTGCGTGGTCACTCGTCAACGCTCCTGCGGTTGGTGTGCGTTCGGGGTCGTCCCGCGCCTGCCGCGCACGCGTCAGGGCGTGCCGGGCACAGGGCCGACCACCAAGTTTAGCAAGCTCGCGGCGGCGGCCTCGACGTCGTCGTTCACGACGACGTCGTCGAACTCCGGTTCGGCCGCCAGCTCCTCGCGGGCGATCTCCAGCCGGCGGGCCACCACGGCGGGGTCCTCGGTGCCGCGGCCGACCAGCCGGCCGACCAGGTGGTCCCAGGACGGGGGCGCCAGCATGACCAGCCGGGCCTCCGGCATGGCGGCCCTGACCTGGCGCGCGCCCTGCAACTCGATCTCCAGCAGGGACGGCTTGCCGGACGCCAGGGCCCGCGCGACCGGCTCCCGGGGCGTGCCGTAGCAGTTGCCCGCGAACTCGGCGTGCTCCAGCAGCTCGCCGCTCCGGGCCATGCGGTGGAACTCGGCCACGTCGACGAAGTGGTAGTGCACCCCGTCGACCTCGCCGGGCCTCGGCTCCCTGGTGGTCACCGAGACGCTGAAGTGGATGTCGGGCCCCATGCGGCGCAGCTCGGCCAGCACGCTGGACTTGCCGACGCCGGAGGGCCCGGACAGGACGGTGAGGCGGGGGCGGGCGCGAGCGCCCGACCCCGCCCCGGTGCCATCACTCACTCGCCGCTGAACTCGGTGAGCAGCGCCTTGCGCTGCCGCTCACCGAGGCCGCGCAGCCGACGGCTCGGCGCGATCTCAAGGCGCTCCATGATCTGCTGCGCGCGAACCTTGCCGACGCCCGGAAGGGCTTCGAGCAGCGCGGACACCTTCATCTTGCCAAGGACCTCGTCGCTCTCGGCGGCCTTCAGCACGTCCGTCAGGGTCGTGCCGCCACGCTTGAGGCGCTCCTTGAGCTCAGCCCGAGCGCGACGAGCGGCAGCAGCCTTCTCCAGCGCTGCGGCCCGCTGCTCCTCGGTAAGCTGGGGAAGGGCCACGATTTCCTCCGTGGTGTGGGAATTTCAATTCTGGATCGGTGCCGCGACCGTACCGAGCGCAATTGCCTGGGTACAACGTGGGCCCAGTCAGGTGAATCTTTCAGCGCTGGTGTGGTGCGGCGGGTGGTAGTAGTACCAACACCCTCCAACAGGCCCATCACCGCCACCGGTAACGCCCTGCGCACGCCCTGTGTGGTATGCGCTCGATGGGGGATGGACCCGTTGGTGGACTGGACCGTACCAGGGACCGTTTGCGCAGGTGAGCGGACCACGCGAAGCGTGTCGCGATTTGACCGTGATCACATCTCCAACGAGCGCCTCACGGCGTCCACCGCAGACCGCAAGGATGCGGTCCCCGGACCGTGCCTGAGCACGTCCCGGGAGGACGTCGGGAGCACGCCGCGCAGGTCCTCGCCGAACAGCGCGCGCAGGTCCCCGACCGTCCCGCCCTGGGCCCCGAAACCGGGCGCCAGGATCGGTCCTCGCAGGTCAGACAGGTCGAGGTCGAGTTCGCCCACGGTCGCGCCGATCACCAGGCCGACGTCGCCGAGGGGCTCGGCGCCCGCGTTCGCGCGAGCCGCCTCGTCCACCACCGACTGCGCCACCGAGCGACCTCCCGGGCCCGTCGCGCGCTGCACCGAAGCGCCCTCCGGATTCGAAGTCAACGCGAGCGCGAATATTCCGCGACCACTCGCCGCGGCGGCTTCCAGGGCGGGTCGCAGCGAGCCGAACCCGAGGTACGGCGACACCGTGACCGCGTCGCCGGCCAGCGGTGAGCCCTCGGTCAGGTAGGCCGCCGCGTAGGCGGCCATGGTCGAACCGATGTCGCCGCGCTTGGCGTCCACCAGGACGAGCGTGCCGCTGCCGCGGAGGTCGGAAATGACCTTTTCCAGCACGGCCACGCCCCGTGATCCGCACGCCTCGAAGAACGCGGACTGCGGCTTCACCACCGCCACCCGGCCGCCGAAGGCCTCGACGCACGTGAGGGCGAACCGCTCCAGCCCGGAGGCGTCCTGGGGCAGGCCCCAGGACGCCAGCAGGCCGGGGTGGGGGTCGATGCCGACGCACAGCGGGCCGTGCTCGGCGACGGCCCGGGTCAGGCGCTCCCCGAACCTCATCCGCCACCCCGCAGGGCCGCCTGGAGGGCCTGGAGGGGCCGCACGCCGATGTCGCCGCGGATGGCCGCCTCGATGCCGTGCACGGCCGCCGCCGCGCCCTGGATCGTGGTGACGCACGGGATGTCCTTGGCCACCGCCGCGGTGCGGATCTCGTAGCCGTCCACGCGCGGGCCGCTGTTGCCGTACGGGGTGTTGATGATCAGGTCCACGGTGCCGTCGAGGATCGCGTCGACCACGTTCCCCTCGCCCTCGAAGTGCTTGCGGACCACCGTGCACGGGATGCCGTTGCGGCGCAGCACCTCGGCCGTGCCGCTGGTGGCCAGCACCTCGAAGCCCAGGTCGGAGAGCCTCTTGACCGGGAAGATCATGGCCCGCTTGTCCCGGTTGGCCACCGACACGAACACCCGGCCCGAGGTGGGCAGGGAGCCGTAGGAGGCGGTCTGGGACTTGGCGAAGGCGGTGCCGAAGGACACGTCGATGCCCATGACCTCGCCGGTGGACTTCATCTCCGGGCCGAGCAGCGAGTCGACGCCCTTGCCCTCCGGGGTGCGGAACCGGTGGAACGGCAGCACGGCCTCCTTGACCGCCACGGGGGCGTGCGCGGGCAGCCGGGCGCCGTCGCCGGTGGCGGGCAGCAGCCCCTCCTCGCGCAACTGGGCGACGGTGGCGCCGAGCATGATCCGGGCGGCCGCCTTGGCCAGCGGCACCGCGGTCGCCTTGGACACGAACGGCACGGTCCGCGAGGCCCGCGGGTTGGCCTCCAGCACGTACAGGACGTCGTCCTTGAGCGCGTACTGGACGTTGAGCAGGCCGCGCACCCCGATGCCGCGGGCGATGGCCAGCGTGGAGCGGCGGACGCTCTCGATGTCGCTCTCGCCCAGCGTGATGGGCGGCAGCACGCACGCCGAGTCGCCGGAGTGCACGCCGGCCTCCTCGATGTGCTCCATCACACCGCCGATGAAGACCTCGTGCCCGTCGAACAGGGCGTCCACGTCGATCTCGATGGCGTCGTCGAGGAACCGGTCGACCAGCACCGGGTGCTCGGGGCTGACCTCGGTCGCGCGCTGGATGTAGCCGTGCAGGGACTCCTCGTCGTAGACGATCTCCATGCCGCGGCCGCCCAGCACGTACGACGGACGCACCAGCACCGGGTAGCCGATCTCGTCGGCGATGGCCTTGGCCTGCGCGAACGAGGTGGCGGTGCCGTACTTCGGCGCGGGCAGGCCCGCGTCGGTGAGCACCCGGCCGAACTCGCCGCGGTCCTCGGCGAGGTCGATGGCGTGCGGCGGGGTGCCCACGATCGGCACGCCCGCGTCCGCCAGGCGCTGCGCCAGGCCCAGCGGCGTCTGCCCGCCGAGCTGCACGATCACGCCCGCGACGGTGCCGGAGCGCCGCTCGGAGTGCACGACCTCCAGCACGTCCTCGAAGGTCAGCGGCTCGAAGTAGAGCCGGTCGGAGGTGTCGTAGTCGGTCGACACGGTCTCCGGGTTGCAGTTGACCATCACCGTCTCGTACCCGGCGGCGCGCAGCGCCATGGCCGCGTGCACGCACGAGTAGTCGAACTCGATGCCCTGGCCGATGCGGTTGGGCCCGGAGCCGAGGATCAGCACCTTCGGCTTCTCGCGCTGCTCGGTGACCTCCGTCTCGGCCTCGGGGTCCAGCTCGTAGGCCGAGTAGTGGTACGGGGTCCGCGCGGCGAACTCGGCGGCGCAGGTGTCGACGGTCTTGAACACCGGTCGCACGCCCAGCCGGTGCCGCAGCGCGCGCACGCCGTCCTCGCCGGCCAGCTCCGGGCGCAGCGAGGCGACCTGCCGGTCGGACAGGCCCGCCCGCTTGGCCTTGCGGAGCAGGCGCTCGTCGAGCACGGGCGCGCCCATCAGCTCCTGGCGCAGGTCGACCAGCCAGGCGATCTGCTCCAGGAACCACGGGTCGATGCGCGAGGCCTCGTGCACCTGCTCGATGCTCGCGCCGAGCCGCAGCGCGCGCTCCACCGTGTAGACCCGGCCGTCGTGGCCCGTGCGCAACGCCTCCAGGGTGGCTTCGAGGGTCGTGTCGGGGTCCGGAGTGGTCCAGAAGCCGCCCGCCTTGGTCTCCATCGAGCGCAGGGCCTTGCCGAACGCCTCGATGAAGCTGCGGCCGATCGACATGGCCTCGCCGACGGACTTCATGGTCGTGGTCAGGGTGCGGTCCGCGCCGGGGAACTTCTCGAAGGCGAACCGCGGCACCTTCACCACCACGTAGTCCAGCGTCGGCTCGAACGACGCCGGCGTCTCGCCGGTGATGTCGTTGCGGATCTCGTCGAGGCTGTAGCCGATGGCCAGCTTCGCGGCGATCTTGGCGATCGGGAAGCCGGTCGCCTTGGACGCCAGCGCGGAGGAGCGGGACACGCGCGGGTTCATCTCGATGACGACCATGCGGCCGTCCTCCGGGTTGAAGGCGAACTGGATGTTGCAGCCGCCGGTGTCCACGCCGACCTCGCGGATGACCGCGATGCCGACGTCGCGCATGTGCTGGAACTCGCGGTCGGTGAGCGTCATCGCCGGGGCCACGGTCACCGAGTCGCCGGTGTGCACGCCCATCGGGTCGATGTTCTCGATGGAGCAGACCACGACCACGTTGTCGTTGCGGTCGCGCATCAGCTCCAGCTCGTACTCCTTCCAGCCGAGCACGCTCTCCTCGATCAGCACCTCGGTGACCGGGGACTCCGCGAGGCCGGTGGCGGCCAGCCGCTCCAGCTCCTCGGGGGTGTGCGCCATGCCCGAGCCGAGGCCGCCCATGGTGAACGACGGCCGGATGACCACGGGCAGGCCCAGCTCGGCGACGGTCTCGCGGACCTCGTCCATGGACTTGCACACGGCGCTGCGCGGCACCTCGGCGCCGATCTTGCGCACGATGTCCTTGAACATCTGGCGGTCCTCGCCGCGCTGGATGGCGTCGATGTCCGCGCCGATCAGCTCGACGTCGTACTTCTCCAGCACGCCCCGCTCGTGCAGGGCGATGGCGGTGTTCAGCGCCGTCTGCCCGCCCAGGGTGGCCAGGACGGCGTCCGGCCGCTCGGCCGCGATGACCTTCTCCACGAACTCCGGGGTGATCGGCTCGATGTAGGTGGCGTCGGCGAACTCCGGGTCGGTCATGATCGTCGCGGGGTTGGAGTTGACCAGGGAGACCCGGATGCCCTCCTCGCGCAGCACCCGGCACGCCTGGGTGCCGGAGTAGTCGAACTCGCAGGCCTGACCGATGACGATCGGGCCGGAGCCGATGACCAGCACGTGCTTGAGATCAGTCCTCTTCGGCATCAGCGACCCTCGTCCATCATCGTCACGAACTCGTCGAACAGCGGTGCGGCGTCGTGCGGACCGGCCGCCGCCTCCGGGTGGTACTGCACGCTGAACGCGGGCACGTCGAGCGCGCGCACGCCCTCGACCGTGCCGTCGTTCGGGCAGTAGTGGCTGAGCTGGACGCGGCCGAAGTCGGAGCCGAACTCCTCCCCCGGCTCGCCCTCCAGCGCGAAGCCGTGGTTCTGCGAGGTGATCGCGACCCGGCCGGTGGCCACGTCGATGACCGGGATGTTGATGCCCCGGTGGCCGTAGCGCAGCTTGTAGGTGTCCCGGCCCAGGGCGCGGCCCAGGATCTGGTTGCCGAAGCAGATGCCGAACAGCGGGATGCGCCGGTCCAGCACCGCGCGGGTCAGCTCGACCGCGTGCGCCTGGGTGGCCGGGTCGCCGGGGCCGTTGGACAGGAACACGCCGTCCGGGTTGACCGCGGCGATGTCCTCCGCGGTCGAGGTCAGCGGCAGCACGTGCACCTCGATGCCGCGGGCGGCCATCATCCGCGGGGTGTTGGACTTGATGCCCAGGTCCAGGGCGGCCACCGTGAACCGGCGCCCGCCGACCGCCTCGACCACGTACGGCTCGGGCGTGGTCACGTCGCCCGCGAGGTCCGCGCCCGCCATCTCCGGCGCGGTGCGCACGCGCTCCAGCATCTCCTCGGCGGAGGCCAGCTCGTCGCCGGAGAACACGCCC
This sequence comes from Saccharothrix xinjiangensis, assembly GCF_039527585.1. Lineage (NCBI taxonomy): Bacteria > Bacillati > Actinomycetota > Actinomycetes > Pseudonocardiales > Pseudonocardiaceae > Saccharothrix > Saccharothrix xinjiangensis. Next base: position 113,186 of record NZ_BAAAKE010000015.1, on the reverse strand, counting down.
GCGCGCATCGCGCCCCGCTCGCGCAGGTGGCGGGTGAGCATGCGGGTGTCGATGCCGGACACGCCGACGACGCCCTGCTCGGTCAGCTCCTCGTCCAGGCTCCGGCGCGAGCGCCAGTTGGACGGCATGCGCGCCGGGTCGCGCACCACGTACCCGGCCACCCAGATGCGGCCCGACTCGTCGTCCTCGTCGTTCCAGCCGGTGTTGCCGATCTGCGGCGCGGTCTGCACCACGATCTGGCGGTGGTAGGACGGGTCGGTCAGGGTCTCCTGGTAGCCGGTCATGCCGGTGGAGAACACCACCTCGCCCAGGCTCGCGCCGAGCGCGCCGTACGCCTCGCCGCGGAACACCCGGCCGTCTTCGAGAACCAGTGCCGCGTTGGTCATCGGTCGCCTCCCAGGGCTAGCACCCACTGCTCGTACACGTCCTTGTCATCGCCCCGGAACCCGGTGTCGAGCACCCGGTCCCCGAGCTGCCAGCGCACGACCAGCAGGCCGTCCGCGGTCATCACCTTCCCCGCGAGGCCGCGCGCCGTGCGGGCGCCCTCGACCCGGTCCGCGGGGATCCACAGCGGGCTCGCGCCCGCGCGCTCCACCAGCAGGCCCTGCTCGGTGAGCCTCAGCACGGCCTCGGCGCGGTGGCCCACGTCGCCCACGGCGACCCGGTCCTGCCAGTTGTCGCCGAGGGTCGTGCCGACGTAGACGCCGGTCGTCTCCAGCACGGTGGCGCCGGTCTCGGCGGGCGGCGCCGGGAACTCCGGCAGGTCCGCCTGGCGCCGCTTGCGGTTCTGCCAGCCGCGCCACATGCCGTACAGGCAGAGCAGGAAGATCGCCAGGACCGCCAGGGACAGCAGCACGCGGGTCATGCCGGGATCCTCCCGCCGAGTGCCGTCACGCGCCCGCGCAACACCGTGGCGACCACCGCGCCGGGCAGCTCCATCCCCTCGTACGGGGTGTTGGCCGCGATGCTGGCCAGCTCCGCGCCGCGCACGGTCCAGCGGGCGCCCGGGTCGACCAGGACCAGGTTGGCGGGCTCGCCCACCTCGATCGGGCGACCCTGGTCGGGCAGGCCCGCGATGGCGGCGGGCCGCTCGCTCATCACCCGCGCCACGCCGCGCCAGTCCAGCAGGCCGGTCTCGACCATGGTCGCCACGACGATCGACAGCGCGGTCTGGAGGCCGAGCATGCCGGGTCGGGCGGCGGCCCACTCGGTGTCCTTGTCCTGGACGGCGTGCGGCGCGTGGTCGGTGGCCACGCAGTCGATGACGCCCTCGGCCAGCGCCCGCCGCAGCGCCTCGACGTCGGTGGTCGCGCGCAGCGGCGGGTTGACCTTGTTGACCGGGTCGTAGGTGGCCAGGCGCTCGTCGGTCAGCAGCAGGTGGTGCGGGGTGACCTCGGCGGACACCCCGGTGCCGCGCGCCTTGGCCCAGGCCAGCACGTCGGCCGTGCCCGCGGTGGAGACGTGGCAGACGTGCAGGCGGGCGCCGACCTGCTTCGCGAGCAGGCAGTCCCGGGCGACGACCGCCTCCTCGGCGGCGGCCGGCCAGCCCTGGAGGCCCAGCCGGGCGGCGTGCTCGCCCTCGTGGGCCTGCGCGCCGACGGTGAGGCGGGGCTCCTCGGCGTGCTGGGCGACCACCACGTCCAGCGCCTTGCTGTACTCCAGGGCCCGGCGCATGATCAGCGGGTCGTGCACGCAGTGGCCGTCGTCGGAGAACACCCGCACGCCCGCCTTGGCCATGGTGCCCAGCTCGGCGAGCTTCTCGCCCTTCAGGCCGACGGTGACCGCGCCGACGGGGTGCACGTCCACCAGGCCGACCTCGCGGCCGCGGCGGGCGACGTGCCCGACGACCACCGCGTTGTCCGCGACCGGGTCGGTGTTGGCCATGGCGAACACGGCCGTGTAGCCGCCCAGGGCCGCCGCGGCCGAGCCGGTGGCGATGGTCTCGGTGTCCTCGCGGCCGGGTTCGCGCAGGTGGGTGTGCAGGTCGACGAAGCCGGGCAGCAGGACCGCGCCGCCGCCCTCGACCACGTCGGCGCCGTCGGCGTCGTGCCCGGGGACCTCGCCGATCGCGGCGACCACGCCGTCCCTGACCAGCACGTCGACCGGGTCGCCCTCGCCGTAGGGCCGTACTCCCCTGATGATCAAGGGATTCACGCGGTTTCCTCCTCGTGGGCAAGCAGGTGGTACAGCACGGCCATGCGCACGTGCACGCCGTTGCGCACCTGGTCGGTGATGGCGGCGCGGGGCGAGTCGGCGACCGACGAGGCGATCTCCATGCCGCGGAGCATCGGGCCGGGGTGCAGCACGACGGCGTGCTCGGGGAGCAGCGCGAGCCGGTTGTCGTTCAGGCCGTAGGCGATGGAGTACTCGCGGGCGGACGGGAAGAAGTGTCCGCTGCCCCCCGCGCCGGCGGGCCCGCTGTACATCCGCTCCGCCTGCACCCTCAGCAGCATGACCGCGTCGTGGCTCGGCAGCTCGGCGTCCAGCTCGTGCGAGACGCCCACCGGCCAATTCTCCACCCCGGCGGGCAGCAGGGTCGGGGGTGCGACCAGCGTCACCTCCGCGCCGAGCGCGGTCAGCAGGTGCACGTTCGAGCGGGCCACGCGGCTGTGCAGCACGTCGCCGACGATCGCGATCCGGCGGTCGCGCAGGTCGCCGAGGCGTTCCCGCAGGGTGGCGGCGTCGAGCAGGGCCTGGGTGGGGTGCTCGTGCGTGCCGTCGCCCGCGTTGACCACGGACGTGCCCGCCTCGCGCAGCCAGCCGGCCAGCCGGTGCGCCGCGCCGGACGCCGGGTGCCGCACGATGACGCAGTCCGCGCCCGCCGCGGCCAGGGTCAGCGCGGTGTCGCGCAGCGACTCGCCCTTGCCCACGCTGGAGCCGGACGAGGAGACGTTCACCACGTCCGCGCTCATCCACTTGCCCGCGATCTCGAAGCTCACCCGGGTGCGGGTGGAGTTCTCGTAGAACACGGTGATGACCGTGCGACCGCGCAACGTGGGGAGTTTGCGCACTTCACGGCCTTCGAGGGCCTGCTTCAGCCGGGCCGCGGTGTCGAGGATCGCGGTGGCCTGGACCGGGTCGATGCCCTCGGTGGACAGCAGGTGCTTCACCGCAGGACCACCCCGTCGCGGTCGTCGAACTCAGCCAGCAGCACGTGGACCTCCTCGGACCGCGCGGTGGGCACGTTCTTGCCCACGTAGTCGGCGCGGATCGGCAGCTCCCGGTGACCCCGGTCGACCAGGACGGCCAGCTGCACGGCGCGCGGGCGGCCGTGGTCGCGCAGGGCGTCGAGGGCGGCGCGGATGGTGCGGCCGGAGAACAGCACGTCGTCCACCAGGACCACGAGCTTGTCGTCGATGCCGCCGCCGGGGAGCTTCGTGTCCTCCAGCGGTCGGGTCGGGCCGCGCCGCAGGTCGTCCCGGTACAGGGTCACGTCCAGGGTGCCGGTGGGCACCTCGACCCCGCTGAACTCGGCGATCCGCGCCCCCAGCCGGCGCGCCAGCGGCGCGCCCCGGGTCGGAATCCCCATCAGGACTACTTCCGGTGCGCTGGGTGCACCTAGAGCGGTCTTCTCGATGATCTGATGGGCCATTCGGGCGACGGTGCGCGCGACGTCGCCGGCCGACAGGAGCTCTCGCTCCCCGGCCGGGTCCGTCGCGCCACGTTGACGTGGCGCCACGGTGGACCTCCTTCCCCGCCTCGCAGGACGGGTCCTTAAAGGACGTCGGACACCCGGTTGCGACCGGGCTGACCAGCACGGTATCAGGCGTGGGCGGTCAATCTTCCGGGTGGTGTCCGTGGTCTCGCCCACCTGTCCCAACGAGATCAGCTTGACCTGGTGACCACGGAGAGCAATCATTACTCTGCGTATTGATCTAAGCCTCCCCGCGGCAGTCCCCTACCGGCTGACGGGGCGAATGAACGGAGAACCGCCACATGGGCGACTACGCCAAGGCGCTGGGGGCAAAGCTCCGCGCGATCCGCCAGCAGCAGGGCTTGTCTTTGCACGGCGTCGAGCAGAAGTCCGGCGGTCGCTGGAAGGCCGTGGTCGTGGGCTCTTACGAGCGCGGCGACCGAGCCGTCACCGTGCAGAAGCTGGCCGAGCTGGCCGACTTCTACGGGGTGCCGGTGGCCGAACTGCTGCCGGAGGGTCGGGTCCCGTCCGGGGCGGAGCCCGCCACGAAGATCGTCATCAACCTGGAACGGCTGCAACAGCTGCCGGCGGAGAAGGTCGGGCCGCTCGCGCGGTACGCGGCCACCATCCAGAGCCAGCGCGGTGACTACAACGGCAAGGTGCTGTCGATCCGGACCGAGGACCTGCGGTCCCTCGCCATCATCTACGACATGACACCCGGTGAGCTGACCGAGCAGCTCATCGACTGGGGTGTGCTTCCCCCCGAGGCCCGACCGGCCAAGGAGGACTGAAGCACCGTCTGCCGGGACCCGGCGGGTGTCATCGGGTCCCGGTGGGCACGGCTGAAGGGGGCCGTGACCCGCTCGTGCGAGCGGGACGCGACCCCCTGCCGGTGTTGCGCTTGCCCACAGGTGCTCGCAGGACTGCTTACAGGACGGCGCGGAGCTGGTCCGCGATGACCGCGATCCGGCCCAGCACGCCGTTGACGAACCGCGGCGAGTCGTCCGTGGACAGGCCCTTGGCCAGCTCCACCGCCTCGTCGATCGCCACCGCGTCGGGCACGTCGCCCGCCCACAGCAGCTCGTAGAGCCCGACCCGCAGCACCGCCCGGTCCACCGCCGGCATGCGCTGGAGCGTCCAGCCCTCGGAGTGCTCGGAGATCAGGTCGTCGATCCGCGCGCGGTGCGCGGTGACGCCCTCCACGAGGCTGACCGTGTAGTCGTTGACCGGCGGCACGTCGGCGGAGCCGACGCGCTCGGCGATCAGGGTGACCGGGTCGGCGCCCCGCACGTCCGCCTCGTAGAGGACGTCGACCGCGCGTTTGCGGGCCTTGCTGCGTGCGCCCATCTCAGCCGTTCACTCGGCCGAGGTAGCGGCCGTCGCGGGTGTCGACCTTGATCTTCTCGCCGGTGGTGACGAACAGCGGGACCTGGATCTCCGCGCCGGTCTCCAGCGTGGCGGGCTTGGTGCCGCCGGTGGAGCGGTCGCCCTGGAGACCCGGGTCGGTGTGCTGGATGACCAGCTCGACCGAGGTCGGCAGCTCCACGTAGAGCGGGGTGCTCTCGTGGATGGCGACGACCGCCTCCTGGTTCTCCAGCATGTAGTTCGCCGCGTCGCCGACGGTCTCCGCCGGGACGGTGATCTGGTCGTAGGTGTCGCCGTCCATGAAGACGAAGTCGGCGCCGTCCTTGTACAGGTACGTCATGCCGCGCTTGTCCACGGTCGCCGTGTCGACCTTGGTGCCCGCGTTGAAGGTCCTGTCCACCACCTTGCCGGACAGGACGTGCTTCAGCGTGGTGCGCACGAAGGCGCCACCCTTGCCCGGCTTGACGTGCTGGAACGCGGTGACGGTCCAGAGCTGGCCGTCGAGGTTCAGCACCAGGCCGTTCTTCAGGTCGTTGGTCGTGGCCACGGTGGTGGGCTCTCCTGTGGTTGAGTGCCGGCGAGCGCCGACGGCTCGGACGTCAGACGACCACGAGCTCTTTCGTGGTCAGGGTGAGGAGCTCCGGGGCGCCTTCGCGCACCACGAGCGTGTCCTCGATGCGGACACCGCCCTTCCCGGCCAGGTACACACCGGGCTCGACGGTGACCGCCATACCGGGCAGAAGTGTACCGTCACCCGCCTTGGACAGCGCCGGAGCCTCGTGGATCTGGAGGCCGACGCCGTGGCCGAGACCGTGCAGGAACTGCTCGCCGTAGCCCGCCGCGTCGATCACGCCGCGCGCCGCCGCGTCCACCGCGGCGACCTCGGCGCCCACCACCAGGGCGGCGCGGCCCGCCGCCTGCGAGGCCGCGACCAGCTGGTAGAGGTCCCGCTGCCAGTCCGCGGCGCGGCCGACCACCAGGGTGCGGGTCATGTCCGAGTGGTAGCCGTCGACCAGGGCGCCGAAGTCGAGCTTGACGAGGTCGCCGTGGTGGACCGGCGCGTCGGTGGGCCGGTGGTGCGGCACGGCCGAGTTCGCGCCGGCCGCCACGATCGACTCGAACGACGGGCCGGCCGCGCCGTGGTCGAGCATGCGGCCCTCCAGCTCGCGCGCGATCTCCTTCTCGGTGCGGCCGGGCCGCAGGCCGCCGTGCTCGATCAGGCCGGCCAGGGCGCGGTCGGCCGCCGCGCACGCCATGCGCAGCGCCTCGACCTCGGCGTCGTCCTTGACCACCCGCAGCGCCTCGACCAGGCCGGGCGCGCGGACCAGCTCCGCGCCGCCGCTCCTGCCACCGGCCGCGTCCCGCAGCGCGTCCAGGCCGTCCACGGTCACGTCGTGGCTCTCGAAGCCCACCCGGCGGGCGCCGGCTGCCCGCTTGAGCAGCGCCGCGTCGCAGGGCCGGTCGATGACCCGCTCCAGGTCGGGCACCTGCGCGGCGGCCTGGGTGAGGTAGCGGCCGTCGGTGCAGAACAGGCTCGCCCCGTCCGACTCGGCGTGCACCAGGAGCGCGGCGTTCGAGCCGGTGAAGCCGGTCAGGTAGCGGACGTTGAGCAGGTTGGTGACCAGCAGGGCGTCGAGCTCCTGCGCCCGGAGCGAGGCACGCAGGGCGGCACGGCGGGTGGCGTGGGGCATACCGGCAGCCTAGGGCCGGCGGAGCAGCAGTACAGGGCCACACGATCGGATGAACTTCAGGGGGCTTGGCGGACACATAGGGTGGAGTTATGCGCACGTGGCCGGTTCGCGGGTTGACACTGGGGTTGCTCCACGGCGCGGTGCAGACCGGTGTCGTGGCGGTGGGCGTGCACAGCCCCGGGGCCGCCTCGTCGACCAGGTACATCGCGCTGGTGCTGCTCGTGGTGGTCGGCGGGCTGTGGGGTGCGCTGGACGCGTGGCGGGGTATGCGGGGGCCGGGGATGGTGTGGTTCTCGGCCGGGTTGGTGGCCGGGCCGGTGGCCGGGGTCGTCGGGGTGGCGGGGCGGTCGCTGGTCGACCAGACCGGGTGGGAGTCGCTGGGGTCGGCGCTGACCGGCGGCGCGGCGTTCACCGCGCTGGTGGTGATGGCGACGGCCGGGGTGGGGGTCGCGGTCGGGAGCAGGTTGCCGCAGGCGGAGGGCGCGCGGTAGGTCTTCGGCGGACGGGTCGGCCGTGCGGGGTCGGCCACGCGGGATCGACTGTGCGGGACCGGCCACGCGGGATCGGTCGTGCGGCCCGGCCGTGCTCAGCGGCGCAGGCCGCCTGCCTTCTCGTAGTCCTCCCAGGTCCCCCGCGTCACGTCGGTGATCGGGGAGGAGTTCAGCGCGGCCACCTCGGCGTCGTTGACCAGCCACAGCCGGTCGCCCTCCAGCAGCAGGCCGACCTGCCCGTCCGGCGCGCGCACGGCGGGAGCCTCCGCCGGGACGCGTTCGACGACCTCCAGCCGGTCGACCACGGGCGGGCGGCGGTCCAGCACCCGCCTGGCCAGGCGGTGGGCCACCGAGCGGCGCTCGACGCGGACCACCTCGCCGGCCAGCACCAGGTCGACGGTGTTCTCCGGGGACGGCACCGCGAAGCCGTCGAGGACGCGGGCCGCCTCCTTCGTGGCGCAGCCGGGGACGCCCGCCAGGTCCAGGCCGAAGCGGGCCAGGTCGGTCGGCGCGCCCGACTCGCCCTTGACCGTCGCGCGGACCACGTCCACCGGGACCCGGCCGCACGGGTCCTCCGGCGAGGCGGGCGCGTGCCCGGTGGGTGTCCGGACCAGGCCGGGACCCTCCTGCCACGGGCCGGGGATGTGCACCGGCGGGTGCGGTTTGGCGGTGAAGTCGCGGTTCCAGGAGGTCAGGGTGGTGCCGTGGTCGGTGGAGTGGGCGATGACGAAGGCCTGGAGCGCGTCCACGTACATCCAGTCGGCGCTGAACGCGTCCACGATCGAGCGGGTGCGCGAGCGCGTGTCGGGGGCGCTCTTGAAGCCGTCGGGGCCGAGGGCCTGCACGCCGGTGGCGAACGTCGGGTCCTGGGACCGCAGCACGAACTGGCCCGCGCCGTTCCAGCCGGCCGCCGCGCCCGTGGTGTCGGTGAACATGAGGTAGACCCAGCCGTCCAGCCACAGCGCCGACACCTGGCCCGCGCCGTAGACGTTGTCCCTGATCACCTCGCCGGACGGGGTGATGATCGGGCCGTTGCCCTGGCGGGTCCAGGTCAGGCCGTCGGGGCTGACCGCGACGCCGACGGCGCTGCCGTTGTCCAGGTTGTCGCGCTCGGCGGCGGTGTAGTACAGGTAGTGGACGCCGCCGACCTTGATCACCGACGGGTCGCAGGTGTGCATGGCGTCGAACCCGGAGCCGCTGCCGGAGAGCACGGGCGTGGCGGGTGCGCCGCCGGGCGCGGTGAACGGGCCGTTCACCGAGGGCGCCTCCGCGTAGAGCACGTCGTCGCCGGCGGGCTGGGCCACGCCGAGCTGGCTGCACCACCACATGCGGTACTTGCCGCCCTCGACCACCAGCGTGGGCGCGTAGTTGTAGGCCGAGTCCCCGCCACCCACCGCGACGACGCCACCGCTCCGCCTCCCGCGATCGGCGGCCAGCGCCACGGGTTCCGGGACGGGCGCGGGTGAGCTGCTGGTCGTGGTGGAGGGGCTCGGCGCGGCGCTGCTCGTGGTGCTCGTGGTGCTTGCCGGTGCGGGGTCGGCGGCGCTCGGGGCGCAGGCCGCCAGGGCGGCGGTGACCAGCACGAATCCGAGGAGCCTCGCCGCTCCCCGTGCGGACCTGGGCATGCGGGGCTGGTCTCCACTTCTGCGGGGTGGTCGGTGCGCCGGAGAACGCGCGGCGCCCGGCTCCCCCCAGTGTAGGGATCGCCTCACTTGTTCGGGTGTCACCCGATCGGAGCTACGAGGTCGACTTCCCGGGAACCGAGGCACCGGAGGCCCCGGCGCTGGAACCCGGAGTTCCAGCGCCTGGGGCGCTGGGACCCCGGGCGTCGGGCCCCAGCGTCCCGGAGGTCTCCCCTCCCACCGGCCCGGAGGTCTTCTCCCCCGGCGTCACAGCAGGACGCTGCCCCCGCTCTTCGGCTCACCCGCCACGGCCGAGTAGGCCGCCGCGATCAGGGACGGGTCCGGGCCTTCCAGGCGGCCCGGCTTGGCCAGGCCGTCCAGGACCACGAACCTCAGCACGCCCGACCTGTTCTTCTTGTCCGAGCGCATGCCGTCCATCAACTGGGGCAGCGCGTCCGGGTCGTAGCTGGTCGGCAGGCCCAGGGAGGTCAGGATCGCGCGGTGGCGGTCGGCGGTGGCGTCGTCCAGGCGGCCGGCCAGGCGGGACAGCTCCGCGGCGAACACGAGGCCGACGCTGATCGCCGCGCCGTGGCGCCAGCGGTAGCGCTCGCGGCGCTCGATGGCGTGGCCCAGGGTGTGGCCGTAGTTCAGGATCTCGCGCAGGTCGGACTCGCGCAGGTCGGTGGACACCACGTCCGCCTTGACCTGGATCTTGCGGCGGACCAGCTCCTCGATCACGTCACCGGCGGGGTCGAGCGCGGCGGCCGGGTCGGCTTCGACCAGGTCGAGGATCACGGGGTCGGCGATGAACCCGCCCTTGACCACCTCGGCCATGCCCGCGACCAGCTCGTTGGGCGGCAGCGTCTCCAGCGTGGCCAGGTCGACCAGCACGGCGGTGGGCTCGTAGAACGTGCCGACCAGGTTCTTGCCCGCATCGGTGTTGATGCCGGTCTTGCCGCCGACCGCGGCGTCGACCATGCCGAGCAGCGTGGTCGGCACGTGGACCAGCCTCACCCCGCGCATCCAGGTGGAGGCGACGAACCCGGCGAGGTCGGTCACCGCGCCGCCGCCGAGGCCGATCACCACGTCCTGCCTGCCCAGCCCGATGTGGCCGAACACGTCCCAGCAGTAGCCGGCGACGCGCAGCTCCTTGCCGTCCTCGGCGTCCGGGACCTCGACGCGGTGCGCGTCGACCCCGGCGGCGATCAGCTCGTCGCGGATCGCCTCGGCGGTCGCGGACAGCGTGGGCGTGTGGACGATCGCCGCCTTGGCCGTGCCCCGCACGAGTTCGACCAGGTCACCGAGCAGGCCACGGCCCACCACCACGTCGTACGGTCGTTCCGCGGCCACGCGGATCCGCACCGGCTCGCCCATCACCACTCCCTCCGTCGTTCACCATTCGACCACGACCGCTCCGAGCACGTCGCCGCCCCACGCCCCGGCCGGGCGCTCGCCCTGGTCGCGCACCGCGCGGCGGGCGCCGCCCGGACCTTCGACCAGCCCTCCACGCGGGAGGTCACCGCGCGTCCGAGGCCCCGCGCCCGACCACGTCTCCGCGTCCGCCCTGGTGAACGGGCCGACCAGGCGCGCGCAGCCACGCAGCGGGGTGGAGCCGACCGGTTCGACGGGTGCGGTGTGCCAGGACCCGGGTGGCGGTCAACCGCACCGGGCGAGCACGGTGTCGACCACCTGCTCCGGGGACAGGTGGTCGGTTGCCACCTCGACGGTGGCGACCTCCCGGTACAGCGGCAGGCGGGCGTCGAGCAGGGCCTTGAACGTGGCGCGCGGGTTCACGCCAGCCAGCAGGGGACGGGCGGCGGACAGGCCCGTGCGCCGCACGCCCTCGGCCATGCCCACGTTGAGGAACACCACGGTGTGGCCTGCCAGGCGCTGCCTCGTCGTGGCGGACAGCACCGCTCCCCCGCCCAGCGCCAGCACGCCGTCGTGGGTCTTCAGGGCTTCGGCGACGGCCTGCTCCTCCAGCGCGCGGAACGCGGGCTCGCCGTCGGTGGTGAAGATGTCCGAGATCGGCTTGCCCGCGCTCACCACGACGTCCTCGTCGGTGTCGCGGAAGGCCAGCCCGGTGCGCTCGGCGAGCAGGCCGCCGATCGTCGTCTTGCCCGCGCCGGGCGGGCCCAGGACGACGAACCTCGGGCTCACAGCCCCGCCCAGCGGGCTTCCAGGGCCTCCAGGTAGGAGGCGACGTTGCGCTTGGTCTCGGTGATCGAGTCGCCGCCGAACTTCTCCAGCGCCGTCTCCGCCAGCACCAGCGCCACCACCGACTCCAGCACCACGCCCGCGCGCGGCACCGCGCACACGTCCGAGCGCTGGTGGATCGCCACGGCCGGCTCGCCGGTGCGGACGTCGACGGTGGACAGGGCGCGCGGGACGGTCGAGATCGGCTTCATGGCCACCCGCACGCGCAGCGGCTCGCCGTTGGTGATGCCGCCCTCCAGGCCGCCGGCCCGGTTGCTGCGCCGGGTGACGCCCTTGGGCCCGGTGCCGCGGTCGATCTCGTCGTGGGCCTCGCTGCCCCACCGCTCGGCGGTGGTGAAGCCGTCGCCGACCTCGACGCCCTTCATCGCCTGCACGCCCATCAGCGCGCCGGCCAGCCGGGCGTCGAGCCTGCGGTCCCAGTGGACGTGCGAGCCGAGGCCGGGCGGCAGGCCGTAGGCGATGACCTCGATGACGCCGCCGACCGTGTCACCCGCCTCCTTGACGGCCTCCACCTCGGCGACCATGGCGTCGGTGCCGCGCTGGTCGAAGGCCCGGACCGGGCTGGCGTCGACCGCGTCCAGGTCGCCGGGGCCCGGCGCCTCGGCGTCGGCCGGGGTCTTGGCCTTGCCGATGGACACCACGTGGCTGATCACGTCGACGTCGAAGACCTGCTTGAGGAAGTGGCGGGCGACCGTGCCCAGCGCGGTGCGGGCGGCGGTCTCGCGGGCGCTGGCGCGTTCGAGGACCGGCCGGGCCTCGTCGAAGCCGAACTTCTGCATGCCGGGCAGGTCGGCGTGGCCCGGACGCGGCCGGGTCAGGGCCTCGTTGCGGCCGGTGGGCTTCAGCTCGCTCGGGTCGACCGGGTCGGCGGACATCACCTTCTGCCACTTCGGCCACTCGGTGTTGCCGATCCGGACCGCGATCGGACCGCCCTGGGTCAGGCCGTGGCGCACGCCACCCAGGATGTCGACCTCGTCGGCCTCGAAGCCCATGCGGGGGCTCCGCCCGAACCCGAGGCGACGCCGCTCCAGTTGAGCGGTCAGGTCGGCGGTCGTGACCTCGACCCCGGCGACCATGCCTTCCAGCACGGCGACGAGGGCGGGCCCGTGGGATTCCCCAGCAGTCATCCAGCGCAGCACGCGGGGAATCTTTTCACAGCGTGAACGGGAGGGGGAGGATCGGGGCCACGGGCCGGCGGCCGCCTCGAACGTCCCGCCAAGTGGACACCACGCGGCTGACGAGCGCGCCGGGACGCGTCGTTGACCAGCACGAACGTCTAGACCACTGAGGACGGTCCACCGAGGTCAGCCGGCCGACAGCACCGCCAGCCAGGCCGCGACCAGCAGACCCGGGCCGTGGGGCGCGCCACCCGTCCGGCGCGCGGCGGCCACGGCGAGGCTCACCGCGCTCGCCACCACCGCGCCCACCGGTAACGCCCACCACGACACCGACGCCAGCACCGCGCCCACCACACCCGCCAGCTTCACGTCGCCGCCGCCCATCTCGGACGGCGCGAGCAGCCGCACGCCCAGGTGGAACCCGAAGAACAGCGCCGCTCCCGCCGCCGCCCGCCACAGGTCGGCGCCCGCCCACCACAGCGCCAGGCCCACCAGGGGGTAGGCGGGCAGCGTCACGACGTCGGGCAGCCGCCGATGCCGGAAGTCCACGACCGACAGCACCACGCCCAGCCACGCCACCGACAACGCCAGCGGCAGCCACCGGGGTGGGACGAGCACCGCGCTCAGCCACCACAGCGCGGCCGTGGGCGCGGCGCACCACAGCGAGTGGACCACCGCTCCCCTGGGGACGGAACGGAGGAAACGGGCTCCCAGCGCGCCGGCGCAGAAACCGGACAGTAAGAGGAGGGCTGTGGGGCAGAGCGGGAGGGAGGTCGCGGAGAGGGGATCCGGTGGGACGGGGTCAGGCGAGACCGGGACGGAGACGGGGGCGGGAGCAGGCGCAGGGGCGGAGGCGGGGGCGGGACCGAAGGCGGGGCCGGAGGTAGGAAGGTCGGATGAGAGGAGTCCGAACGGGACGGACGCGAGGAAAGCCGGTGCGAGGAGCGCCGGTGTGAGCTGCGCGGACGTGGAGATGGCCATGGACCCAGCGTGGCGGCGGGAACCGGTGCGGGACAACGATGAGGGCTGGTGAACGGTCCATTCACCAGCCCTCATGGCCGAGCGGCGGCGGCTGATGCCGCCGAGAGATCAACGCCCTGGAAGATCCGCGCCCCCGAAGTCAGCGCTTCCGGGAGACCTGCACTCTGGAAATCAACGCCCCGGGAAGATCAGCGCCGCCAGGAGAACAGCACGTCCCCCGCCGCCACCGGGCCGGCGGCCTGGTCGAGCAGCACCTCCGGCGCCGCGTCCAGCGCGATCACCGGGCAGACCGGCGAGAAGCCCGCCGCCTCCACCTCGGCCGGGTCCCAGGTCACCACGGGCTGGCCGGCCCGCACGGACTCGCCCTTGGCCACGTGCAGCGCGAAGCCCTCGCCCTTGCGCTTGACCGTGTCGATCCCGAGGTGCACGAGCACCCCCGCACCGTCCTCGGTGGCCACGACGAACGCGTGCGGGTGCAGCGTCACCACCGTCCCGTCCACCGGGGACACCACCTCGGCGCTTCCCCGCTCGGGCTCGACCGCCACCCCCGGGCCCACCATGGCCTGCGCGAAGACCGGGTCGGGCACCTCGGTCAGCGGCACCACGCGGCCGCTGACCGGGCTCGTCACGCGCAACGTCACAGCAGGTCCTCGATGTCGCTCGCGATGGTGTCGGCCTCCGGGCCGACGATGACCTGCACCACGTTGCCCGACCGCATCACGCCGTGCGCGCCCAGGCCCTTCAGCGCCTTCTCGTCCACCAGCGAGCCGTCCTCCAGCTCGCAGCGCAGGCGCGTGATGCAGGGTTCGATCTCCACGATGTTGTCCGCACCGCCGAGCGCGGCGAGGATCCGCTCCGCCTTGTCGTCCGCCACTTGAAGTCCTCTCTCGACACCTGGCCCGAGGGTGCCACCGCTCGGGCACGGTCCCGTAACGGCGGTTGACACCCGGTCGGCGCGCGGAGCATCCTCCCCGCACCAACTGGTCTAGACCGGAAAGTACCAATCCGGGACTGCTGATGCGAGCGCGGGGAGGTGTCGTGGGCGACGCGGAGATCGTGGACGGGCCCAAGCCCAAGCACGCCCAGCTCCGCGACATCCTGCGGCGGATGGCCGAGCAGGAGCTGCCGCCCGGCTCGCCCGTCCCCTCCGAGCGCGACCTCGCCCAGCGGTACGGGGTCTCCCGCATCACGGTCCGCGCCGCGGTCGGCCAGCTCGTCGCCGAAGGGCTGCTGACCAGGGCCAAGGGCCGGGGCACGTTCACCGCCCGGCGCCGCATGGACGTCCAGCTCTACCTGGAGTCGTTCACCGACGACATGCGCCGCCGCGGCCTGACCCCCGCGACCGAGGTCGTGTCCTGCGCCGCGGAGCCGCCGCCGCCCGCGGTGGCGGGCGCGCTCGACCTCGGGCCGCGCGAGCAGGCGTTCCGGCTGGTCAGGCTGCGCCGCGCCGACGGCGTGCCGCTGGCCGTCGAACGCGGCTGGTACAGCCCCCGGGTCGTGCCCGGCCTCGACCGGCACGACCTGACCACCTCGCTCTACACCCTCATCGCCGACACCTACGGGGTCCAGCTCGACCACGCCGGCCAGACGGTCTGGGCCGAGGCGGCCGACCCCGCCACCGCGAAGCTGCTGGACGTGCGCGCGGGCTCACCGCTGCTGGTCTTCCGCCGGGTGAGCTCCGCGCAGGGCAGGCCCGTCGAGGACATGACGTCCTGGTACCGGGGCGATCTCTACCAGGTGACCATGCAGTTGGACCGGACCGACCCGGGATCCGGCCCGCACCACTCCGCCACAAGGAGGTAACCCATGAGCGCCAGCGCCCCACAGGCGACCGGCGGTCGGGAGATCAAGGGGCTGGCCGCGCTCCAGCGCTTCGGCCGCAGCCTCATGCTGCCGATCGCCGCGCTGCCCGCCGCCGCCCTGCTGCTGAGGCTCGGGCAGGACGACCTGCTCGGCAAGGAAGGCCTGGGCTGGAACGCCGTCGCGAGCGTCATCGGCGGCGCGGGCAACGCGCTGTTCGCCAACCTGCCGCTGCTGTTCGCGGTCGGCGTGGCGATCGGCTTCGCCCGGCGCGGCGACGGGTCGACGGCGCTGGCCTCCGTGGTCGGCTTCGTGGTGACCACGGCCGTGTTCGACGCCATGTCGCCGCTGGTGCTCGAAGGGCAGACGAAGCCGAACGGCGATCCCGAGGTGATCAACTACTCGGTGCTGACCGGTCTCGTGGTCGGCCTGATCACCGCGGTGCTGTGGCAGCGCTACCACCGCATCAAGCTGCCCACCTACCTGGCGTTCTTCGGCGGTCGGCGGTTCGTGCCGATCCTGGTCGCCGCGGTGATGATCCCGATCGCCGTGGTCATGGGCCTGATCTACCCCTGGTTCGACGCCGGCCTGACCAACGTCAGCGAGGCGGTCACCGGCAGCACCATCATCGGCGCGGGCATCTACGGCACGGTCAACCGCCTGCTGGTCCCGATGGGCCTGCACCACATCCCCAACACGTTCCTCTGGCAGGTGTTCGGCGACTACGAGGGCAAGACCGGCGACATCCCGCGCTTCTTCGCGGGCGACCCGACCGCGGGCACGTTCCAGACCGGCTTCTTCCCGATCTTCATGTTCGCCCTCCCGGCGGCGGCGCTGGCCATCGTGCACACCGCGCGCCCGGCGCAGCGCAAGATCATCGGCGGCATCATGGGCTCGGCCGCGCTGACCGCGTTCATCACCGGCGTCACCGAGCCGCTGGAGTTCGCGTTCATGTTCGTGGCGTGGCCGCTGTACGTGATCCACGCCGTGCTCACCGGCACCTCGATGGCCATCAGCAACGCGCTGGGCATCCGCGACGGGTTCGGCTTCTCCGCGGGCGCGATCGACTACGCGCTGAACTTCAACATCGCCGAGAAGCCGCTGCTGATCATCGTGCTCGGCCTGGTCTACGCGGTGATCTACTACTTCCTGTTCCGCTTCGTGATCACCAAGTGGAACCTGAAGACCCCCGGCCGCGACGAGGACGAGGACCCGGAGGCCGACGCGAGCGCGGTCGAGCCCGAGGGTGAGAAGGGTGCCCGGCGGCGCGCCGCGCGGCGGGCCGAGGAGGAGAGGACCGAAAGTGCCTGAGCGACGGGTCACCGTGGCGAGCAAGGTCGGACTGCACGCGCGCCCGGCCGCGGTGCTGGCCAAGGCGGCTGCGGGGCAGCCGGTCAAGATCACCATCCGCAAGGACGACGGCCAACCGGTCGAGGCGGCGAGCGTGCTGGGCCTGATGACGCTCGGCGCGATGCACGGCGACGAGGTCGTGCTGGCCGCGGATGGCGAGGGCGCGGACGCCGCGCTGGAGGCGATCGCGGACATCATCGCCACCGACCTCGACGAGGCCTGATCCCGCGGGGTTCGACGCACCGGGGGCCCGCTCATCGCGAGCGGGCCCCCGGTGCTGTGATGACCGGATGAGCGATGAACCGGGCTCGGCGGTCGTGGTGGTCACCGGCATCATGGCGGCCGGCAAGTCGACGGTGGCCCAGCGCCTGGCCGAACGGCTGCCGCGCGCCGCGCACGTCCGCGGCGACGCGTTCCGCCGGATGATCGTCTCCGGGCGGGCGGACATGACCCCCGACGCCGCCGACGAGGCCGAGGCCCAGCTGCGGCTGCGGTACCGGCTGGCCACCACCGTCGCCGACGAGTACGCCCGCGCGGGCTGGACGGCAGTGGTGCAGGACGTGGTCCTCGGGGAGCACCTGCGCGGGTTCGTGGACGCCGTGCGCACCCGCCCCCGCTACGTCGTCGTCCTGGCGCCGTCGCCGGAGGCCGTGGCGCTGCGCGAGGCCGGGCGACCCAAGACGGGGTACGGCGCGTGGACCGTCGCCGACCTGGACCGAGGCCTGCGCGAGGGCACCCCGCGCCTGGGCCTGTGGCTGGACACCTCGGACCAGGCGCCGGACGAGACCGTGGACGCGATCCTGGCGAACCTGGACGCCGCCCGGGTCGACTGAACCCGACCGGCCTCAGATCGGCAGGAGCAGGAGGTCGTCCGTCGCGCTGCGCAACGCCCGGCGCATCTCCTCGCGCGGCGCGGGCAGCCCGGTGAACTGCTCGGCCTGCCCGAACGCCTGGTGGAGCAGCATGTCCAGCCCTGTCGCCAGGGAACGCCCCCTCGCCCGCACGGCGAGCGCCAGCGGCGTCGGCCACGGGTGGTAGATCACGTCGAGCACGCACGGCGCACCCGCCAGCGCGTCGGCGATCGGCTCGGTCGCCGCCGGCGGCACGGTGCTGACCAGCACGTCGCAGGACGCGGCCAGGTCGGCGAAGTCGGCCGTGCCCCACACCACCGGCTCCAGCGCCAGGCCCAGGCGGGCCGCGCACCCCTCCGCCTCGGCGGCCCGCGACACCGAGCGCGCCACCAGCGCCACCGAGCGGACGCCGACCGAGGCCAGCGCCACCAGCGCCGCCGTGGCGGTGCCGCCCGCGCCCAGCAGCACCGCGCGCGTGCCGGAGGTGAAGCCGCACGCCGCGCTCAGCGCGCCCAGCACCCCGTCCACGTCCGTGCAGTCCGCCCGCCAGCCGCCGTCCACCGGCACCAGCGTGTTGGCCGCGCCGACCAGCGCGGCCCGGGACGTGACCTCGGACGCCACGGCCAGGGCGGCGCGCTTGTTCGGCATGGTCACCGACAGGCCGGCCCACGACTCGTCCAGCCCGGCGACCAGGTCGGGCACGGCGGGCGCGTCGCACTCGATCCGCGCGTAGGTCCAGTCGGTCAGCCCCAGCGCCCGGAACGCGGCGTCGTGCAGCACGGGCGACAGCGAGTGGGCCACCGGCGAGCCGATGACCGCGGCACGGCGCGCCACGTCAGAAGACACCCCTCTGCTGGGCGTCGTCCACGTCCACGAGGTGGTCGTCGAAGGTCTCGTTGAAGCACGACTTGCCGTTCGTCTCGCACTTCACGAAGTACCGCCACGGCCCGTCCTCGGGGGCGATCGCCGCCTTCACGGCCTTCTCGCCGGGCGAGCCGATCGGCGTCGGCGGCAGGCCCTTCGTGTCCGCGTTGTAGGTGTTGTACGGCCCGGAGCGGGCGCGGTCCTCGGGGCTGGTGGTGATGTGCGGCCGGTCCAGCTTGTAGTTGACCGTGGAGTCGAGTTCGAGGAGCTGGCCCGCGGCGAGCCGGTTGTAGATGACCCGGGAGACCTTGCCGAAGTCCTCGGTCACGCCTTCCTTCTCCACCAGCGAGGCCACCACCAGCACCTCGTACGGCCGGAACCCGGTCTTGTCGGAGCCGCCGGGGATGCCGTAGCCCTGGAGGCGGTTCAACGACGTGGTGATCACGCTCTTGAGCAGCCCGACCGCGTCCGCGCCGGGGTCGAGGTGGTACAGGCCCGGCAGGATGAGCCCTTCGAGCCGGTTCTCCTTCGGCGCGCTGGTCACGGCCGTGAGCGCCCAGTCCGGCACGCCCAGCGCGACCGGGTCGGCGTTCTCCGCCGCCTCGCGCAGCTGGTCGACCGTCACGCACTTCCTGGCGCCGTCCAGCTCCACGCACGAGGCGTCGGACAGCAGCGACATGATGCCCTTGGTGGTGGAGCCGTCCAGCGCGGTGAGGTCGTGCAGCACGTAGCCGCCCCGGACCTCCAGCGGCGTGATCTTCGCCGCCTTCTCCAGGATCCGCGTGACCGCGGCCTCACCGGACATCTTGGTCTTCATCAGGTAGAAGCCCGGCTGGATCCCCGTGACCCGCGCGTCGTCGGCGCCCGCCTCGGTGAACGCGCGCTGGCTCGCCACGACGTCCTGCTCCTTGAGCGTGGCGGCGATGGAGGAGACCAGGTCGCCGTCCTTGACCTCGACCACCACGTCGGCCTCGCCCGCGCCGGCGTAGTCGTCGTAGGAGCCGATGCCGCTCAACGACCGGTACCCGTAGTACGCGCCCGCGCCGCCGCCGGCGAGCACCAGCGCCACCACGACCCACAGGATCGTGCGCTTGCGCCGGCGCTTGGCCCGCCGCGCCGCCGCCGCGGCGGCGGCGTTCCTGCGCCGGGGCCGCTCGTCCTGCTGCGCGTCGGGATCGGTGAACAACCCGAGGTCGTCGGTCACGAGCCGTCCTTCGGTCCGGGGGCACGCTCCTCGGCGGAACGGGCCACGTGTCGAGCCCGCGCGTCCAGCCAGGACTGGAGGATCTCCACAGCGGCAGCCTGGTCGACGACGGCGCGTTGCTTCTTGCCTCGCACACCGCGTTCGGCGAGCACCCGGCTCGCCGTGACGGTGGTCAACCGCTCATCGGTGAGCCGGACCGGCACCGGGGCGACGCGCGCGGCCAACGCCGCAGCGTACGCGGTCGCCTTCTCCGCCGCCGGCCCGTGCTTGCCCGCCAGCGTGCGCGGCAGGCCGACCACCACCTCCACCACGTCGTGCTCGACGACGAGTCCGGCCAGGTCAGCGAGGTCCCGGCCGGTCTTCTCGTCACGCGACAGGGTGACCAGCGGCGTGGCCAGGAACGCACCGGGATCGCTCAGCGCCACCCCCACGCGCACCGCGCCGACGTCGACGCCCAGCCTCCGACCGAGGCCGGGGTCGTCGACGCCGGGGCGGTCAGCGCTGCTCAAGGGCGCGATCCACCTCGGCCCGCAGCGCGGTGAGGGCCTCGGGGACGCCGGCGGGGTTCGTGCCGCCGCCCTGGGCGAGGTCGGGCTTGCCGCCACCGCGACCGCCGACGGCCGGGGCGAACGCGGGCACCAGCTTGCCCGCGGCCAGGCCGAGGTCGCGGGCGGCCGACGTGGTGGCCACCACGAAGCTGACCTTGTCGCCGTCCGGGGCGAACAGGCCGACGACGCCCGGCCTGGCGCCCAGCCGGTTGCGCACCTCGCCGGCCAGCGACCGCACGTCGCCGCCCGCCGTGCCCTCGGGCAGGGCCAGCGCGACCACGGACACCCCGCGCACGTCCAGGGCCTGCTCGGCGAGCGACCCGGCGGAGGACAGCAGCTGGGCGGCCCGAACCCGCTCCAGCTCCTTCTCGGCCGCGCGCAGCCGCTCCACCAGGGCCTCGACCCGGGCGGGCACCTCGGCGTCGGGCACCTTCAGCAGGGCGGCGACGTTCTGCACCAGGGCCCGCTCCTTGGCCAGGTACTTGAACGCCTCCATGCCGACGTAGGCCTCCAGGCGGCGCACGCCGGAGCCGACGGACGACTCGCCGATCACCGTGATCGGGCCGATCTGGGACGCGTGCTCGACGTGCGTGCCACCGCACAGCTCGCGCGACCACGGGCCGCCGATCTCGACCACGCGCACGGTCTCGTCGTAGGTCTCGCCGAACAGGGCGACCGCGCCCATCTCCTGGGCGCCGCCCATGTCGGTGAAGACCACGCGCACCGGCAGGTCCTTGCGGACGGCCAGGTTGGAGACCTCTTCGATCTCGCTGCGGGTCTCCTCGGACAGGCCGCCGGTCCAGGCGAAGTCGAGGCGCAGGTAGCCGGGCTTGTTGTAGGAGCCGCTCTGGAGGGCCGACGGGCCGAGCACCTGGCGCAGGGCGGCGTGCACGACGTGCGTGCCGGAGTGGCCCTGACGCGCGCCGACGCGCCACTCCGGGTCGACGCGGGCCTCGACGTGCTCGCCCTCGGCGACCTCGCCGCTGACCACGCGCACCTGGTGCACCCAGAGCTTGCGGGCGACCTTCTGGACGTCGACGACCTCCAGCTCGGCGTTGGCCGTGACGATGGTGCCGGCGTCGCTCTCCTGGCCGCCGGACTCGGCGT
Source organism: Saccharothrix xinjiangensis (assembly GCF_039527585.1). Taxonomy (NCBI): domain Bacteria; kingdom Bacillati; phylum Actinomycetota; class Actinomycetes; order Pseudonocardiales; family Pseudonocardiaceae; genus Saccharothrix; species Saccharothrix xinjiangensis. Next base: position 92,343 of record NZ_BAAAKE010000015.1, on the reverse strand, counting down.
AGAGCGGGGTGCGGTCGAGCACGACCTCGACGAGGTCTCCCTCGCGGGCCGACCTCACCCGCTTGCCGCCGCTGATGATGCCGCGCAGCGTGGCCTCGCTGGCCAGCTCGGTGTAGCCGGTGAACTCGGTGGCGCCCAGCTCCAGCAGCTCGCGGTACGCGGTCTGGTCGCCGTGGCCGGTCTTCTTGCCGGCGGCGTCGGCCTTGGCGCGGGCGCGCTGCTCGGCCATCAGCTTGCGGAAGCCGTCCTCGTCGACGGACAGGCCGGCCTCGGCGGCCATCTCCAGGGTGAGGTCGATCGGGAAGCCGTAGGTGTCGTGCAGCTGGAACGCCTTGTCACCCGGCAGGGTGGCACGGCCCTCGGCCTTCACGACGCCCGCGGCGCTCTCGAAGATCCGCGAGCCGGCGTCGAGGGTGCGGAGGAAGGCCTCCTCCTCGGCCTTGAGCACCTGCTCGATGCGGGCGAAGCCGCTGACCAGCTCGGGGTAGGTGGGGCCCATGGTGTCGCGCACCAGTTCGGCGAACCGCACCAGCACCGGCTCCCGGACGCCGAGCAGGCGGGAGGAGCGCACGATGCGGCGCAGCAGGCGGCGCAGCACGTAGCCGCGGGCCTCGTTGCCGGGGGTGACGCCGTCGCCGACCAGCAGGACGCCGGAGCGGGCGTGGTCGGCGATGACGCGGAACCGCACGTCGTCGGTCTCGTCGTCGCCGTACTCGCGACCGGACAGCTCCTCGGCCTTGGCGATCACGGCGCGCACGAGGTCGGTCTCGTAGACGTTGTCCACGCCCTGGAGCAGCATGGCCACCCGCTCGACGCCCATGCCGGTGTCGATGTTCTTGGCGGGCAGCTCGCCGAGGATCGGGTAGTCCTTCTTCGCGCCGCCCTCGCCGCGCTCGTTCTGCATGAAGACGAGGTTCCAGATCTCCAGGTACCGGTCCTCGTCGACGACCGGGCCGCCCTCGGCGCCGTGCTGCGGGCCGCGGTCGTAGTAGATCTCCGAGCAGGGCCCGCACGGGCCGGGCACGCCCATGGACCAGAAGTTGTCCTCGACGCCGCGGCGCTGGATGCGCTCGGGCGGCAGGCCGGCGACCTTCTGCCACAGGTCGGCGGCCTCGTCGTCGTCCTGGTAGACGGTCACCCAGATGCGCTCGGGGTCGAAGCCGTAGCCGCCGTCGCCCGGCGTCCGGGTGACCAGCTCCCAGGCGAGCCGGATGGCGTCTTCCTTGAAGTAGTCGCCGAAGCTGAAGTTGCCGGCCATCTGGAAGAACGTCAGGTGGCGGGTGGTCTTGCCGACCTCGTCGATGTCGGGGGTGCGCACGCACTTCTGCACGCTGGTGGCGCGCTGGTACGGCGGCGGGGCCTCGCCGAGGAAGTAGGGCTTGAACGGCACCATGCCGGCGTTGACGAACAGCAGGTTGGGGTCGTCGAGCAGCAGGGAGGCGCTGGGGACGACGGTGTGGCCGGCGCTCTCGAAGTGCTCGCGGAAGCGCTTGATGATCTCGTGGGTCTGCACGGTCTTTCCTTCGCGAAGGGTGGGGTCGGGGCGCGGTGGGGCGGACGACCGGCCTCTAGTCGTCCGCCCTGCGCGCTCGCCGACCCGGCGTGAAGCCCGTCTGCCGCTCCACGGTGTCCTGCAACTCCTGCTCGCGCTCCGACATGCCGGCGCGCACGTCCGCGCCGAAGGTGCCCAGGGCGCCCGCCAGCTCGCGCAGGCCCTGGCCGACGTTCTCGCCGATGCCCGCGGGCGTGGCGGCGTGCGCGGCCTGTCCCGCCTTGCGGGTGGCGAAGACGCCCGCGGCGATGCCGAGCCCGAACCAGAACAACCGCCTCATCGCCTGCCCCTGCGTCGTACGTGCTTCTTGGGCGCCTCGTCGGCCGCGCGGCGCGCCCGGATGGCCTTGCTGAGCCCGTAGGACAGCGCGGCGGCCTTGACCAGCGGACCGCCGAGCGTGGCGGTGAACAGCGAGGTCAGGGCCGAGACGTTGCCGGTGACCGCTCGGGCGTTGGCGGTGATCCCGTCCACCCGCTCCAGCTGCGTGTTCACGTGCGAGATCGTCGTGTTCGCGCCGGTGAAGAGCGGGTCGCTGTTCTCGTGCGCCTTGCGGATGGCGATCGTCGCCTCGTCCAGCGTGCGGCCCAGCTTGATCAACGGGATCGCCAGCAGCAGCACGAGCAGCACGAACGCGCCGGCGGCGACCAGCGCGGCGATCTGCCCTGGCGACACGGATCCTCCTGGTGGTTTGCCGGTCTGAAGTGGCGGCCAAGGTTACCGCGCCCGGTCCGGCGGGTCCGCACGAGATCCGCGCGCGTGCCGTGCCACGTGGTGGGACGGTCGGTCCAAGACCCCCCATTTGGCCTCGCCTCGGCGGGCGGGCGGGGCGGCTAGCGTGGATTCAGGAGTGATCGTCACAAAGAGCTTGACAACGGCCACGCGGGGTAGATGAGGTAAGGCTTGCCTTAGCCGATCTTCGGAGGTGTCGTGTTCGCCCCCAGCCCCTCCGGACGACCGATACCCGCGGGCGGACCCCATGACGTGCTGGCCGCGGCCGAGCGCGCGCTCGGCGACGTGCCGGAGCACGGCATCGGCGCGGAGGCCGCGCTGGCGCGGGTGACCGGGGTGATGGCCGCGTACGGGGTGGACCTGACCAGCCCGCTGGCAGCCGCCCACCTGCAACCGCCGCCGCTGGCCGTGGCCGTGGCGGCGGACGCGCTGGCCGGCGCGTCCAACGCCTCCCTGGACACCTACGACTCCGGGCCCGCCGCCATCGCGGTGGAGCGCTGGGTGGTGGCCGCGCTGGCCCGGCTGGCCGGGTTGGGCGCGGACGCCGACGGCGTGTTCACCCCCGGCGGGACCCTGTCCAACCTCACCGCGCTGCTGCTCGCCAGGGACGCGGCGGCGGCCAGGCTCGGCGTGGACGCGCGGTCCGAGGGCGTGGCCGCGCTGCCCGACCCGGTGGTGTTCTGCTCGGAGGTCGCGCACTTCTCGGTGCAGCGGGCCTGCGCGGCGCTCGGCCTCGGCGAGCACGCGGTGCGCCCGGTGTCCGTGGACGCCGACCGGCGGATGCGGCCCGACGCGCTGGCCGCCATGCTGCGCGCCATCACGGGCGCGGGCGGCACGCCGGTGGCCGTGGTGGCGACCGCGGGCACCACGGACTTCGGCTCCGTGGACCCCCTGCCGGAGCTGGCGGCCCTCGCCCGCGCGCACGGCACGTGGCTGCACGTCGACGCCGCCTACGGGTTCGGCGCGGTGTTCTCCGCGAAGCTGCGCGGGCTGGTCGACGGGCTGGCGCTGGCCGACTCGGTGACCGCGGACCTGCACAAGATCGGCTGGCAGCCCGCCGCGGCGAGCGTGCTGCTGGTGCGCTCCGGGTCGCTGTTCGCGCCGCTGGAGCGGTCGGTGGCCTACCTCAACCCCGAGGACGACCGGGCCGAGGGCTACGACGGCACGCTCGGCCGCACGTTGCAGACCACGCGCCGGCCGGACGCGGTGAAGGTGGCCGCGACGCTGCTCGCGCTGGGTCGCGCGGGCCTGGGCTCGCTGGTGGACCGCTGCCACGAGCTGGCCCGCCACGCCGCCCGGCTGATCGCCGCCGACCCGGCGTTCGAGCTGGTCGGCGCGGTGGTGCTGACGACCGTGGTGTTCCGCTACCGGACCGCGGACGAGGCGCGGTCGGACGAGGTCAACGCGCGGCTGCGCCGCCGGTTGCTGCGCGCGGGCGAGGCGCTGATCGGCCGCACCGAGGTGGACAAGGCGACCTGCCTGAAGTTCACCCTGCTCAACCCCGACGCCCGGGAAGCGGACCTGGTGGCGCTGCTCGCCCTGGTCCGCGAAGCCGGATCGGCGGCCGAACGAGTGGTGGAGGGAGCAGCATGAGAGCCGACCCGCTGGACGGGGACCCGCTGGGGGGCGAACCCCGGCGTGCCGCCGAGCACGCCCACCTGGAGGCGCTGCTGCGCTGCTGGGTGCGGGAGCTGGGCGTGCCGGTCGGCGACCGGGTGCGCGTCGACGTGCTGGGGCTGCCGCTGGAGGCGGAGGTCCGCTACAACTCGCCGACCGGGCGGCACCGGTTCGGCCCGGTGACCCTGGCCGGGAAACCCGCGGACCCGGTGGTGGCGGTCGCCCTGGTCGGCGCGCAGCTGGGCGGCGACACCGCCGACCTGGTGGAGCGCACCGCCGAGTCGGTGCGGCGGGTGACCGGGTTCGTCGAGCACCGCAGGCGGCTGCCGGTGGGGCCCGCGGACCGGTTCCTGGACGCCGAGCAGCGCCTCATGCTGGGGCACCTGCACCACCCGGCGCCCAAGAGCCGCGACGGGCTGTCCGACGCCGACAACGCCCGCTACTCCCCCGAGCTGCGCGGCTCGTTCCCGCTGTTCTGGTTCTCCGCCGCCGAGCAGGTCGTCTCGCACGGCTCGGTGTCGGGCCCGGACGCGGTGGCGCTGATGTCCGACCTGGCCGGGCGCAGCCCCGAACCGGGGCGGGTGCTGGTGCCCGCGCACCCGTGGCAGGCCCACGACCTGCTGCGCCGGCCGCGGATCGCCTCGCTGGTCTCGCGCGGGCTGCTGGAGCCGCTGGGCGAGTTCGGGCCCGAGTGGTCGCCGACGTCGAGCCTGCGGACGGTGTACCGGACCGGCGCGCCGGTGATGCTGAAGCTGTCGCTGGGCCTGCGGATCACCAACTCGCGGCGCGAGTCGACGTCCACCGAGCTGCGGCGCGGGTCGGAGGTCCACCTGCTGCTGGAGTCCGGGTACGCGACGGGCACGGAGAAGGCGCACCCCGAGTTCTCGGTCGTGCGCGACCCGGCGTGGATCGCGGTGGACGAGGGCGGCGACGTGACCGGCCTGGACGTGGCCGTGCGCGAGTCGCCCGCGGACCTCGGCGACTCGCGGTGCCTGGCCGGGCTGGTCGCGCCGCGCCCCGGCATCGGGCGGTCGCTGCTGGGCGAGCTGGTGCTGCGGCTCAACGCCGCCGAGTGGGTCGCCGCCTACACCGACCACGTGCTGGTGCCGATGCTGCGGCTGTACGCCGAGACCGGCATCGGGTTGGAGGCGCACCAGCAGAACACGCTGGTGCGGCTCGACCCGGCCGGGCGCGTGGTCGGCGGCCGGTACCGCGACAACCAGGGCTACTACCTGGCCGCGTCCCACCTGCCGCGCGTGCTGGAGCGGCTGGGCGCGAAGACGTCGACGCTGGCCGTGGTCGACGACGCCGTGGTGGACGACCGGCTGACCTACTACCTGCTGCGCAACCAGGCGCTGGCCGTGATCGGGTGCCTCGGCGCGGAGGGACTGGCCGACGAGCGGGACCTGCTCGGCGTGATGGCGTCCCGGCTGAGGTCCGCGCTGCCCGCGCTGGCCGAGGCCGGTCCGGACGGCGACCGGTTGGCGCGGCGCTGGCTGGAGGCCGACTCGCTGCCGTGCAAGGGGAACCTGCTGACCAGGCTGGAGGGCATCGACGAGGTGCTGGCCCCGTTGGACGCGCAGTCGGTGTACTTCGACGCGCCCAACCCGCTGCGGGAGGTCGGGTGCGCCCGGTGACCCACCTCGACGCCTACCGGCCGACCGACGACCTGTCGGGCGTGCCCGGACCGCCGCTGCCGGCGCTGACCGGCCGGTGGCGGGCGCGGGCCGCCGACCCCGACCGCGACCTGTCCCTGCTGCACCGCTGGATGCAGGCGCCGCACGTGGCCGCGTTCTGGCACCAGGCGTGGCCGCGCGAGCGGTGGGCCGAGGAGCTGCGGCGCCAGCTGGGCGGCGTGCACTCGCTGCCCGTGCTGGTGGACCTGGACGGCGACCCGGTGATGTACCTGGAGGTGTACCGGGCGGCGCGGGACGCGGTGGCCGGCGTCTACCCGGCCCGGCCGCACGACCTCGGCCTGCACGTCGCCGTCGGCGAGCTGTCGATGACCGACCGGGGCCTGGTGCGGTCGCTGCTGCCGGAGCTGACCGAGGCGCTGTTCGAGGCCGACCCGCGGTGCACGCGGGTGCTGCTGGAACCGGACGTGCGCAACCGGCGGGCGATCAGCTCGTTCACCGCGGGCGGGTTCGCTCCGGTCGGCGAGGTGCTGCTGCCGGACAAGGTGGCGCTGCTGATGGTGCGGTCGCGGTGACCGTGCACGACGTCGTGGCCGTCGGGTGCGGTCCGTTCAACCTCGGGCTGGCCGCGCTGGCGTCGACAGCGGCCGACCTGGACGTGGTCGTGCTGGAGGCGCGGCCGGAGCTGCGCTGGCACAGCGGGATGATGTTCCCGGACGCGCTGCTCCAGGTGTCGTTCCTGGCGGACCTGGTGACGCTGGTCGACCCCGCGCACCCGCTGTCGTTCCTGTGCTACCTGCGCGACGCCGACCGGCTGTACCCGTTCTACGTGCGGGAGAGGTTCCACCCGACGCGGCGGGAGTACGAGGACTACCTGCGGTGGGCGGCGGCGCGGCTGCCGGTGCGGTTCTCCTGCCCGGTGACCTCGGTCGAGTGGGTCGGCGACCGGTTCGCGGTGTCCGGGGCGGGGTTCTCGGTGGAGGCGCGGCACCTGGTGCTCGGCGTCGGCACGGAGCCGCACGTGCCGCCGGCGCTGGCCGGCCTCGGCGACCGGCTGGCGCACAGCTCGGACTACCTGCACCGGGACGTGTCGGCCGGGCGGGTGACCGTGGTGGGTTCCGGGCAGTCCGGGGCCGAGGTGGCGCTCGACCTGCTGCGGCGCAACCTGTCCGACGGCCGGCCCGCCGTGTCGTGGCTGACGCGCGCGTCCGCGTTCGCGCCGCTGGACTACACCAAGCTGGTGCTGGAGATGACCACGCCGGAGTACGTGCGGCACTTCCACTCGCTGCCGCAGGGCAAGCGGGACGAGCTGCGGGCCGAGCACTGGCGGCACTACCGGGCGATCTCCGCGGAGACCCTGGAGGAGCTGCACGACCTGCTGTACCGGCGGGAGTGGGAGCGGGACCTGGCGCCGGTCGAGCTGCGGCCGGGGGTGGCGGTGGTGTCGTCCTCGGTGGTGGGCGGCGAGGTGGTGCTGGAGTGCGTGCACCGGGACACCGGGCGGGCGTTCCGGCACGTCACCGACGTGGTGGTGGCGGCGACCGGGTACCGGCAGGCGTCGACGCCGTTCCTGGCGCCCCTGGAGCGGCACGTGCGGCGCGACCCCGAGGGCCGGTACGTGGTGGCGCTGGACCACTCCATCGAGCTCGACCCCGAGGTCGGCGGGCGGGTGTTCGTGGCCAACGCGGACCTGCACAGCCACGGCGTGGCGGCGCCCGACCTGGGGATCGGGGCGGTGCGCAACGCGACGATCCTGAACGCGGTGGCCGGCCGCGAGGTGTACCCGCTGCCCCGGCACACCGCTTACACGAGCTTCACCGCACCGGGGGGGACCGTTGACTGACCTGTGGCGCGAGTGCTCGGCGGCGTTGCTGGCGAAGGCGATCGGCGAGCTGTGCTTCGAGGGGCTGCTGACGCCTTCCGGCGGTCCCGCCGGGTACGAGCTGCGGTTCGACGACGCGGTGTACGCGTTCGAGGCGCGGCGCACGGCGTTCGGCGGGTGGGCGGTCACCCCCGGGTCGGTGCGGCGCGGCGCGGCGGGCATCCTCGGCGACGACGTGGTCGAGCCGTGCGACGACGTGCAGCGGTTCGTGGTGGACGCCTTCCGGTCCCTCGGGGTGGACCCGGCCACGACCGCCGGGTTCCTGGCCGAGGTGACCTCGACGCTGGCGGCGGACGCGCACCTGGCCGCGACGTCCCGGCCGGTCGCGGAGCTGGCGGGGCTGCCGCAGGCCGAGCTGGACGGGCACCTGACCGGGCACCCGTGGCTGATCGCGAACAAGGGGCGGGTCGGCTTCTCGGCCGACGACGTGGCCCGGCACGCGCCGGAGTCGCGGACCCCGGTGCGGCTGCCGTGGCTGGCCGTGCACCGGGGGCTGGCGGAGTTCCGGGGCACGCCGGAGCTGTCGGAGCTGGCGGTGCGGGGTCACGAGCTGGACGCGGCGACGGTCGAGCGGTTCACCGACGTGCTGCGGGAGGCCGGCGTCGAGCCGTCGGCGTACGTGTGGCTGCCCGTGCACCCGTGGCAGCTCGACCACGTGGTGCGGGTGCTGTGGGCGCCGGAGCTGGCGCTGGGGCGGATCGTGGAGCTGGGCGAGGCGCCGGACTGGTACCTGCCGACGCAGTCGGTGCGGAGCATGTCCAACGTGGACGCGCCGGGGCGGTACCAGGTCAAGCTGCCGCTGAAGGTGCTGAACACGTCCGTGTACCGGGGGATCCCGCCGCACTGCACGGTGAACGCGCCGGTGGTGACGCAGTGGCTGCGGGGGCTGTGGGGGGCCGACGAGCACATCGCGTCGTGGGGGACGCAGCTGCTCGGCGAGGTCGCCTCGGTGACCGTCCGGCACCCGCAGCTGTCGCGGGCGGGCGAGGTGCCCTACCAGTGGTTGGAGACGCTGGGGTGCATCTGGCGCGAGCCGGTGGCGCTGGGAGAGGGTGAGCGGGCGTGGTCGCTGGCGGCGCTGCTGCACGTGGACCGCGAGGGTCGGCCGCTGGTGCTGGAGTACGTGGGTGACGCGGATCCGGCGGTGTGGTTCGCGGCGCTGCTGCGGGCGCTGCTGCGGCCGTTGATCCACTTCTTGTACACGTACGGGGTCACTTTCAACCCGCACGGGGAGAACGTGGTGGTGGTCGTCGACCCGTCGGGGTCGCCGGTGCGGGTGGCGCTGCTGGACCTGGTGGACGACGTGAACGTGTCGGTGGACCGGGTGCCGGCGCGGGGGTTGGAGCCGGACTCGGACGCCCCCGTGCTGCCGCGCAAGCCCTGGGCGGTGCTGCGGCAGTACGTCGTGGACGCGTTGCTGGTGGGGGTGTTCCGGCCGTTGTCGTCGCTGTACCCGTTGCCGGAGGAGCGGTTCTGGGGGATGGTGCGCGGGGAGGTCGAGGCTTACCGGTCGCGGTTCCCCGGGGTGGCCGGGCGGATGGAGGAGGGGTCGCTGACCTGCGCCGAGTTCCTGCGGTACCCGTTGAACAGCTACCGGGTGACGCTGGGGTACCGGGACCTGGCCGCCCGGCCGCCGGTGCCCGGGGCGGGGACGGTGCCGAACCCGTTGCACGGGGTGGAGCCGGTGCTGCCGGTGGACGGGTGGTGAGGTCTTCAGGAGGGCGGGCGCACGACCTTGCCGTCGGGGAACAGGCGGCAGTGGGGCCGCTCCGACTCCGCCCTGGTCGCGCCGGGACGATCCGGCGCTCCCGGGAAGGAGCACTCGCAGGTCCGCCACGTCGCCCACCTCGGCGATGGCGGATCCGAACACCCAACAGGGCCAAGAGCGGGGGCAGGATCCCGGACATTCGCCACCTCGGAACGGGATGCGGAGGTGGCAGCCTGGGCGGAGGGTCCGGACGAGGTCGGCCGCCTCGCCCGGTATCCCCGGCCGGGCGAGGCGGCCGGGGTCCTAGGTGCGGGCCAGGGTCAGGTAGGCGAAGCCCAGCGAGCCCCGGTAGCCCTTGAGCCAGCCCTCGCGGTGCTCGTCGACGATCTCGCGGACCTCGGCGGCCCGGGGGTGGTCCGGGTTGGCCAGCAGCCAGCGCTCGCGGGAGGCGCACCAGCGCGATTCGAAGCTGTCCCACTCGTCGCGGGTGGCGGTGGCCAGGTTGAGCAGCCGGTAGCCGCCGGCCAGGGCCAGGTCCACCAGTTCCGGCAGGGTGCCGAGGTCCTCGTCGCCGAACACCTCGGTCGCGGTGGCGTTCGGCGGGTTCTCCCAGAAGCCGTCGCCCAGGAGGAGGGTGCCGTTGGGGCGCAGGCGGGCGCGCATGGCGTCCAGGGCGCCCTTCGTGCCGCCCCACGCGTGGGAGGCGCCGATGCTGATCACGACGTCGGCGGGGTCGGTGGTCCAGGTGGTGGCGTCGGCCAGTTCCAGGGCGACCCGGTCGGTCAGGCCCCTGGCCTCGGCGTTCGCCCTGCCCCTGGTGATCGCGTGCTCGTCGCTGTCCACGCCGGCGGCGGTGGCGCCGGGGACGTGCCCGACCGCGCGGAGCAGCAGTTCGGCCCAGCCGCAGCCGTAGTCGACCACCCGTTGGCCCGGGACCAGGTGCAGGCTGTTGACCAGGTCGAACGCCTTGGCGTCGGACAGCGGCGAGTTGAAGTCGAGGAGGGCATGGCCGTTGGCCGGGACGTCCGTCACGGCCACACCGTGTCAGAAGCGGGGTGGATCGGAAACGGAATTTACCGGTCCTCGCCCCGCACGACGCGGCGCAGCCTGGGCAGGCGTTCGGCGAGCACGCGCTCGGCGCCCCGGCCGGTCGGCTCGTAGTAGTCGCGGCCGACCAGGTCGTCCGGCGGGTACTGCTGGGTCAGCACGCCTTCCGGCACGTCGTGCGGGTACCGGTAGCCCTGCGCGTTGCCCAGCTTCGCCGCGCCCGCGTAGTGGCCGTCGCGGAGGTGGGCGGGCACGGCGCCGATGGCGCCCTTGCGGACGTCGGCCATGGCTTCGCCGATGGCGGTGGTCACCGCGTTGGACTTGGGCGCCGTCGCCAGGTGCACGGTCGCCTGGGCCAGGTTGAGGGCGCACTCGGGCAGGCCGATCAGCTGCACGGCCTGCGCGGCGGCCACGCACACCGGCAACGCGGTCGGGTCGGCCATGCCCACGTCCTCGCTGGCGTGGATCACCAGCCGCCTGGCGATGAACCTCGGGTCCTCCCCCGCCTCGATCATCCGCGCCAGGTAGTGCAGGGCGGCGTCCACGTCCGAACCGCGGATGGACTTGATGAAGGCGCTGGTCACGTCGTAGTGCTGGTCGCCCTGCCGGTCGTAGCGGACGGCCGCCTTGTCGACCGTGGCCTCCAGCGTCGGCAGGTCCAGCTCGCCGCCGGGGCCCACGGCGTCCGCGGCGGCCTCCAGGGCGGTCAGCGCGCGGCGGGCGTCGCCGCCGGCCAGCCTGACCAGGTGGTCCTCGGCGTCGGGGGCGACGGTGATGGAGCCGTCCAGGCCCCGGTCGTCGGTGACCGCGCGGCGGACGAGGGCGCGGACCGCGTCGTCGGTCAGCGGGCGCAGCTGGAGCACCAGGGACCGGGACAGCAGCGGCGAGACGACGGAGAAGAACGGGTTCTCGGTGGTCGCGGCGACCAGCAGCACGATCCGGTCCTCCACCGCGCCGAGCAGCGCGTCCTGCTGGGTCTTGGAGAACCGGTGGACCTCGTCGATGAACAGCACGGTCGACTCGCCGGAGCGGACCAGGCGGCGGCGGGCCTCGTCGATGACCGCGCGCACCTCCTTCACGCCGGCCGACAGCGCGGACAGGGCGGCGAACCGGCGGCCGGTGGCCTGGGAGACGAGGGTGGCGAGGGTGGTCTTGCCGGTGCCCGGCGGGCCGTAGAGCATGACGGAGGCGGGTGACGAGCCCTCGACCAGCCTGCGCAGCGGCGCGCCCGGCCCGAGCAGGTGGTCCTGCCCGACGACCTCGTCGAGGGTGCGCGGGCGCATCCGCACGGCCAGCGGAGCGTTGGCGGCGAGGCGCGACGCCTTCTCCTCCTCGGTCGCGCCGAACAAGCCCTGGTCGAACAGCCCTTCGTCCACGTGTTCGACTGTAGTCGGCCTGTGCAGCGGTGCTGTCCCAGCGTGCAGCGGTGGTACCGGTGCGGGCGGGGTCGCGGGCAGGGTGGGCGGCATGAGCGAGCTGAGCCCGGCGGAGATCGCCCGGCACGCCCACGACGCCGGTTTCCGCGGCGAGGACCTGACGATCGCGGTCGCGGTCGCGCTGGCCGAGTCCGGCGGCGACCCCCGCGCGCACAACGACACCCCGCCCGACAACTCCTACGGGCTGTGGCAGATCAACATGCTGGGGTCGATGGGACCCGCGCGGCGGCGCGAGTTCGGGTTGGAGTCCAACCGGGAGCTGTTCGACCCGGCGGAGAACGCGAAGGCGGCGAACAGGATCTCCGGTGACGGCCGGTCGTGGGCGCCGTGGACCACTTACACGAGCGGGAAGTACCGGCAGCACCTGGACGAGGCGCGGCGCGGGGTCGCGGCGATGAAGCGCGGGGGCGGCACGGGCGGTTCCGGCGGCGGCGGGCGCGGCGGTTCCGGCGGGCGCGGCGGTTCCGGCGGCGGGTTCTCCGTCGACGTGGGCGTGCTGCGCGACTACGCGCGGCGGACGCGCGACACCGCCGACGACCTGACCGCGCTCGGTCGCGGGCACGTGCGCGACGTCCGGGAGATCGCCGACGACAGCTTCGGGCGCGTCGGCAGGCAGTCCGGTTTCGCCGAGGCGCTGGACAACTTCGGCGCGGCGCTGCGCAAGCAGGTCAAGGGCGTCGCGCACAACACCGACGCGCTGGCCGCGTCGGCGACCAGGTCCGCCGGGTCGTACCGCGACCAGGACGACGACATCTCCCGCGCCCTGGGCGGCGGCCGGGGCGTCACCGGAGGGGGTGAGGGCTAGTGGACACCCGTGCGATCGCCCGGCACATCGCGGAGAGCATGATCGGGCACCGCAACGCGCTGGCGGGCAAGGCCGAGGACGCGGTGAAGGCGCAGTACGCGCTGCACCGGACCGCGACGGGCCTCACCGACCGGCAGGAGGAGCAGGACAAGGCCGCCAAGACCGTGCTGGAGCACTGGCGGGGGAACAACTCCGAGGGGTTCGAGAAGCGCGCGAACCGGCTGAACGGGCAGTTGCGCGCGACCGCCGACGCGGCGCGGGACGCCGAGCGCGTCGTGGCCGGCGTGTCGGCCGCCCTGACCACCGGGCACGCCCGGGCGCGGCGGGCCGTGGAGGAGTACCTCGGCGAGGCGACGCGGCTGCTCGACGCGGGCAAGGCGGTCGGCACCAGGGCGGCGATGCTCCAGGCCGTCGCGCGGGCCGCCGACCTGGAGCCCCGGTACACCAAGGAGACCGCCGCGGCGCTGCGCGACGTGCGGGGCGAGATGGAGGACGCCGCCCGCCGGTTGCGCGCGCTGGAGAAGGAGGTCAAGCACGACGGCGTGGCCGACGCGCGGCCCGAGCGGTCCCGGGGCGAGGTCCGCGGCGGCGGCGGCGGGGGCGGCGGTCGCACCAGCCCGTCGGACGCGCGGGCGCGCGGCCGGGCCCGGACGATCATCTCGGCGGCGCGCGGCCAGCTCGGCGTTCGCGAGAACCCGCCGGGCAGCAACCGCAACCCGTACGGGCCGACGGCGGCGTGGTGCTCGTCGTTCGCCACGGCGATGTGGCGGAAGGCCGGGGTCGACATCCCGGTGCTGCCGTTCACCGGCGACGTGTTCCGGTGGGGGCAGCGCAACGGCAAGGCGTACACGTCGCTGAGCGCGGTGCGGCCGGGTGACGTGCTGCTGTTCGGCACCGGGCCCGGCAGCCCGGCGACCAGCAAGCACATCGGGATCGTCGAGAAGGTGTCCGGTGGCACCGTGACGCTGATCGAGGGCAACTCGGGCGACTCGGTGCGGCGCAACACGCACCGGCTCAGCTCGGGCACGTTCTACGGAGGGGTGCACCCGTGACCGCGGGGTTCACCGCGCGGGCCCACGACCCGGACACCGGGATCTCGGTGGAGGTGGGGCCCGGGGGCGGGTTGCGCGACCTGGTGCTGGACCAGCGGTCGCTGCGGTTGGGGGCGACCGGGTTGGCGGAGGCGGTCCTGGCGCTGGTCGACGCGGCCACGGCGCGGGCCAACGCGCGGGTGCAGCGGGTCGTGGGCGACGTGAGCGCGCTCGGGTTGGGCGTGGAGGCGCGGATGGTCGAGTCGGTCGAGGACACGACTCCCGAGACGTGGCGGGTGTGATGGGGCGGGGAACGGAGCCGGGGCCGGGGCTCGTGGAGAGGCTGGAGGCCATCCGGCGGGAGGCTTCCGGGCGGGGCGTGACCGTGGTGGTCGACCTGCACGGGAAGCTGGTGGACCTGGCGTTCGCGCGGGAGGCGCTGGCCCTGCGGCCCGACGAGCTGGCGGGTGTGGTGCGGTCGTTGGCGGACGAGGCCGCGGCCGGCGCGGTGGCGGGGGGGATGGCCCTGGTCGGCGAGGTGGTGCCGGCCGAGCTGCTGGTCAGGGGGTCGTGACCTGGGTCAGGAGGGCGGTCAGGTGGCGGGTGATCCACGGGGTGTCGGCCGGGGTGATGCGGACCCAGTTGGTGTCGTCGGTGGCCATGGCGTAGCGGCCCGCCGCGGTGTCGGTCCAGCTCAAGGTGGTGGAGCGGCCCGCCTGACCGGTGGCGGCCAGCTGGCCGCTCGCCTGCCGCGGCGAGTCGACCAGGGTGGTGATGGCGCGGGTGGCCCGGCCGGTGACGTTGGCCTGGGCCAGGGCCCGCTCCAGGGCCGGGTGGCCCGATTTCGCGTAGGCGTCCACCGCCGCGGTGAAGGCCGGGCGGGGCAGGGAGACCGGTTCGCCGGGACCCGCCGGGGCGTCGCCGATGACCCTGGTGATGGCCGTCGCCAGGTCGGTGATCGGCTCCAGGGCCACTTCGCGGTCGTTCAGCACGGCCAGGACGCCCCGCGCGCCCCGGGCCGTCGCCAGGACGCGCCACGGGGTGGGGCGGAACACCAGGGCGTCGACCGACCGGCTGCCGTGGGCCAGCCTGCCGAACAGGTCCTCCAGCTCCGGTGAGACGTCGTCGCCGTCGGCCAGGCCCGCTTCGGTGAGGGTGCGCAGGACCTCGCCGCCCAGGGCGTCCCGCTCGTCCTCGGTCCCGCCGTGCGAGGGGACCTCCAGGGGGTACGGCAGGTCGCCGGCGCCCAGGTCCTCCCACAGGAGGTCGAACTCCAGGTGGGTGAGGACCACGCCGGTCGCCGAACGTCTCGCCATGGGCAAGAAGGTAGTGGTTGGTCCGAACTCGTGCGGGCGGGGTGGGCGACACCGGCGGTTAGGCTGCCGGTCGTGGACGTCGCGGGCGGTTTCCTGACGGTGCGGGCCTCCGGCGCCGCCGCCGCCAAAGCCGCGCTCAACGGGGGTGCGTCGGTTCCCGAGCACATCCAGCTGCTGCTGCGCTGCACCGTGCCCAAGGGCGTGCCGGTGACCGGGACCGCGCTTCGGTTCCCCGATTGCTCGTTGCACGTGCTGCCGGTGGGCGTGGTGATGCTGACCGTCGCCGAGGCGCGGCTGAGCGTCGGGTTCGGCGAGTTGAAACCGCTGATGTTCCAGCCGGTGCCGGTGGACGGCGCGCTGCGGTCGGTGTTCTCCGGCGCGGTGGCGCACGTGCTGGCCGCCGCGCACGTGCTGGACCCGCACGGGTTGGCGCACCACCTGCTGGGGTTGGCCGAGCTGGTGCTGCGCAGCGCGCTGCGGGCGGAGCTGGACCGGGTCGACGCGCTGGCCGCCCGCCGGCGCGAGGCGCTGGAGTACATGCGCGAGCACCTGACCGACCCGGACCTGGGCGCGGACCGGATCGCCGAGGCGCTGTTCATCTCGCGCCGGCGGCTCTACCAGCTGTTCGACGACGGTCAGGGCGTGTCCGAGCGCATCCGCGGCCTGCGGATCGACCGGGCCAAGGCGCTGCTGGCGGACCCGGCGAAGGCGGCGCGCGGGATCGGGGAGATCGCCAAGGACTGCGGTTTCGTCAGCGCCGCGCACTTCTCCCGGACGTTCCGCCAGGTGGTGGGTCGGACGCCGAGCGAGTTCCGGGGTCGCTGAACCGCATCCCGGACACGAACCGGCCCGCCACGCCCGCGACGTCGAGCCAGCCGCGGCCGCTCGGCGAGTGCAGGGTGAACACGGCGACGCGCGGGTGGTCGGGGTCGGTCACCACGACCTGGAGCTGCGCGCCGGGCCCGGTCACCGGGATGCGCTCCACGATCACCACCGGGTAGCCGGTGGCGGTCACGCCCCTGGTGACCTCGCGGATCGCCGGACCGTCGAGGTGGAACGCGGGCTCGTCGGGTTCGGCCGGCACGACGCCCGCCATCAGCAGCGCCGGGTCGGCGTCGGGGTGCTCGACGACGGCCAGCAGGCCCGCGCCGTGCCGGTGCGCCAGCTCCGCGGCCTGCGTCGCGGACACCTCCAGGCCGGGGTCGTGGGAGCCCTTGAGCCTGCGCAGCACCGCCAGCAGCTCGGCCGCGGTGCGCTCGGGGGTGCCTAGTGCCACCGGGGTCACCCCCGGCACGGGAGCCAGTCTCACCCGAGGCCCGCCCGGAAAGCCGCCGCCGCGCCCGCGGTGGGCGCCGGTCGAGGTGGGCCGAACAGCACGGACGCCAGCTCGGCGGTGAGGGACGAGAAGCCGGTCAGGGCCTCGGCGACCACGGTCCGCGGCTCCTCGGCGCGCAGCCGCTCGGCGACCCGGCGGGCCTCCGCCCGGTGGTCGCGCTCCAGCAGCCGGGCCTCGTCGAGCACCTCGTCCAACCTGCGCTTCAGCTCGTCGTGCCTGGTCACGGCCTCGTCGTGGGCCGCGGTGTGCGTGGGGGTGAAGCGGGCCAGGGCACCGGTGCGGTCGACCTCGTCGGCGGCGTCGGCCAGCTCGCGGCGCAACCGCACCGCGCGCCGGTCCAGCTCCTCGGCCCGCCGCTGGTTGCCCAGCAGCGTGGTGGCCCAGTCGTCGAGCACCTCGGCCGCCGCCCGCATCGCGCGCCGCACCGCCGTCAGCTCCGACACCACCGCCTCCAACCGGGTCCTGAACCCGTCCGCCGCCGCACCCGTCCACCCCTCCGGCGGCGGTCCGGGGTCGGCGAAGGCCGCCGCGCACCGCTCGCTCGCCGCCGCCACCGCCCCGGCGTGGCCGGGGGTGGGGTCGAAACCCAGGCCACGGTAGTCAGCCATGGCGCCACTCGTCCGCTTCGCGGTAGCGCTCACCCGCCGCGCGCAGCCCGTCCGCGACCACGTCGAGCCCGACGTCGCGCAACGCCCGCGCCCAGTCGGCCACGAGGCGGTCGACCGCCTCGGTGATCCCCTCGGGGCCGAGGTCGCCGACCGGGTCCTCCAGGGCGGCGACCACCGCCCGCACCTCGTCGGAGGTGTCGTCGAGCCGCGTGGCGAAGGCGGTCAGGGCGTCCGGGTCGACGCCGTAGCCGTCGCTCATTCGCCGAGCACCGGCGGGTAGGCGGGAGGCAGGTCGTCGAGCAGGTCGAGGCCCTGGTCGTAGCGGTTGCGGTGCTCGCCGTCCTCGGCCCGGTTGGCCGGGGCCATCGGCGGGCACATGCCGAAGCCCTGCGGGCCGCCCGCGCCGGTGACCGGGCCGAAGCCGCCGCGGGCCGCCGCGCCGCCGGGCACCGCGCCCAGGACGCCGGACGTCGCGCCGGAACCGAGGGGACCGGAACCGAGCGGGCCGCCGGCCGCACCGTGACCGCCGGCCGCGCCGTAGCCACCGGCCGCACCGTAGCCACCGGCAGCCCCACCGCCCGGGACGCCGCCGGTGGGGCCGAAGGAGCCGAAGCCGCCGGCCGCGCCCGGGGCGGGCCCGCCCGCGGCGGCCACGCCGGTCGTGTCGATAAGGCGCGCGTCCGGCAGCGGCAGCGGCAGCGGCGGGGGTGGGGGCGTGGGCACGGGCCCGGGCGGGGTCGGCGTGATGGGCGGGACGGGCGGCCGGGGCCCCACCTCGACCTCCGGCGGGGTGACGGGCCGGTGGTCCGGCTGCACGGCCGACGCGCCCGCCGGGGCCTGCTGGAACGTCTCCGGCAGCGACGTGTGCACCGCGCGGCTCGCGTCCTCGAACTCGGTCATCACCCGCACCGCCTCGGCGCGGGCCCGCTGCTGCTCCTTCTTCGACGGCATGTGGTCGTCGAGCAGCTGGTCGAGCATGTACGCGCCCTCCGGCCCGTCGAGCGCGCTCACGTCACGCCCCTCCTCGAACCAGCGCTCGGCGGTCGGGTGCACGGGCACGGGCATCCGGCGGCGCGCCTCGTCCACGGCCTCCGTGTAGCGCTCCAGGCCGGTGCCCACCTGGTAGGCCCGCTCGGAGGCGTCGGCGGCCCACCTGGTCAGCCGGGTCACCGACTCGGCGGCCGCGCCGGCGGACGGGCCGCGCCAGGACGTCGCCAGCCGCTGCACCAGGTACTGCACCCGCGCCGTGGTGTGGTCGACGTCGGCGGCCAGCCGCTGCCAGGACCACGTGCGCTGCGACATCGCCGCGGCGTCGGAGGACATCACCATGTCCCACAGGCTGCGGTGCGTGTAGACCTGCCAGTTGATCCGGCCGAAGTTGCGCAGCTCGCGGTTCTGCGCGACCCGCTCCTTGCGCTGGTGCTCCCGTCTGATCCGCCGGGCCTGCTGCCGCGCCCGCCGGGCCTGCTCGCGCTCGTTCACGCCAACCGCCCCATGGTCCGCTTCACTTCGTCGTCCTCGGCCCGGTAGGTCTCGGCGACCCCGTTGAGGGCGTTCTGCAACGTCTCCAGCTCCACCAGGTAGGAGCTCAGGGCCTTCCGCACGCCGCCGTCGATCGCGCCGGCCCGCAGCCCGAACGCCCGCCGCATGTGCAGCGCGACCGGGCCCTGGCCGTCGCCCAGCGGCTGGTCGACCTCGCCCTCGGCCCGCTTCAGCAGCTCGACCAGCTCGCCGCGCAGCCGCTCCAGCTCGCTGCCCGCGCCGGCGAACTCGTCGAGGTCCAGCTCGATCCGGTCGGCGCCGCCGTCGGCGACCACACCGGCCGCGCCCGCGCCGGTCGGCGCCGCGACGTCCGGGGCGTCGACGGAACCCCTGCCGCGTTCGTCGGGCCTCAGCTCTTCGCGCAACCGCTTGACGTCCTCGACGCCGCGCACCCTGACCATGAAGCACATGGTGGTGGTCGCGGGCGCGGTCACCAAGACCGGGTGCACAGCGGGAGCATCCGCGGTGCACGATCGGACAAGCCGTGTGCGAAAATCGCGTCCCGTGCCGTCACCTGCCGTTCACGCGCGCGCCGTGCTGCTCGCCGGTCCCTCCGGGTCGGGCAAGTCCACCCTCGCCGCCCACCTGGGCTGGCCCGTGCTGCGCCTGGACGACTTCTACCGCGAGGGCGACGACCCGCTGCTGCCCCGCGACGCCGCGGGCCGGCCCGACTGGGACGCCGAGGGCTCCTGGAACACCGGGGACGCGCTGGCCGCGGTGGTCGAGCTGGCCACCACCGGTGCGGTCGACGCGCCCGTGTACTCGATCGGCGAGGACCGCCGGGTCGGCTGCCGCGCCGTCGTCGCGCCCGGGTTCTTCATCGCCGAGGGCCTGTTCGCCGACCGGCTGGTGGCGGGCTGCCGCGAGGCGGGCGTGCTGGCCGACGCGGTCGTGCTCGCGCCGAACGCCCTGGTGACGTTCGCCCGCCGGTTCGCCCGGGACGTGGCCGAGGCGCGCAAGCCGGTGCCGTTGCTGCTGCGCCGGGGCCTGCGGCTGCTGCGCGAGCACCCGGAGGTGGTGCGCCGGTGCGCGGACGCCGGGATGCGGCCGGTGGACCCGGCGCGGGCCCTCGCGCAGCTGGCCGCCACCGGGACGGGGCTCCCGGCGGCGGTGTAATCCCGCGCGCGCCGGGTACGGCTGCGGCATGGCTGAGTTCGAGCGTGAGCAGAGGATCCCGGTCGACGCGCGGGCGGTGTTCGACATCGCCCGGGACGTGGGCGCGATGGAGGCGTGGCTGCCGGACGGCCTCCAGGTCGAGTCGAGCGGTCCGGAGCGGGTCACCGGCCGGGTCTCGATCGGCGACGAGATCGACGAGGCCGAGGGCTACCTGTCGGAGGTCCCCGAGCAGCGGCGGTTGGAGTGGGGCGACCTGGAGGGCGACGGCTACTCCGGCTGGCTCCAGGTGGACGAGGACGGGCCGACCGCGAGCCGCGTGGTGCTGCACCTGGACGTGCGCGGCGACCACCCGGGCGCGGTGGGCGGCGAGGCGCACGAGCTGACCGACGAGTACCTGGGCCAGGCCCTGGACCGGCTCGCCGCGCTGGCCACCGACCGCGCCACGTGATCGTTTTCACCTGATCGGGACGGGGCGCCGTGCCGGGCAGATCCGGCACGGCGCCCCGCGCTGTCCCGCACTCGCGGCGCGCCCTGGGAGCCTTCCCAGGTGAAAATGCCCGCTTCCGGGTGTAACGGTTGACCGCCGAAGGGCCGCTCACGTTCGGCCGCTGGGATGCACTGGGTAGCTGAAGATTCACAGACCGCTGTGCCCGCCGATACAGTTGGCCCGATTCCTGGGAGCGTTCCCAGAACCTCAACGAGGAGGTGAACGACGGTGAAGGCCCGACGATGGGTCGCGCTGGCAGCGGCCGGCGTGGCCGGTGTACTGGTCTCGGTGCTCGTGAACGTGGTCAGCACCCCCGCGGCGTCCGCGCACGGCGCCATGATGAAGCCGGGTAGCCGGACCTTCCTGTGCTGGAAGGACGGCCTTTCCCCGCAGGGCGACATCCGCCCCCAGAACCCCGCGTGCAGCGCGGCGGTGACCGCGGGCGGCACGAACTCCCTCTACAACTGGTTCGGCGTGCTGCGCTCCGACGGCGGCGGCCGCACCAAGGGCTTCATCCCGGACGGCAAGCTGTGCAGCGGCGGCAACCCGACGTTCTCCGGGTTCGACATCGCCCGCAACGACTACCCGGTGACGCACCTGACCGCGGGCGCGAACATCCGCTGGTCGTACAACATGTGGGCCGCCCACCCGGGCACCTTCCACCTGTACGTCACCAAGGACAGCTGGAGCCCGACCCGGGCGCTGTCCTGGGACGACCTGGAGAGCACCCCGTTCCACAGCGTGACCAACCCGCCGGCGAGCGGCTCGGTGGGCACCGTGGACGGCCAGTACTACTGGAACGCGAACCTGCCCTCGGGCAAGTCGGGCCGCCACATCATCTACTCGGTGTGGACCCGTTCGGACAGCCAGGAGACGTTCTACAACTGCTCCGACGTGACGTTCGACGGCGGCAACGGCCAGGAGACCGGCGTCGGCGGCGGCGGTGGCTCGTCCACCACCACGACGACGACCACGACGACGACCGGCACGACCACCAGCACGACGAGCACCACGCCCACCACCACGTCGTCCAACCCGGGCACCACGGGCTGCACGGCGAACTACCGGATCACGAGCTCGTGGTCGGGTGGCTTCCAGGGCGAGGTCGAGGTCGTGAACACCGGCTCCAGCACCTTCAGCGGCTGGACCGCGAGGTGGAACCTCGCCAGTGGCCAGACCCTGAACAGCGTCTGGAACGGCGTGCGCTCCGGCTCCGGCTCCGAGGTGGCCGTGAGCAACGTGGACTGGAACCGCACCGTGGCGCCCTCGGGCTCGGCGAAGTTCGGCTTCACCGGCAGCTACACCGGCTCCAACCCGCTGCCCACGGTGACCTGCACCAGCCCTTGATCCACACCCCTGTCGGGCAGGTTCGGCCCAGGACGTCCCAGTCCGGTCGAGAACCCGAACGGGAGCCCCCGCCCGCGCCAGGCCACCGCGCCCGGCTCCGGTCGGGGGCTCCCGCATCGGTCGGGGCTCCCGCGCCGGTCAGCCCTTCACGAGGGCCAGGACGGTGTCCCGCATCGGCGTGGTGGGCCTGCCGATGAGGCGGGACAGCTCCCCCGGCGTGTCGGCGAGCAGGCCGGCGGCGATGTCGGTGTCCATGCGGGCCAGCATCAGCGCCACCTCCTCGGGCAGCCCGATGCCGGACAGCGTGCGGGTGTACAGCTCGGCGGGCATGTCCTGGTAGAGGACCTCGGTCCCGGAGACGTCGGTGATCATCCCGGCCAGGTCGGCCATGGTCCACGCGGTGTCGCCGGACAGCTCGTGGACGGCGCCCTCGTGGCCCTCACCGGTCAGGACGGCGGCCGCGGCCGCGGCGTAGTCCGCGCGGGCGGCCGAGGCGACGCGCCCGTCGGCGGCCGCGCCCGGGATCACCCCGGTGGTCAGCGCCTGCCGGACGGTCTGCTCGTAGTTCTCGTTGTACCAGCCGTTGCGCAGGAAGCTGAACGGCACGCCCGACGCCCTGATGTGCTCCTCGGTGGCCTTGTGCTCCGGGGCGACCGACACGGCGCTGGTGTCGGCGTGCAGGACGCTGGTGTAGACCAGCAGCCGCACCCCGGCGGCGCGGGCGGCGTCCACCGCGGCCCGGTGCTGCGGCACGCGCCTGCCGACCTCGTTGCCGGAGATCAGCAGCACCTCCTCCGCGCCCTCGAACGCGCCGGCCAGGGTCTCCGGCCGGTCGTAGTCGGCCTCTCGGACGGTCACGCCCAGGTCCTCGGCCTTCTTCGGGTCGCGCACGGCGGCGACCACGCGCGCGGCGGGCACGCCCCGGTCGAGCAGGGCGGTGACGACGAGGCGGCCGAGCTGACCGGTGGCGCCGGTGACGACGATCATGGTGGTGTTCCTCGCGGGTGTTTTTTCCGGTGGCGGACGTCATCGGGGTGGCCGCGACCCCGCTGCCGCCGCCGCGCGGATCGCCGGGTCGGGAGGCCACGCCGGCACCCTAGGTCGAAGACCCGGTCCCCACCACTCGGGACACCAGGTCAGGAGAGCCCATCACCGGGCGTTACCACTATGCTCTGCCTGCGATGACTCTCACCGACCGGCTGCCGGCCACCTCCGACCCCGACCTCCTCTACGACACGTTCGCCGAGTGGGCGTCCGGCCGGGGGCTGTCGCTGTACCCGGCTCAGCAGGAGGCGCTCATCGAGATCGTCTCCGGCTCGAACGTCATCCTCAGCACCCCGACCGGCTCGGGGAAGTCGCTGGTCGCCATCGGCGCGCACTTCGCCTCGCTGGCCGCGCAGCGCGGCGGCGGCGGCGGGCGGACCTTCTACACCGCGCCCATCAAGGCCCTGGTCTCGGAGAAGTTCTTCGCGCTCATCGACACCTTCGGCGCGGAGAACGTCGGCATGATGACCGGCGACGCGAGCGTCAACGAGACCGCGCCGATCATCTGCTGCACCGCCGAGATCCTGGCCAACATCGCGCTGCGGGACGGCGCCGCGGCCGACGTGGGCCAGGTCGTGATGGACGAGTTCCACTTCTACTCCGAGCCCGACCGGGGCTGGGCGTGGCAGGTTCCCCTGATCGAGTTGCCCCGGGCGCAGTTCCTGCTGATGTCGGCCACGCTGGGCGACGTCGCGTTCTTCGAGAAGGACCTCACCCGCCGCACCGGCCGACCCACCGCGGTGGTCCGCTCGGCCGAGCGCCCGGTGCCGCTGAACTTCCAGTACGTCACCACGCCGCTGCACGAGACGATCGAGGAGCTGCTGCACGGCAACGAGGCCCCGGTCTACGTCGTGCACTTCACCCAGGCCTCCGCCCTGGAGCGCGCCCAGTCGCTGATGTCGGTCAACGTCGCCACGCGCGCCCAGAAGGACGCCATCGCGACCGTGATCGGCCGGTTCCGGTTCACCTCGGGGTTCGGCAAGACGCTGTCCCGGCTGGTCCGGCACGGCATCGGCGTGCACCACGCGGGCATGCTGCCGAAGTACCGGCGCCTGGTCGAGCAGCTGGCGCAGGCCGGCCTGCTGAAGGTGATCTGCGGCACCGACACCCTGGGCGTCGGCATCAACGTGCCGATCCGCACCGTGGTGTTCACCGCGCTGTCCAAGTACGACGGTCAGCGCACCCGCCACCTCAAGGCGCGCGAGTTCCACCAGATCGCGGGCCGGGCGGGCCGCGCGGGCTACGACACCGTGGGCACGGTCGTGGTGCAGGCCCCCGACCACGTGGTGGAGAACGAGAAGGCGCTGGCCAAGGCGGGCGACGACCCGAAGAAGCGGCGCAAGGTGGTGCGCAAGAAGGCGCCCGAGGGCTTCGTGTCCTGGAGCGACCAGACGTTCGAGCGGCTCAAGAACGCCGAGCCCGAGCCGCTCACGTCGAGCTTCCAGGTCAGCCACGCCATGCTGCTCAACGTCATCGGCCGGCCCGGCAACGCGTTCGCCGCCATGCGGCACCTGATGGAGGACAACCACGAGGACCGGCCCGCGCAGCGCCGGCACATCCTGCGCGCCATCTCGATGTACCGGGGCCTGCTGGCGGCGGGCGTGGTGGAGCGGCAGGGCGACGACATCCGGCTCACCGTGGACCTCCAGGTGAACTTCGCGCTCAACCAGCCGCTGTCGCCGTTCGCGCTGGCCGCGATCGAGCTGCTGGACCGCGAGTCGCCGTCGTACGCGCTCGACGTGCTCTCGGTCGTGGAGTCCACCCTGGACGACCCGCGCCAGGTGCTGGGCGCGCAGGAGCACAAGGCGCGCGGCGAGGCCATCGGCGCGATGAAGTCCGAGGGCATCGAGTACGAGGAGCGGATGGCGCTGCTGGAGGACGTGACGCACCCCAAGCCGCTCGCCGAGCTGCTGGAGGCCGCGTTCGCCACCTACCGGCGCGGGCACCCGTGGGTCGCCGACCACCACCTGTCGCCGAAGTCGGTCGTGCGGGACATGTTCGAGCGGTCGATGACCTTCGCCGAGTACGTCTCGCACTACCAGCTGGCCCGCTCCGAGGGCCTGGTGCTGCGGTACCTGGCCGACGCGTACAAGGCGCTGCGGCAGACCGTGCCCGAGGACGCCAAGACCGAGGAGCTGAGCGACCTCCAGGAGTGGCTGGGCGAGCTGGTCCGCCAGGTCGACTCCAGCCTGCTCGACGAGTGGGAGAAGCTGCGCAACCCCGGCGAGGACACCGGGGAGGCGGGCCCGCTGGACGAGGCGCCGCCCGCGGTCACCCGCAACGTGCGCGCGTTCCGGGTGCTGGTGCGCAACGCGCTGTTCCGGCGGGTGGAGCTGGCGGCCCGGCGCAACTACTACGAGCTGGGGCAGCTCGACGGCGGCTCGGGCTGGTCGGCCGAGGACTGGCAGGACGCGCTGGAGCCCTACTTCGAGGAGCACGACGAGATCGGCGCGGGCCCGAACGCGCGCGGACCCGCCATGCTCGTGATCACCGAGGAGACCGGGCGCTGGGTGGTGCGCCAGATCTTCGACGACCCGGCGGGCGACCACGACTGGGGCTTCACCGCCGAGGTCGACCTGGCCGAGTCCGACGAGACCGGCACGGCCGCGGTTCGGGTCACCGAAGTCGGCCCGCTGTAGGTCCGGGTCCATCCGGTGGTACTCCGGTGCGAACCGGGGCACGACCATGGTCGAAGTCGACTTCGAGATCGGAGGCGGAGCGCTGTCGCGGGACGAGTTCGGCGTGCTGGGGCCCCTGGTGGTCCGCCGCGACGGCCGGACGGTCCAGGTCACCGCGGCCAAGCACCGCATCGTCCTGGCCACCCTGCTGCTGGGCTCGAACCGGTCGGTGTCCGCGGCCGAGCTGATCCGCCGGGTGTGGGGCGAGGCGCCGCCGGACCGGGCCGCGCAGACGCTGCCGGTGTACGTGATGCGGCTGCGACGGGCGCTCGGCGAGCCGAAGCTGATCCGCACCACGCCCACCGGGTACCGGATCGACCTGCTGCCCGACGCGCTGGACCTGCACCGGTTCGAGGCGCTGGCCGGGCGGGGCGCGGAGCTGGTCCGGGCGGGCCGCGCGGCGGCGGCGGTCGCGGAGTACGAGCGGGCGCTGGCGTGCTGGCGCGGCGTGCCGCTGGCGGACGTGCCGTCGGAGTCGCTGCACGAGGTCGAGGCGGCGAACCTGGTCGAGCGGCGGCTGCTGGTGACCTCCGAGCTGGTGGACGCGAAGCTGGGGCTCGGCCGGTGCGAGGAGGTGGTCGCCGACCTGCGCAGGCTGACCGCGCGGCACCCGCTGCGCGAGCGGTTCTGGTCCCAGCTGATGGTGGCGCTGCACCGGGCGGACCGGCAGGCCGACGCGCTGGACGCCTACCGGCAGGCGGCCACGGTGCTCGCGCGGGAGCTGGGCGTGGACCCCGGCGACTCGCTGCGCGCGGTGCACCGGGCGATCCTCGCCGGCGACCAGGCGCCGCCGCGGCCGGCCGGGCCCGCGTGGTCGCCCGCGGCGCAACTGCCCGCGCCGGTCGGCAACTTCGTCGGCCGCGCGGCGGAGCTGACCCGGGTGGCCGGCCTGCTCGCCCGGTCCGGGGCGACCGTGGTGGTGTGCGGGCCACCGGGCGTCGGCAAGACGGCGTTCGCCGTGGCGGCGGGGCACGCGGCGCGCGAGCGGTACCCGGACGGGCAGCTGTACGTGGACCTGCGCGGGCACTCCACGTCGCCGCCGCTGTCCACCTCGGCGGTGCTGGCGCGGTTCCTGCGGGCCATGGGCGTGCGGTCCGACCACATCCCGGTGGGCGAGGACGAGCTGGTCCGCGGCTACCGGGCGCGGCTGCGCGGGCGGCGGGTGCTGATCACGCTGGACAACGCGGCGTCGGCGGAGCAGGTGCTGCCGCTGCTGCCCGCGGGGCCGGGGCACGGCGACCCGGGGTGCTCGGTGGTGATCACCAGCCGCAACGAGCTGCGCCCGCCGGGTGCGACGACCGTGCGGCTGGACGTGCTGCGCGGCGACGAGGCGTGGAAGCTGCTGGCCCGGTCGCTGGGCCCGGAGGCCGCGGCGGCGCAGTTCGACGCGCTGGCCGAGCTGGCGCGGCTGTGCGGGCACCTGCCGCTGGCGCTGCGGATCGCGCTGGGCAACCTGGTCGGGTCGTCGCACGCGGACATCGCCTCCTACGTGGCGGAGCTGCGCGGCGGCGACCGGCTGGCGGCGCTGGCCGTGGACAACGACGACACCGCGGCGGTCCGGCGGGCGTTCGACCTGTCGTACGCGGCGCTGACACCGGCCGCGGCGCGGCTGTTCCGGCTGGTGGCCGTGCTGCCGGGGTCGGACTTCGGCGCGTGCGGCGCGGCGGCGCTGCTGGACGAGCCCGAGGAGGTGTCGCGGCGGCTGCTGGACGACCTGGCGTCCGCGCACCTCGTGCAGCGGGTCGGCGCGGACCGGTTCGCGCTGCACGACCTGATCGGGGTCTACGCGGCCGACCGGGCCGCGGCGGCGGGCGAGGACCTCGCGTCGGCGCGGCGGCGGCTGTTCGACTGGTACCTGCGCACGGCCGTCGAGGTGGGCGACGTGCTGTACCCGGAGCTGGGCGCGTCCGGGCCGCCGCGGCTGACCCCGGACGAGGCGCGGGCGTGGCTGGAGGCCGAGCGGCCGAACGTGCTGGCGGCGACCGAGCACTGCGCCGAGCACGGCCCGCGCGAGCTGTCGTGGCGGCTGATCGACGCGGTGAGCGGGTACTTCGGCTCGCACGGCCACCACGTGGAGTTCCTGCACGCGGTCAACGCGGCGCTGGGCGCGGCGCGCGCGGCGGGCGACCGGGCCGCGGAGGCGACCACGCTGGTGTGGCTCGCCACCGAGCACCGCAACCTGGGCAACCCGCGGGTGGCGCTGCGGCACCTGGCGCTGGCCCGCCCGACCGGGCTGCTGAAGTGGCTGCACGCGGGCCTGGAGGGCGTCGTGCGCCTGGAGCTGGGCGACCTCGCGGCGGCCGGTGGCGCGTTCGACCGGATGACGGCCCTGGCGGCGGAGGACTGGGCGCCGCCGCACGTGCGGATCGGCGCGCTCGCCGGGCACGGCGCGCTGCGGCTGATGCGCGGTGACGCGGCGGGCGCGGCGGAGCTGCTGGCGGAGGGCCTGGCGCTGGCGCGCGCCGCGGACGGGTCGAACGTGGAGGCGACGTGCGCGAGCCTGCTCGCCCGCTGCCGCACGGTGCTGGGCGACTACCCGGCGGCGGTCGACCTGCTGCGGCACGCGGAGGCGTCGTGGTACCGGACGGGGGTCCGGCCCGCGCGGGCCGAGGCGCTGGCGCACCTGGCGGTGGCGCTGTGCCTGGGCGGTGAGCGCGTGGAGGCGCTGCGGACGGCGCAGCGGGCCCTGGGGCTGGTCCACGAGCTGGGCGGGTACCCGCGGATCGAGTCGGAGGTGCAGAACGCGCTGGGCCTGGTGCTGCGGCACCTGGGCAAACCGGGGCCGGCCGTGGCGGCGCACCTGCGGGCGCTGGAGCTGGCGGCGTCCACCGAGTACCTGTTCGGGGTGGCCCAGTCGCACGCGCACCTGGTGGGCGCGCTGGTGGCGGACGGTCGGCGGGCCGAGGCGGTGCGGCACGCGGGCACGGCGGCGGACCTGGCGGGGCGGGGCGGGTTCGCGGTGGTCGAGCGGTTGGCGGCGGCGGCGCTGGCCGAGCCGGGGTGAGCCGGGCCGGCGGCGTCCCCCTCCCGGAACGCCGCCGGGGCCCGGTCGGCGCGTGCGCCGGACCCGGTCGGGGCACGAGGAGTCGCGGTCGTGCCGGAACGCCGGCGGGCGACCCCGGTGTTCCGCGACGCGGCGCCAATCAAGACCACTCCCCCGGGTCGTTGACCGGCCGCGGGCGGAGCGGGAGCATCGGGTTCCGGTACGTGGGCGGCTCACAGCTGGGGGACGGCATGGCTTCCGATCCGCACGTCGAACTGGCGCGGATCGCCGACGGGCCGCCGGGCACGTCCGCCGAGCTGGTCTCCGCGCTCACCGAGCTGGCGCGGCTGGCCAACCGGTGGTCCGAGGTGGTGCGCGGGTTGCAGGAGCCGACCCGGCGGTTCGTGGGCAGCGCGGCGGCGGCCTCGGTGTCGCTGGCGGCGCGGCGCGGCGAGGAGGCCTTCCTCGAACTGGAGGTCAGCCTGGGCGACGCCGCCGCCGCGCGGCGGTCGTTGCCCTTGGCCGCCCCGAAGAGCGAGGATGGTCGTCCGGTGGTCTAATCGCCGTCGCCGTCGACCGCACCGCACCGCATTGGAAGCTGATGACCTCAGGACTGCCCTGTCCCCTCTGCGAGGGCCCGGAGCGCCGCGGGGCACTCGACCGGACGCTGCGGGTGCTCGCGGTGGACGACGAGGCCCCCGCCCTGGAGGACCTCGTCTACCTGCTGCGCTCCGACCCGCGCGTGGGCCACGTCGAGGCGGTGACCGACGCGACCAAGGCGCTGCGCACGCTGCACCGCGCCATGGACGCGGGGCAGCCGGTGGACGCGGTGTTCCTCGACATCCGGATGCCCGGCCTGGACGGGCTGGACCTGGCCCGCGTGCTGTCCCGGTTCGCCCAGCCGCCACCGATCGTGTTCGTCACCGCGCACCAGGAGCCCGCGGTCGAGGCGTTCGAGCTGAAGGCGCTCGACTACCTGCTCAAGCCCGTGCGCGCGGAGCGGCTGGCGGAGTCCGTGCACCGGATCGTGCACGAGGTGCTCGACTCCAAGACCGCCGAACCGCCCGCCGCCGCCCCGCCCGCCGAGAAGGCCCCGGACGTCGGCGACGAGGTCATCCCGGTCGAGCTGGGCGGGATCACCCGGTTCATCAGGCTGGCCGACATCCGCTACGTCGAGGCGCACGGCGACTACGCCCGCCTGCACACCGCCACCGGCAGCGGGCTGGTGCGCGCCGCGCTCAACGGGCTGGAGGAGCGCTGGCGGTCGGCCGGGTTCGTGCGCATCCACCGCAGCCACCTGGTGTCGCTCGGGCACATCGACGAGCTGCGCCTGGAGGACGGCCACCTGAGCGTCAACATCGGCGGCGCGGTGCTGCCGGTCAGCCGGCGGCACGCCAGGCACCTGCGCCAGCTGCTGGTGCGCCGCAACCGGCAGCCGTCGTGACGGGACCCCAGCCGCCGCGCCAGCGGGTGGTGGTGACGAGTCCGCGCACCCGCGCGCCGCGCGCGCCCCGCCCCTACCCCGCCTCGCGGGAGATCGACGAGCAGAGCGAGCTGGGCGCGGTCTACATGCGCTCCCTGATCCGCACCCAGCGCAGGCTCGGGCTGCTGCTGTGCGCGGTGGTGTGCGGGAGCGTGGCGGCGCTGCCGCTGCTGTTCACGCTCGTGCCCTCGGTCGGCTCGCAGCGGCTGCTCGGCCTGCCGCTGCCGTGGCTGCTGCTGGGCGTGCTGGTGTTCCCCGTGTTCGTCCTCGCGGGCTGGTTCTACGTGCGGCAGGCCGAGCGCGGCGAACGCGAGTTCGCCGAGCTGGTGGAACGGTCGTGAGCAGCACCTACGGCATCATCGCGGTGCTGGTGGTGGCGATCGGGACCGTGCTGGTGGGCGCCTACGGCCTGCGGATCTCCCGCACCACCTCGGACTTCTTCGTCGCCTCGCGCACCGTGTCGCCGTGGTGGAACGCCTCGGCGATCGGCGGCGAGTACCTGTCGGCCGCGTCGTTCGTCGGCATCGCGGGCCTGGTGTTCGCGCACGGGCCGGACATGCTGTGGTTCCCGGTCGGCTACACGGCCGGCTACCTGGTGCTGCTCGCGCTGGTCGCCGCGCCGCTGCGGCGCAGCGGCGCCTACACGCTGCCGGACTTCGCCGAGGCCCGGTTCGGCTCGCCGACCGTGCGGGCGGTGGCGTCGGTGTTCGCGCTGGGCATCGGCTGGCTGTACCTGCTGCCGCAGCTCCAGGGCGCGGGCCTGACCCTGCACACGGTCACGGGCGCGCCGGACTGGGTGGGCGCGCTGGTGGTGGCCGTGGTGGTCACGCTGAACGTGGCCTCCGGCGGGATGCGCAGCATCACGTTCGTGCAGGCGTTCCAGTACTGGCTCAAGCTGACCGCGATCGCGGTGCCGGTGGTGTTCCTGGTGGCGGCCTGGCACGCGCACGGCGCGAAGGGCCTGACCGGGCCGGAGTACCCCGAGTTCACCAGGCAGACCACGGTGACGTTCGACGGCGCGGCCTCGTTCCACGTGCCGGAGGCCATCCCGTACACCGGCACGGGCGTGGTGGACGGGCTGCGGGTCGAGGGCTTCGGCGAGCTGGCCGCGGGCGACCACACCGCGGCCGCCGGTTCGCGGCTGACGTTCCCGCGGGGTGCGGCCGTGCCGCACGTCAGCTCGATCCCGGCCAACACCAACGAGACGTGGGCGATGCCCATGCGCGGCGGCGAGCGGTTCCCGCTGTACGCGGTGTACTCGCTGATCATCGCCACGTTCCTGGGCACCATGGGCCTGCCGCACGTGATCGTGCGCTTCTACACCAACCCCAACGGGCGCGCGGCGCGGCGGACCACGCTGATCGTGCTCGGCCTGCTGGGCGTGTTCTACCTGGTGCCGCCGATCTACGGCGCGCTCGGCCGGCTCTACACGCCGGAGCTGCTGATGACCGGCAACACCGACGCGGTGGTGCTGGTGCTGCCCAGCCGGATGGTCGACGGGCTGGGCGGGCAGCTGCTGGGCGCGCTGGTGGCGGGCGGCGCGTTCGCCGCGTTCCTGTCCACCTCCTCGGGGCTGATGGTGTCGCTGGCGGGCGTGCTGAGCCGGGACGTGCTGCGGTTGCGCGGCGTGCGCGGGTTCCGGGTGTCGACGGTGCCCGCCGTGCTGGTGCCGCTGGGCATGACGTGGCTGGTGGGGAACGTGCCGGTGGCGGACATGGTGGGGCTGGCGTTCGCGGTGGCGGCGTCGTCGCTGTGCCCGCTGCTGGTGCTGGGCATCTGGAGCACCCGCATCACCACGGCGGGCGCGGTGGCCGGGATGCTCGCGGGCGGGCTGCCCGCGCTGGTGGCGGGCCTGGTGACGATCAGCGGCGGCGCGGGTTCGTGGTACCACGTGTTCCTGGCCCGGCCCGCCGCCTGGACCGCGCCGCTCGGGTTCGTCGTGATGTACGCGGTGTCGCTGCTGACGCCGCGTCGGGTGCCGCCGGGGGTGAACCACGTGATGGTGCGCTTGCACGCGCCGGAGAACCTGGGCCTGCGCAGTCAGGACCGGTTGTGACCGCCGTGTGGACGGCCGGCGCGATACTGCTGGTCGGCCTCGCGGTGGTGATCACGCTGTGGCGGACCTCCCGCACCCGCAACGACTTCCTGACCAACGAGCAGCGGATCACGTTCGAGACGCTGCACACGGCGTGGTCGGCCGCGCCGCCGCTGCGCGCCGGGCTGGTGCCGGACGCGGCGAAGAGGTCGGCCAAGCACCTGCGCACGCTGCTCGGCACGCCGGCGCTGGCGCTGACCGACGAGACCGAGGTCGTGGCGTGGGAGGGCGAGGGCGCCCACCACGCGGCCGAGGCGATGGGCCTGGCGGCCGACGTGTTCGGCACCGGGCGCACCAGGGCGTTCGACATCACCTGCGCGCGCGCCGACTGCCCGGTCAACACGGCGGTGCTCGCGCCGCTGACCGTGGAGGGCCGGGTGGTGGGCGTGCTCGCCGCCTACAGCCGGGAGGCGTCGGCCGGGCTGGTGCGGGCCACGAACGAGGTGGCGCGGTGGGCGTCCGGGCAGCTGGAGCTGGCCGAGCTGGACCGGTCGCGGACCCGGCTGGTGGAGGCGGAGGTGCGGGCGCTGCGGGCGCAGATCTCGCCGCACTTCATCTACAACTCGCTGTCCGCGATCGCCTCCTACGTGCGCACGGACCCCGAGCGCGCCCGCACGCTGCTGCTGGACTTCGCCGACTTCACCCGCTACTCGTTCCGCCGGGCCGGTGACTTCACCACGCTGTCGGAGGAGCTGAAGTCGATCGACCAGTACCTGGCGCTGGAGCGGGCGCGGTTCGGCGAGCGGTTGCAGGTGACGCTCCAGATCGCGCCCGAGGTGCTGCCGGTGACCGTGCCGTTCCTGTGCCTCCAGCCGCTGGTGGAGAACGCGGTGCGGCACGGCATGGAGGGCAAGGTCGGCCCGGGGCGGATCTCGATCCTGGCGGCGGACGCGGGCGAGGAGGCGCACATCACCATCGAGGACGACGGCATCGGCATGGACCCGGAGGCGCTGCGCCGCACCCTGGCGGGCCAGGTCGGCGCGACGGCGGGCATCGGGCTGGGCAACATCGACGAGCGCCTGCGCCGCTGCTACGGCGACGACTACGGGCTGGTGGTGGAGACCGCGCAGGGGCTGGGCACGAAGATCAGCGTGCGGGTGCCGAAGTACTCGGCGGGCGTGCACGCCTGAGGGAGGGGTGGCAGGAGTGGCGGGACCGGAAGGCCCTCTCTTACACCACACGATGATCGTGGTCGATGTGCCGACCACGACGGGGCGGAGCGCGGGGGTCGCCCTCCGCGAGGACGTCCGCGCGCTGGTCCGGGACTCCTGCGAAGCGGCGGGCCTGCCGTGGGATGACGAGTCGGTGGAGGACGCGGGCGACTCCCTGCTCGTCCTCGTGCCGGCGCACGTGTCGAAGGTCGCGGTCGCGGAGACGTGGGTCGCGGCCCTGGCGAGGCTCCTGCGGCGGCACAACGCGGCTCGTGCCGGGGATGACCGGATCGGCATCCGGGTGGCGCTCCACGCGGGCGAGGTGCTCTACGACGCGCGCGGCAAGACGAGCCCGGAGCTGATCGCCGTCCACCGCCTCGCGGACTCGACCGCCCTGAAGGCCGCGGCGAGGACCTCGCCTCACGGCCTGGTCGTCATAGTCTCGGACTGGTTCTTCGACGAGGTGATCAGGCACACCACCCTGATCGGCGACTTCCGGCGGGTCCAGGTGCAGGTGAAGTCGTTCGCCGCCAACGCCTGGGTCCGGGTCGTCGGCCGGTCCGGCACGGAAACCGCGCCGCCGGGGGCGCGCACCGATTTCGCGGTCGTGCACGAGGCGCGGGACGCGGAGTGGGCCGAGTCGATCGCCGCCCTGCTCACCGGGGCCGGCTACTCCGCCGAACTGGAGACCCGGCTCCTCGGCGCCCCCTCGGCCGGCGGGGCGCCCGCCTCCTTCGACCACGTCGACCACCTGGTCGTCGTCGTGTCGCCCAACCTGCCGGAGCCGGCCGCTTCCGCCCTGTCGCGGTGGCGTGGCCGGACCACGGCCGTCGAGGTGGCCCGGGGCGGGCCCACGAGGTCGTTCGCGCGCCGGGTGAGCGTGGTCGACCTGGGCTTCGCGGAAGTGGGCAAACTTCTGCTCCGCGCGCTGACCACGCCCACCACCACCTCCGGGTTCACCCTGGTGGCCCGGAACGGCGCGGCTGCCGCGTCCGGCGGGGTCTTCCAGGCCCGTCGCGTCCGCGACGTGCAGGCGGCGCCGACCCTGGTCATCGTCCACGCGATCCCGGACGAGGCGTTCGCCGGGGAGTTGGCGGAGGCCCTGCGCCCGCTGGTCTCGGAACACGTGCTCGGGTGGATCACCACCCGGGCGGTCTCCGAGGCGAACCTCGACCTCGACGGCCACGTGGACGCGGGGGTGCGCGTCGCCGGCCTGGTGCTCGTCGTGGTCAGCCGCGACCTGCTCGCCGTCCAGTACGGGGTGAGCCGGGAGTTCCGCGTGGCGGTGGACCGGCACCACGCGCGGCTCTCGGCGGTCCTGCCCGTCGTGTACCGCCCGGCGGCGTGGGAGGAGCAGTTCGGGTCCCTGCCACCCCTGCCGACCGGTGGTCGCCCGGCCGTGGACTGGCCCAGGCTCGACGACGCGGTCCTGAGCGTCGTGGAGGGCGTGCGGTTCACCTGCGAGCAGTTGCGCGGCGGGCCGCCGAGACCGGTCGCCGGGGGTCGGCCGCCCGCGCGCCGGGGGTTGAGCGAGGTCTTCACCGAGACCGGTGTGCCCACGGTGACGTTCGTCGAGCCGGACGACTTCGCCGAGTTCCGGGAGCGCCTGCGCCAGCCGGGGCTGGGCATCGTCCTGGAGGGGCCGTCCGGGATCGGCAAGACCACGATGCTGCGCCGGGCCGTGGCCCTGGACCCGGACCTGGCCGGCACCAGGGTCCTGAGCGCTCGCGACCCGCGCGACCTGCCCGTCATCGAGGCGCTGCCCGAGCGGCACGAAGGGCTGGTCGCGGTGGACGACTTCCAGCGGTTGCGGCCGGAGGTCCAGGCCCGCCTGGCCGACCACCTCAAGCTGCTGGCCGACCTCGGCTCGGCCGACCGGCGGCTGGTCCTGCTGGGCATCCCCGGCACCACGCGCTCGCTGGTCTCGATCGGGTGGGACGTGGCGACGCGCATCAAGGTGTTCAAGTTGCGCAACGCGGTGGAGGCCCTGGTGGTGCGGTTGATCGAGCAGGGCGAGGAAGCGCTGAACATCGAGTTCGACCGGAAGGCCGAGATCTCCCGCACCGCGGCGGGGAGCCTGCTCACCGCCCAGATGCTGTGCTGGCAGATCGCGCTGACGGCCGGTGTCCGCCACACCGAGCCGAGCCGCCGGGTGATCCACACCGAACTGGGGCACGCGCGGTCCAAGGTGACCGAGCGGTTGGAGCCCAAGTACCACGACGTGGTGCTCGACTTCATCACCAGGGACCGGGCGGACGAGGCCGTGTGCGTCGACCTGCTGCTGGAGCTGGCCAAGACCCAGGACGGCATCCTCAAGCTCGACGGGCGGCGCACCGAGCTGTTCGAGGACCACCACGACGACCACCTGTTCCACGACCCGCGTTCGCGGCGGCTGGTGGTCGACGACCCGCAGTTCCTGTTCTACCTGCGGCAGCTGCGCCGCGACGAGCTGCTGGACCTGGCCGGCAAGCGGCTGCCGGCACCGCGCGACCAGGTTTTCGTCTGCTACAGCCACCGGGACGCCCACTGGCTCCAGCGGCTCCAGGTGCACCTCAAGCCGCTGGAACTGGACCTGTGGTCGGACCGCCGGATCGAACTGGGCGACCGGTGGCAGCGGGAGATCACCAAGGCGCTCGCCCGCGCCAAGGCGGCGCTGGTGCTGGTCAGCGCCGACTCGCTGGCCTCGGACTACATCAACTCGGTCGAGCTGCCCGCCCTGCTGGCCGCCGCCGAGACCGGCGGGTGCCGGGTCGTCCCGGTCCTGGTCGGGCCGAGCACGTTCCACCGCACCCCGGCGCTGAGCCGGTTCCAGGGCGTGCCCGCGACCACCACGTTGACCGAGCTGCCGGCGCACGACGCCGAGCGCGTGCTGGCCGAGCTGGCGGGCGACCTCGCCGAGTTGTTCGCTTAACGCTCGGCGTCCGCCCGCGCCCACAACGCCTCCAGCGCCGCGTTCACCTCGTCCGCCCGCTGCACGTGCGGGTAGTAGCCGGGCACGGTGAGCAGCTCCGCGCCCACCCGCCGGGCGATCTCGCGGCCGGCGGCGATCAGGGGCTCACCGGCCAGCCGCCGGTACTGCTCGGGCGCGCCGGCCCAGTCGCCCAGCACCACCAGGACCGGCCACCCGGCGGCGGCCAGCGGCCCCAGGGGCACGTCGGCGTCCCAGCACGGCCGTTCGCCCATGGTGGTGCGGGCCGCGCGCAAGCGCTCCGGCGTGGGTTCGGGCGCGGCCAGGCCCACGGCGCCGGTGGACAGGCGCAGGTAGTCCTCGGGGCTCAGGTCGGGCGCGGCGGCGGTGGCCGCGCGGGCGCGGGCCAGGGCTTCGGCGACCACCGGGTGGTCCTCGGCGGGGCGCAGCGCGCCGGGCTGGACCAGGCACAGCGAGCGGACCAGGTCGGGGCGGGCGGCGGCGGCGAGCATCGCGGCCACCGCGCCGTAGGAGTGCCCGACGAGGTGGGCGCCGTCGCCCAGCAGGGGGATGACGTCCTCCGCGTCCACGGCGTAGTCGCTGCGGTGGGGGCCGTCGAGGTCCGGGCTCTCGCCGTAGCCGCGGCGGTCCACCAGGAGCAGCCGCCTGCCGGCCGCCAGGGGCCGCTGGTTGCCGAAGCCGTAGTCCTCGTCGTCGCCCCAGCTGAGCACGCCGTGCAGGAACACGGCGGGCGGTGCGTCGGCGGGGCCTTCCACGACGGTCGCGCGCACGGGGGTCATGCGCCCAGTCAAGCGGATCCCGGGCCGCGACGGGCGCGAACCCGACAGGTCCCGGGCCGACCTCAGGCCGCGATGAGGCCCGAACCCAGCGCCACCGCGCCCGCCTCGGTGAGGCACGCCGCGGCCCACTGCCCCGGCTCCACCGGCACGACCGGCTGGATCAGGCCCGCGTGCACCAGCGCACGGGCGGTGACCGGGTCGCAGAACGGCAGGGCGTCGACCCGCACGTCGGGCTCGGCGTTCCCGGTCAGCTCGACCCGGTTGGCGGCGGTCGCGCGCAGCAGGGCGACCTCGCGCCCGGACAACTCCGGCATCTTCGACACCTCCGTGGGGAACGACGGCCGCGCGGGCGTCCGCGGTTCACACCTGGGACGCCCCCGTCCCGGCCGCCGTTCCCCTTCGCCTCGTCTTACCCCGCGGCTCTCGCGCCGCGCCGTTCCGCCGCGTCCAGGACCAGCCTGAGCCACTCGGCCTCGTCCACCGCGCCGTCCGCCGCCACCCGCCGCAGCCGCATCCACAGGCCCGCCTCGGTCCACTCCTGGAACCGCCGGTGCACGGTGGGCACGGTCACGCCGAACGTGGCCGGCAGGTGCCGCCACGCGCAGCCGCTGGTCAGCACGAACACGATCGCGGTGAAGATCGCCCGGTCCGACACCCGGCCCCGGCCGCCGCCCTGCCTGCGCACCTTCGCCGGCGGGATGAGCGGTTCGACCGCCGCCCACAGCGACGGCGGCACCAGGCGCACGGCCAACTGCTCGATCACGTCGGCGTGCGGGGGTCGGGGCGGCGCTTCAGGCGCCCGGCGCACCCACGGCTCCTGCCTCTGGGCGTCGCCGCGCTGGCGGGCGCGCAGCAACGTGGCCAGGGCGGCGTCGTCGGCGCGCCGCGGCGCGACCGCCGGGTACGCGTGTTGTTGCACCTGCCGGGCGATCTCCGCCCCGACCGTTCGGCCGAACGGCTGCACGGGTCGTACGTGGTTGGTCATCGGGTCCTCCGCCCAGGACGTCGTGATGCCAATCACGCTAGGAACAGCGGCGCCCCCTGGTAAGACGACGCGCGACGAACGGGAGCGGTGCAGCGTCACGCGGCCACCCGGGCGCCGCCGAACGGCCCGCGGCGAGCGACGAGCGGATGAGCGGTCACTCCCCGAGCCGCCGCGCCGGCGATACCCTCGACAGGTGACCACCCCGCCACGCCTGCTCGCCACCAGCGACCTGCACGTCACCTACCAGCAGAACCGGCAGTTCGTCGACGCGATCCACCCGCGCTCACCGGACGACTGGCTCATCGTCGCCGGCGACGTGGCGGAGAGGTTCGACGACGTGGAGTGGGCGCTGGGCCTCCTGCGCGCCCGGTTCGCCCGGGTGATCTGGTCGCCGGGCAACCACGAACTGTGGACGACGAAGGACGACGCGGTGCAGGCGCGCGGCGAGGTGCGCTACAAGCAGCTGGTCGAGCTGTGCCGCAGCATCGACGTGCTCACGCCCGAGGACGAGTTCGCGGTGTTCGAGGGCGCGGGCGGGCCGGTCGCGGTGGCGCCGCTGTTCACGCTCTACGACTACACCTTCCGGCCCGCCGGGACGACGGACAAGGCGTCGGCGCTGGCCGCGGCCCAGGAGGCCGGTGTCGTCTGCACCGACGAGTACTTCCTGCACCCGGACCCGTACCCGAGCCGGGAGGCGTGGTGCGCGGCGCGGGTCGCGGAGACCGAGCGGCGGCTGGGCGCCGTCGACCCGTCGCTGCGGACGGTGCTGATCAACCACTGGCCGCTCGTCCGGGACCCCACGTTCGTGCTGCGCTACCCCGAGTTCGCCCTGTGGTGCGGCACGGAGCGCACCGCGGACTGGCACCTGCGGTTCCGGGCGGCCGTCGCGGTCTACGGCCACCTGCACATCCCGCGCACCATCCGCAAGGACGGCGTGCGCTTCGACGAGGTGTCGCTGGGCTACCCGAGGGAGTGGCAACCCCGGGGCTGGACCGCGGCGCCGCTGCTGGACGTGCTGCGCGAGGGGGACTCCCGGTGATCACGGACCTGCTGCCGCCGCCGATCTCGGCGTTCGACGTCTTCGGCGACCCCGACGGGGTGGTGCTGTTCCCCGAGGAGGAGGAGCACGTGGCCAAGGCGGTGGACAAGCGCCGCCGCGAGTTCGCCACCGGTCGGCACTGCGCGCGCGCCGCGTTGGGGGCCCTCGGCTTCCCGCCCTCGCCGCTGCTGCCCGGCCCCAAGCGCGAGCCCACGTGGCCCGCGGGCGTGGTCGGCAGCATCACGCACTGCAACGGCTACCGGGCGGCGGCCGTCGCCCGGGCCGACCAGGTGCGCGCGATCGGGATCGACGCCGAGCCGAACGAGCCGACGCCGGACGGGGTGCTGGGCGCCATCGCGCTGCCCGCCGAGCTGGCGCAGGTGGACCGGCTGCGGGGGTCCGGCGACAAGGTCGCGTGGGACCGGCTGCTGTTCAGCGCGAAGGAGACGGTCTACAAGGCGTGGTTCCCGCTGACGCGGCGGTGGCTGGGTTTCGAGGACGCGGAGCTGACCATCAACCCGGACGACGGCACGTTCATCGCCCGGATCCTGGTGGAGACCCCGGTCGTGGACGGTGTCGCCGTAACGGGTTTCACCGGGCGCTGGCTGGCCCGCGAGGGGTTTGTGGTCACCGCGATCGCGGTACCCGCGCGCTGATCCACCGGCTTGGAGGCGGGCAATGGGCGACGACGTCGGGCGGCACGAGTTCACCCGCGAGGACCGAACGCGCTACCGGACGAAGGTGCGCCGCTGCCTCGACGTGTTCGCCCGGATGCTGGGCGAGTCCCGGTTCGAGTTCAACCGGCCCATGACCGGGCTGGAGATCGAGCTGAACCTCGTGGACGACGCCGGTGACCCGGCGATGCGCAACGCCGCGGCGCTGGAGGCCATCGCCGACCCCGACTTCGTCACCGAGCTCGGCCAGTGGAACCTGGAGATCAACGTCGCGCCGCGGCAGCTGACCGGGGGCGGGATCACCGAGTTCGAGTCGGTGGTGCGGGACTCGCTCAACGAGGCCGACCGCAAGGCGCGCGACGTGGACGCGCACATGGTGATGATCGGCATCCTGCCGACGCTCCAGGCCAAGCACATGGCCGTGGAGGCGCTGTCGGGCAACCCCCGGTACGCGCTGCTCAACGAGCAGGTGCTGGCGGCGCGCGGCGAGGACCTCCAGATCTCCGTCGAGGGCGTCGAGCGGTTGCAGATGACGGCCGACTCGATCGTGCCCGAGGCGGCGTGCACGTCCACCCAGTTCCACCTCCAGGTGTCGCCGGACTCGTTCGCGTCGTACTGGAACGCGGCGCAGGCGATCGCCGGCGTGCAGGTGGCGGTGGGCGCGAACTCGCCGTTCCTGCTCGGCAAGGAACTGTGGCGGGAGACGCGGATCGCGTTGTTCCAGCAGGCCACCGACACGCGCAGCGACGAGCTGAAGGAGCAGGGCGTCCGGCCGCGGGTGTGGTTCGGCGAGCGGTGGATCACGTCCATCTTCGACCTGTTCGAGGAGAACGTGCGCTACTTCCCGGCGCTGCTGCCGATCTGCGACCCCGAGGACCCGGTGCAGGTGCTGGAGCGGGGCGACACGCCGTCGCTGGCCGAGCTGCGGCTGCACAACGGCACGATCTACCGCTGGAACCGCCCGGTGTACGACGTGGTGCGGGACAAGCCGCACCTGCGGGTCGAGAACCGGACCCTGCCCGCCGGGCCGACGGTCGTGGACACCCTGGCGAACGGCGCGTTCTACTA
The DNA here is from genome assembly GCF_039527585.1 of Saccharothrix xinjiangensis. NCBI lineage: Bacteria > Bacillati > Actinomycetota > Actinomycetes > Pseudonocardiales > Pseudonocardiaceae > Saccharothrix > Saccharothrix xinjiangensis. Next base: position 52,242 of record NZ_BAAAKE010000015.1, on the reverse strand, counting down.
CGGCCTGGTCAAGGCGCTGGCCGAGGAGGAGCGGCCGCTGTGGTCGCAGATGTCGTTCAGCGCGGCGGAGGAGAACTTCACCGCCGGTGCGCGCAACGGCATCGACGCGCAGGTCTACTGGCCGGGGCTGGGCACGGTGCCGGTGGTCGAGCTGGTGCTGCGCCGGCTGCTGCCGATGGCGCACGAGGGCCTGGTGCGGCTGAAGGTGGAGGCCGCCGACCGCGACCGCCTGCTGGGGATCATCGAGCAGCGGTGCCTGAGCGGGGTGAACGGCGCGACGTGGCAGGCGCGGGCGTTCCACCGGCACTACGACCACACGGCGCTGGACCGGCCGGAGGCGCTGCGGCGGATGCTGCGGACCTACCGGGACCTGATGCACTCGAACGAACCGGTGCACACCTGGCCGGTGAACTGAGCGGGGGGAGCGGCGGGGACGGGTCCCCGCCGCTCCCCCGTCCGGAGGTCGGCTGGTCGGAGGTCAGCTCGTCGGGAAGTCGTCCGGCGTGCGCATCCGCTCGCGGATCCACTGGCCCGCGGGCTTCAGCACCGACGTGCCGGCGAACGAGTTGCCGGCGCACGTGCCCTCCTTGAACACCGCGCCCGACCGGAAGTCGTCGGAGAAGTTCCAGTTCGTCCAGCCGATCTTGTTGGCCGCCAGGAAGTCCAGGTACTTCTGGCTGTACGCGAAGTCGTTGGCCCCGTCGCCGGTGTAGGTCTGGGTGCCGAACTCGGTCACGAAGATCGGCAGCCGGGCCGCCGCGCGGGTCAGGGCGTTGAAGTACTCGTCCTGGTGCGACGCCGCGTAGAAGTGGAACGTGTACATGAAGTTCGTGGCGTTGATCGGGTTGTTGACGATGTCCTGCTCGGACCGGCCGTCGGAGATGCCGAGCGAGCCCCAGCCGTGGGTGCCGACGAAGACCACGCCGTCCGGGTCCTGGGCGCGGATGACCGGGATCATCTGCTCCGCGTAGGACTTGATGGCCGACCACGCCACGCCGTTGGGCTCGTTGGCGATGTCGTAGATGATGTTGGTCTTGTCGCGGTGCCGCGAGGCGACCTCGGTGAAGAACGTGCGGGCCAGGGCGAGGTTGGCGTTCGGGTCGCCCGGCGACAGCTGGTGCCAGTCCACCAGCGCGTACAGGCCGCGGCGGGTGGCCTCCTCGATGTAGCCGTGCACCAGGTCGGTGAACCTGCGGGGGTCGGTCTCGTAGCCGCCCTCCTGCACGTACATCGAGATCCGCAGGACGTCCGCGCCCCAGTCGGTGGCCAGGGCGTCCAGGGACGCGGGCTTGACGCACTGCGCGTACCACTGGATGCCGTGCGTGCTCATGCCGCGCAGCTGGATCGGCTTGCCGTGCTTGTTGCACAGCTTGGTGCCGCACACGCGCAGCTGCCCGTTCACGTCGGCGGGGCGGCCGGGCGGCGGGCTGCCGGCGGTGACGTCGAGCCGGTCGAGGTTGGGGCCGCCCGCGGCGGTGGTGGCGGCGACGCGGACGCGGTTCACGCCCGCCGCCAGGGTGACGTTCGCGGTGGCGGTGCGCCAGGTGCTCCACGCGCCGGTGCCGGCGAACGCGACGCCGCTCGCCTGGGCGGTCCCGTTGACCGAGATGGTCATCGGGCGGTTGGTGGTGGTGCCGTTGGCGTACCGGAGGGCCAGGGTGGCGGGCCCGGCCTGCGCGGTGACGGTGAACTCGACGTGGCTGCCGGGCGCGTTGTCGTAGTTGACGAAACCGCCGCCGGTGTAGCCGGCGTGGTTGGACTCGACCACGCCGCCGGAGACCGACGCGCCTTCGGCCTGGTGCTCGGTGGTGGCCAGGGCGGTCGGGGTCGAAGCGGCCGGTGCGGCCGGTGCGGTCTCGGCCGGAGCGGCCTGCGCCCAGGGCGCGGGCGCGGCCAGCAGGGCGGACGCGGCGACGGCCGCGAGCCATCGGGGACGGGGTGCCACGGAGGTGCCTCCCACGGGTCTCGGGGGTGAACACGGCGGCGGCCGATCAGTTAGGAAAGTTTCCTATCTGTTGTCGGGGATCACAGCATCCCCGCGCGCCCCCTGTCAACGGTCCGCCCGGTGGCGTCCCCGAACCGGTCGGTACCGGTACCGGCGTCAGTAGTCGTCGCCCCCGAAGAAGGTCTCCTCCATCCGGTCCGCCGTGCCCGCGAGCAGCGCCAGGGGCTCGGTGAACTCGTGGATGTCCAGGTGCGAGAGCGGCAGCGAGTGCCGCAGCACGACGTGGTCGCCCATGACCGCCGCGCCGCAGGCGATGGTCGAGTTGCCGACCTCGGTGAGGAACGCCCTCAGGTCCACGTTGGCGGCCAGGCCGATCGGCGAGGCGATCTGCACCCACTCGTGCTGCCGGTCGAGCACCTCGCGGACCAGGATGATCACCTGGGTGCGCTCGTCGTCCTCGTCGAACTGCTCGAAGTTGAACAGGATGCGGATCTCGTCCTCGTTCTCCGAGATCACGTCGTAGGTGTCGTGGACGTACGCGGCGAGGTCGCCCCAAGTGGCCATGTGATCACCCTACGGGCGCGACGGCCGCCCACACCGCGTCGGCGACGAGACGCGTCGAGGACTCCAGGTCGAAGCCGTGCGCCAGGTACCGCCGGGCGCACTCGTGCGCGGGCCCCATCACCACCGGGTCCAGCGCCCACAGCGGCACGGCGCGCAACTCGCCCGCCGCCATCCGGGCCGCGAACCAGCGCGCCACCGGTTCGAACGCCCCGAGCTTCACCGCGGGGTCGGCGGAGTGCGGTGCGGCGTAGAGGAACCGGGCCCGACCCGGATTCCCGACCACCCACTCCAGGTACCGCGCCACGACGGCGCGCACCGCGCCCTCCGCGCCCTCGACCTCCAGCGCGGGCGTCAGCGCGGCCATGCAGTGCGCGAAGCTCTCCCCGTACAGCACCGCGAACAGGCCCGCCCGGCTGCCGAAGTGGTGGTAGACGCTGCCGTTCGACACCCCGGAGCGGGCGGTGAGGGCGCTGATCGTGACCGCTTCCGGCCCTCCCCCGGCGACCAGCGCGAGGGCCGCGTCGAGCACGGCCCGCCGACTAGTCGATCTCACACGGGCTAGAGTACCGCTCTAGAGCGCCGCTCCAGAGGAGGACACCGTGGCCCGCTCCATCCCCGACCTGCTGCGCGAACGGGTGCGAGCCACCCCCGACCGGGAGGCCCTGCGCCGGCGCGACGGCGACGCGTGGACGTCGATGACGTGGGCCGAGGTCGGCGAGGAGGTGCGCCGGCGCGCCCTGGGCTTCCGGCAGCTCGGCGTGCGTGACGAGGCCCGGGTGGCGATCATGGCCGGGACCAGCGTCGACTGGGTCCTGACCGACCTGGCCGTGCTCGCGGCGGGCGGCGTGACGACCACCATCTACCCGAGCAGCACGCGGGAGGTCGTCGCCCACATCGTCCGCGACTCCGGCAGCGTCCTCGTGGTGGCCGACCCCGGGCTGGCCGACCGGGTCGACGCGGAGGTCGTCCCGATCGACCGGGTCCCCGACGGGGAACCGGGGGGCGACTACGACGCCATGGTCGACGAGCTGACCCCGGAGCGGCTGGCCACGCTCATCTACACCTCCGGCACCACCGGCACGCCCAAGGGCGTGGAGCTGACCCACGACAACTGGCTGCACACCGCCGAGGCCATCGACGAGCTGGGCGTCCTCGGCCCCGAGGAGCTGCACTTCCTGTGGCTGCCGATGTCCCACGCGTTCGGCAAGGTCCTCCAGGTCGGCATGATCGCCACCGGCACGCCCACCGCCGTCGACGGCGAGGTGGACCGGATCGCGGCCAACCTCGCCGAGCTGCGCCCGACCGTGGTGGCCGCCGCGCCGCGCATCTTCGAGAAGATCCACCAGAAGGTGGTCGCCTCGATGCGCGAGGCGGGCGGCGTGAAGGCGAAGCTGTTCGAGTGGGCGCTCGACGTCGCCGAGCACCCGTCGTGGTCGCTGCGCAACAAGATCGCCGACAAGCTGGTGTTCGGCAAGCTGCGGGACCGCGTCGGCGGCCGGATCAAGTACTTCATCTCCGGCTCCGCGCCGCTGTCCCTGCCGGTCGCGGAGTTCTTCGCGAAGGCGGGCATCACGATCCTGGAGGGCTACGGCCTCACCGAGTCCTCCGCCGCGTCGTTCGTCAACCGGCCGGGGTCGAACAAGCTCGGCACGGTCGGCCGCCCCCTCGCGGGCACCGAGGTGCGCATCGCCGAGGACGGCGAGGTGCTCATCGGCGGGCGCGGGATCATGCGCGGCTACCACAACCTGCCCGAGGAGACCGCCGAGGCGCTGGACGGCGGCTGGCTGCGCACCGGTGACGTCGGCGAGCTGGACGGGGAGGGCAGGCTCCGGCTCACCGACCGCAAGAAGGAGCTGATCAAGACCTCCGGCGGCAAGTACGTGGCACCGCAGGCGGTCGAGGGCCTGATCAAGTCCCACAGCCCGTACATCGGCAACGTGCTGGTGCACGGCGACCAGCGCAACTACTGCGTCGCGCTGGTCACCATCGACCCCGAGACCGCGCCCGCCGACCTGGACGCGGACGCCGAGGTCGGCCGCGCCGTCGAGGCCGCGAACGCCGGGCTGGCCCGGCACGAGACGATCAAGCGGTTCGCCGTGCTGCCGGAGGACTTCAGCGTCGAGGACGGCACCCTCACCGCGAGCCTGAAGATGCGGCGCAAGGAGATCGAGAACCGCTACCGGGACGTCCTGGACGGGCTGTACCCGGGCTGAGGCGCGGGCGCGGGCGGCGCCACCCTGGTCGCCGCCGCGCCGCACGCGATCGCCCACACCCCGGCCACCAGCACCGCGACCACCTCGGTGAGCACCAGCACGCGCTCGACGTAGCCGAGGGGGAACACGCGCCACCACGACCTGCCGGTGACGGCGTTGACCAGGATGGCGTACAGCAGCGGGGTGAAGGTGAGCGCGGAGAGCAGGCCGAACCGGAACGTCCAGCGCGCGTAGGCGCCCCACGCGGCGTCGCGCACCCAGGGCCGGGCCAGCAGCACCATCGCGATCGGCAGGCTGATGAACGCCAGCAGGCTGCCGAAGCGGTGGATGCTGCCGCTCAGGCTCGGGCCGATCGACCAGTCGTTCTTGGGGAAGACCACGACCAGGGCCAAGCCGACCGACCACGCGGCGAACGCCAGCGCGCCCGCCGAGTGCCACCGGGCCATCCCCCTCCTGACCAGCACCGCGAGGATCGTCAGCGAGCCGAGCACCAGCAGCACCACCCCGGTGTCGAACACCCGGCGGTGCGGCCCGAGGGCGTACTCGCTGATGGTGCGGCGCAGGTGGTGGGTGGACTCGGTCAGCCGGAGCAGGTCGAGGCCGCCGATCAGGACCACGGTCAGCACGACGGCGGCAGCGCCGGCGAGGGCGGCGTAGCGGGCCGGGGAACGGGTCGGCGCGAGTTGAGCGGTCAGCACACCGGACGAAACGGACCGTGACCGGCGGGAGTTCCGGTGTTCAGCGAATCGACAGCTTCGACAGGTAGTCGCCGCGCGACTCCTCGATGTCGCGGGTCAGCGCCAGCAGCTCGGCGTCCGCGCCCGCGCCCAGCTCCGCCCTGGCCACGGCGGCGGACTCCTCGAAGTGCTTCCGCAGCAGCACGCGGGCCTCGGCGTCGAACTCCGCGCCGGTCAGCCGGTCGGCCGCCTGGAACTCGTCCCGCGTGATCATGCCGGGCATGTCGTGGCCCTCGTGCTCGCCGAGGTAGCTCAAGCCGGCCCTGGTCAGCACGCCGTGCAGCCGGGTCAGCTCGCCGCGGTGCCCGACGCCCGCGCGGGCGGCCAGCTCGGCCAGCGCCGGGTCGCCCGAGCGCGCCCGCACCGCGTCCAGCAGCGGCAGGGCCGACTCGGCCTGCGGGATGGCCAGCTGCGCGTAGGCGGCGTCGGTGGGGCTCAGGCCGCCGGTCGTCGACGGCATGGTCGGCGTCGTCGTGGCAGGTGGCTGGGCAGCGGGTGGCGAGACGGTCGTCGGCGCCGGTTCGGCTCCGCACGCGCCCAGCACGACCATCGCGCCGACCAGGGAAAACAGGACCGTCAACCAACGCACGAGCACTCCCGGGGACCGTGAGCGCGTGGACGGGCTAGCCGGACTGGCGGACCACGAGGGTCGGGGCGAACACGACGGAGCTGATCGGGCGGTCCGGTCGCTCGACGCGCTCCACGAGCAACCGGGCCATCTCGGCCGCCATGTCCTCCACTGGTTGCCGCACCGTGGTCAGGGGCGGGTCGCACTCGACCGCGGGGCTGCTGTCGTCGAACCCGACCACCTTCACGTCCTCCGGCACCCGCAGGCCCCGGTGGCGCAGCACCGGCAGCGCGCCCGTGGCCATCAGGTCGGAGGCGACGAACAGGCCGTCGAACCCCTCGCCCAGCGGCCCGCGGCCCGCCACCAGCCGGCGGGCCGCCGCGGCGCCGCCCTCGCGGGAGAAGTCGCCCTCGACGACCAGGGGCTCGGGCAGGCCGTGCCGGGCCACCGCCTCGCGGAAGCCGCGCAGCCGGTCCTGGCCGGCGGGCGCCTCCAGCGGGCCGGTGACGGTGGCCACCCGGCGGCACCCGCGCGCCACCAGGTGGTCGACGGCCAGCCCCGCGCCCGCGGCCTGGTCGACGTCGACGTAGGTGATCGACATCGGCCGGACCGGGCGCGCGGCCAGCACGACCGGCAGGTTCGACTCGGTCAGCAGGCGCGGCAGCGGGTCCGCGTCGTGCGTGTGGATCAGGATCACGCCGTCCAGCCTGCGCTGCCGGACGTCGTCGACCACCTCCTGGTGGCCGCCGGGATCGGTGGTGGTCAGCACCAGCTGCACGCCCAGCGGCCGGATCACCGGCAGCACACCGCTGACCACCCGACCGAAGTACGGGTCGTGCAGCGTGCGCCCCTCGTCCGGCAGGACGAGCCCGATCGCACCCGCCCGCCGGGTGACGAGCGAGCGCGCCGCGCGGTTGGGGGCGTACCCGGTGGTGGAGATCGCCTTCTCCACCACCTGGCGCAGCTCCCGGTCCACCGTGGCGACCCCGTTGACGACCCGGGACACCGTGGCCCGGGAAACACCCGCGACCCGCGCGACCTCTTCCAACGTGACTGGTCTGCGGTCCACGTCCGCCTTTATACCGGGCGGTGCGGCCCCACCTCCGTGGAACCGCACCCCCGGCGTCACTGGTAGACGCGGACGTAGTCGACCAGCATGCGCTGCGGGAAGACCGTGGTGGCGTCCGGCGGACCGGGCCACTCACCGCCCACCGCGTTGTTGAGCAGGATGAAGAAGGGCTTGTCGAACACCCACGGCCCGCGGGTCGCCTCCACCGTCGCCTTGTCGATGGTGAGGACCGTCACGCCGTCGATGCTGAACGTGATGCCCCGGCTGTTCCAGTCGGCCCGGAACAGGTGGAACGCGTTCGCGTAGTCCTGGCCGATGTCGCGGACCTGGCCGATACCGCCCCCGCCGAAGTAGGCCGGGCCGTGGATGGTCTGGTACGCGGTGTTCGGCTCGCGGCCGAGGTGCTCCATGATGTCGATCTCACCGCTCGCGGGCCACGGCGTGCCCTTGAAGATGTCGGTGCCGAGCATCCAGAACGCGGGCCACAGGCCCTTGGTGCCGGACACCTTGATCGACGCCTCGAAGCGCCCGTAGGTCCAGGACGCCTTGCCCTCGGTGATGATGCGCGCCGAGGTGTACTGGCACGTGCCGCTGCCGCTGACCGGGTCGACCGGGCACGCCGAACCCGGCGTGACCTCCCGCCTGGCCTCCAGCACCATGTTGCCGTTGCCGTCGGTGGCGGCGTTGCGGTTGTCGGTGTAGTACTGGAGCTCCGCGTTCTGCCCCGTGCCGACCTCCGGGCGCCACTTGCTCGCGTCCGGCCGCGTGCCCGCGGGGGCGTTGAACTCGTCGCTCCACACCAGGCGCAGCGGGTTGCCCGGGTCCGGGGCCTGCGGCGGTGGCGGCGTGGGGCTGCCGCCGGTGCCGTAGACCTGGAACTCCCACAGCGAGTACCCGTACGGACCGCTGCGCTTGGTCAGGTTCACCCGGACGTAGCGACCGGTGCCCGCGACGTCCAGGGTCTGCTTGAAACCCGTGCCCGTCGTGGTGGTGTGGACCGTCGTCCAGCCCGACCCGTTCTCCGAGGTCTGGACCTGGAACCCGGTGGCGTGCGCCGGGTCCCACTGGAGCACGACCCTGGTGATGCGGGCGGTCGCGCCCAGGTCGACCTGGATCCAGCCCGGGTCGACCCAGCCGGTGGTGGGGCTGGTGGCCCACCGGGTGGCCGGGTTGAAGTCCGTGACCTTGGCCGGCGTGCAACCCGGGCACGCGCCGTCGTCCTGGAACGACGAGGCGGTCGCGGGCTTGTTGTACGACAGCAGCTGCTCCTGGCCGCCGGGGGACCCGCCGCTGGTGTCGACGCGGACGGCGAACTCCCACAGCGACACGCCGTACTGCGTGGCGCGCGCCGTGGTGTTCAGGCGGAGGTAGCGGCCGGTGCCGGTGAAGGCGAGGTTCTGCACGCCCCCCGCCCCGGTGGTGGTGGAGAACACCGTGGTCCAGGCGTTGCCGTCGGCGGAGACCTGGACTTGGTAGGCCGTCGCGTAGGCGGCCTCCCAGTTCAGCGTCGCGCCGCAGACCTGGCGGGTGACGCCCAGGTCCACCCTCAGCCACTGCGGGTCGGCGAACGCGCTGGACCAGCGGGTGCCCGGGTTCCCGTCGACCGCGGAGGCCGCGACGAACGGGCCCTCCACCGACGACGCCGCCACCGGTGCGTTGAGCGCCGCGTTGGCCGTGCCGCACTCGGCCGCCTGCGCGGTGACCGGGACGAGCAGCGGCAGGACCAGCGCGGCCACGGCGATCAGTCGCTTCACGACGGGCGGCCGTCCGCGCCGCACTTGATGATCGGGTTGATGCAGTCGCGCACCCGGCGGGCCAGCTCGGCCTCCGGCCACGCGTTGAAGAAGTCGCCGTGCATGGTGTAGCCGGGTCCCGAGGCCAGCCGGAAGCCGGCCGGGTTGCCGCTCGCCGGGTAGCGCAGCACCTGGCGGAGCTTCGGCACCGGCACCGGGTGGGACGACGGGCAGTTGCCGGCGACCGGGTACGACATGTGGGACTTGTGGTCGGCGGAGTCCAGGTCACGGCCGTTCCAGCACTGCGGGAAGTCCAGGTAGGACTCCAGCATCGTGCCGGACGGGCAGTTGACGAAGTCCTTGGACGAGCCTACGTGGCCCGCGTGCAGGCAGGACCACCGGGCGTTGGAGCTGGGGTCGTTCACGCCGGTGGCCTTGGCGTTGCCGGCGATCATGCGCAGGCCCAGCGGGAACGGCTGGATGCGCGCGGTGACGTCCGGGTTCACGCCCTCGCCGAGGTAGTAGAACGTGGTGCCGGTCGGCTCCACGGGCTGGTTGTTCACGTACAGGGTGGGCACCCAGTACGAGGACAGGTCGATGCCGGGGTTGCAGCTGCTCGTGCCCGCGAGCAGGGACTGGGTGGTGCTGCGGGCGTTGGTGCTCCGGTTGCCGAAGAAGCTGTGCATGTGGGAGGCGCCGGGCAGGTTGGGGAAGACGATCGGGTCGTCGGGCAGGCGGTGGGTGTACGGGCACTCCGCGAGGAACTCGGCGACCCGGACGACGTTGGCCCCGACCTCCCCTTGCGGTGCGGCGGATCCGGGCACGGTGACGAGGGCGAGACCGCACACGGCCGCTGCTGCGGAGGCGATGACCGTGACCATGCGACGCCATCGGCGAATGGTGGGGATCACGACTCCCCTTTCGTAGAGTTACGAGTGGGTTTCGGGAGAGCGCTCTCACAACGGAACGTAAGCTCACCCCCTGTATCAGTCAAGGAAAGAACCCAGTTCCGGTCAGACCGTAACCACTCCCCAGAGAGCGCTCTCTGACCCGAACGCAGAACTCACCGCCCCTGACCGTTCGACACGGTAACCCTGGACGTACGACACGGTCGCCTCGAACGTACGACTCGCGCGTCTCGAACGTACGACTCGCGATGCCTGACCGGAGGACACGCGATGCCTGACCGGAGGACACGCCGGGTGGGAGCGCTTTCACCCGGCGTGTCCTCCGGTCGGACATCACGAGTCGTCCACTCAGGTCGCGCGAGTCGTACGTTCGGGACCGGTGAGTTCTTCACTCGGGAGTAGGTCAGAGGGCGAGGGCGGCGGGGAGGCCGGTGGGCGAGGCGGTCGGCCAGGCCAGGGGGTCGGGGCCCAGGGTCGCCAGTTCGGCCACCTGGAGGGTGCACCAGGGGGAGATCGGGCGGACGCCCGCGAGGACGGCCGGGGCGAAGTCCGACCAGGGGACCCACTCGAAGGAGTCGACCTCGTCCGGGTTGGGCGCCGGGTCGGTGGTGACCCGGCCGCGCAGGACCGGGCACATCTCGTTCTCGACGACGCCGTTGTCCATCTCGGCCCGGTAGCGGAACGCGGGCAGCACCAGGTCCAGCGAGACGTCCGCCAGGCCCAGTTCGTCGTGCAGGCGGCGGGAGGCGGCGGGCAGCAGCGCCTCGCCCGGCGCCGGGTGGCCGCAGCACGAGTTGGTCCACACGCCGGGCCACGTCTTCTTGTGCAGCGCGCGCCTGGTCAGCAGCAGTCGGCCGGCGTCGTCGAACAGGTAGGACGAGAACGCCAGGTGCAGCGGGGTGGACGCGTGGTGCACGGAGGCCTTGTCGGCGACGCCGATCCCGGCCCCCTGCTCGTCCAGGAGCACGACTTGTTCCACGCGCCCACCCTGCCACACGGGCGATCACCCCGCGCTCGCGAGCACCCCGAGGACGACCCGAGGGCACCCCGGGGCACGGTCGGGGCCCCTCGCGAGAACGGGGGGTCAGGACTCCTTGCAGAACTCGCCGATGGGGATGCCCACGTGCCGCTGCTCGGTCGCGATGTAGCCGAGCAACTCGTCGCCGCGCTGGAGCTCGGTGACGTTGCGGACCTTGCCGCCGGGGCCGAGCACGCGCACGTGCCAGTCGTCCTGCACGGTCAGGCTCACCTCGACGCCCTCGGGCGAGTGCGCGGTGATGGTCAGGATCGGGCGGGATTCGAGCTTGGCCCGGCCGACGGTGAGCTTGCGCGTGCGGCCCTCGGAGTTCACGGCGAGCACCGTGCTGCCCGAGCGCAGCTCGGACAGGTAGTTGGTGCGGTTGTCGGGGCCGAGCACGTAGGAGTGCAGGGCGCCCGCGTTGACCCGGAACGGCCGGGTCGGCATGTAAGGCAGCGGGTGGGTCTCGCTGCAGCAGAGGATGAACCCGGAGGAGAACGAGCCGACGAGGATGCCCTCGTCCTCCTGGAAGTGGGACGCGGTGTCCACGCACACCCGGTCGCCCAGGCCGTTGTGGGCGATGCCCTCGACGGTGAGGGTGGTCAGGGTCAGCGGCGGCGTGGTCGCCTCCAGGAGCCTGGCCAGCTGGAACACCTCGGTGGCGTCGCGCGGCGCCATGAGCACGCCGTCCGAGCCGTGTTCCAGCACGTCGAGCACGATGGCCGCCTCCTCCAGGTCGGCGACGACCGTGACCAGCTTGCCGGGCGCGCCGTCGGCGGCGGCGATGACGATCTCCAGCGGGATCTTCGTCGGGTCGGTGAACCCCACGATCGTGTGACCGAGCTTGACCGCCGCGTGGCACGCGAGCTTGAGCGTGCGGTCGTCGCGCACCTGCACGAACGCCGCGTCGACGGTGAGCCGGTCGAGCCGGTCCTGGTCGTCGACGACCACGGCGACCAGGTGCGGGCCCTCCACCGGCGCCTCGGTGACGAGGACCTTGTCGATCGTCGGGGGCAGGGTGTCCAGCAGGGCCGGGTCGTCGGACACGACGCCGGCGAGGCGGGCGTGGACGGCGGCGTCGACGACTGCTTCGCGCTGCGCCTCGGGCACGGCGCGCAGGTCGATCCAGGCGAACTTCAACGGTGCTCCAAGGGGTGTCGGACCCGGGCGGCGGGGGTCAGGACGAGGCCACGACGCCCGTCACGGCGCGGACCAGGTCCGCTCCGGGGTCCTCGTGGACGATCGACGCCAGTTCCGCGACCAGCGTCATCGGCGTGGGCGAGGTGAACACGCGGCGGCCGACGGCCAGTCCCGCGCAGCCCACCGCCATCGCGGTGCGGGCGTGGGCGACCGGGCTGCCCCCGGTCGCCGGGCCGCCCGCCACGATCACGGGGATCGGGCAGCTCGCCACGACCTCGGCCATCCGCTCGGCGGGCAGCGCGAGGTTGGTCTTGACGATGTCGGCGCCCAGGTCGACCGCGATGTTGACCACGTGCGCGAGCAGCGCGGGGGCGTTCGGGTCGACGATGCGCGGCCCGCGCGGGTAGACCATGGCGATCAGCGGCAGGTTCCAGTAGTCGCACGCCTTGGCGACCACGCCGAAGTCGGTGAGCTGCCGCCCCTCGGTGTCGGAACCGATGTTGACGTGCACGCTGACCGCGTCCGCGCCCAGCCGGACCGCCTCCTCCACGTCGCCGACGAGCACCTTGGCGTTGGTGTCGGCCATGTGCGCGGTGCCCGCGCTCAGGTGGACGACCAGGGCGCACCCGCCCAGCGCGGCCGGGTCGATGGTGCGCACACGTCCTTTGTGGACGATGATGCCGTCCGCGCCGCCCACGACGACGGCGTCGACCAGGCCGTTCCACCGGTCGCGCGGCACCACCGGGCCGTCGGAGACGCTGTGGTCGAGCGGGACGAAGAGGTACTTGTCGTCGCGCGGGCGGGAAAGCCGTCGCAGTCGCAACGCTTTCCTCATGTCGCTCACACCTCCCGATTATTGCGGCGATGGCCATGCAGCAGGGTGGTGTAGCCGGCGAGCGCGGCGGGAGGTGTGAACTGGCGATAACTCCTCAGTTATGCACCTGTTGGAGCAACGCCGTTCGGTCATCCTGAACAGAGCGTCATGCTCCGACACCCGCGCGGTCGGTGTTTGCCGTCATCCGATTGCCCTAGGCTGCGTCGGTGCACATGGAGATCAGGCACCTCCACGTCGTGCTGACCGTCGCGGAAGCGGGGAGCATCAGCCGGGCCGCTTCGCTGCTCAAGATCGCGCAGGCGGGCCTGACCGCCCAGCTGCGCCGCATCGAGCGCGGGTTCGGTGGTCCGCTGTTCCTCCGCCGCACCGACGGGGTCGAGCTGACCGAGCTGGGCCGGCACGTCGTGCTGCGGTCACGCGACCTGGTGGAGCGCTTCGACGACCTGCTCGTCACGTCGCGCAAGCTGGCCGCGGAGCACGCCGGCACGGGCATCCGGCTCGGCGGGGTGGCAGGTTCGCTGACCCCGCTGCTGGTCGGCGTGGTGCGGTCGCTGTTGCCCACGCACCCGCAGACCACGCACATCGAGCGCAGCGGTGACGCGGTGCTGGAGCTGGTGCGCACGGCCAAGCTGGACCTGGCGCTGGTGACCGAGTTCCCCCAGAGCCCTCTGCGGATTCCCGAAGAGGTGGACTACCGCGCGGTGGTCACCGAACCGATGCTGGTCGGGATCGCGAGCGGGCACCGGCTGTCCGGGCGGGGCGAGGTGCGGTTGTCCGAACTGGCCGACGAGGAGTGGGCCGTGCTCGACGAGTGCTACGGCGGCGGGCGGCTGAACCTCCAGCTCGCGTGCGAGGCCGCCGGGTTCACGCCGCGCTGCGCGCACTTCGGGCTGGACCCGGTGTCGGCCGCGGAGCTGGTGCGGTCCGCGCACACCGTGGCGTGCTTCTTCCCCACCGGCCACGACCTGCCCGGGGTGGTGCTGAAGCCGATCGTGGGCAACCCCGTGCACCGGTGCGTCATGCTGGTGTGGCAGCGGGACTGCGAGGCGGCCGAGTACGTCGAGGACGTCCACGCGGCGCTGCTGCGCGCCTACCACGAGCGGACCTGGGGTCACGGGCGGTCGGCGAAGCTGGCCGCCACCGGGCTGACCGTGGCCGCCAGCTGAGGCCCTTCCCGGGAACCGCGGGGCCGAACGGCCGCGGAACGGGCCGGGAGGGGCGGGAATTGCGTTGCGGGAATCCGCAAGGCGGAACCCGGCGATTTCCTCCGGGTTTCAGCCCGAATGCCGCAGGACGCTTTCCACTTCGGCGCGAAAAGCCTCGACCCCGTCCTTCCCCCGGGGTGCGCCGTGGGCCTGGAGCAAGTGGAGCAGCGCGACACCGTTGGCGGAACGCCGCGACAGCGCGCCGAAGGAGAACGCGGCTTCGCAAGCGGCGACCGCGGTGGCCAGCGCCGCCGCGGCGGTGGCCAGGAAGGCCCACTGCGCGCGCCGGGGCCCGTCCGCCACCGCGACCGCGCCCAGCGCGGCGGCCGCCGTGAACAGCAGCACGGTGACGGCGGTGGTCCAGCGGCGGGCGGTCGTGTAGCGGGCGCGATCCCGCTCGAAGGTGGCGAGCCGGTCCCCCACGCGGTGACGCAGGTAGGCGCGCAGGAACTGCTCCCGGTGGTCGTCGGGGGTGGTCGTCATGCCCGGTTCACCGGTTCGTGTCGGTAGCGCGCCACGGCCGCCGCCAGCTCGCGGGCGCGGTCCTCGCGCTCGGCGTCGTCGGCGGCGGGCGGTGCGGCCAGGTGGTCGAAGTACAGGGCGCGCAGCCGCTCGGCGCGCACGCGGGCGTCGGGGTCCTCGCCGCTGCGGGCGAGGACGGTCAGGACCGCCGCCACCGCGCCCGAGGCGGCCAGCAGCACCCCGGGCCACGGCACGTGCCGCAACCAGAGCTGGAGGGCGGCGAGCACGGTGGTGGCGAAGCCCGCCGCGAGGGCGAGGGCGACCAGGAGGCGGGCGCGCTCGCGGGCCCGGAGGGCGGCGACCTCGCACTCGTGCAGGGCCGGGGCGACCAGCTGGTCGGCGTCGTGGATCGCGTCGGCGAGCAGGGGGTAGTCGAGCACGCAGCCGGGGTCGACCACGGGGTGCGGCTCGGGCGGGCGGAAGCGCGGTCGCGGCCACACCGGCGCGGGCGGCGCGGTGACGCGCACCTCGGCGCCCGGTCGACCGGCCAGCACCCGGAGCAGGACGGCGACCACCTTGTCCGGGCCCTCGTCCACGTGGACCGCGGCCACGTGCCCGCTGCGGACCAGGACGGCCAGGTCATCGGACCTGTCGGACCTGTCGGACCCGTCGGAGCTGTTCGGCCTGGTCGCGGCGGCCCGGTCCTCGGTGGCGGGCGCGTCGGCGACCCGGTCTTCCTCCGCCGGCGCACCGGTGGCCGCCTCCGGGAGTTCGATCTCCGGGTGTTCGGCCTCCGGGTGTTCAGCCTCCGGGCGTTCGGCCTCCGGGCGTTCGGCCTCCGGGCGTTCGGCCTCCGGGTGTTCAGCCTCCGGGCGTTCGGCCTCCGGGTGTTCTCCACCACTCGCGACGAGGTGACCGCGCACGATCTCGTCCGCCAGGCCGCCCGTGCCCGCGAGCACCAGCAGCGGCCGGTCCCGGCCCAGGTGCTCCACCAGCGCGGCGCGCGCCCGCTCGTCCCCGCCGACCAGCAGCGCGAGCGCCGGGCGCTTCGTGCCCGTGACGGCGTCCACCACCCGGAACAGCGCGGGCAGCTCCTCGCCCCACCGCGAGCCCGGCGCCAGCACGGCCGTGTCGTGGTTGGCGTTCAGCCGGACCTCGTCGCCGGTCGGCTCGGCGTCCTCGGCCGCCACCCGGCCGGACGGCGCGACGCCGACCAGCCGCGGCCACCGGCCGTCCAGCGCCTCGGCGGCCAGGCCGACCAGGTGCGCCACCCCGGTGTCCGCGCCCGCCGTCACCACGACGGCGTCGGCCCGGACCGCGGCGGCGAGGACCGATCTCAGCACCGGCAGCACGGTCGCGGCGAGCCCGGTCCCCGGGTCGTCCCCGGCGCCGAGCACCACCAGCACGGGGCGGGCGCGGGGCAGTCCCAGGGCCCGCGCCCGGATGTCGGCGTCGGGGTGCGCCAGGCGCCGCACCCGCGGACCAGCACCCGCTGTAGACATGCCGGGCACCATAGCGCTGCTTCACGCGAAACTCACCCGTACAGGTGGGATTTTTCGCGCGGGTAGAGTGCAGTGCGTGTCGATTGACCCCGCTGAGCTGGAGATCGCCCTGAAGGTGCTCGCCCAGGTGGACGAACTGGACACCGAGCACCCCGACGCGGTCACCGTCCGCCGGGCCACTGCCGGCATCTGGAAGAGCCTCCGCAAGCGCCGCAAGGCCGAGCGCCGAGCGTCCGTCACCGCCGCCGACCGCGCGGTGACCGAGGCCACCGCGACCGGCTCGCCGTCCCGCATCGACGACGAGACCCGGGGCATCCTGCTCACCGAGCCCGAACCCGGCGCGCGGGCGGGCACCCTGCTGCGCGCCCGCTCCTGCTACACGTGCAAGGGCCGCTACACCGAGGTGGACGCGTTCTACCACCAGCTGTGCCCGGACTGCGCGGCGCTCAACCGCGCCAAGCGCGACCAGCGCGCGGACCTGAGCGGCAAGCGCGCCCTGCTCACCGGCGGCCGGGCCAAGATCGGCATGTACATCGCGCTGCGGCTGCTCCGCGACGGCGCGCACACCACCGTGACCACGCGGTTCCCGCACGACGCGGCGCGCCGGTTCGCGTCCATGCCCGACAGCGCCGACTGGCTGCACCGGCTGCGCGTGGTGGGCATCGACCTGCGCGACCCCGGCCAGGTGGTCCGGCTCGCCGACTCGGTGGCCGCCGCCGGGCCGCTGGACATCCTGGTCAACAACGCCGCGCAGACCGTGCGCCGGTCGCCGGGCGCCTACGCGCCGCTGGCCGCCGCCGAGTCCGCGCCCCTGCCCGCCGGGCCGCTGCCCGAGCTGATCTCGTTCGGCCGCACCGCCGAGGCGCACCCGGTGGCGATCACCGCAGGCCTCCCCGCCGGCCTCTCCGACGAGGTCGGGGCCACGCCCGCGGTGACGGCGCTGGCCCTGGTCGCCGGGTCGAAGGAGATCGACGCGGGCGGGCTCGTCCCGGACCAGGCGTCGGTCAACAGCTGGGTGCAGCGGGTCGAGGAGGTCGACCCGGTCGAACTGCTGGAGGTGCAGCTCTGCAACAGCACCGCGCCGTTCATCCTCATCTCCCGCCTGCGCGCGGCGATGGCCGCCTCGACCTCGCGGCGCAAGTACGTGGTGAACGTGTCCGCGATGGAGGGCCAGTTCAGCCGCGCGTACAAGGGGCCCGGCCACCCGCACACGAACATGGCCAAGGCCGCGCTGAACATGCTCACCCGCACCAGCGCCGCCGAGATGCTGGAGGTCGACGGCATCCTGATGACCGCCGTGGACACCGGCTGGATCACCGACGAGCGGCCGCACCCCACCAAGCTGCGCCTGGCCGCCGAGGGCTTCCACGCGCCGCTGGACCTGGTCGACGGCGCGGCCCGGGTGTACGACCCGATCGTGCGCGGCGAGCTGGGCGAGGACCTGCACGGGTGCTTCCTGAAGGATTACGCGCCCGCCCCGTGGTGACGCTGAGGCAGTGATCGGCCCCACGGTCACTCATCCCACTTCCGGCAGTAGCAACGCCGATACGCCGTTCAGGTAGCGCGGTCGGCGAACGTGGCACGGTGTGCGACCGTCCGTCGGTATGGTGAAACTTTCGGCGGACCGCCGCGAGGGCGACGGGGGTGGGCATGGACGGCGATCAAGCCGGTCGAGCCTGCGCGCCGCCGGGACGCGCGAAGTGCTCCTGGGCACGCGCGGGGCGCTTATGGGAGCACGCGAAACGCTCGTGCGAACACGCGAGGTGCTCCTGGGCACGCGCGGGGCGCTCGTGGTGACCGAGCACCGCCGACAGGTCAACCCGTTCCCCCTGCCCGGTTGGGAGCACACGCCGATGCGGCCGCTGCGGCCGTTCGACCGGGAGGTCCACCGCGGCTACTACGTGCCCGTGGACGGCAGCGAGCAGGCGTTCGAGGAGTTCCAGCACGAGATGGGCGACCTCACCGGCCTGCTGGAGGACGGCCGGCTGGTGCTCGTCACCGGCGAGTCGGGCTGCGGCAAGACCGCGCTGGTCAACCGGTGCGCGGACTGGGTGGTGCGGCGGCTGGCCGCGCAGGGGCTGCGCGGCGTCGTGCTGGACGTGACCGGCTGCCTGCCCACCGACCAGGAGCTGTCCATCGACCAGCGCATCACCGAGGTCTGCGACCAGCTGTTCGACCTGCTGGTGGACCACGCCGCGCTGCGCCCGGAGGCGGAGGACCAGCTGCGGGACGTCCGGGACGTGCCGCGTCGCGTCTTCCCCCGGCTCGGCCGGGCGCTGCGGGAGGACACCTCGCTGGTCGTGCTCCTGCCGAGCCCGAACGAGCTGGTCGACGAGGTGATCCGCTACGCGCGCGTGCTGCGCAGCGCCAAGGTGCTGTTCCTGACCGAGTCCGCCTTCCTGGGCCCGGACGACGTGGCCGACGTGGTGCGCCGGCTGGAGACCTGGGTGCCGCCGGTGGCGCTGCGCGTCGGCCTCCTCGACGAGGGTGACGCGCGGCGGTTCGCGGCGGACCGGCTCGACCGCCACGCGGAAGCGGGGAGTTATCCGCGGATGAGTGATGAAGCGGTCGAATTGGTGGCGAAGCTCTGCCAATCGGTCGCCATGCTCCAAAGATTTTTACACGGCACCTACGAGCACAAACTCGAATCGGGGCTAAGCTACACCGAAGCCGACCTGGTCTCCGTCGAGGACATCAGGGCGTTCTTCAACACGAGGTCCCGGAATGGACTGGGGATTGGGCCATGAGCGGCAGCAGCGAACTCCCGCCCCCGCGGAAGAACCCCTTCTCGCCGATGGCGGTCGCCCGGATCACCGAGTTCGACGCGACCCCCGACGCGATCGACGTGGCCATCACGACCGACGCGACCAGGCAGGCGCTCGCGCACCTCACCTCCTACCTCGACGAACGTCCCGCGCGCGGCGGTGACCGCACCGGCACCGTGGTGGCCGTGCTCGGCGACTACGGCACCGGCAAGACCCACCTCGCGGTCCGGCTGGTCCGGCACGCCCGGCAGGTGCTGGCCGACCCGACCCACGCCCTGTACCTCGACGCGACCGCGGACAGCTTCGTCGAGCTGTACCGCCGGTTCATGCGCAAGCTCGGGCGCGAGGGCGTGCGGGCGCAGGTCAGCGAGTACTACGCGGACATCGTCGCCGACTCGCTCCAGTCCTCCGGCCTGACCAGCGACATGCTGGACTGGCTCGGCAGCAGGCAGCTGGAGCCGCAGGAGGTCGTGGAGCGGCTGGGCCTGATGGAGAGCGCGTTGCTGCGCAAGGTCCAGGACACGCTGCGCGAGGTCACCGACAACAAGGACTTCGGCACCGCGCTCACCCTGCTGCTGCGGCCCGGTTTCGAGCACTCGGTGTGGTCGTGGCTGCTCGGCGGCCCGCCGGACCAGGTGCTGGTGGAGCGCGGCATCACCACGCCCGTCGACGACGAGGTCGCGGCGCTGGAGGCCATGGGCGTGTTCGCCCTGCTGTTCGGCGGCAGGCAGCGGCGGTTCGTGCTGGCGGTCGACGAGCTGGACAAGATCTTCTCCGCGGACAGCAGGCCGCAGAAGAGGACCATGGCGGCGTTCCAGACGCTGTTGCAGGTGTTCGCCAAGGCCGGCGCGTGCCTGGTGCTGTGCGGGCTGCCGGACTTCAAGTCGGTGCTGCCGCCCGCCGTGCGGCAGCGCATCCCGTGCACCGTGGTGATGACCGGGCTGAGCCAGGCGGAGGTGCGGGAGTTCGTCGAGCTGGCGCAGGAGCCGCTGTCGGGGCGGCAGCTCGCGCCGTTCACCGCGCACTCGATCCGCTACCTGCGCGACATCGCCCGCGGCAACGCGCGCAACGTGATCCGGCTGTGCCACCGGGTGTTCCGGGCGGCCGACGACGCCGAGCGCGCGGGCGGCGAGTTCCTGGTCACCGAGGACGCGGTGCGGCAGGCGGCGCGCGAGCTGTTCGGGTCGCTGAGCGCGGACGACGTCGAGGGCGTGGTGCGGCGGCTGCTGGACGCCAACGGGTTCGACTACCTGCACCGGCGCCTGCTGGGCGTCGGCGAGGAGTCGCTGGCCGACTTCTGGGTCACCTTCCCCGACCGCACCGGCGGGTGCGCCGTGCTGCTGACCAGGTCGCTGCTGGACAACGCCGACCTGGACGCGGTGATGCGGCGGATCACCGCGGTGCGCGAGGCCGCCCCGGACGCCGAGCTGGTGCTGCTGGTCAACGGCGTGGTGGCGGACGTGGTGGCGATGCAGCTGCGCGAGCCGCTGGGCCGCGAGCCGCTGGTGTACGTGGACCGGACGTTCGCGGACGACTTCAAGGCGCTGATCGGCGCGGCGGGCAAGCGGCTGGGTGGCGAGGACGACCCGCTGACCGCGCTGCGGGTGCAGATGGAGCGGCTGACGCGGCAGCAGTCGAGCATCTACGGGTTCATCGAGCAGCTGGCCGAGCACGTGGACGGCGTGCGCACGTCGTCGGACCGGCAGCTCGGCGCGATCCAGCGGCAGCTGGGCGCGCTGGCGGGCGACGCGCCGCCCCGTGCCGCGGGTGACCGGCTGCCCGGCGAGGTGGAGCGGCTGTTCCGGGACGCGGTGGACGCGCTGGAGGACCTGACGCAGGTCGACGCGATGTTCGCGGAGGCGTTCGACCGCGCGCCGACCGCGACGCAGGAGGCGGTGCACCGGCGGCTGCGGATGCCGGAGTTCACCAGGGCGGCGGCGCAGGTGCTGGTGATGCAGCGGGCGGTGCAGGCGTTCCGGGCGGCGGTGTCGCAGTGGTACCGGTCGGCGGGCGACCCGGACGCGGAGGACCGGCTGGAGGCGCTGTGCCTGATCTACGACGACATCGCCGAGTTCCTGCCGCTGTTCACCCTGGAACCCCTGTTCAGCCTGCCGCCGTGGTCGGCGCGCGCGGGCAACCTCGTGACCGAGGTCAACCAGGGCGCCCGACGCACCCGCGTGCACCACGCCCTGCGCAACCTGAGCCCACGCGTCCGCCGCGCCGTGGACCGCTCCACCTGACCCGAACGTAGAACTCGGGGGTCCTGGGCGTTCGACGCGGTGGACCTGAACGTTCGACTCGCGCAGGGGAAGCGGTCGGGTGGAGGGGCAGGGGCGCTTTCAGGGGCCGGGCGGGGTGAGTTCCGCGCTCAGCGCCGACATCCGGCTTTCGGCCGGACCGACCCGCGACTGGTCGATCGTCACGCCCACCAGGTACTCGCCGGCGCGCTGCCGGTAGTAGTAGACCGCGCCCATCTCGACGTCGAGCACGAGTCGCACCAGCCGCCCGCCGACCACCGGGGCCACGGCCCGGTTCAGCTTGGTCGCCAGCGCGCCCAGCTCGGGCACGAAACCCTGGTAGAACCGCTGCCGCGCCTCGACCGTGACCTGCTTGAAGAACGGCGCCAGCGACGGGTCGCCCAGGCAGTCGACCATGGCCCGCACCTCGCCGTCGACCACGTGCGCCACCACGTGCAGGTCCCGCGCCCGCACCGCCGACAGGCACGGCGTCAGCGCGCCCTCCCCGACCGACACGTGCGGCTCCACGTCGCTCTCCGCGGGCAGCGCCGCCGCGCGGTCCGCGGTCTCCCACCCGCCGGGGTTGAGCGAGCCCAGGCTCAGCTCGGCGCGCAACCGGGTGGCGAGCCCGGCCACGGCCCGGTCCGCCTCGTCCACCGCCGGGTGCCCGAGCAGCGGTCCCGCGCCCGCGTGGTCGAGCACCAGGCCGACCACGTGCTGCGTCGGCACGACGGAGTCGCAGAACAGCGCGCCCTCCTCGGTGTGCAGCACGACGCGGATCAGCCGGCCGGTGCGCGCCTCCTGCAACGACCGGTCGAGCGCGGCGACCTGGAACGTCAGGTGCCTGCCGAGCCGCTTCAGCTCCTCGCGGCGGGTGCCGCCGGGCAACGCGCCGGGCGGCGGGGGCGGGTCGCCGAGCACGTCGACGCCGAAGTCGAACACCCCGCTGCTGTAGTGGGCGAGGTGGTGCAGCGCGGGGCTGGTGAGGATCGCCGTCCGGCAGGCGTGCCTGGTCGTGTCGAACTCGGGGCCGAGGTGCTCGGCCTCCTCCTCGTACAGCTCCACGCTGCCTCCTCCGGCGGGCTCAGGTGTGCGGGACGTCGACATCGCACTCCCGCCAGTCCTGGTCGGCGGGGTGCGCGGCCAGCCGCAGGTTGTGCGCCGCGACGGCGGTGTGCGGGTGGTCGGGGCCCAGGAACTCGACGCAGTCGGCGTGCGCCTCGGCGATCAGCCCGGCCGCCCGGTCCACCTCGCCCGCCGACAGCAGCACCCGCGCCTCGTCCACGGCCGCCGCCAGCGTCCACGGGTGCGTGTCGCCGAGCCGGTCCCGCAGGGTCGACACGGCGGACCCGACGTGGGCCACCGCGCCCGCCGGGTCGCCCGCCGCGCGCAGCGCCAGGCCGAGGCCCAGCTCGCACAGCGCCACGAACGGGTGGTTCTCGCGCAGTCCCACGTGCCGCAGGAAGCCGTCCAGCGCGGTCCGCGCCAGCTCCACGGCCAGCTCCGGGTCGCCGCCGACGCGCCGGTGGTCGGCGGCGAAGCTCAGCGCGCACCCCAGCGTGTAGGGGTGGTGCGGTCCGATGACCTCGCGGTAGTCCCGCAACGCCTTGCCGGTGCGCTCCTTGGCGGCCCTGGTCCGGCCGACCAGGCGCAGCGCGACGGCGTAGTTCCGGTGCACGCCGATCTGGACCTGGTTCAGCTCCGGCCGCAGCGCCTGGAGCTGCTGGGAGGCGGTGAGCAGCGAGTCCAGCGCCTCCGGGTAGCGGCCCAGCTCCCGCTGGTAGAGGCCGAGCTGGGCGAGCGTGGTCCAGGTCCGCGAGTCGTTCGGCCCGAACAGCCGCCGCCGGCGGCGGTAGTTGTCCTCCTCCACGGCGAGCGCGCCCGCCGCGTCGCCGGACAGGAACATCGAGGCCGCCAGGTTGTTCGCCGCCAGGCGGGTGTCGGGGTGGTCGTCGCCGAGCACCGTGCGCAGGCCCTCCCAGGTGGCCTGGTCCTCGGCCAGCGCCTCGGCGAACAGGCCGAGGCCGCGCAGGTCGCCCGCGCGGCCCCGGGCGGTGATCAGCGGCTGCGGGTGGGTGAGGTCGAGCGCGCGCCGCTGCTGGGCCAGCGCCAGGTCGTCGAGGCGCAGCGACTCGACCGGTTCGCCGAGCACGCGGTGGACGTTGGCGAGCTGCGCGGCCAGCCGGTTGCGCAGCGGGTCGGCCGCGCCGAACCGCCCGGTCCACGAGTCCAGCAGCGCGCGGCCGGGTCCCAGCGCCGCGCGCCGCACGCCCGCGCCGCCGTCGGTGAACAGGAACCGCACCTGGTTGACCAGCCAGCGGCGCACCGCCGGGTCGTCGCTGCCCAGCGCGCCGGACGGGAAGACGTGCCGCTGGAGCTCGGTGAACCGGGCGCGGCGGGTGGGCGAGTTGTCCTCCACCTCGGTCGGGGCGAGCGCGGCCAGCGCCCGGAGCACGTCGGCCTGCCGCGCGTCGCGGTCGGCGGGCGGCATCGCCTCGCGCAGCGCGCGCTGCACCACGCGGTGCATCCGCAGCGTGTACTGGTCGCCCCAGTCGACGCGGAACAGGCCGTGCCGGGCACCGTGCCACAGCACGCGGTCGACCTCGCCCGCGTCCAGCTCCAGCGGTTCGGCGTCCACCCCGCCCGCCGCGACCAGCCGGTCGAGGAACGCGCGCGAGCGCACCAGCCCGAGGTCCGCGCCCTCGGTCGAGAGGAACGCGCACAGCTGCGCGACCAGCACGGCGAGGCGTCCGGTCGCGGTGTCCCGCAGCGAGTCGACCACGACGCCGACGACCCGCGCCACACCGTCCGCCTCGGACCGGTCGAGGTGCTCGAACAGGGTGCGGGTGGCCCACGCGGCGGCGTCCGCGTCGCGGGAGCCCGCGCCCAGCTCGGCCCGCGCCGTCTCGCCCAGCCACGACGACACCACGTCCAGCGACAGCGGCAGGTGGTCGACGGCGTCGGCGACGCGCCGCGCGTCCTCGACGGTCAGGCCGGGCACCCGGTCGAGCAGCAGCCGCGCGCTGTCGTCGGCGCGCATCCGCGCCAGCTCCAGCTCGGCGCCGCGGTTCGCCGTCGAGGTGATCAGCACGTGCCCGGTGACGCCGTCCGGCAGCAGGTCGGAGATCAGGTCGAGGTCGTCGGCGTTGTCGTAGACCAGCAGGAACCTGGCGTAGGCGGGGTCGCCGGCGAGCCGCTCCAGCGCGGCCAGCGTGCCGTAGTCGGTCGACCCGGGCTGGCGGAGCCGCGCCGCCAGCTCGGCCAGCGCGCCCAGCAGGACCTGCCGGTCGTGCGCGGGCAGCCACCACACCGCCGAGTAGTCCGAGGAGAACCGGTAGGCGTACTCCAGCGCCAGCTCGCTCTTGCCGACGCCGGACACGCCGTTGACCGCCAGCACGGCGCGCTCGTCGCCCGCCTCCAGCAGCCGGTCGCGCAGCTCCTCCAGGTCCTCGTCGCGGCCGACGAACGCGGGGTGGCGCGGCGGCAGCCCGAGCACGTGGGGGTGCGAGCCGGGCGTCCTCATGCCGGGTTCGTGCTCCGCGCCGGGCCGGTCGATCAGGCCGAAGTGGCCGAGCAGCCGGGCGCTCAGCGCCTCCGGGGCGTGCTCGTGCACGGACAGGCCGTCGTCGAGCGGGTCGTCCTCGGCCAGCGCCAGCCGCAGCACGGTCAGCGGCCGGTCGGGCAGCGCCACCGGCCCCGAGTGCGGCGAGGACAGCACCACCACGCCCGGCGGCTCCTCGTCCGCCAACCAGGACCGCGCGTCGGCCAGCGAGCGGACCCGCGCGCCCGCGCGCTCCAACTGGCCGCGCACCCAGTCGAACCACGGTCGGTCGCGCGGCGCGTACGCCACCACCACCCGGTCCGGTTCGGTGTTCGACGCCAGGCCGAACACCCGCCGGTAGCGGGCGCGCAGCACCGGCGGCACCGGCGGCGGCTCGGTGACCGCGCCACCGGTCACGGCCGCCGCGAGCCTGCCGTACTGGGTCTCCAGCACGCCGCTGCCCGACTCCTCGACCAGGATCGCCAGCAGCGGGTCGAACGCGTCGTACGGCCGGTAGGGGATCTCGACCGCGCCGCCGTCGGGCACCCGCTTCGGCTGCCCGGCCAGCAGCTCGGCGAACGCGGCGTGGATGGCCGAGCGGATGCGCCGGGCGCGGGACTGCTCGTCCGCGTCGTCGAACAGCGTCGCCACCGGCACCACGTCGATCCGGATCGGGGCGCGCTTGCGCAGCCGGGCCGCCAGGTCCGCCGCGTCGGCGATGGCCCGCGGCCGGGGCCGGAAGCACACCACGGCCAGCTCGCACAGCGTGGCGACGAGGGTCAGGGACTCCTCGCCCGCGCCGGTCGGCGCGTCGATCAGCACCTGGTCGTAGTCCGACTCGGCCAGCCGGGCGCGCAGCTCGGCGATCACGCCGGGGTCGCCGTGGCCGGCGCCCGGGCGCGGCCTGCCCGCCGGGTCGGTCGGCACCGGCGACACCACGTCGACGTGCCCGGCGGCCCCGGTCCCGCCGGCGGGCGGCGCGAACCGCTCCACCGCGGGCAGCGGGTCCTCGTCACCGGCGGGTTCCGCCCGGTACGCGGCGACCAGGCCGCGCCCCAGGGCGTCGGGCAAGCCGTGGCGGGACACCAGGAACGGCTCCAGGTACTCGCGGACGCGCGGCACCTCCGAGCCCCAGTCGACCACCAGCACCCGGCGGCCCGCGGTGGCCAGCACCCAGGCCAGGTTGGCCACCGCGCTGGTGCGCCCCGTGCCGCCGGTCGCCGACAGGAAGGCGGTGACCGCGGTGTGGTGCGGGGTGGTGCGCGGGCTGCTCATGCGTTGCTCCAGGGCGGCGGAGGACTTGGGTAACGGGATCGCGGGCGCCGCGCCCGCCTTTCAGCCGCGGTTCACCCGAACGGCCGTGCGCACGGTTGTCGTCGTCACCGCTGTGGTCACGGCGGGTGTCACGGCGGGTGTTTTCACAGTGAGCTCTCGAAAGCGGCGAACCTGGTGGGCAGTTCGGCGTTCTCCGCGAGGATCCGGTGCAGCGCGGCGCGCAGCGCGGTGTCCGGCAGGTCGGCCAGTCGGCCCAGGTCCAGGCCCGTGACGTCCAGGAGCTCGGACTCCAGCACGGGTTCTTCTGCCATCTCCGGCACACCCCCTCACCGCAGTGCTGCGGGTTTGCCCGCCGCTCGCCCGATTGCCGGTTCGACCAACGGGCGCGGTTCCATCTTAGTGAAGTGCGGGGGAAAGCGGCGTGAATCCTCCGATTGGCGGAAGTAGCGGGCGGTGAGCTGTGTTTGATTGCTCTCGGGGAGGGCGGAATCGGGGGGTTGATGAAAGCGCTGCCGTTCCACCAGTTCGTGGTGAAGGTGCACGGCCGGTGCAACCTGGCGTGCGACTACTGCTACGTCTACGAACTGGCCGACCAGAGGTGGCGGTCGCGCCCGCGGGCGATGTCGCCGGAAGTCGTCGCGCACACCGCCGAACGGGTGGCGGAGCACGTGCGGGCGCACGGCCTGACCGAGGTGGAAGTCGTGCTGCACGGCGGGGAACCACTGCTCGCGGGCCGTGCCGCGATCGCCGCGCTGGTGGCGCGGTTCCGCGCCGAGGTGCCCGCGGAGGTGCGGTTCACCGCGCAGACGAACGGCACCTTGCTGGACCGGGAATTCGCGCTGTTGTTCGACTCGCTGGGCGTTCGGGTCGGGGTGAGCGTGGACGGCCCGCCGGAAGCGCACGACCGGCACCGCACGCGGCCGGACGGCGGCGGCAGTTGGGCGGCGGTGCGTTCGGCGCTGGAGTTGCTGCGCGGGTTTCCAGGGGTGTACGGCGGTCTGCTGTGCGTGGTGGACGTGCGCAACGACCCGGTGCGCACCTACGAGTCGCTGGTGGAATTCTCGCCGCCCGCCGTCGATTTCCTGCTGCCGCACGGCAACTGGTCCGTTCCGCCGCCGGGACGCGCGGCCGGCGCGCCCGGGACGCCTTATGCGGAGTGGCTGATCGCGGTGTTCGACCGCTGGTACGAGCGGCCGGTGACGGGGGTGCGGCTGTTCGAGGAGCTGCTGAACGTGCTGCTGGGCGGCGGGTCCGGGGTGGAGGGCATCGGGCTGAGCCCGTCCGCGCAGGTGGTGGTCGAGACCGACGGCTCGATCGAGGCCTCGGACATCCTGGCGTCCTCCTCGCCCGCCGCGGCGGCGACCGGGTTGAACGTGGCGCGGGACCCGTTCGACGCGGCGGCGGACCTGCCGCCGGTGCGGGCCGCGCGGGAGGGGTTGGCGGGGTTGTCGGGGGTGTGCCGGCGGTGCCCGGTGGTGCGCGCGTGCGGTGGTGGGCTGCGGGCGCACCGGTACCTGGAGGGCGCGGGGTTCGACCGGCCTTCGGTGTACTGCCCGGACCTGGCGCGGTTGATCGGGCACGTGCGGTCGCGGGTGGCGACGGACCTGGCGGAGCTGGCGTGACGGGCGGGAGGCCGGGCCCGGGGTCGCGGGGTGGCGGCTCGGCCGGGAGTGGCCCGGCAGGCGGCGGCCCGACGAGCGGCAGCCCCGCGAGCAGCGGCTCCCCCGCCGTCGCGCCCTTCCGGTTGTCGGAGGCCGACTTCGTCGCGCTCGCCAGGGGCGGTGGCGGCGCGGCGGTCCGGGTGTTGCGACTGGCCCGGCGCAGCCGGACCCTGCTGATGATCAGGTCGATCGCGTCCGACCCGGAGGCGCGCCCCGCCTACGAGCTGCTGCGCGAGGCGCGCCGGGTGGCTCCCGGCGCGGTGGACCGGGTGCTCGACCACCCGTCGGTCGGGGCGTGGGCGACGCGGACCGCGGCGGGGCGCGGTCGGCCCGGTGAGCTGGCGTTCACGGCAGCCGCGGCGGCGGTGCGCGCGGGGGTGCCGGTGGACCTGGCGTTCCCGCCGGCCGAGGTGGTCGCGCTGCCGTCGTTGGGGGTCGTGGTCGGGCCGGGGTCGGGGTACGAGCCGTTGCCCGAGGTCGCGATGGGGCCTGCCGTGCTCCAGGTGGACCTGTGGGCGGGTGGCGGGGTGCCCGACGAGCTGCCCGTGGACACCGCGCCGGACCTGCCGCGGCTGCGGAAGCAGGTCGGGGCGGCGTGGGAGCTGCTGGCGCGGGACCACCCGGCGGTCGCCGCGGAGGTGGCCGAGGTCGTGAGGGTGCTGACGCCGATGCCGTCGTCCGCCTCGGGGACGAGCAGCGCGACCCTGGCGGACGCCTACGGCTGCGTGTTCCTGTCGCCCGCACCGGACGCGGAGGCGGTGGCGGTGACGTTGGCGCACGAGGCCCAGCACAACAAGCTGGCGGCGCTGATGGACCTGTTCGCGCTGGTCGAGCCCGACCGGCGGGCGTTGTTCTACGCGCCGTGGCGGGAGGACCCGCGGCCCGCGACCGGGCTGCTGCACGGGACGTACGCGCACCTGGGCGTGGCGGGCTTCTGGCGGGACCGGCCTGGTGCGGCGGCGCGCGCGGAGTACGCGCGGTGGCGGTCGGCCGCGCTGGCCACCGCGGAGGCGCTGCTGGACAGCGGCGCGCTGACGCCGACCGGCGCGCGGTTCACGGCGGAGATGGCGGCCGTGCTGCGGGCGTGGTGCGCCGAACCGCTGCCCGCCGACGCGCTGGCCGAGGCGGAGGCGGAGGCCGCCGCCCACCGGGCCCGCTGGCAGGCCGCCCACTCCGGCTGACGGAACCGGCACGACCCGCGGGCGACACGACCTCCGAGCCGCACCGGCACGCTCCCACCCAGGCCCGACCTCCATCGGTCACGCTCCCCACCGGGCCCGATCCCCACCGGCAGGACCCCACCGGGCAACCCCCGCCCGAGCGCCGCCCGCCCCGCAACGCCGGCCGCCCCGGCGACCCAGGTGACCCGTGGGACCCCAGTGGCGCTCACCGCACTCCGCGACGCGCCGGGCGTGATCCCCGGCCTCCGGGCGCCCGGCGGCGATACTGCGCGCCATGCTCAACGCCGACGGCCACCTGGTGCACTCCCCGTCGGACCTGGTGGACCTGTTGGAGTGCGAGCACCGCAGCCGGCTGTCCCTGGCCCTCGCGCGCGGCGTGCCCGGCGTCCCCGCGCCCGAGGAGCAGCGGAACACCCTGGCCACCCGGCACGGACTGGCGCACGAGCAGGCCGTGCTGGAGCGGTTCCGGGCGCGGACCGAGGTGGTCGAGATCCCCCAGCCCGCGCCCACCCACGAGGCGCTGACCGCCGCCGCCGCGCTGACCGCCGCCGCCCTCGCCGACCGGGCGCCGGTGGTCTACCAGGCCGTCTTCTACGCCGACGGCTTCCACGGGCGCGCCGACTTCCTCGTCGCCGGCGAGCACGGCTACGAGCCGCACGACGCCAAGCTCGCCCGCCACGCCACCCCGGCCGCCGTGGTGCAGTCGACCGCCTACGCGAACGCCCTGGGGTCGCTCGCCGGTCCCCGGATGCACCTGCTGCTCGGTGACGGCACCGCCCGCGCGTTCCGGGTGGCCGACTTCCTGCCGCTGGTCCGGGACCTCACCGACCGGCTCCGGGTCCGCGTGGCGGGGCCCGCGACCCTGCCCGCCCGGTTGTGGGACGACGAGCGGCCCGCCTGCGCGACGTGCCGGTTCGCCCGCCACTGCGCCACCGGGCGCGAGCGGGACCGGGACCTGTCGCTGGTCGCGGGCATCCGCGCCGACCAGCGCCGCAAGCTCGCCGCGGCCGGGCTCGGCACGATCGACGCCCTCGCGGGCGCCGCGCAGGCCGACCGGCCCGCCACCATGTCGGCCGCGACCTTCGCCGGGTTGCGCGCGCAGGCCGCGCTCCAGGTGGTCCAGGACCGCTCCCGCACCGAGGCGGACCCGACCGGCGAGGTGGCCTTCGAGGTGGTCGCGCCCGAGGCCCTGGCCGCGCTGCCCGTGCCCGACCCCGGCGACCTGTTCTTCGACATGGAGGGCGACCCGTTCGCGCTCGACGGCGAAGGGCTGGAGTACCTGTTCGGCGTGGTCGACGCCGAGGGGGCGTTCACGCCGTTCTGGGCGCACAGCCGCCGGCGGGAGAAGCTCGCGTTCGAGCGGTTCGTCGACTTCGTGGTGGAGCGGCTGGAGGCCAACCCCGGCGCGCACGTCTACCACTACGCGCCCTACGAGGTGAACGCCCTCAAGAAGCTGGCCGCGCTGCACGGCACCCGCGAGGAGGCCGTCGACCACCTGCTGCGCTCCGACGCGCTGGTGGACCTGTACTCGGTGGTGCGCAAGGCGTTGCGGGTGTCGCAGCGGTCGTACTCGATCAAGTACCTGGAACCGCTCTACATGCCCGCGCGGACCGGCGAGGTCACCAACGCCGTCTCCAGCATCGAGGCCTACGAGGAGTACCTGGCGCTGCGCGGCGCGGACCCGGCGCGCGCCGAGGAGGTCCTGGCCGGCATCGCCGACTACAACGCCGCCGACTGCGTCTCCACGCTGCGGCTCTACCGGTTCCTGCTGGGCGTCCGCGACGAGGCCGGCGTCCAGCCGCACGTGCCGGAGCCGTCGTTCACCCAGGAGATCGAGGACGAGTTGGCCGCGCAGCGCCGGGCCGAGCGGGCGGCGCGGCTGGCCGCCGTGGTCGACCCGCTGGTGGAAGGGCTGCCGGACAACCCGGCCGAGGCGACGGACGACCAGCGGGCGCGGGCGCTGCTGGCCGCCGCGGTCGGCTACCACCGGCGCGAGACCAACCCGGCGTGGTGGGACTTCTTCCGGCAGATGGGCGCGCCGCTGTCCGAGCTGGAGTCCGACAGCGCGTGCGCGGTGCCGGTGTCGGTGCGCGCCGAGGACTGGGTGATGCCGTCCGGGCGGGTGCGCAAGGCCAAGCGCGAGGTGCGCGCGTGGTGCGACCCGGAGCGCCCGCACCCGTTCGCGGCGGGCGACCAGGTGCGGCTGCTCTACAAGGGCGCGCCCAACCGCAGCCGGGACGCCGTCGTGCTCGCCGAGTCGGCCGAGGACGTCGTGCTCCAGGAGAGCACCTCGCCGGACGACGTGGACGGCGAGGTGCCGATCGCGGTGCTGCCCGGCAGCCCGGTGCGGCCGACGCCCAAGGACGAGGCGGTCTACGACCTGGCCGCGATGGTCGTGGACGCCCTGCCCGAGCTGCCGCCGCACCCCGGCGTCGACCTGGTGCGGCGCACGCCGCCGCGGCTGCGCACGGGGGCGCTGCCGCGCTCCGACGACCTGATCGCCGACGTGATCGCGGCCGTGGACGCGCTGGACGGCTCCGCGCTGGCCGTGCAGGGCCCGCCGGGCGCGGGCAAGACGTACCTGGCGGGCAGGCTGATCGCGCACCTCATCCGGGGCGGGCGCAGCGTCGGCGTGACGTCGACCAGCCACAAGGCCGTGGAGAACGTGCTCTCGGCGGCTCGGGCGGCGGGCCGCGAGCTGGGCGTGCCGATCCCGACGGCGAAGCGGGCGAAGGGCGCGCCGGCGAAGGACTGCGCGTGGGAGCAGCCCCGGGACAACGGGGCGCTGGTGCGGTGGCGCGACGACCAGGGCGGTGGCCACCTGGTCGGCGGCACGGCGTGGACGTTCGCCAACACCGCGCTGCGCGAGCGGCCGTTCGACGTGCTGATCGTGGACGAGGCCGGGCAGTTCGCGCTGGCCGACGCGCTGGCCGTGTCGACGTGCGCGCGCAACCTGGTGCTGCTGGGCGACCCGCAGCAGCTGCCGCAGGTCGTGCAGGGCACGCACCCGGCGGGCGCGGAGGCGTCGGCGCTGGGGCACCTGATCGGCGACGCCGACGTGATCCCGCCCGAGCTGGGCTACTTCCTGGACCAGACGCGGCGGCTGCACCCGGCGGTGTGCGAGCCGGTGTCGAACCTGTCCTACGCCGGGCTGCTGCGGTCGCACCCCAGCGCGGCGGGACGCGGTGTCGCGGGCGTGCGGCCGGGCGTCTACCTGCGCTCGGTCGAGCACTCGGGCAACACCACGTCGTCGGTGGAGGAGGCGGCGGCCGTGGTGGGCGTGGTGCGGTCGCTGATGGGCCGGCTGTGGACCGACGGGCCGGGCGCGCGGGCGCTGGACGAGGACGACTTCCTGGTGGTGGCGCCGTACAACATGCAGGTGCGGCTGGTGCGGCGCGAGCTGGAGAAGCACGGGTACGGGCTCGTGCGGGTCGGCACGGTGGACCGGTTCCAGGGCCAGGAGGCGCCGGTGGTGGTCACCACCATGACGTCGTCGGCGGCCGTGGACCTGCCTCGCGGCCTGGACTTCCTGCTGTCGCGCAACAGGGTGAACGTGGCGCTGTCGCGGGCGCAGGCCGTGGCGGTGGTGGTGTGCTCGCCGAGGCTGGTGGAGGCCGACGTGCGCGACGTCGACCAACTCCGGCTGGTGTCGGGCATGGTGGGCCTGATGGCCGACGCCGAGCCGTGGGACGTGGAGGACCACGCGCCCGTGGACGTGTGACACCTGCCCGGTTCGGGGATCACCACTCGAAAGGCGGGTCCTCACCCGGTTGCTCGACCGGCACCCGGGTCGGGAGTTCTGCGATTCCCTCGCCCACGTGCTCGACCTGGAGGTCGAGGTCGAGCATCTGGTCGACGATCCGGTCCACCGGCTCGCCGCGGAGCAGGGCGTGCCCCAGGACCTGCCTGACCGGCACCGGCTGGTCGACCTCGAACCACTTCTTGCCGGTCTCGAAATCCTTGACCAGGGAAAATCGGTCCACGCGTACTCGTCGACTTCCGGCTCCACGGACACCAGGCCCAGCTCCCACGCCCGTATGGCGATCTCGTGCACCTCCTCGTCGTACGTGGACCACCCGAAGGAGTCGAGGCCGTACGGGAAGTGCAGCGGCAGCGGTTTGCCCGACGCGACGAGGGAGCAGACGCGCGCGTCGGAGAGGAGCGCCAGGTCCACGTCGTCGGGCACGCCGACCGGTGGGACCCGGGCCGGCACCTCCGCCCCTCGCTCACGGGCCCGTTCGATCACCTCGGTCACCTTCACCCTGAGGTGGTACGCGACCCGCACCGCGACTTCGAGGGTGAGGTCGGCGGACCAGGTCGCTGACGGCAATCCTTCACCGTCCTCCAGGAACCCCCGGCCCAACGGGTCGAGGCAGGGGTCGTCGAGCCGCTGTTCCGGCACCTCGTAGCCCAAGCGCGACAACCGGCGCGCCGCATCGTCCTGGGTGCACCCGGCACGTGCCGCGCAGAGGCTCAGGGCTCGTGCCGAGAGGGCGCCGGACCACGGGGCGGATCGACGGACGAGGTGATCGTCCTGGTCGTCGAGCACGTCCGGGAGGTCGTCCGCCTCGGGGACGGCGTACCCCCAGCGGCGGAGGACCTCCCCCACGGCCTTCGGCCCCGGACCGGACTTCACCGAGAGCTCTACCAGCCGGTACAGGCTCACCGCTCCGAGCGGGCCGTCGACGGGGAACGAGTAGCGCGCCAAGCGCCTCGTGATCTCCGCCGACGGCAGCCTGGTGCGGCGCTGGGCGGCGATCACGTGGCCCCTCGGGACGGGGCGCCCCGGTTCGAGCCACGGCGCACGGCCGGTGAGCTCGCGGCTGAGCAACGGGTGGTCGTGCGCCTGGCGCTCTTCCCGGTCGGGGAGGTCGTCGAGCCCGTCGGTCCGATACCCCAGCCTCCGCAACCTGGCGACGATCGCACGAGGCCCTCGGCCCAGCAGGTACGCCAACTCGGCCACGGCGCCGGTCGGGACCGGGCCGTCCTGCTCCTTGCCGAGGTGTGCCGCCAGGACGGCGTCCGAGGGCAAGGCCGACAGCACCCTGATCCCCCGGGGAACGAGGCCGTTCGGGAGCAGTGCCGGATCACGGGCGATCAACCGCCACAGCAGGATCCACGACGGCAACGACCTGTGCCCGGCGCCCAGCGGCCGGTTGCCAAGGGGAGGCGTCGGACTGCGATCCGCGGGGAAGCAGTCGGACGCGGTGGCATCCGCTCGCACGCCGGCGTCACTCAGTCGCTTCCCGGCCCTGATCACGGCCGGCGTGACGATGTCCGCCACCCCCGGACTGACCTCGGCGACGTTGGCGATCCACTCCCAGGACAGGAACGCCGGGTCACGGGCGACGAGTTCCGGAGCCGCTGCCGCCAGCAGCCGCTCCACGTGCACCGAGACGTCGTCCAGCACTTGCGTCCGGTCGACCGTGAGGCGGGGCACCCGGTGGCGGGTGAGGTTGACGACCGCACCACGCAGGTCGTCACCGCCGCCCGAGTGCTTGAGCAGGCCCCTCTGCTCCGCGGGGACGACGTACAGGCCGTCAGCCAGCAGCCCTCCGCCCTGCGCGCACCAGACGACCTGTCCCTCGGGTGAGCGGGACGCGGGCAGCACCTCTTTCGCCACGTGGATGCCGTAGGACTCCCCCGGCTGCCTCGACCGGGCCTTGAAGACGAACGGCTCCCACTTCGCGACCAAGCCGTCGTGCTCGGCCCCGGTGGCGAACTCCGCGATGCCCAGCGACCGCTCCAGCACCTCCACGCACGACGGCGCGTCCTCCCCGTCGCGCAGGTGGAGCGTCACGGTCGTGCCGGGCTGCGAGCCGCTGTCGGCGACCTGCCGGATGCGGAACAGGTGGCCGGGGCCGACGATCCGCACCCGCCACTCCGGCCCGGGCGGCCGTCGTGGCGGTCCATGCGGCAGGTGGTCACCTCGATCTCGTCGGCCGGCATGAAGTAGCTCATGACGCCGATGCCGAACCTGCTGTTCGGGTAGAGGTGGACGCCGCGCTCGGCCCACTGGGCCTGCTCCTCCAGGAACTCCGACCGGTCGGCGAAGCGGACGCCCGCCTGCGAGAAGACCTCGCGCAGCTCCTGCGCGCCCATGCCGATGCCGTTGTCGGTGCACCGCAGGTAGTGCCGGCCCTGGTCGTCGACGCCCTGGTCGAACCCGATGCGCCCGGTCCAGCCGCCCGGCAGCCCCAGCGCGATCCGGTAGTCCTGGCGCGCCTGGCGGTAGCGGCACGCGTCGAGGGCGTTCTGGTACAGCTCGCGGATGGCCAGCGACCTGTCGCCGTAGAGCTGCTCCCCCATCAGCAGCTCGCGCACCCTGGTCTGCTCCAGGCGGAAGCGGGTGACCGGCACGGCGAAGATCGGGTGGCCGTCGTGCGCGGCCGGTTCGACCCGGTCGGCCGACGCCCGTGCCGGCAGGTGGCGGAGGGGTTGGAGGTGGACGTCGTCCTCGGCCACCGAGTGGACCGCGCCGAGCACGGCGTCGACCCGGGCCACGTGCTCGCGCAACGCCTCCGGGACCGCCTCGTGCCGGCACTCGGCGACCAGGCCCAGGCCGATCCGGATCGGCTCCCAGGTGGCTTCGCCCAGCGTCGTGCGCAACTCGGCCAGGTCGACGGGGTTCGGCACGCCCAGGTGCTCGACCACCACCGGTGACAGGGCGATCGGCTCGACCGCGAGGGTGTGGCCGACCACCAGCAGGAGGCCGAGCAGGCGTTCGCGCACCTCCACGCCACCGAGGTGGGTGGTCCGGGACTTCAGGTCCAGGCGCTGCGGGACGCCCAGGTCGCCCGGCGGGAGGCGGAACAGGCGGGTGAGGCGGTCGAGGACGTCGACCAGGACCTTCCGCGTCGGGCGGTCGTCGACGGGGATCGCCTCCAGGACGGCGGGCTGGTCCTCCCTGGTCGCCACCCAGCGGTGGAACAGCCACCAGGCGATCTCCTCGGACGCGGCGCTGCGGTCGGACAGGTCGCGTTGGGCCGCGCGGGCGACCAGGCGGCGTTCCAGAGGGCCCGCGAGGTGGCGCTCGTAGGACTCCCGGTCCTCGTCGCCGCCGGTGACCAGCAGGTCGAGGGGGCCGACGTGGGCGGCGGACGCGGCGGCGCGGGCCGTGCGGGCCCGGGCTGACCCGTCCGCAGGAATGCGGAAAGGCCCGCACCGGACGCCCGGTGCGGGCCTTTCGTCGAGCGCGCTCAGGACCTCGGCAACCCCGGCGGGTTGATCTCGGACTTCTCCACCGCCTCGTCCGCCAGCCCCCACCGGTCCAGCACCTCGGCGTACTTGCCGGTCTCGATCAGGTGGTCGATGGCCTCCGCGACCGGCTCCACCAGGCCGCTGCCCTTCTTCGTGGTCGCCGCGATCTTGCCCTGGAGGTCGCCGCCGCCGGAGAAGGTGCCGATCACCTCCGTCGTGCCGGAGACGGCCACGTGGTACGCCGAGGTCGGGTTCGGGCCCAGGTAGGCGTCGAGCCGGCCGGACTCCAGGGCCAGGTAGTAGTCGGAGGCGTTCTGGTAGTACTTGATGTCCGTGGCGGGCAGGCCCTTGGCCTCGTTGGCCTTGCTCCAGTCGACCAGGATCTTCTCCTGGTTGGTGCCGGACCCGACCGCGATGACCTTCCCGGCCACGTCCTCCGGCCCCTCCACCCGCCACGAGCCGCCCTTCTTGGCCTCGAACGCGAGCGTGTCCAGCCGGTAGGTGGCGAAGTCGTACTTCTCCTTGCGCTCCTCGGTGACGGTGATGTTCGACAGGCCCAGCGGGTACTGGCCGCTGTCCAGGCCGACGAACAGGTTCTCCCAGGACGAGACCTCCAGCTGCGGTTCCAGGCCGAGCACGCCGGCGATGAGCACGGCGATGTCGGTCTCCACGCCGATGGGCGTCTTGTCGTCGGTGGCGTAGAAGCGCAGCGGCGGGTTGGTGCCCGCCGAGCCGCCGATGGCGATCCGGCCCTCCTTCCGGAACCGCTCGGGCACCTTCGCGGCGATCGAGTCGACCTTCTCGGCGGTGACGCGGTCCTGGTCGGGACCGAGGTTGACGACCTTGCCGTTGCTGACGACCTGGTCCTCGATCGCCGCGCCGTCGGCGCCCGCGCAGGCGGTCAGCGCCAGGGCGGCGACGGTGAGGAGGGCGGCGGTTCCGGAGCGCGACAACGGGATCCCCTTTCAGAGCACTTTGGACAGGAACGCGCGGGTGCGCGGGTGTTGCGGGTCGTCGAGGACCCGGGAGGGCGGGCCCTGCTCGACGACGACGCCGCCGTCCAGGAACACGACGGTGTCGGCGACCTCCCGGGCGAAGCCGACCTCGTGCGTGACGACGACCATCGTGGTGCCGGAGCGCGCGAGGTCCTTGATCACGTCCAGCACCTCGCCGACCAGCTCGGGGTCGAGCGCCGACGTGGGTTCGTCGAACAGCAGCACCTTGGGGTCCAGCGCGAGGGCGCGGGCGATGGCGACGCGCTGCTGCTGGCCGCCGGACAGGTGCCTCGGGTACGCGGACTCCTTCTCCGACAGGCCGACGCGGGCCAGCAGCGCCCGCGCCCGCTCGCGCGCCTGGTCGAGCGGCCGGCGCTGCGCGGACACCGGGGCCTCGACGACGTTCTCCAGCACGGTCAGGTGCGGGAACAGGTTGAAGTTCTGGAACACGAAGCCGATGTGCGTGCGCTGCCGCAGCACCTCGCGCTCCCTCAGCTCGTGCAGCCGGTCGCCGCGGCGGCGGTAGCCGATCAGCTCGCCGTCGACGGAGACCAGCCCGGCGTCCACCTTCTCCAGGTGGTTGATCGTGCGCAGCAGCGTCGACTTGCCGGACCCGGACGGCCCGAGCACCACGACGACCTCGCCGGCGCGGACCTCCAGGTCCACGCCGCGCAGCACCTCGTTGTCCCCGAAACTCTTGCGGACACCCTGGAGGTGCACCATCACCTCGCCCATTTCCAGCCCTCCCGGTCGCGGGTCGCGCCCTTGGCGTAGTGCTTCTCGACGTAGTGCTGCGCGATCGACAGCAGGGTGGTCAGCGCGATGTACCAGGCGGTGGCGACCATGAGCAGGGCGACGACCCTCGCGTTGCGCCCGTAGATCACCTGCACCTGGTAGAACAGCTCGCCGATGGCCACCACGGACACCACCGAGGTGCCCTTGAAGAGGCTGATGACCTCGTTGGTCGCGTTGGGCAGGATCGAGCGCATGGCCTGCGGCAGGATGATCCGCCGGAACTGGCGGGCCCGCGGCACGCCCAGCGCCGCGGCGGCCTCCAGCTGGCCGTGGTCGACCGAGATGATGCCCGAGCGCACGATCTCCGCCGCGTACGCCGCCTGGTGCAGGGCGAGGCCGAGCACCGCCGCGCCCATGGGGCTGATCAGGTCCTTGGTGTCGAAGCCGACGAACGTCGGTCCGAACGGGATGCCCAGGCGCAGCTCCTGGTACAGGTAGGAGATGTTGAACCAGAACAGCAGCTGCACGATCAGCGGGATGGACCGGAACGCCCAGGTGTAGGTCCAGCTCACGGCCGCCAGGAACCGGCTGCGGGACAGCCTCATGAGGGCGAGCACGATGCCCAGCGCGAAGCCGATCGCGGTGCCGTAGAGGGTCAGCTCCAGGGTGACCAGCACCGCCCTGAGCACGGACTCCGCGGTGATGAACCGGGCGAACGTGGCCCAGTCCCAACCGGGGTTGGTGACCAGGCCGTTGACGAACTGGGCGGCGAGCACCAGCACGGCGACGATGCCGACCCACCGCCACGGGTGGCGGGCGGGCACGACCTTGAGGACGGGTGGGTCTTCGGGCGCGTGCAGGCGCGGTTGGGCGGACACGCTCATGGTGGGTCCTTCGAGGGGAAGGTGAGGGCCCGCGGCGGGGGCGCCCGCGGGTGCGGCGGAGGGTGGTCCACGTGGGTGGCGCGAAAGTAGCCACTTCGCCGCGGCCCGAACAAGGGAGACCACCTGCTGAACGACCGGTGCCGACTGTTGACAAGCAGGGGTCCCACCCGGAACGGGCAGCGCCCGGGGTGACCGCCGGGCCGTGCCGACCGCCGAGCCGAGCCGGTGCGACGGCAGGCGGTCCACAGAGGACGCCCGGTTCCGCCGGTCGTTCCGGCGGACCTGCGGCGGGCCCGGCACCGCGCCGGCGACGACGCCGGTAACGATCCCGCCAAAAAAAGAAGACCCGGTCATCACGACTTCGACCACTGTGGAAATGCCCGCGGCCACCACTCCGCCGGCGATCTTCCGCCTACCGCCCACCACGGCGAAAGCCCTGGTCAGAGTCGCCGAACAGGCCGAACTGGAGCAACCGGGAGCGCGGGTGGGCCTCCCCTCGGGACTCGGCGTCCTGGTGCACGTGGGCGGCACGGCCGTGCTGGTCATCCTCAGGAGACGGTTGCGGCGGCAGATGCGGAAAGTAATTACCGATCCCCCAGTCGAGTGGTTGACGTTCCCCGTATAAGGTGACCGCCGTCTCTCCTAAGCCCTCCCTCAGGAGCCCTCACATGAAGCTCGCCAGAGCTGGCGCCTTTCTCGGCGCGCTCACCGCTACCTTCGCTACGTCCGCGATCCTCGCGACGCCTGCCTCGGCGCACAACTGGAAGGTGACCCCCGACTGCAAGGACGGTCAGGCGAGCGTCCAGGTGCAGTTGATCCACTACGCCCCCGAGTCCAGGGACAAGGCGAACCGGATCAAGGTCACGGTCAACGGTGAGACCATCGCGGACAAGGACTTCGGCGCCAACCTGGACGAGAAGTTCACCGCGCCCGCCGACGTCGAGCGCGAGTTCGTCGTCAAGGTGACCGCGCACGACGGCAACCAGCACTCGTTCACCCAGAAGAAGACCGTGCAGCCGTGCCCCGTGCAGCCGCCGGCCGAGCAGCCGCCCGCCGAGCAGCCGCCCGCCGAGGAGCCCCCCGCCGAGCAGCCGCCGGCCGAGGAGCCCCCCGCCGAGCAGCCGCCGGCCGAGCAGCCCCCGGCCGAGTCCAGCGTGCCCGTGTCGCCGACCGCTTCGGTCGCCCCGACCTCGGTCGTGCCGATCGCCGCCGAGGAGACCCCGCTGGCCAACACCGGCGCCAGCATCGCGATCCCGCTGGTCATCGGCGTGGTCCTGCTGGGCGGCGGCGCCGCCCTGCTGATCATGCAGCGCAAGCGGGCCGCTCGCGACTGACCGCGTGCCGAAGGCCCGGCCACCCCGCTGCCGCCGGGGTGACCGGGCCTTCGCCGTACCCGGGGTCCGAACCCGGGCGAGGCACCCGGGCGCGTGCCCGGGCGCCGCGCCCGCCTAGGGCAGGACCTGGATCTTGCGCCCCTGTCCCGCCTGGAACCTCTCCAGCGCCGACGCGTAGTCGGCCAGCGGCAGGCGGTCGCTGATGAACACCTCCGGGTCGAGTACCCCGGTGGCGAACAGGTCCGCCGCCCGCTCGAACGAGTGCAGCACCGCCATCGACCCGGTGATGGTGATCTCCTGGTTGTAGATCCGGTACGGCTCGATGGTCACCCGCGCCGAGTAGTCGGAGACGCCGAACTGGAGGAACGTGCCGCCCTTCGCGACCCGGCCGAGGCCGTCCTGGATGGCCTTCTCGTTGCCGGTGGCGTCGATGACCACGTCCCAGCCGCCCGGCCGGTCCAGCTCGTCGGGGTTCGCGGCGGTGGCCGTGACGCCCAGCAGCTCGGCCGTCGCCAGGCGGTCCGGGTTGAGGTCGACGACCTCGACGGACACCGCGCCGGTGAGCTTGCCCAGCTGGAGCATCATCAGCCCCATCGTGCCCGAGCCGTAGATGAGCACCCGGCTGCCCATCCGCGACCGCAGCACGTCGTAGCCGCGCACCGCGCACGACAGCGGCTCGATCAGCGCGGCGTCCTCGGTCCGCACGTGGTCGGGCAGCTTCACGCAGTTCGCCACCGGCGCCACCGCGTACTCCGCCGCGCCGCCGCCGGTGGTGACGCCGATCGCCGCCCACCGCTCGCACAGGTTGGCGCGCCCGGCCCGGCACATGCGGCACTCGTGGCAGTACAGCGACGGGTCCACCGCGACCCGGTCGCCGACCCGGACCTCGGTCACGTCCGCGCCGACCTCGACGACCACGCCGGCGAACTCGTGACCCGGCACCACCGGCAGGGTCGGCGCGAACTCGCCCTGGAGGATGTGCAGGTCGGTGCCGCACAGGCCGCACGCCGCGACGTCCACGACGACCTGCCGCGGGCCCGGCTCCGGGTCGGGCACCTCGGCCACCTCGACCCGGCCGACCCCGGTGATCACGGCTGCTCTCACTTGACTGCTCCCAGAGAAAGGCCCTGGACCAGCTTGTCCTGGGCGGCGAACCCGGCGACGAGCACCGGCAGGGACACCACCGTGGCGGCGGCGCACACCTTGGCCAGGAACAGGCCCTGGCTGGTGACGAACCCGGTGAGGTAGACCGGCGCGGTGCCGGCCACCACGCCGGTCAGCACGCGGGCGAACAGCAGCTCGTTCCAGCTGAAGATGAAGCAGATCAGCGAGGTCGCCGCGATGCCCGGCATGGCGACCGGCGCGACGACCCGCCGCAGCGTGGTGACCAGGCCCGCGCCGTCGAGCGCGGCGGCCTCCAGGATCTCACCCGGCACCTCGGCCAGGAACGACCGCATCAGCCACACCGCGATCGGCAGGTTCATCGACGTGTAGAGCACGACCAGGAACGAGATGTTGTCCAGCAGCCCGGTGTGCTGCGCGACCAGGTAGATCGGCAGCAGCCCGGCCACCACCGGCAGCATCTTGGTGGACAGGAAGAAGAAGAGCACGTCCGACCACTTCTCGACCTTCTTGATCGAGAGCGCGTA
Source organism: Saccharothrix xinjiangensis (assembly GCF_039527585.1). Lineage (NCBI taxonomy): Bacteria > Bacillati > Actinomycetota > Actinomycetes > Pseudonocardiales > Pseudonocardiaceae > Saccharothrix > Saccharothrix xinjiangensis. The sequence goes on along the minus strand of NZ_BAAAKE010000015.1, from coordinate 10,886 downwards.
CGCCGCCGGGATCGCCAGCAGCAGCACGAGCAGCGTGGAGCCGATCGACGCGCTCATCGAGTTGATCAGCGGCGGCCACGGGTTCGAGTCGAAGAACTCGCGGTAGCCGTCGAAGGTCAGCGGCGCGGCGAGCGACGGCGGGTTGGTCGCCGCGTCCGGCTCGCTGTGCAGCGAGGTCAGCACCATCCACGCCACCGGCGCGAAGAACAGCAGCCCGGAGAACCAGGCCAGCACGCCCCAGATCCGCTTCACGCGCGCACCTCCTCGCGCAGCAGGGACGACACCACGCGCAGCGCGAACGTGGCGATGACGATCGACCCGAGCACCACGACGACGCCGGCCGCGGACGCCTGGCCGTAGTCGTGGGCCTGGTAGAAGGTCTGGTAGATCGTGTAGGGCAGGTTGGCCGTGCCCAGGCCGCCCGAGGTGATGGTGAAGACGGCGTCGAAGTTCTGCACGACGTAGATCGACCCGAGCAGCGCGCCCAGCTCCAGGTACTGCCGCAGGTGCGGCAGGGTCAGGTAGCGGAACACCTGCCACGGCGAGGCGCCGTCGATGCGCGCGGCCTCGACCGCGTCGTGCGGGCGGCTCTGGAGGCCCGCCAGCAGGATGAGCATCATGAACGGCGTCCACTGCCACACCAGCGACGCCTGCACGGCCGTCAGCGGCATCCCGCTGATCCACTCCGGCTGCGGGGCGTCCGCGCCGAACAGCCACGTGAGCACGCCGTTGAACAGGCCGTACTCCGGGTTGTAGAGCGCGTGCTTCCACAGCAGGGCGGCGGCGACCGGCACCACCAGGAACGGCGCGATGAGCATCGTGCGCACGATCCCGCGCCCGACGAACCTCCGGTCCAGCAGCAGCGCCAGGCCCAGCCCGAGCAGCAGGCTGACCAGCACCACCACGGCGGTCAGCACGACCGTGACGCCGATGGCCGAGCGCAGGTCCGGGTCGGTGAACACGGCGACGTAGTTGTCGAGCCCGGCGAACCCGCGGTTGGCCGGGTCCAGCGAGTTCCACCGCATCAGCGAGATCACCAGCGTCGCGACGAACGGCAGCTGGGTGACCGCGATGGTGAAGATCAGCGCGGGCAGGAGGGGCGCGCGCCGCGCCCAGCGGGCCGCCGCCGTCACGAAGCCCTCCCGACCGGCGTCGGGTTCGGCACCAGGGGGTCGCCCATCAGTTGCCCCGGTGCTTCTTCGCGACGGCCTCGGCCAGCTCCTGGCCCTCGTCGAGCGCGGCGTCCACGGACGTGGACCCGGCGATCGCGGCGCTGATCCTCTGCGACACCTGGGTGCCGAGGTCGGTGAACTCGGGGATGCCGACGAACTGGATGCCGCTCGCGGGCCGCGGCTGCACGCCCGGGTCGGTCGGCTTGGCGCCCGCGATGGCCGCCTCGGCCTGCGCGGCGAACGAGCCGCTCGCGGCCAGGTACTCGGGGCGCTCGTAGGTCGAGGCGCGCTTGCCGTCGGGGACCCTCGACCAGCCGAGGCTCTTGCCGACCAGCTCCTCGTAGCCCTTGCCGGACGCCCAGGAGATGAACTTCCACGCGTTGTCGGCCTTCTTGCTGGCCTTCTGGACGCCGAACGCCCAGGTGTAGAGCCACGCGGACGACTCGGTCCGCACCACCGGGGCCTGGGCGAAGCCCAGCTTGCCCTTGACCGGCGAGTCGGCGGCTTCGAGGAGGCCGGCGGCGACCGTGGCGTCGTACCACATGGCGACCTTGCCCTGGGTCATGTTGTTCAGGCACTCGGCGAACCCGGCCTGCGGCGCGCCCGCCTCGCCGTGCGCGCGGACCAGGTCCACGTAGAACTTCGTGGCCTCCTTGAACTCCGGCGCGTTGACCCGCGCCTGCCAGTCCTCGGTGAACCAGGTGCCGCCGAAGGTGTTGACCACGGTGGTCAGCGGCGCCATGAGCTGGCCCCAGCCGGGCTGGCCGCGCAGGCAGATGCCCTTCATGCCGGGCTCCGCGCCGTCGACCCGGGCGGCGATGTCCGCGACCTGCTGCCACGTCGGCTTCTCGGGCATGGTGACGCCCTTGGCGTCCAGCACGTCCTTGCGGTACATGAGGAACGACGACTCGCCGTAGAACGGCTGGGCGTAGACCTTGCCGTCGGCGGCGGTGAGCGACTGGCGGATCGGCTCCAGGACGTCGCCCTGGTCGAAGCCGGCGTCCTTCGCCACGAAGTCGTCCAGCGGGGTGAGCCAGCCGTTCTTGGCGTAGATGGGCGTCTCGTAGTTGCTGATCGTGGCCACGTCGTACTGGCCCGCCTGGCTGGAGAAGTCCTGGCTGATCTTGTCGCGGACGTCGTTCTCGGGCAGGACGGTGAAGTTGACCGTGATGCCGGTGTCCTTGGTGAAGTTGTCCGCGGTCAGCTCCTGGAGGTCCTGCATCTGCGGGTTGTTGACCATGAGGACGTTGATCGAGTTCTCGGCGCTGCCACCACCGCCGCCCGCGCCGGCGCACGCGGTCGTGGCCAGGAGCACCGCGGCCAGCAGGCCGCCATACCGGAGTGACTTCATCGTCTGCCTTCCTCGGGGCGTGCGTTACCGGACCCGCGGCCGCGCCGGGGTCCCGTGGGGTTTCGGTGTCGTGTGCCTAGGCCCGGAAGACCTTCGGGCCGAGCAGGGAGTAGCGGTGCGCCTCGCCCGCGGGCAGCACCGAGTCGGTGATGATCGCCTCCAGGTCCGCGACGCTCGCGAACCGGTGGAAGCTCGACACCCCGAACTTGGTGTGCACGCCGACGAAGACCCGCCTGCGCGCCGACGCCAGCGCCTGCGCCTTGACCGCGCCCACCGCCGGGTCGGGCGTGGTGAGGCCGTGCTCGCGCGAGATGCCGTTCGCCCCGATGTAGGCGAGGTCGATCACCATGTCCGCGAGCATCCGGGTGGCCCAGTGGTCCACGGTGGCCAGGGTGCGGCCCCGCACCCGGCCGCCGAGCAGCAGGACCGTGGTGGAGGGCGCCTCGGAGAGGGCCGCCGCGGTGGGCAGCGACGCGGTGACCACTGTCAGCGGCCTGCCGGTCGGCAGGCTCTCGGCGACGAGCTGGGGGGTGTAGCCCTCGTCGATGAAGACCGTTTCCGCGTCGCCGAGCCGGTCCGCGGCGGCCCGCGCGATCCGCCTCTTCTCCGGCACCATCGAGTGGGACCGGAACTTCAGGCCGGTCTCGTAGCCCGCGCTCTCCACCGGGAACGCGCCGCCGTGCGTGCGGCGGACCAGGCCGTGCTCGTCGAGCACCCGCAGGTCGCGGCGGACGGTCTCCTGCGCCACCCGCAGCTCCACCGCGATCTCCGCGACGTCGACCCGGCCGTCCGCGCGCGCTCGGGCCAGGATGCGGCGCTTGCGCTCATCGGCTCGCACGTCCCACCTCCCGTTGCCCGGTCGGGCCACCACTGCCCGGTCGGGCTGCGCATAAGGTCTAACACCGCCGTGAGAGCGTGACCAGCACCACAGGGTGACGGGCGGTGCCCGGGTTTCGCCCGGTTTTCGAGACCGAACCCACAGGAACGGGCGGATTCCTGCCCGATTCGGGGCCGTTTCGTGCCCGTTCCGGGCCCTGGAAAAAGGTGAGGCCCGCTCACCGGGCGAAGGTGAGCGAGCCTCGGAACTTCGGGATTCGGGGTGTTCGGGTTCGGGCCGAGGTCCGGAGGCGGACCGGGGGCCGGGGTTCGGGGGTCGTCAACCGGTGGTCGCCAGCGCCGGGTAGTCGGTGTAGCCCTTCTCGGTGCCGCCGAAGAAGGTCGTCGGGTCCGGGCTGGTGAACGGGCCGCCGCTCGCCAGGCGCGCGGGCAGGTCCGGGTTGGCCAGGAACAGGGCGCCGAACGCCAGGGCGTCCGCCGTGCCGTCCTCCAGCAGGCCCAGGTCGTCCGCGCCGGTCACGCGGTCCGGGGTGTGCGGGTTGAGGATCAGCGCGCCGGCGAAGCGCTTGCGCAGCTCCAGGGTCAGCGGGCGCTGGTCCTGCTCGGCGATGTGCAGGTAGGCGAGGCCCAGCGGGTTGATCGCGTCGACCAGCGCCGGGTAGAGCTGCTCGTGGTCGTCCTCGGCGATGTCGTTGTACCGGTTCGCCGGGGAGATGCGCAGGCCGACGCGGTGCGCGCCGATCGCGTCGGCGGTCGCGCGGGCCACCTCGACGACGAAGCGGATCCGGTTCTCCACCGGGCCGCCCCACTCGTCGGTGCGCAGGTTGCTGTTGCCGGCCAGGAACTGGTGCAGCAGGTAGCCGTTCGCGCCGTGCAGCTCGACGCCGTCGAACCCGGCCGCCACGGCGTTGCGGGCGGCGGCGGCGAAGTCGGCGATGGTGGCCTCGACCTCGGCGCCGGTCAGCTCGACCGGCGTGGGGAACTCCTCCAGGCCCGTGCCGGTGAACAGCTTGCCCGCGGGCCGCACGGCGGAGGCGCCCACCGGGCGCAGGCCGCCGGGCAGCACGCTCGGGTGGCCGATGCGCCCCGCGTGCATGAGCTGGGCGAAGATCCGGCCGCCCGCCTCGTGCACCGCGTCGGTGACGACCCGCCAGGCCGCCACCTGCTCGTCGCTGTGCAGGCCCGGCGTGTCCGGGTAGCCCTGGCCCACCGCCGACGGCTGGATCCCCTCGGTGACGATCAGCCCGGCGCTCGCGCGCTGCGCGTAGTACTCGGCGGTGGCGGCGGTCGGCAGGGTGCCGCGCGCACGGCTGCGGGTCATCGGCGCCATCACGACGCGGTTGGGGAGCGTGGTGCCGGCCAGGTCCAGCTGTTCGAACGCGGTGCTCATCGCGGTCCCTCCGGGTATCCGATTTACCTGTTCGAACAGCTAAATACCCGAGAAGTATTCCCCACTACGTCATGTGACGGTGGTCACGAGAAGACCGGAGTATCCTGGCCGCATGGCTGGGAACGAGAAAACCCGCACTTCGATCCCCGTGCCGGAAACGGCGGACGGCGGCCGGATCAGCCATGCGATCTTCCGCGTGGCCCGCCTGCACCGCATGCTCGCGGGTCAGCTGTTCAGGCAGGCGGGACTACACCCGGGGCAGGAGCTGGTGATGATGCACCTGTGGGACTTCGGCCCGCGGCGGCAGTCCGACCTGTGCCACGTGCTGGACGCCGACTCCGCCACCATGACCCGGACCGTGCAGCGGCTGGAGCGGGCCGGGTTCGTGCGCCGCACCCCCGACCCGAACGACGGCCGCGCCACGATCGTGGAGCCCACGGTGGCGAGCCAGGCGCTGCGCCGCGAGGTCGAGCGCCTGTGGCGGGAGCTGGAGGAGGCGACCGTCGACGGCATGGACGAGCGGGAGCTGGCCGAGGCGGCGCGGGTGCTCGGCCGGGTCGAGTGCAACCTGGCGAGGAGGACCGGGAAGGCCGGTCCGGGGACGGACGTCCCCGGACCGGCCCCCGGCTGAGGGACCTCGCCGCCGGGTCCGCTCAGCCCGCTGTACCCGGCCCGACCCGCTCGGCTCGGCCCGCTGTACCCGGCCCAGCCCGCCCGGCCCGACCCGCTCGGCTCGGCCCGCTGTACCCGGCCCAGCCCGCCCGGCTCGGTCCGCTCGGCTCGGCGCGAGCCGCGCCGAGCGGGCTGCCCAGCCCGAACCGGCCGGCTCGGGCGGCGCGGCGCGAGCCGCACAGCCCGAACCGGTCAACCCGAACCGGTCAGCCCGGAAGGCGCAGCCAGGCCGCGGTGTCCGGCGGCAGGGCCCCGTCGGCGAGCGGCCCGCTGGTCAGCAGCACCCCGTCGTGCTCCGGCAGGGCCACCGGCTCGGCGGACAGGTTCAGCACGCAGGCGAAATCGTCGCCCCGGCTGAACGCGACCACCCCCGGCCCGAGGTCGAGCCACCCCATCGGCCCGTCGCCCAGCGACCGCTCCGACCGCCGCAGCCCCAGCACGTTCCGGTAGTGCGCGAGCATCGAGACCGGGTCGCCGGTCTGCGCCGCCACCGACAGCGACGCCCAGCGCGCCGGCCTCGGCAGCCACGCCGGCCCCTCGTCGCCCCACGGGATCGGCACGCGGCAGCCGTCCCGACCGCGGTCGGTGTGGCCGGAGCGCTCCCACACCGGGTCCTGCCTCAGCTCGTCCGGCAGGTCGTCGACCTCCTCCAGGCCCAGTTCCTCGCCCTGGTAGACGTAGACGCAGCCGGGCAGGGCGGTGGTGAGCATGATCGCCGCCCGCGCCCGCTTCCCGCCCAGCTCCAGGTCGGTCGGGGTGAGGTGCTGGCGCCGGCCGAAGTCGAACGAGGTGTCCGCGCGGCCCATCCGCGACACGTGGCGGGTCACGTCGTGGTTCGACAGCACCCACGTGGGCGGCGCGCCGACCGGGGCGTGCGCGGCCAGCGTCGCGTCGATCACCCGGCGCAGCTCGGCCGGGTCCCACGGGCAGCACAGGAAGTCGAAGTTGAACGCCGAGTGCAGCTCGTCCGGGCGCAGGTAGAGCGCGAACCGCGCCGGGTCGGGCAACCACATCTCCCCCACGAACACCCGCTCGTCCGGGTACTCGTCCAGCACCCGCCGCCACGAGCGGTAGATCTCGTGCACGCCGTCCTGGTCCGAGTAGGGCGTGTCGGCGTCCGGCCGGGAGAAGTCCTTGACCAGGCCGTCGGCCACGTCGATGCGGAAGCCGTCGATGCCGCGGTCCAGCCAGAACCGCAGGATCGACTCGAACTCGGCCCGGACCTCCGGGTTGGTCCAGTTCAGGTCGGGCTGCTCCGGGCTGTAGAGGTGGAGGTACCAGCTCTTGCCGTCCGGGGTGCGGCTCCACGCGGGACCGCCGAAACGGGACCGCCAGTCGTTCGGCGGCTCGTCGCCGTCGTGGAACCAGAACCGGTCCCGGCCGCGGCCCGCCAGGGCCTCCTGGAACCACGGGTGCCGGTCGGAGCAGTGGTTGGGGACGATGTCGATGATCACCCGCAGCCCCACGGCGTGCGCCTCGCCGATCAGCTTCTCCGCCTCGACGAGCGTGCCGAACGCCGGCTCGATGTCGCGGTAGTCGGCGACGTCGTAGCCGCCGTCGGCCATCGGGGAGGGGTACCACGGGCTGAGCCAGATCGCGTTGACCCCCAGCTCGGCCAGGTAAGGCAGCTTTTGACGCAGCCCCGCGAGGTCGCCGACCCCGTCCCCGTTCCCGTCGGCGAAGCTGCGCGGGTACACCTGGTAGATGGCCGCACCGCGCCACCAGTTCATGTGGATCCTCCCTCGTGTTGGGCCCCGGGTCACGGGTCCCTCGGTACTGGCGGGCCCTGCGGCGCCGGTCACCCGTGCGGGCGCCGGCCGCCCGCACGGGCGCCACCGGTCTCGCCGGGTGTCGGGTCAGCCCTTCACGCTGCCCGCGGTGAGGCCCGCGAGCACGTGCCGCTGGAACACCAGGAACAGGCCGATCATCGGCAGGCTGGAGAGCACGAGGCCCGCGAGCAGCAGGTTGACCGGGGTGTCGGGGGCGAAGCGCTGGAGCGCCACGCTGAGCGTCTGCCGCGCCGGGTCGGAGAACACCAGCAGCGGCCAGATGAAGTCCTTCCACGCGGCCACCACGGCGAAGATCGACACGACCGCCAGGATCGGCCTGGACAGCGGCAGCACGACCCGCCACAGCATGGTGACCTGGTTCGCGCCGTCGATCCGGGCCGCCTCCAGCACCTCCACCGGCAGCTGGTCGAAGAACCGCTTCAGCAGGAACACCGTGAAGGCGTTCGCCGCGCCGAGCAGCCACAGCGCGGCCGGGTTGTTCAGCAGGCCCAGGTCGGCGATGGTCATGTAGGTGGGGACCAGCAGCACCGCGGCGGGCATCATCAGGGTCACCAGCATCGCGCCGAGGATCGCCTTGCCCAGCACCGGCCTGAGCCGGGACAGCGCGTAGGCGGCGGGCACGTCCACCGCGAGCTGCACCGCCCACACCCCGACCGCGACCACGATCGTGTTCCAGAAGTAGGAGCCGAGGTCCATGAGGTCCCACGCCTCGGCGTAGGTGCCCGGCGTCCACGTCTCCGGCAGCACGGTCGGCGGCACGCGGGCCAGCTCGGGGGCCGGTTTCATCGCGGAGACGACGACCCAGAGCAGCGGCACGACGAAGATCGCGGTGAGCACGACCGTGGTGACGACGAGCGCGATGGTGTAGCCGGTGCGGGACCGCCCCGGCGCGATGAGCGTCCTCACGCGTCCGCCTTCCGCGTCACGCGCAGGTACAGGGCGGTGAACGCGCCGAGCACCAGCAGCAGCAACAGGCTCAGGGCACTCGCGGTGCCGAAGTCGTTGTAGTAGAAGGCGTAGCGGTAGAGGAGGAGCAGGACCGTGACGGTGGAGTCCTCGGGGCCGCCGCTGGTCATCACGTAGGGCTCGGTGAACACCTGCATGGTGGCGACGACCTGGAGCAGGAGCAGGACCAGCAGCACGAAGCGGGTCTGCGGGACGGTGACGTGCCACAGCCTGCGCAGCACGCCCGCGCCGTCCAGCTCGGCCGCCTCGTACAGGTCGCCGGGGATGCCCTGGAGCGCCGCCAGGTAGACGAGCGTGGCGGTGCCCAGGTTCGCCCAGGTCGCGACGAGGACGAGGGACAGCATCGAGGTGTCGGAGCTGTCCAGCCACGACAGGCCCTCCAGCCCGAGCCCGCGCAACGCGGTGTTGAGCAGGCCCGGACCGGGGTCGTACATCCACTTCCAGATCAGCGCGGCCACCACGGGCGGCAGCATCACCGGCAGGTACACGACCAGCCGGAAGTACGCCTTGAAGTGCCGCAGCTCGTTGAGCACCACCGCGAGCAGGAACGGCACGACGAAGCCGAAGACCAGCGCCAGCGCGGTGAACAGCAGGGTGTTGCGCCACGCCGTGGCGAACAGGGGGTCGGCGAAGAGGCGTTCGAAGTTCTCCCAGCCGACCCACGCGGGGTCGTTGACGAAGTCGACCTGCTGGAAGCCCAGCACGGCCCCGCGCGCGATCGGGTACCAGGAGAACACCGCGAAGCAGACCAGGGCGGCGGACAGGAACCCGTACGCGGTCAGGTTCTCCGCGACGCGGCGGCGCATCACTTGACCTGCGCGAGGACGTTGTTCACCTTGACCTCGGCGTCGGCCAGCAGCTGGTTGACGTCCGCGTCGGGCTTGGTGAGCACGGCCTGCATGACGTTGTCGAGGACCGCGTAGACCTGCTGGGCGTTCGGCGGCTCGATGCGCCCCTCCGGCTTGGTGTCCACGTAGGACTGGAAGTTCGCGACCGGCACGGTGGCGAGGCTCTTCTTGAGCTGGTCCTGCTTGGCGGCGATGTCGCCGGTCCAGATGTCGGCGGCGGGCGGCACCGGCAGGCCGATGGGCTGGCCCCGGTCCTTATAGCGCTGGAGGTTCTTCTCGATGCGGTCCGGGTTGAGGTACTTCCAGGAGACCCACTTGAGGCCGGCGCGGATCTTCTCCGGCGACGCCTTGGGGTTGACCATGTAGCCCTCGCCGCCGATGAGCGTGCCCTCGGCGTCGGGGATGGGCGCGAGGCCGTAGTCGGCGTAGTCGCCGTCGAACTGGTTGACCAGCGTGGGGATGTTGTCCGGCGCGGCCAGGTACATGCCGAGCTGGCCCGCGCCCATCATCTGCTGGACGTCCTCGATGACGAGCAGCTGCTTCTCGCCCATGCTGTTGTCGGTCCAGCGCATGTCCTTGAGGTGGTTCAGGACCTCCTCGCCGCTGTCGTCGTTGAAGTCGGCGACCCACTTGTCGCCCTCCTGACGGGCGATCCCGCCGCCGACGGAGTACATCCAGGCGGTGAAGTGCCAGCCGCCCTGGTTGTCGCGGCTGTACTCGGCGAAGCCGACCTCGTTGCCCGGCAGGTCGGCGATCTTCTTGGCGGCCGCGCGGACGTCGTCCCAGGTCTTGGGCGGCTGGTCGGGGTCGAGCCCGGCCCGGGTGAACAGCTCGCGGTTGTAGACCAGGCCCATGGAGTAGTTGGCGGTGGGGATGCCGTAGACCTTGCCGCCGGAGCTGAACACGTCGCGCAGCTCCTGGCGGATCGCGCCGTAGTTCGGCAGGTCCTCGACGTACTCGGTGATGTCGGCGGCCTGGCGGCGGGCGATGAGGTTCGCCGGGTCCGTGAAGTAGGCGTAGTAGACGTCTTCGAGCTGACCGCCCGCGAGCTTGGCGGAGAACGTCTGGGGGTCCATGAACCCCTCGCGCGGCTCGATGTCGATGTCGGGGTTGGCCGCCTCGAACTCCGCGACGTCCTCGTCGAAGATCTTGCGGTCGAACTCCTGGGTCTGCGGCGGCTGACCGTTGACGACGAGCGTGACCTTGCCGTTGGAGGCTCCCGCGTCGCCCTGGTCTTGGTTCGCGGAGCAGGCCGTGGCGGCGGTGAGGCTCAGGCTGCCTGCCAGCAGCAACCCCGCCGCTCTGCGGAGGTTGGGTGAGTTCATGGTGGCGGACCCTCCTCGGGTGTGGTGTGGCGCACACGGTAGGTCTACCCGACATGTATCCGCAAGATGTCTACGACATTCCGCAACTTCGTGACACCATTTTGTAAGCCGGTCGGCCCTTCACTGACAACCCACCTCAAACGAGAGCGCTCCCACGGCTGTACTCGCGCGTGTCGTCCACTGGGACATCGCGAGTCGTCCACTGGGGTATCGCGAGTCGTCCACTGGGGTATCGCGAGTCGTCCACTGGGGTATCGCGTGTCATCCGGTGGGACATCGCGTGTTGTCCGGTGCGGTCGGGCGTGTCGTACGTCTGGGGCGCGCGAGTCGAACGTTCAGGACCATCGTGTCGAACGTTCAGGACCGGTGAGTTCTACGTTCGTGATGCGTGTGTTGTGCGTTGGGGAAGTACCGAGGTGGCCGGTGGTTGCGAAGGGTCTCGATTTGACATGGGGCCCTTACGAGTACCGGAGGCAGGCCGCAGCCGGCAGGCACGGCGGGGAAGAGCGTCCCGCCGAGCCTGCCGGCTCCGACC